>JAEUWD010000023.1 GCA_016786485.1 Bacteriovoracaceae bacterium | reverse complement strand
AACAACCATCATCTTAATCAGGAGTTTTTCCATGTTTGAAAATTTTACGGTGCCTAAAGAGCTTATTCCATCAGATCCTCGCTTTGGAGTGGGTCCTTCGCTTATCGCGATGGAGCATTTTAAGACTTTAGCGGAAACCGGTTCAAAGTTAATGGGAACTAGTCACCGTAAATCAGCGGTTAAAAACCTCGTAAAAGAGGTTCAGAACGGCTTTCGCCAATATTTTAACCTGCCAGAGGATTATCAAGTCGTTTTAGGTAACGGCGGCGCGACTTTTTTATGGGATATGATGGCGCTGGGAATGGTTGAAAAAAACTCAGCACATTTTGTATGTGGTGAATTTTCTGATAAGTGGTTTCGCGCGCACAAGAAAGTTCCTTGGATTAAAGCTCAAGAATACAAAGTCGATTTCGGTAAAGGGATTAACCCAGAAAGTAAAAGTGATGCAGATATGATTTGTACGACGTTGAACGAAACTTCAACGGGGGTTCAGATTTCAAAACTATGTGAAGTGAATGATAAAACGATTCTCGCCGTTGATGCGACTTCAGGTGCGGGGCAGATAGCATGTGATGTGAGCAAAACCGATATGTTTTATTTTTCTCCACAAAAAGTTTTTGCCGGAGAAGGTGGTCTCTTTTTTGCTTTCATGTCGCCAAAAGCGATTGAACGTACAGAAAAAATTGCGGCTGATAAAAGTCGTTACATTCCAGTAGTGATGGAATGGAAACTTGCGATTGATAACTCGAAAGAAAATCAAACTTATAATACACCAGGGATTACGGGTTTATATTTGGTGAACGAACAACTAAAGGCGATGAACAAGTTGGGCTTTGCTAAAGTAGAAAAAGAAGCCAAAAGAAAAGCTGACATGATTTATTCATGGGCAGAAAAGAAAGATTATCTTTCACCATTTATTGAACAAAATGAATTTAGATCACAAGCGGTAGCGACCATCAATCTTGATGAGAAGTTTTCAGCGGATGATTTGATTAAAAAATTACGTGATTTAAAAGTGGTTTACGATATCGATTCATATCGCAAGCTTGGTAAAAACCAATTCCGAATTTCATTATTTCATAATGTGACTTATGAAAATTTGGAAAAGTTAACTAAGATTATTTCGTTGGCAATCGAGTCTTAAATAAAAAAAGCCCCTCGCAAAAACGAGGGGCCATATTTCTTAGTTTTCTTTTACTTTTTTAGTCTGCTCTTTGATGTTTTCAATATATAGCTCTTCTTCCTGCTCTGCCTTTAAGTCTTTAAGAATTTCACCATATTTTTGAGATAGTTGTTTTGCGTAATTATCACCGTTTGTCATATTGAGATAAATAATCACATCAAGTTCTGCTAGTGCCTTTTCATCAATCGCGTTGTTGCGTGTGAAACTGCATTTTTTATCTTTAGAGTATTCATCATCAGCAAGCAGACATACATTTACTATATTTAGAATATTTTGGTTCAAATCAATCGTAACATTATATACTTCGCCTTCATCATCAATAGTAACGAGAAATTTATTATCTTTTAACATAACAATTTTTTTAAAGGCCTTGAGTTCTTCTTTTGTTGGAAGAACAAGTGTTTCAATTGTAATTTCTTCATATTGAACTTCTCCATTTGATTCATATTTTTCATGAATATGAACTTGATTACCAGCACGGAAAACAACTGTTTCTGTTTGACGTTCAGAAGAAGAGTAGGACGAATCATCTGGATCAATTAAAGTTTGCGAAGTAATGCTCTGATCCCCAACTCTCACGTCCATTAAAGACGCTTGCTTGGCCACGAGCTTGGCGTAAAACTGGTCAACAGTTAGTGATTGAGCAAAAACTTGTGATGACACAGTCATCAGAAATAATGCGATAAATTTTTTCATAATCTCTCCTTCTGTCAAAAAATTAGACAGGCGTTTAAAGTATTTATAAAATTGGACTGAATTCAGTCTAAATTTCTTTGTTTTGAATGATTATTTGCAAGAGCAGGGCCAGTCGCATTTCATTTTTGAACTACGCCGGAGATATCGCTTACTTTTCTGGTTAACCAGTATGTCATGGGCGACGTGTGGGTTCGGGACACACCTTTTGGACCAGTGACGGATTCACTGAAAATTGCGGGGAAGTTTGAAATTGAACATAAGCATATTCTCAGAGCAATTCGTAAATGTGAGCAGGAATTAGGCATTGAGCCCAAATTTGGGCTCAATGAAAACCTGATTAAAAACAGCTACTTAGCTGGGGCTAAAGGTAAAAAACGTAAGGGAGTAAAATACGACATAACCGAATTCGGCTTGGCCCTTTTACTACTTTATATCAATACCCCGAAGGCCAGGTTAATCTCAGCCGAAATCCTCTATCGCTTTTTTATTTTAAAAACATACCTCAGCGGATTGAGCCACAATCAAATCGGTGCGATTCGCGGATACTATCGAAAGAAAATGAAGTGATTAATCTTTTTTATAATTCGCTAAAAACTCTTCTTTAAATTCGAAGAAGCGATCTTCCAAAATGGCAGCGCGAGCACGCTCAGCTAATGTTTTATAGAATGAAATATTATGCTGGGTAACGAGCATCGCACCTAAAATTTCATTCGAATCAAAAAGATGTTTGATGTATGAGCGAGAAAAATTCTTGTTAACATAATCATCGAGACTTGGATCGAGTGGGAAAAAATCACGACGATAATTTTTATGCTGAATACGAATTTTGCCACGGAAAGTGAAAACTGTTCCACCGCGTGCGTACTTGGTTGGAATAATACAATCCGACATATCGATACCGTTTTCCCAAATGGTAATCAAATCTTCTGGTGTCCCCACACCCATAACGTAACGTGGTTTATCTTTCGGCATGAGCGGAGCTGTGTACTTCACGATTCTCTCCATCAGCTCTGGACCTTCACCCACGCTTACACCACCAATGGCATAACCAGGTAAATCAAATGAAGTCACCGCTTCCACACATTCTTTACGATACTGCTCATAAATCCCACCTTGAATAATTCCAAACAGCGCTTGCTGTGGATTTTTCCAAGCTTCCACACAACGACCGAGCCAACGGTGTGTTCTATCAATCGAAGTCTTTACATATTTTTCATTGGCGGGATAAGGAATACACTCGTCAAAGGCCATCATGATGTCTGAGCCTAGGTTTTGCTGAATCTCAAGACTGGTTTCAGGTGAGAGTAAAACTTTTTTTCCTTCCTGATCCTTAAACTCAGCACCTTCTTCCTTAATACTTTTTCCTTGGAGCGAGAAAACTTGGAAGCCGCCTGAGTCCGTTAAAATCGGACGAGGCCAAGCCATATATTTATGAAGACCACCGGCTTTTTTTATCAAATCAGAACCAGGTGAAAGATGCAGGTGATAAGTATTCGAGAGAATAATTTTGGTATCCATGTCTTCGAGCATTTTAGGTTGTAGCGCTTTCACGGTCGCGTGAGTTCCGACTGGCATGAAAACCGGGGTTGGAATCGTACCGTGAGGAGTGATAATTTCACCTGCGCGTGCGCCGGTCTTTTTATCCTCATGGATAAGATTAAATTTAAAATGCTTTTTAGCTTCTTCTTGAATTTTCACTACTTGGCCACCTAAAGTCTGTCTTTGTTTTTGCAACTTAACACAAAGCAACAAGGGTGAAAAGCTTCATGGTTAGAAAAGTAATCTTTTTAGGTTCCGGGCTCTTTTTAGCGCTTTTTATCAGTCCTATCGAGCAAAAGGCCCACTTTAAGGTGTTGAAAGTCTTGGATGGGGACTCGGTTATCTTGCAAAATGCCCAGGGCAAGCTTAAGGCCCGGCTGCTCTACATTGATGCTCCAGAGCTGACTCAGCGTGATCTTAAAGGCGAAGTCGCGGTAGGGATCAATGCGAGAGCTTATCTCGAGCATTTGATAGGTGGGCGAGAGGTCAAGGTTTTGGTCAAAGGCCGAGACATTTATCGACGTGGATTAGTCCGAATTTGGGCACAGGATAATGACATCAATTTGGCCATGGTGGCAGCTGGACACGCGATTATTTATCCTTCATCTCGCTTTGAATGGATGAGTGAAAAAATCAGATACCTCAGAGCGTTTCATCTGAGTCGCTTACAAAAATTAGGAATGTGGAAGACGTCAGGTCTTATGAATCCCTATCATTACCGTAGGCACAAAAAAAAGCATTAGTCTCATTGAAGAAGTTTGGATTAGAATGGATCGTTATCTAGAAATGAGAGGGGGATATTCATGAAATTTTACATTTTACTTATGTTTCTATTTTCAATGAGCGCGTTCGCTCAAACCGATTCCAGAAGTGTGAATCGTTATTGGTTAATGAATGATCGTTTTGATACTGACGATATTATGCGTCCGTATGAAAGAGATATCGTTCGCATTAATATCGACGGTGCGGCTAGTGCAGACTTTCCAGATTTTGTCAGTGACGTTGGTGATGCACTTGATGCTGATGACGATGCGGCCTTAATCGCATTGGCGACAGAATATATGAACACAGAACAGTTTTTGAAAGCTGATGTCGGTGTTGGTGTTTGGTTACCAGGATGGAACATGTTTAATACAGATGTACTTCCTTCACTTCGTCTTGAAGTTTCCGCAGGTAATTTAACTACCGTTTCTGAAACAGGATCTGCGGTCGATCTTTGTGCTTTGTATAATATCCCAGCAGAATATTGCGGTGGTACTGCAGCTCTTGGTATTGGTGATGACTATATGGAAATGTATGTTCAAGCGACGGCAAGGGCCGGTCTTAACCTTGATTTCAAGTATGATCAAAAATGGACGCTCGATACATTTTTCTACGGAATGCTTCGTTACGATGCTCTTCAACTACTTAACGCGACAGATGCTGCGGGCGGTTCAGTTGAAATAGAAATGCAACCAGAACTTACTGAGACTTTAACTGGAAATGCCGATATTTCATTGGGCTTTAATGATGGTACAACACGTATTTTTGCAGGTGTTTCAGAACTAAGATTAACCACAATTAAAGATAAATCAGATAATGATGCGGTTGGTGCACGTGATTTATTCATGGGTAATAGTCCCGTTTATCGTTTACACGCGGAAAGAACCTTTCATGATGTTTTCTTGTTTGACGTTATTCCATTTGCGGGTGTTCATAAACGTGAACAGTACGATTTAAGTGATGGTTACTACGGCGGTGCTAAGTTTATTTTCGGTTGGAAGAATCTGCACTTCGCAGCTGCTGGTATGTATGACCCACAATACATAACTTTGACTCCAAGACTGCAAGTTTGGATTTTAGATATTGAAGGTAACATCAAAATTCCTCACGAAGATAAAGATGAATTCGGAGTTGAATTGGCCAGAATTTATGGTGTTAATTTAAGAGTGCATTTTTAATGAAAAAAATCCTTTCACTCTTGGTGGTTTTAGTTACGGTTGCTAGTTGTTCCTGCTCGAAAGAGGAACCAAAGTTAACGAAAGTCGATATCATGTTAATGATATACAAAGGTGACAACACGGCAGAAGAAGTTTTACCACGCGATATGAATAGCGGGGTGAAATGCACTGATTACGGTCCAGGTTGTTTGCGTGGTTATCAAGGTCGTATTCTTGGCTTAGATGCTACTTTCGTTGAGTTTGAAACAGATGAGCAAGCCTTAGCTGAGGCCACTAGAGTGAACGGATATTATCTCAAGAATTGGTTATTCGATGATGTGAGCGGTGAGCCTGTGCTCGAACGATTCTTCAAGAGATATCTAAATGCTAAGCGTCCTGGTGAAATAGATGCGGGTGCTGCAGAAACTTCGCCTGAAAAAAATTAATCTTTGTTTCCCACAAATCAAAAACATTTTTTTTCTCTGGATTTAACTTGCGGTGAGATTCCAAAACTTCTTTAAATAATAAAACCCAACGACCGAGTTCACCTTTTTTAATTTTAAGTGCGAAATGTACGCCCATCAGGCGATAGGGTAATTCATCTGGTTTACTGATGGTGCCAGTCAGTTGCAATTCCCAGAAGTGCGCAATACGAGGGATGTGAGTTTTAAAATCAGTAATGTTACGAAAATGATAACCAATCAGAAAATCAGTGGTCGCCTTTGCATAAAAATCTTCAGTGACTTTTAAAATATCCGCGAAATTAAAGTTGTTCGAATTCATGTTCAGTATTGGCCGACGGCGTGTGAGTTGAAACTAATTGTGAGGTTAGTGTTGTCAGGGCCATCGAGTTAATAAAATCTGGGTGTACGTCTTTGATTTGTTGACCTGGGAAGAAATGAATTTTATTAAATTGCGGAAGTTCATAAAACTTAATCAGTGCATATTGAATGTACATATAATCTTCAATTGCTTGGAGCGTTTCGATATGAATGTAATTCATAAAAACAGTATTCTTACCGTAGTTCAGAAAGATAAGTCCCAGAACTTCACCTTCGAATTCGAAAGTGAGTGTCATACCATTGGACTTCAACCAAGTTTGCAGAATTTCATTTTCTGGTTGTTGTAGTAATTCTTGAATGCGTGGCTTTTTAAAATGTGAACTCTCACAGAAATGAGGATATTCACCGAGCGTAATTTTACGTTTCTGGAGATTGGCCCATGTGCGCTTGATTAGACTCTGAGTGCGTAACTCAAGGCTGGCCAAATATTCGTGATAAGTTTCAACATACTTTAAATGATAATCCACATGCTCAGAAACTTTGAAGGCCGAAGGATTGGTATGCTTAAATGAGAAATTCTTCTGTGCTAAAAAAATTTGTCCCTCTACATCTTCACGTTCAGCGTATCGTTCGAACAAAATTTGTAAACTCTCTTTTCCTTTTTGTTCATGATGTGGATGAAAAAAATAAGGAATAGGAGTGATTGATGGAATTTTCCAGTAAACAATATATTTTTCCGGAACTTCCAGATTAAAAAATTCAAAAGCTTTTTGTTTGAGTAGTGGTCGCGTTTGTGTTTCTAAAAAAATACAGGCGAAACCAACCGGCGTATTTTGTTGGTGTGTGAAAAAGAGATAATAATCAAAATGACCACGCGATTTATTACGTTTTTCATAATCTTGGAGCCAGGATAAAGATGGTATTTTTTCTTTTAAAAAATCTTCTAAAGCGAACAAAATATCTAAATCAACCTGATCCAGCGAGTGGTACAGTTCAAAGCTAAGCATATGATTATTTTGGACTTTTTGGCATCGAACGTCAAAGTTTAAAACGCGTTCCGCAATATGGGCACTTGACCCAAAACTGACGGTCGAGCTGTTCATGACATTGAACACATTCATAATTTTGGGCGTGATTTTCCGGGTTCTCGCCCAATAGGAAAATATCTTTTTTCATGGCCTCAATCGTTAACGGATGGGCCCAGAAATGCATCGGATTGGAGGGGTCTGCTCTAAAAGCAGCCGGTCGCATCGACTCATCTGGTTTGATTTGTAGTTGTTCGACGGTGGCACCAATAAGATCATAAGCAGGTTGTCCGACGTAATTCTTTTCGTTTTTGATTTGTTCGAATCGATCGTTTGGAGAAGTAACTAATTTTAATTTATCTCTGCTCATTTTTTGCCCATTTTTTATGGAACATATCAATCAATTGTACAATATTTCTGCGGTGTCGATCAAATATCCAAAAAAAACGTGGCTTGATATTGTTAATTTCTTTGTAGAAAAAGACACCTTGTGGCCCACATTCATCAATCACTCTTAAAATCCATTCCATAACTTCAGCATCGGGATGGTGAAGCAGGTCTTTGAGTGCCAATAGAAAATCCGCTGAAACACGTTCACCGACTTTCACACGATAAGCAATGCTATGTTTACGAGCAGCGTTTAGAACATAAATCAAAATTTCTTTATCCAGATTTGGTTTCTTAAATAAGTTGATCAAGTAAGGTTCAAAAGTGGCAGAAAGGGTCGAGGTGTTCTCAATGATACAAAGAATTTTTTTCAGTTCAGCATTTTGATTTTGTTTGAGTGTTAATTCTTGCGTGAGCCAATTGATTTCATCAGCGCTTAGTTTATCTAAGACTCTTTCATTTCGATTCAAGCGAGTCACAATCGATTGATAACGTTCTTCAATATTCATTACGGGATAAGAACTCGTCCAACACAAATGACAGATCTTTCTTCTGTCATTGTTTCAGATGAGAGCACTCCATAGCGACCATCGTATAACCAGGCCTTAGTATTATCTTGTGAATCAGTGGTTGCCGTCCAAACTAAAACGGGATTGGTGGTTGAAGCTGGAGCAGTTAAACTGCGGCGAAAAGCCGGAATAACATTTCGGATACCGTTAAGATCCGCTTGTAAATATTCATTACGTGTAGGAAGTCTCCAATCAATCACTTTTGCAATCTTATTTAAGTTCCCTTTTCCCATTTCCACTTGAACATCAGCTGAACCAAAACATGGAAGTGTGGCTAAATCAGCAGGGGAGCAAGCGGCATCACGATTTCCACTGGCCTTGCACCACGTTTCTTCAGTGACAATATCACTCCAAATTAAACCGGTAGAAAGATCTTCCCAAACTTCATAACCTTTTCCTGCGCTAATAATTTTAGCGACCATTCTCCAGTCACCTTCACCAGCGGTTCCATTTTCACTACCAAACCAAGTGCGCTTCTTAGTTGCCAAACGACTACGGCAATAATTTCGAAATTCATCTAGTGTGTCGGCATCAACATCATCACCATCGCAATCAATACTGTCGGGGCCAACGGGAATGTTTTTACTTCCTTCATTATGATTAGCAATCGTAGGCAAATTAAAATAATGAAAATCAGTTAGCGGCTTATCGCCACGAGCAAGAACTGCAAGTTCTGATTCAAAATATTGTTTTTTACCAGACGTACGAAAAGCTTGTGAGCGTTGGAGAGTGGAAATGGTGGTAGAATTCTCGACAGCTTGATTTTGAATATCAGGACGATCACCCGGCGCTTGTTCCACGCATGCTGAAAGAGTAATAAGGAAAACGAGTAAGTTTAATTTTTTCATAAACAGCCTTTTTTCAATGAACCTTAATATTCTAGTTGCGGCCCTAGTTTTTTAATACCCGATTGTGATAAATACACGGGGGTGTTAAAAAGTTACTCACATTTCTATTTTTACCACATAAGCTATTGAAAATACAAGAAATATGCCTTTGACAACGCAAGGCGAAAGAGCTAAAGTACCCCTCCTATGTCGACACAGTGTTTTATTAACTCGATTTATTTGGCCACAGAAGGTGAAGGAGTTCATTTAGGAACGCCCCAAATCTTTGTGCGTTTTCAAGGTTGTAATATCGGTTGCGTGAACTGCGACTCGAAAGACACTTGGGAATTTCAAGACTCATCAGCTCGTCCTATCGAGATGGTGATGGCGCAAATTCATGCTGCTGGAAAAGTCAAACGAGTTTCAATTACTGGTGGAGATCCACTGCATCCAAAAATTCTTCCAGGGGTGATGGAAGTCGCTTTGCGATTGAAACGCGAAGGTTATTATGTGTCACTAGAAGCAGCAGGAACACGAATTGTGGATGAACTTTTTGATCTGATTGATTACGTAAATTTTGATTTTAAAACGCCTTCGACTGGTGTGAAAACTTCAACCGATTTGATTGTTAAGTTGGCCCAGAAGTTTCCGGGAAAATTTCAGCTTAAGGCCGTGATCGCAGACCAAGCTGATTTCCATGCTACTGTTCGCGCTTACGAAGCGGTGGCAGAGAAAGTTTCGATGGATTTCCCATGGTGCCTAACTCCATGTTACGAGCCAAATGAGCCGCTTCCTCTCGAGAGATTCCAGCAAGTGGTTGAAATGAATCAGACTCAAGGGGCGTATTTCCGAGTTATTGGTCAGCAACATAAGTGGTTATTTGGTCCTGATAAAAAACAAGTCTAATCTGTTCTGAGCGTTGCGCTCAGGTAATCATGAAATCTCAAAGAATTCCGATAAATAACTGATGAGTTATCGTTGGTTGTTGCTATTCATTTTTACACTTTTTTTCGGAGAAATTTCTGCGCGTGCAGCTGTGCTTGAAGATTGTGAAAGCGATATTCTCAAAACTTTATCCGAGCTTCCACCTGAACAAGTTCAAAAATATTTAGAGTTACAAGGTAAGCTTACTTTACATCGCTTGGCCTACGCGAGCGTGATGTTCGAAGCGAGTAGTGAAAACTTTGCGCTTCAAAACACCATCAAAAAACTTTTGCAAGAAGTGAAAAATGAAAAAGATGAAAACTTTCTGAAGGCCAAGAAGCTTTTTGAAGAAAATGAACTCTCACGCACGGCACTCGCAGCGATCATGCCATACGTGACAGATATCTTGAATGAACAAGCACGCATTAAAGATCCGAACATGAAAGAAGATTTTGCTTTAGGAATGGCGGATCTTAATTTGCTTTCGATTCTTGCTCAGCAGGAAACTCAAATGAAAAATGGAAAATACCGTCACGCTTTTACTACCAGCGGTGATAGCAGTGTGATGAATTTTACCAAAATCATTAACTCATCAGTTAAGGCCAACGCCAATATTACATCACTCAAGAAAGGCATGAAGTACGAAATCGAAAAAGTTCAAAAGCAAATGGATGCTATTCTTGCGCAAATTGATTTTAGCTCAAACTGTGAAGAGTACATGCAACAATGTGGAGCGGTGGCTTTCCATGACCTGGTCGATAAAAACTTTATGAAGTTTGTAAAAGATCTGGATGAAAAAGTCCAAACCGAAAATTTACGTTTTAACGATTTTTGGTTACACGTTGGTGTCGTAAAAGATCTGAAAAAAGATTTAGAACATCAAATACCACCGCCGGTCAGGGCTAAACAAGAAAAGTCACTGCCGAAAATCGTCGAAGAAAAATGCACAGAAGAATCGAAGTGTACGGAAGAACTATCAGAAGATTATTATAATACTTTGATTACAAAAGTTTTAGGTAAGTACCCGTACTTTTTTACCCGCCATAGTTTACGAGCGGAGCCAGAATTGCTGATTGAAATCGCAGCTGCTATTGATCGTAAGGCTGATACTTTTATGTATCAAGGCAAGAAATACGTCTTACCAGTACTTGCCAATGACTTTCCCCGAATGAGTTGTCGTACTGGTCCGTGTAGCGTGGTCGTGCATCGTTGTATCAAAGAAAATAAATGGGAAGAAGAATTCCAAAGTGAAAACAGTAATTACGTTGAGATTCTCTTTGAGCTATGTTTGATGCCACCTGATAAACGCCCGGCCAGTTTTATTTTTAATAACGTACCTTATTCTTCTGTGACGCTTGAAAGACTGTCGCCAGATAAAGCGGGAATCTTACAGGCAGTTTCAAAAAAACCAGTGACGGCGGATGATAAAAGCTATTATGCGATGGTGAGCAAATTTTCACAAGCAGAAGTCGCGACGATCAATGCGGCAGCAGCAGAACGTGAAAAAAGTTACATCGACCCAAAAACTGCGGAACTAAAATTCTTCTCTGGTGTGCCAGTGACGATTGGAAATTATCTTAAGGAAAATAAAGATTTTGTTGAGAAGTTGGATCTTTCAAGCAAAGTGCTTTTAGCTAAAGCACAAATCGATGGCAAGATGGTGGAAGAAGTGAATGGTCAAGTTTTTGTTTTAAAAAGTTTAAGGCCAATTGGTGTTTCAGGTATGTTGTCGGAGCTGGGCCGTTTGGATCAGACGTTAAATGTGAACATGAATCAGTTTGATTCCGAATATGTGAAAAATCGTTACTACGCGATGAAAAATGATCAGAAGACTTTTATTTATAAAAATGAAAAGTACGAAACTTATACCGCACAAAAAACGAGTGAAGTAAAACCACTGGATGAAAACTATGTGGAAATCGGTGATGAATTAAATATGTCCAAGGGTCCATCAGGTGATAAGGAAGTTATTAAAAAATATTATAGTCAATTTCCACATAAGAATCCGTGCGAACATTACGTCGTTATCGATAAAAAAACCAATCAACTGGAAGTTTTCAAAAACAACGGGGCCTTACTATGGCATTCAGAAGTTCTTTTAGGTAAAGAAGCGGGCGATGAACGAACATTATGGCGAGAAAAATCTGAAACCAAAAAAGTGACGAATAAAAAAACCGGCGCTGGTATTTATTGGATGAATAAGTTGAAAGATGTGAGTGATGATGATTATTACCAAATTTTCAAAGGGAATATTTTAACGCTTTTTGTGGAAGACCAAGCTTTTGATGGTAAAAAGAATTATGAAGCAGTGACGGCCATTCACCAAGTTCCTGATGGTCTTGAGCGCCGAAATATTCTTTTCAATAACAAGAGTGTCAAAGATAATCGCACGACCGATGGTTGCGTGAATTTAACTCGTCAGGATTTCCAAAAATTCCGCGACTATATAGGGCCAGGTTGTCACGTTCTGATTATGCCTGAAAGTGATCAGGCCAAATTTAGAATCGAAGGTCAGCAACTGAGTATGGTTCCAACCGATGTTGCAAACGCCAATAATCGTGATTTTTATTTCAGTCGTAAGCCGTATATGCCAGAAGATGCCAAAGAGATTCAGATTTTCACAAAGAACGAAGAAGTGGCGAAACTCGAGCTGGTAAAAAAATTCTTAGAAACGCTTGAAACGGAAAAAGCTGACATTATGAAAAATCTTCGTATCACAAATGAAGATTATAATATTTTAGTTAAGGCAGCTTACGCCATTTTAGGAGCAGAATCTGAATTCGGTGAGAACATCCGTTATGATTTGAAGGAAAATTTTTTCCAAGGCTTCATTTTTAGTACAGCGATGCAAATGCATATGTACGTACCTCCAGAAAAAGCCGATAGGGCGGTAAGTGGTAGTATCGAATTTATTAAAATGAGTAAAAACTTTTTATTTGGTACCGATGACGATGTCGACGCTAGCGAAGGTCCAACTCAAATCAAACGTGTTCGCAGTGACTTCTTAAATAATAAATATCCTGAGATTAATGATCATAATCTCACCATTCCTCGTCATGCAGCGATAGCAACGATTGCGGCCCTGAAGAGCAAACTTAAAATCTTACGTGACCGCCACGCTCGTCACCCTTTACTGGATGAAGATAAGGCACCGGAACTTATTTATTATCTCTACAATGGTGAAGTGGGGCAGATTAATGCGGGAACAGCAACGCCTCAGTACAACGCTAAAGTTAAAAAATACGCCAAACACTTAGAGGATATCAAGATTTTCGAGAAAACCTCAGGTGAGGAAAAATAAACTACTGCTACTTCCTACGCCCTTACGAATATTAAGATTTCTTCCCATTTTTTCACCGGTATTATGAGCGCTAGCATTGAACTTTCCAGAGGAGCGTGAAGAGCTGAGAGAATGATAAATCATTTGCACTTGTTTTTTGAGTTCGTTTTCAATCACCATCAATTGCTTTTGTTCTGGGTCCGAAAATTGTTGGACCACTTGCGAAGCTTTTAGTTTATAGCCGCGGGCCACACCTCGAAAAAAAGAATTTCGCGCCGAAGCCCCTCTTAATTCAGGATTATTTTTCTTTGCTTCTTCCCACATGAAATCTAATTCGTGATTGAGGAAGTCGCAGACGTATTGTCCCAATTCCACTTGCACTTTCTTCCCGGTAATTTCCAGAAAGACCGAGCCTTTACCGTAATTTAAAACGGGATGGAGATAAAAATGAGTAAGGATTTCGCTGAGGCATTTCATCTTGCCGCAAGCGCGTGTCTGCTCGTAAATTTTGCGAACATAATAAATTTCTTCATCCGCAATGACCGCTTCTTCCAGGTGATGTTTCAGAAGTAGTTGATTAGCTTTCAACGTTGCTAGTTCAGCTTCATGTTGATTTGAGCTGCTGGCCAAACTTAAAAGTTTTTGAATTTTCGAAATAACTTTTTCTGAAGCGAGGTCACCTTCAAACTTTTCGTTTTCATGTGAAACTTCAGCTTTCGCCGCCCACACCGATTCATCCCAGCCAAAACGTGCACACATCGCTCGAAATTCCATTCCATGCATAGGCACGGTAGCGCCATATTCAATAAAACAAAACAGGTGGGCGAGTTCATGGCGCAGAATATTTTTAATGACGACTTCCTTGGCCGAGTACATCAGCTGGCGGTGCAAACCGATTTGAAAATGGTGGTGATTAAAGTAACCCAGTTCCCCTGGACGTTCGAAAACGACGAGGTGAACGGGATAGTAGTACTGGCGATAAAGGAAGCGGCTGCGCTTAAATGGGACGCCCATTTCGCGCTCTAAAATATCCTCCATCCAGCCTTGCGCCCGAGTGAGAAATGCCTGAATCGTAGAGGAGTAAAGTAACATGAAAGTATTATAGATAGTTTGGAATGAGATTGCTAAAAATCCTTTTCAGGATGATAAATAATGCACCATGTTTAGATGTTCAATAAATTTTATTTTGGGTCTTTTGTTGCTGACCATGCTGAATGCTAGGGCCCAAACCCAGCTTAATATCTTCAATCCCTACACTGATGGGGTTAATGACTTCTTTTCTTTCTATCAAAAAAGTTTGGAAGTTTTTGATGAACATCCAGCTCTAGGGATACGAGGATATATGCGGCATTTTACTGACCGCCCCGAATTCGCTGAATGGTTTAAGCAACTTTTTCAAATGGATGAGATGATTCTTGAACGCTTTGATGCCATGAAAGCACGAGCTTACTATGTCCATTTGGTTGATACTTATTTGCCAGATTTATATAAACAAAACTCAACACTTTTTTGGCAGGTGCTTGAGGCGCCAATGAATGATTACCCATGGGAATTATATTCAATGTGGGGAAGAAAAATTTTTAATGGTGAAGTCGAAAAAGTAGAAAACAAAAAATTTATAAAAAAAATGGTACCAAAACTCAAAGGAGAAAATGCTCGCAAAGCATTTCCTGAATTTCGAACTTTTTTTAAGGCCTATCCGGAAGAATTTGAAATTTATATTTCGCAAATTTTATCGATGACAGATAATCAAAATGGACTTCAGTACATCAGACAATATGGCGAAGATATCGTTAAAGATCTTTATGTGATGATGCCTCAGCATTTTCCGACATTTAAAAAGATCTTTCCCAAGTTAAAAAATTTTTTCATTTATGACTATCACCAGGTGGAGTTGTTTACGATGTTTTTTAACATTGTCGATAAAAAAGATGCTCCTGAGTTGCATCAGATGTTTTACGAATTATTACAAGAAGCCGAAACAACTCATGA
Organism: Bacteriovoracaceae bacterium; assembly: GCA_016786485.1. Classification (GTDB taxonomy): domain Bacteria; phylum Bdellovibrionota; class Bacteriovoracia; order Bacteriovoracales; family Bacteriovoracaceae; genus JAEUWD01. The sequence continues at coordinate 5,793 of JAEUWD010000023.1, read as the reverse complement.
CAAAATTATTCTTGCGGCGGCCATTGAAAATTATCTTCCCGTTATCTTTAATGATGAGCAACGAGTAAGAAATTTTTCAGCTTTTATAAAAATGCAAGACAGTAAGGACTTATTATCCGTTTATTCTAAAAAAGAATGTGATTTAAAGCTTAGGCCCTAAATTAGCTGAACTTTGCCTTAAAATACTCACGATTCATGCGCGCAATATTTGATAAGTCGATGCCCTTTGGACATGAAGCTTCACACTCAGCGTGATTACTACAGTTTCCAAAGCCCACTTCATCCATTTTTTGCACCATTGATTCAGCACGAGCTTTGGCTTCAACTTGACCTTGTGGAAGTAGGGCAAGCTGAGAAATCTTAGCTGAAACGAATAGCATCGCTGAAGCATTTGGACAGCTCGCAACACAAGCACCACAGCCAATACAAGCTGCTGCATCCATCGCTAAGTCTGCGTTCTCTTTTGAGATAGGAATATTATTCGCGTCCTGTGGATTTCCCGTGTTAACTGAAACGAAACCGCCGGCCTGAATAACTTTATCGAAGGCCGAACGATCGACCATTAAATCTTTAATAACTGGGAAAGCTTTGGCACGGAAAGGTTCAATCACAATACTGTCGCCATCATGAAAGTGTCTCATGTGGAGCTGGCAAGTGGTGGTTAGCGCTGAAGGGCCGTGAGCTTCACCGTTAATCATCATTGAGCACATACCGCAAATACCTTCACGGCAATCATGATCAAAGGCCACGGGATCATCACCCTGGCGAACCAGTTGTTCATTTAATAAATCCACCATTTCCAGAAACGACATATCTGGTGAAACACCAGAGAGTTTGTAGTCCTGCATACGGCCTTTATGTTTTGCTGATTTTTGGCGCCAGATTTTTAAATTTAATGTCATCAATTTATCATTCATATCAACCTCTTATTTATAACTTCGTTGAGCAAGGTGAACATTTTCAAACTTTAATTCTTCCACGTGACGAGTAGGCTCTTTATTATCGCCAGTGTATTCCCAAGCAGCGACGTGACAGAATTTATTATCATCACGTTTTGCTTCGTTATCATCTGTTTGATGTTCTTCTCTGAAGTGGCCACCGCAAGACTCTTCTCTTTCCAGTGCATCACGTGCCATTAATTCTCCTAGCTCCATGAAATCTGCTACACGATTCGCTTTCTCAAGCTCAGTGTTGACCAGATTTGGATCTCCCGGAACATTCACGTCATTCCAGAACTCTTTACGTAGTTGCTGGATTTCCTTGATAGCTTTCTTTAGGCCCGCTTCATTACGTGACATACCAACGTATTCCCACATAATGTGTCCGAGCGCTTTATGAAATTGATCAACGGTACGTGTTCCTTTAATCGATAATAATTTGTCAGTTTGTTTTTGAGTGGCACTCAAAGCTTCTTTGAAAGCTGGGTTTTCTGTGTCGACTTTCTCAAGCTTCGTACTCGCAAGATAATTGCTGATTGTGTATGGAGCAATAAAGTAACCATCAGCTAGACCTTGCATCAGGGCCGAAGCACCTAAGCGGTTTGCACCATGATCAGAGAAGTTGGCTTCACCTAAAACGAACAAACCTTCAATCGTACTTTGTAGATTGTAATCAACCCACAATCCACCCATGGTGTAGTGAACCGCTGGATAAATTCTCATTGGTACTTTATACGGATCTTCGCCAGTAATTCGTTCATACATTTCAAACAAGTTACCGTATTTTTCTTCAATCACATTTTTTCCATCACGCTTAATCGCATCACGGAAATCCAGGTTAACCGCAAAACCAGTAGCGCCAACACCGCGTCCTTCATCCACGCGGAACTTCGCCTGACGACTCGAAACATCGCGAGGAGCGAGGTTACCGAATGACGGGTAAACGCGCTCTAAATAATAATCGCGTTCCTCTTCCGGAATTTCGTTCGCGGGACGTTTATCGCCTTTAGCTTTTGGTGCCCACACGCGACCATCGTTACGAAGTGATTCACTCATTAAAGTTAATTTTGATTGGTTAGCACCGTGAACAGGAATACAAGTTGGGTGAATTTGGGTGTAACAAGGGTTACCGAAGAACGCACCTTTTTTGTACGCTTTCCAAGCCGCGGTACAGTTACTTGTCATAGCGTTGGTTGATAAGAAGAAAACGTTACCATAACCACCGCTCGCTAAAACGACTGCGTCTGCTGAATATTTTTCGAGTTCGCCGTTGACTAAATTACGAACAACGATCCCTCGCGCTTTGCCGTTAACCAGAACCAATTCACACATCTCACGACGAGTGAACATTTTAATTTTGCCTTTACCCACTTGTCTCATCATCGCTGAATAAGCACCAAGAAGTAACTGCTGACCAGTTTGTCCACGAGCGTAGAAGGTACGTGAAACTTGTGAACCACCGAATGAACGATTATCTAAGTAGCCGCCGTATTCACGCGCAAACGGAACACCTTGGGCCACACATTGATCAATAATATTATTTGAAACTTGTGCCAAACGATAAACGTTAGCTTCACGAGCGCGGAAGTCTCCACCTTTTACCGTATCGTAAAAAAGTCGGTAAATCGAGTCACCATCGTTGGGATAATTTTTAGCAGCGTTGATACCACCTTGGGCCGCAATCGAGTGAGCTCGACGTGGAGAATCTTGAATACAAAAACTTAAAACGTTGTAACCAAGTTCTGCTAAAGTTGCCGCAGCAGCGCCACCAGCTAAACCTGTACCAACCACGATAACGGTATACTTTCTACGGTTAGCAGGGTTGACCAGTTTGTATTTGAAACGGGCATTATCCCATTTCTCTTGGACTGGGCCTTCTGGAATTTTTGAATCTAGTTTTGAACTAGTGCTCATATGTGATCTCCTTAATTGCTACTCTGTAAATATCCCCAAACACTTAGACCTGCGAAACCAGCTGAAACTAGTATCGCATAAGTAATGCCTAATTTTTTAATGAGGGGAGAATATTTATTATGATTAAAACCAAATGACTGGAAAGTTGATTGAAAACCGTGACCCAAGTGAAACGCCATCGTGATCATCGCTAATACGTACCAACCAGCTTGTAGTGGATCAGCGAAGTAATCGATAACAACACGATAGATGTCACGTACCTGAGTGCCATTCATTTCAACGTAATAAACGGGGCCAAATTTAAAATGCATTAAGTGTGAAACTAGAAAACCTAGAATGACTAAGCCAGTATAAATCATCGAAACCGAAGCAAGCGTAGCACCACGGCCTGTACGAACTTTAGTGTAGTAACTCTGAGGACGAGCTTTTTTATTTTCCACCGTCAGATTAAAAGCGAGACCTAAGTGGGTCAGAAAAATTAACGCCAGGCCTGCTTCAGCGACGTAAATTAATTTATTCGAAGTCAGGGTGTGAGCATACATATTGAATGCATCAGCACCAACTAGGATTAAAAAATTTCCTAAAAGATGTGTAAGTAAAAAACCACTGAGGGCCAAACCGGTTAGCGCCATGATTTGTTTTTTACCGACAGACGTTGTGAAATACGCCATTATAGACTTATTAACGGTCGACATGAAAACTCCTTGAATGGGATATGCTTAAATTTTATCCGCTTTAGGAGTGTTTGTCAGGAAATTTGATTGAGGAAAATTCTTAGTCGCAAGATTTAAGTTCGACGGCCGCTTCTGCAGGCTTAAACTGAGTCTTTTTTAGTTCGAACTCTGGTTTGATCGAATACTGATTAAATTGATCTTTAGCTTGGCGATATCGATAGAAAAATTTTACTTTAAATTCTGGACCGTTGCCTCTACACACGAATTTAGACTTGCTCAAACACTCAAGAGTTATGCAGATAGCTGGGAAAGTGTATTTTTCTTCACAATAAACACCTTTAGCAGCTTGAATCTGATTCACTCGGCATTTAATATCACCTGACACAGCATGGGCGACAGACTGAAGAGTGATTAACATTAATAGGAACAAAATTTTTCTTAACATAGGGCATTATTGTACGCCCCTTTTGGATTCATCGCAACACAGTGTGTAAAAATTTTAGGGAAATAAGGGCTTAAGCGTAGTACTTTTCCCAGAATTCAAAGGTTTCTTCCAGGATAAAGAGGTTAATCGTTTCGATAAAATCGGCTTCAAGGCCTAAAAAGTTGATACCAATTGAAACGAAGTTATCTCCTTGGAATTGCTCAACCCAGACGACCTTAGCGCAACAATCAAGCTCTTGGCCTTTAATACTAAAATTGAAGTTTTCGATGAATGTTCCAACTTTAAAGGAAGCGGCTTCATTCGGGAAAATGGCCAAACTCGCGCCACCCGCACCGATATTTAAAATTCGACGCTGAATTTCCTCACCATCGCGGAAACCTTCCACGCGAATAGCCACATTGTTTTCCACTTTTTTCGGGAACTCCAGACGGTGGAAGCTACGACGATCAACTCGCCACATTCTTTCTGGGATAGTGACGTTAATTTCTTTGCGCCCTTTTTCTAACTCAGGATTTCGGATATCAAAGAAGATGGAACCGCGTGAAATATCTAGTTTAATGAAAAGGACATCGAGTGATTTGGCATTAATTTTATCAATTAGCTTTTTGGTTTCAGCATCACCCGCAAACGCCACCGCGTAGATATTGTTATCAGTATCGACTTCGCGCAATTTGGCCTGAACCAGAATCTCACGACCACGCGTCCAAACGGTAATAGTGCTATTAGCATCAGAAGACTCTTGCATGAAAGAGCTCTTCTTTTTGGTGTCATCTACGTTACCAAAAGAATTTTCTTTCCCACCCGCATCGTTCACATTGTCAGTCGGACAGATTTCTTGGAAGTAAGAACGAATTTTCTTTTGTTCTTCATCCAACTTCTCAACAGGAATACTCATATCCAAAGCTTTTGGTTTCTGGCCTTGGATTTTATTTTTAATTTGTGAACGTTTAATTTTAGCGGCCAGTGGATTTGCAGCTTTGACTTCGATTTCTTCTGCTTCATCTAACCCAGAATCAATTTCGATTTCATCATCGGCTTCTGGCATTTCATCTGAAATATCTAAACTTGAAGCAGGGCCACTGATAACCTGGACGTCATTTTGATCATCTTTGTTACCATCTTTGCCAGGAGTGTAGAGGACTTCTTCTTCCTCTTTGCCTTCGACTTTTCCAAGATATTTTTCAAGTAACTTTTGTAAGAATTTCAGTGAAACCGTAGTTTTAAAAATTTCCGCACAACCAATTTTGCGTAGAAGTTTTTTTAGCTTCGGGTGATCAACTGAGTGCAGAACAATAATTCTGACTTTGCGACCCTTGATGAATTTCTTGATGCCTTCCGTGAATGAAACAATATTTTTCAAATGCTCCATATCGGTGATGGCGTAGATAATGAGACCTGAACCATAAAGTTCAATATCAATCGCCGCACTCATATAGCTATCATATTTTTGGGCAATAACTTTCGGATGACCTCCGTAGAGATCAAGAATGCTGTCCACCATTTGTACATAATCGTGGGTAATGATGTAGAGGTAACGTGTTTTACCTGCCATTAACTTCCTTGTTAGTCGGCATGCTGGAAATAATATCCGGAGCTAAACAATATTTTCTGTGATTTTAGAAATTAAGACAACATGGAAATATTGTTTTGGGCCATCTTATACATTTCTAACGCCCTTTGTCTTTGTACCTTATAGTCGACAATAGGTGCTGGGTATTTCTTTGTTGCAAGCTCGGGAATGAATTTTTTGATAAATTCTTGCTCAGGATCAAATTTTTTGGTTTGTAGTTCTGGGTTAAAAAGTCGAAAGTAAGGTTGGGCG
>JAEUWD010000004.1 GCA_016786485.1 Bacteriovoracaceae bacterium | reverse complement strand
TATCAATTTGGATAGTTTTTTGGAAAAGTTCTTGCACCGTCAGTTTAGTAAAATTTAATTTTTGAAATTTCACCGGCAAAGATTTTTTTTGCAAATCTTTTAAGCACCAAGTAATGAGAGCTTCGCAATCATCCATAATTTTTTCATAACGAGCATTTTTTCGATACCATTCCAGCATCAAAAATTGATTACGGTGTATTTCCGATGAAGGTTCATCACGAAAGCAATAAGAAATTTGAAAAATTTTATCCAGTTCTTCATCTTGCAACGAAATTAATTTCTTCATGGCAAACTCAGGCGAAGTGTGGAGATAACGATTGAGGGCCTTACCTTGAATTTTACTCATGACTTCAAAAGGATGAATATGTGTTTCCATGCCAGGATTTTCCACCATTGGTGGAGTTAAAACGTCGATGAATTCTTCCTTCAAGAAAAAATCTCTTATGGCCTGGATTAGCTGAAACTGATATTTTAGTCGCATCATGCAAATAGATATCAAGAAACTTAAAAAAGAGCTACCGCAAGATTTTTTTTCAAGCGATTACTTAGAAATTTCTCGTCAAATTTCTAAGGTCGATGATGTTACTCGTGAATGGCGAGGGGCCACGCTGGCTTTACTGATAGAAGACTCGATTTGTTTTATTAAGCGCAGCGAATTGGTGCCTTCTCACCGAGGGCAAATTGCGTTTTTTGGTGGAAATAAAAAAAGTTCTGAAAATGATCCTATCGAAGTTATTAAACGTGAATTTACGGAAGAGACCAATTTCTCAGCCGATAATTTAGAAATCTTGGGCCTTGTTCCTCCGGTATATACTTCAGCCGATTCGATTATCGTGCCAGTGGTAGCAAAAACTCAGATGAGTATCAGATCACTCTTAGAGAAAATTGAAAGCAATGGTGAATGGGATGATGTTTTTACCTTAAGTTTTAAGGATTTATCTCAGGAAGACTTATGGTTTAAGGGTTATCGCGTGGGAGAATATTCCAGCGGTGCGCTGTTGTATCGTCCGATTTTCGCTGGAAGTTATGTGGCTAAAAAAAATTCCAACGAAACGCATTTATTGTGGGGAGCGACCGCAAGAATGGTATGGAATATGTTAAGAATTTACTATAAGGATAATTAATATATGTCGTTCGAAGTTGTTTACCTTTTGCCCGTTGCTGTCATCATTCCTATTGTGTTTATTTTTCTTAAGCGAAAAAATAAAAAAACACTGCCTGTTTCTCAAAAGGAAATGGCACCTGTTCCAGACAATTGGTCTGAGCGTTTGGTCAAAGGCTTGGCACGTTCGCGTGATGAAATTTGGTCTAAGCTTGGTCAAATTATTGGTGGAAATAAACTCGATAGCGCAACACTAGAGAAAATTGAAGAGCTACTTTATACCACTGACATGGGTCATATACTGATTGCTGAATTGATTGAGCACTTGAAGGCCAATCAAGCAGAAGACATTAAGTTAGTTATTTTTAATTTCTTAAACAGCAAAATGTCGCCAGTCCAAAATAAGCTAAGTAAAAATATTTTCGAGTTTACACCCAATTCTGGACTTAAGGTTATCATGATCGCTGGTGTGAACGGGGCCGGTAAGACCACCACTATTGGAAAATTAGCGACGAAACTCAAAAGACAAGGCGCCAAAGTTTATGTTGGAGCTTGTGATACTTTCCGTGCAGCAGCAGTTGAACAGTTGCAAGTTTGGTGTGAGCGGGCAGGAGTCGAACTTATTCGTGCTGCCGAAGGTGCTGACCCGAGTGGCGTGGCCTATGAGACAGTTCTTCAGGCGAAGAATGCTGGCGCTGATTACTGTCTGCTCGATACTGCCGGACGTTTGCATACTGCCAAAAACCTTATGGAAGAATTAAAAAAAACCAAACGTGTTATGGCCAAAGTCGATGCCCAAGCTCCTCACGAAACGCTACTAGTTATTGATGCGATTACTGGCCAAAATGCTCTTAAACAGGCCAAAGAATTCAACGAGGCCCTGGAACTAACCGGCCTAATTTTAACCAAGTGTGATGGCTCGGCGAAAGCTGGCAACGCGGTGTCAATTGTGGACGCGCTTAAGATTCCTATTACTTATATCGGCGTGGGAGAAACCGTCGAGGATCTCAATGTCTTTAATCAAGAACTCTACCTCAAGGCCCTGGTCGGAATAAACGCCTAACCCCTGTAAACTTCAGAGATTTCGTTGACGAAAATTTCATTATAGCATAATGTTAAATGAGATGAATTTTAAGGACGGATTAGAGTTTAATATTTTAGGATGCAGAGTTAAGTTTAACTCTGGTGCGGATGGAAGTATCGATCCCAAGCAAGTGGTCGATCTTGTTCAGAAAGAAGTCGAGCAGCTAAAGAAAAGTGGCGTCAAAAGAAGTGATTCAGATATGGCCGTTTTGGTCGCCCTTAAGCTTGCTTCAGATAAGATAATTTTAGAATCGGAATACAGAAATAACATTGAGAAATTAGAATGTTCAGTATCTGATGCCCTAAAAAAAATCGAACAAACTTCACCCGCAACAATACTCTAACCCTACGTAGTTCGTAGAGGTTGGTTTGGAAAAGAAATTAGAACAAAGAAAATTTGCGAAAGAAATTTTATCAAAGATGGGAAGTGAAACCCAGTTTGAGAAAAGCCAAAAAATAGCAAATAACTTAAGTGATTTCTTAACTCATCTGAAAAATACTAAATTCCGCTCGCTTAAAAAGTTAGGAATTGGTGCGTTTTGCCCGATTCAAAACGAAGTTGTTTGGTATTTAAATATGAAAAATAGTGCATATGAATTTTGTTTTCCAAAGACTAATAAAGATAAAACCATGAGTTTTTATTCTGTAACTTTGCCCGATTTCAAAGATATGAATTGGGGAGCAAGTATTCCAGAAGCCTTAATGGTCGAGGAAAAAGAAAATCTCGACATTACTTTGACTCCTGGATTGCTTTTTGCGAAAAATGGCGAGCGCTTAGGCCGTGGTGCTGGGTTTTATGATCGTTATCTTCAGAATTATTCTGGAATTACTATCGGATTAGCATTTGAAGAACAAATTGTTGCAGAGATTGCGACGGATAAACACGATATTAAATTAGATTATATTATCACAGATAAATGCATTTATATGTGTAAAGGAGTTAACTCATGAGTGTTGAAATTATTTTGGCATCTATCCTTTGTATTATTGTGGGTTCCGCTTTAGGTTTTTTTCTTAAAGGGATCTTGGCAAAAAAACAAATCGAAACTGAGGCTGACAATATTTTAAAGAGCGCCAGAAATGAAGCTCAAGATATTAAAAAACAAGCTAAGTATGAAGCCAAACAAGTGGTGAAGGAAGAGCGGGTTGAATTAGAAAACGAATTCAATAAGCGTCATCGTGACTTACAAGAATTCGAAAGAAGCTTAACCAAGAAAGAAGTGGCCCTTGACGCGAAAATTGAACAGAAAGATCAAGAGATGCAAAGACTTAAGAGCAAGGAAGACGAACTTGCAGAGAGAATGAGAAAAGCTGATCAAGAAACTGAAAAATACAAAATTCGCCAAGCTGAAATTGCCGTCAAACTCTCTGAAGTTGCGAAGATGTCAAAAGAAGAAGCCAAAGAAGAATTATTAAAAGTTTATACTGAAGAAGCCAAAGTCGATGCGGCCAAAGTTATTACTCGCATCGAAGAAGAAGCCAAAGAAGAAGCTGAGAAGAAAGCAAAACGTATTATTGGAATTGCTTGTCAGCGTTTTGCAGGTGAATATGTGGCCGAGCAAACAATATCATCGGTTGAATTACCAAGTGATGAAATTAAAGGTCGTATCATTGGCCGTGAAGGTCGTAACATTCGTGCCTTCGAGCAGATTTGTGGTATCGACTTAGTTATCGATGATACTCCGGGCTTAGTTGTTATTTCTTCATTCAATGTTGTTAGAAAACAAATTGCGAAGATGACGCTTGAAAGATTGATTGCTGATGGTCGTATTCACCCAGCTAAAATCGAAGAGTTCTATGAAAAATCAAAAAATGAATTTGAAGGATTATTGCGTGATTTAGGTGAAAAAGCTCAGATGGAAATCGGCGTTCACGGTATTCACCCTGAAGTTCTAAAAATGATCGGTGCGCTTAACTGGCGTACTTCATATACCCAAAACCAATATCAACACTCGTTAGAAGTTGCCTTCCTATGTGGTGCAATGGCAGCTGAACTTGGCTTAAACGTGAAGCAAGCTCGTCGTGCAGGTCTATTGCATGATATCGGTAAAGTTATGGACGCTTCAGCCGAAGGTTCGCACGCTGTTGTTGGCGCTGACTTCTTGAAGAAGTTTGGTGAGACCCCAGATATTGTCCATGCGGTACGTGCCCACCATGAAGACGTGAAGCCAGAAACGGTTCTTGCTCACTTAGTAATGGCCGGAGACGCGTTATCAGGTGGCCGTCCAGGGATTCGTAAAGCACTTAAAGAATCATACGTATCAAGACTTTCAGATATTGAACAAATCGTTAATAGCTTTGAAGGCGTTGCTAAGAGTTACGCGATTTCAGCCGGACGTGAAATTCGTGTTATCGTTGAAAACGAAAAAATTAGTGATGAGCAAACAGTTATTTTATCACGTGATATTGCGAAGAAAATTGAAGAAGAATTATCTTACCCAGGCAGTATCAAAATCAATGTTATTCGAGAAACACGCGCTATCGGCGTAGCAAGATAAGAAAAAGGCTCCTTACGGAGCCTTTTTTATTGATATTAATGGCTTATTTAACTTCTTTAGTTTTAGCGGGCTTACTTGAGCTTCCTGAGTCTGCGTCTATTTGGTATAGATTTGCCTGCTCTAAGCAAGTAAATGAAATATCAATGCATCGATGAGTGGGAACGTCTGTGTGCTCAACTTCCTTTGAATAACTTGGTTTTTGTTCTTGGGCTTTTTCGTTTCCAAGTTCGATGACAATATTTACATGTTTAGCATCTTCTAATGCTTTGGTGTCTTCGGAATCCAATTTCTTTTGTGTGCTTTCTCCTGAGTAAGGACAAGGTCCAGAAGTACCGTCTCCGTTTGAGCCTGTGTAGCTTAACGTAATTTTGTCTGTACTAACATTTTCTAGTTTTAAAGCAGATAATATAGGTGGAACCAGTTCTTTTGCACTTTCAGCTCTAGCTTTAGAGAGACCCAAAAAACCTCTTTCGCAAAAAGCATCATTGGCAGGATAGCCATTCTTGAAAAGATTAGAGCTACTCTCAATGTAAATCTTGTTAACTTGTTTTGTATTGCTCGCTTCGACACATTTTTGAAGCTCTTTAAAGCTATCGTTGTTTAAGATATTGTTTATGGTAGTTTTTTCGATGAGCCAAACATTGTTTTTAAAGTGATGCCCTAAGTTTACGCTACATTTTTTTAAAGTGCTTGGAGGATTTGTTGATTCAGTCGTAGTAAGAGTCTTTAGCATTGGTTTTTTTTCACAAATTTGTCTCCAAACTGCTTTTCTACGTGGTGAATACGTACTCATTTCAGATTCTGAGTTATTAGATTGAAAATTTTCTAATTTAGTTTTTGAATACCAGGTTTCGAATCTGTTTTTGTATTCCTCTGAGTTGATATCAACATATTTTAAATTCTTTTTATAATTATCTTTTCGGTAGTTTTCCAATTCATCCATTGAAAATGTATGTCGAAGCCCTCTTTGTATATTGTAATCAAAGCTTGTGCAATTAGGCTGATATTGCATGTAATTTTCTAGAGCTACGTTCATTAAGCTTAACAGTTCTTCTGTTTCTAGCCCTGAGTATTTTTTAGCATCTTGAAATTTATCATCGATTGCTGGGAGACTTCCGTTTGAGCTACTGGCAGACATAAATTTGTTGTTTAGTTTTATTTTTTCAGCAACTTCACTAGTTTTAAATCTACGATAGAACTCGGGTTTATTTGTGAGATAGAGGTTGTTCATTTCGTCGCTGAAGCTAGCGGATTCTTGAAATTTTTTCTTCATGTATTCAGACTGGTTTTGTCTCTTTTTTGTTGCATTGTGATTAACAACACCGTCTCCTATGGCCGGACATTTTGCTTTTTCGTAAGAAAACGCGTCAAATTTTTTACAAAATTCTTTATCAACTTTTTTACCATCTCTCCCAAAATTATTATTTTCGATATAATCATACAATTCTTTCCATGAATCATTTGCGCTTAAATTGTTAAACGAGACCATCATTAAAATGCAAAGTCTTAAGATTTTTCTCATACGTACCTCATTTTATAGAAACCTAGTGATATTATCGGCTATATTCACAAAAGAGTTTAGTTTAGAGAGTAAGTTCTTAATTTTATTACATAATTTCAATAAGATGGTTTGCCATTATTCGTGGCAGTTTTTATACTTAAAGCCATGTATGCAATTATAACTGGTAGTTCAAGCGGTCTAGGGTTGGAAATCATTGAGTTTCTTTTAGACCAAGATTATGTGGTTTTTGCAGGCTCACGCAGTGAACCTGATCTTAAGCATGAAAATCTTTTTTATATTCCTCTCGATGTTCGTAGCGAAGATTCAGTCATACAGTTTTACGCAGCAGTAGCACAAGAAACAGATGAGATTCATTTGCTCGTGAATAACGCTGGCGTGTGCGAGATGTCTTCATTAGATGAAACCACCACGGAGAGTGTTCTCAATCAATTTGAGACCAATGCTCTGGGACCTTTTTTAATGTTAAAGCATTTGGACGAATTAGTAGTTGAAGGAGAAACGCATATCGTGAATATTCTTTCCGCTGCTGCCAAGTATGCCTATCCTAATGTCTCAGCTTATGTGGCTTCTAAACATGCTTTGCGTGGACTTTTGGAAACTGCGAGAAAAGAGTGGAGTGAGCGTGGAGTGCGTTTTAGTAATCTCTATCCTGGTGCCATCAATACTCCGCTGTGGGATAAACTTGAAGCCAAATTTTCTCGTGAGAAAATGTTAACTATTGATGAATTCATGCATGTTTTTGAAATGGTGGTTTTGTCTCCACCAATGTTGCAATTTTCAGATATTACATTTCTACATAAAGATGGATATATCGATTGAGAGATAAAAATAAACTTAGTCTCGCTTTATATTTAATCATTTTAGGTGGCATGATTTACTTTGAAAAAGCACAAGAAGCTTTGTTTTTTAGCGGTGGCTTTTTCTGGAATTATTTTCAAGATCATAGCAAGCTGAAACTAATGTCTGAGCGAAAAAATTATCGTTTTTCTTTCTTACGGTTTTATTTTTGGTTCTATCGAATCATAACGAATATTCCAAAATTTTCGCGCATTCCAATACTGCCAAAATTATTACCGGCTTTTCTTTTTTTCTTCGCAATCGTACTCATTTTTCAGAGTCCGGTTCCTTTTTATTTTTGCCTATTAGGTTCACTGCTATTTGAGATTTTTGCTCTCATCTTCCCTGACAAAGTGATACCGTCATGATTGTTCCTGTTGTAATTGTGATTGTGTGGCGAAAAAAAGTTGCTGAAGTTGAACTTTATATGCAAGTTCGAACGGATACAGGCGAATTAAATGGTATGTGGGAATTTCCCGGTGGCAAAATTGAGAATAATGAAACAGCAGCTCAAGCTGCCGTTCGAGAGTTTCAAGAAGAAGTTTCTATCGATTTAAAACTGGAAAAATGCCAATTATTTAAAATTTATCCCCACGACTATGGCCCCAAAAAAGTTTTACTTTACACCCATCTCTATCAGCTTGATTCAATGGACACATCCCACGGAAAATGGCATAAATTGGCAGATATCAACGATGATTTTAAAAATAAAATTCCAGCCGCAAACTGGGGCATTATTCAAGATTTAAAGAGTTATTTTAAGCATGGAAATTATTAAAGAAGTTTCACAGTTTTTTGTCCTCGCGATAGGTTTGGGAACATTGTTTTGTACTCCGATCGCCGATAGCTCTTTAACCGGTGCGGGTTTTCAGCGCCTTATTCAAACCATGGTTTTAGGTTCCCTGATTATCAGTTTTTCTCTCTACTTCTTTTCACCTTATTTTGAATGGGGATTAGTGGTCGTTATCTATGTTTTAGCTTTGGTTTTGTCAGCGCTTGTTCATAAATTTCACGGCGATCAAAAAACGCGTTGGATGTGGATGGCCTATTATTGCCAAGTGATTTTATTTTTGGTTTTAGGTCAAATCTTTCATCACGAAGACCCACAACTTTTCACCCATTTTTTTATGACCGCGCTGCTGGCGGGAGCTACGAATTACGCTATGATTTTGGGCCATTACTATCTAGTTGTGCCGAAACTTTCTGAACGACCACTCTTGATTACCTTGCAATTATTATGGATTGCAATGTTATTAAAACTCAGCATGACGGGCAAAGGTCTCTATGAAAATTTGAGCTTCTTCCAAGAAGGTTCAGACGAAGGTTTAGGCTATATGTTCAATTGGATTATGGTGAGCATGCGAGTATTGTGGGGTTATGTCGCTCTGTTTGTTTTAAGTTTATTTGCTTGGAAATTGTGTCGTATTCGCTCCATTCAAAGTGCCACCGGCTTATTTTATGTCATGGTCTTTTTTGTCATCATTGGTGAGTTGGTTTCAGCTTACTTATTTTTTGGATATGGATTGTACTTATGATGACCTTAACGATTACTTGTCCTGAGTGTAAATCAGGCATTCACGTTTATGCTAATGCTGCTGCGGATGCCGCTCAATGTGCTGTTTGTAATCACGTAGTGGATTTAAAATTTGATCAAAATCACGCCAATAACGAACTTCATGATTGCCCGGTTTGCCAACGTAAAGACTTTTATATTCAGAAAGACTTCAATCGAAAAATCGGTGTGGCCTTATTTATCTTGGCTTCGATTCTCTCCATTTGGACTTATGGAATCAGCTTTATTGTTCTCTATGCCGTGGATTTCTTTCTTTTTCGTAAGCTTAGCTACATTGCTATTTGCTATAAATGCAGCACTATTTTCAGAGGACCTAAGAATCTGCTTCAAATACAGCCCTTTGACCATGAAATGCACGACCGAATTGTGTATTCCGACCATGATTTCAAAGGCAAAAGCATAAGCCATTAAAATCACATATATATTCAACGTAATTTATTTAGAAAAGTGCGAAAAAGTATGATTTGGTGTATAATAAAAGGACTATTTTATCGTCTTCCGACCGTTAAAAACCCGGAATATTCAGGAGAAATAGTTTAAATGATTTTTGAATTGTCAGGTGAAATTGCGCTGTTTATCTTCAGTTTGGCTTTATCGGCTTTCTTTTCCGCGACAGAAGCTATTCTTATGTCGATTCCAGTCGATCGAGTTAAGCAATTAATTGAACTTGGTGGTCGAAAAGGCCGGGCGCTGGATTTCATGGCCGGTCGTTCAAATGAATTACTTACTACCATTTTAGTTTGGAATAATTTAGTGAACACTTTTGCGGCGTCATTGATTACGTCGATAGCTCAACGTTATTTTGATAATGAAGTAATCGCAGTCAGTGTTGGTATCACAACTTTCTTCGTCTTAATTTTCGGTGAAATTATTCCAAAAACTTTCGCTCGCAGTAATGCAGAATCGTTGGCAGTGCCAGCCATTCGTATTCTGGAAGTTTTTTATTACGGTTCTTATCCAGTCGTACAATTTTTTAAATTTATTATTGAGACGGTTCTAGGCAAGAAAGCCAATTTGCGAGGTCGTCTCGTTTCAAAAGAAGATATTGAATATTTAGTTGAGCGTGCTGAAAAAGAAAAAACCATCGATTCAAAACAAATCGATTTATTATCTTCAATACTAGAATTTCCAACGATTAAAGTGCGCGATATTATGGTTCCGCGAAGTAATGTTTGTGCGGTTAATGCCGATGCAACTTTCACCGAGGTTATGGAGACGATTCGTAGCGAAGTTCATAGTCGTTATCCGGTTTATCACGATACTTTAGAGCAAACGATAGGCTTTCTTCACGTGAAAGATCTTGCTTTTGTGAATGAAGTTGAGCGGACCAATTTCAAAATTGAAGATCATATTAATCCACCGTTTTTCGTTTATGAACACATGAAAATTCAAGCGGTATTCGATCATATGAACCGGAAAAAAGTTCACTTAGCTCTGGTTAAAGATGAGAGTGGTGTGGTGGTTGGAATTGTTACTCTCGAAGATATTATGGAGCAGATTTTTGGTGAAATCCAAGATGAACACGATGAAGAAGATAACCAAGATCGTAGTGGTGCTAAAAACAAAAAAGATGGGGCGTTGATCGATGCCAAGATTTCACTGCATGATTTATACAATGGTTACAACGTGAAAATTCCATCGAGTGAACACTACTCAACTCTTTCTGGTTTCTTACTCGATAAATTAGGCAGTAACTTTCCAAACAAGGGAAATATTGTTTTCTGGGAAGGTTTATCTTTTGAAATGACGAAAGTTGTAGATCATCAAATTATTGAAGTCAGAATTAAAGATGTGGATGGTAATCGCCGGGTTCGTTCAAAAAAAAACTATCAAAAATTCACTAAAGACAATCAAATAAATCCAGACAGTTCGATCAATACGACTAACAAAAATTAGATTTTTTGGATTTCGATATCACCCTTAATTTTTGCTCGACAAGCCAGGCGTATTTTTCGCTTACTGTGATCAATGTCTGGTGAAATTTTCTTCATTTCTGTCCGCACTCCTTCGATGGTATTTTGTTCGATGAAACTAGGGGGGCTGAGTTCATTTTCTCCACTGAGAATTTCGATACGACAAGCGCCACAAGAGCCAGCCAAACAACCGTGCGGAAGCGTTTCACCTTGGCGTTCCAGTCCATGATAAATGATTTCATTTTCATCTAGCTTATATGTCTTTTGATGACCTTTAATTGACACCATGGGCATACAACTTTCCTTGTGTTTTCATGTTTTCATCATTATAAATCTTAACAGACTTAATAAAATTTATCAGGAGCTAATTATGCTTTCGTTCGAAAAATTATATTCGATGGGCCACGAAGAAGTCATTTTTTTAAGTGACCCAAGCTGTAACTTGAAGGCGATTATTGCTATTCACGATACGACGCTAGGACCAGCGCTTGGCGGGACCAGAATGTGGCAATATAAGAACGAAGAAGAAGCTCTTGAGGACGTTCTGAGACTTTCGAAAGGTATGACTTATAAGGCAGCCGTTTCAGGCTTGAACTTGGGTGGTGGTAAAGCGGTTATCATCGGCGATCCAAAAGTGGATAAATCAGAAGCTCTATTCCGCGCTTATGGTCGTTACGTCGAATCATTAAATGGTCGTTATATCACGGCCGAAGACGTAAATATTACTGTTGAAGATATTGAACACATCTACACTGAAACTAGTTTCGTGTGTGGTGTAGCTAAAATCCATGGTGGTTCAGGTAACCCAGCTCCGTATACCGCTTTAGGTGTTTATCGTGGAATGGAAGCAGCTTGTACTAAAACTTATGGAAACCGTTCGTTACGTGACAAAGTGGTGGCGATTCAAGGTGTTGGTTCAGTTGGTTTCGAACTAGCTAAACTTTTAGATAAGAGTGGCGCTCGTCTCATTTTCACAGACATCAACGAAAAAAATATCGAAAAAATGAAAGAAGAAATACCGCATGCAGAATTTGTTGGTGCGAAGGAAATCTTCGAAGCAAAATGCGATATCTATGCTCCATGTGCGCTTGGTGCTTCAATCAATGATGAAACGATTGATAAACTAAAATGTAAAATCGTAGCAGGAGCCGCTAACAATCAATTAAAAGAAAACCGTCACGGTCAAATTCTAAAAGATAAAAAAATTCTTTATGCTCCAGACTATCTTATCAATGCTGGTGGTTTAATGAACGTTTCAATTGAATTTGAAGGTTGGAACGACGGTAAGTCTCGTCGTATGGTTGATACTATCTACGATACATCACTTGAAATTTTCGCTATTTCTGATGAACAAAATATTCCAGTAAATCAAGCTACTGACGTTATGGCCGAGAGAAGACTCGATTCAATTCGCAAGATTTCGAAATCATTCCTTGGAAATGTTGGTAACGTAGGTCACCGATTTCCGGGAAGAAAAAAGCGTCAGTAATAGCATTAAAATCTTCTCTTTTTAAAGTGAATTTGCTACACCCTGTCAGTACCAAAACTGAAGGTTCGAATCCTTCCGACTTATAGTCGAAATAAACAGGAGTACTCCATGGCGGTCATTCGTAACCCCTATTCATCTTTTCTAGATAAACTCGAAAAACCAGCTCGTTATATCGGCGGCGAAAAATACTTAGTCCGCAAGAAGTGGGAAGATTGTGTGGGGAAAATGGCCTTGTGTTTTCCTGACACTTACGAAATCGGAATGAGCCACTTAGGTTTTAAAATTCTTTATGACGAAGTTAATCAACATGAGAATTTATTAGCGGAACGTTGTTTTGCTCCATGGATTGATATGGAAAAACAAATCCGCGAACGTAATTTACATCTAGTCACTTTGGAAACATATCGCCCGTTAAAAGACTTCGATTTGATTGGTTTCTCACTTCAATATGAAATGAGCTACACCAATATTTTAAATATGCTGGAAATGGGTGGAGTGCCAGTGTGGCAACACGAGCGTGGTGAAAATGATCCATTCGTAGTGGCAGGTGGTCCATGTGCCACTCATCCAGAACCGATTGCTCCGTTTCTGGATTTAGTCGTCATTGGCGATGGCGAAAAATTAGTTTCTCGTTTGTTGCATTTTATAGGCGAAGCTCGTAGTCAGGTCTGGTCACGTTTGAAGATTTTAGAAGAGCTCGCGACCTGGACTGGCATTTATGTTCCGTCACTCTATGAAACCGAAATTGATGATAAAACAGAATTCGAAGTCGTTAAAGGCGCAAAACCTGAATACAAAGGAAAAGTTCCTGATCGCGTGACTCGTTACTTTATTGAATCATTAAAAAATTATCCATTCCCAACTAAATCTCCCATCCCACATATGACAGCTATTTTTGATCGTTTCAGCGTGGAGCTAGCGCGAGGTTGTACCGAAGGTTGTCGTTTCTGCCAAGCAGGAATGATTTATCGTCCTGTCCGTGAGCGTGATCCTAAGGCCGTTATCGATATGGTGATGGATGGAATTAAGTATGGAGGCTTTGATGAAGCGTCACTGACTTGTTTATCGACAGCCGATTATTCTGCCGTTACTCCGCTGGTAGTAGAACTTTTGGATAAATTAGCCGCAGATAAATCAACTTTGGGGATTAGTTCGTTGCGTGCTTATGGCCTGGATAACAAAATTCTCGATAAATTAGCGGAAGTGAAAAACACTTCACTCACTTTTGCCCCAGAAGCTGGTACGCAAAGAATGAGAGATGTTATTAATAAAAACGTTTCTGAAGAAGATATGATGCAAACTGCGCGTGACGTATTCTCACGTGGTTGGAAAAAAATGAAATTATATTTCATGATTGGTCTTCCGACCGAAGATGATTCTGATGTTGTGGGTATTATGGAAACCGGTCGCAAGGCCCGTGAAATCGCTGCGCGTGAGTGTCGTGTGCATAACCCAACGATTACTATTTCAGCATCTTCGTTTGTTCCAAAGCCGCATACGCCATTTCAGTGGGCGGCGATGATTACGCTTCCAGAAATTGAACGTAAACAAAACATGCTGGCGGATTATGCTCGTGAATATAAATTGAATTTCAGAAAACATTATTCAAAAATTTCTTATTTGGAAGGGATTGTTTCACGCGGTGATCGTCGTATAGGTGAAGTTATTTATAAGGCTTGGAAAAAAGGCGCACGCTTTGATGGATGGGATGAAACTTTTAAATTTGATCTTTGGATTGAAACGCTTAAAGAAGTTGGAATTAAGCCAGAGATTTATTTAGGTACGATTCGTCTGGATGGAAGATTGCCTTGGAACCATATTGATGTTGGTCTTAAGGATCGCTTCTTGGAAATTGAGTGGAAAAAGGCGGTGAATAATCGTTTATCACCACCGTGTGGGAAGGTGGCAGGACACATTGTTCACCATTCGACTTTAGATAAATTGGCCCAGGATTTTGATATTGATAAGAAAAAACTGGTTTGTTATCACTGCGGGATCAAGTGTGATCTTAAAGGCATGGTCGAAGAACGTCGTGAGTTTTTAACGACGATGAATTCACATACTGAAGAAGTATACGTAAAACCCGATCACCAAGGGAAAACCTTAGCGGAACGTCGCGAAAAGCGTGGTCAATTTGTAGGCTTTAAATATCGTTTAGAGTTTTCAAAGATCGGACCACTTAGTTTTATTTCCCATTTAGATTTACAGAAAGTCATGGCGCGCATTTTCAAACGCGCGGGTTATAAATTTTTATATTCTGAAGGTTATAATCAGCGTCCACTTATTTCGTTTGGACCGGCGTTAAGTTTAGGTATTAGTTCGCTTAGCGAATTCTTTGACGTGCGAGTAGAGGAGAGTTGGGATGACTTGGAAGCAGCTAAGGCCAATCTCCAAGAGAGCTCGGAAACGGGAATTATTTTTAAGCATATCGAAGTTATTGATAATAAAACACCATCGATTCAAAGTGCCGCTAAAAACTTTGAATATTTCATTCCAGTTCGCAATGACGGAATGCTGGACACCGTAGTTGAACGAATCCGAACTCAGGACAGTATCTTGATTGATTCTTTTTCTAAGAAAGATCAGTCATATTTAAAAAAGGACATTCGACCTTGGATTATTTCAGCAGAGAAATCAGTGCTTGATTTAAATCAAAATATGCTGGAGCTCATCGATGAAGTTTCACCATGTAGGGGTTTAGAAGGTATTAAATTCGTGGCAAAAGCCGATGATGGGGTTTCGATTCGACCGATTGAAATTTGGGACTATTTACGTAGCCAAGGGCTTGATGTTGAGCGACCAATAAAACTCAATACCGCCCTAGTTTAACAATCTGCGTAAAGTTGGATTTTTTCAACGAAATTGTCTACAGTTGTTAGAGATAAAGAAGGATGTTGGTGAAGCGATTAGGGTTATTGTTAATTCTGGGCTTGAGTGCTTGCTTGAGCAAGGAAGAGACAACCATAACACCTCTAAATTCTGCTATTCCTCAAACTGTGCAGCAGACGAGTGGTAAAAGTTTATTCATTCGACAGTGCCTGCAATGCCACGGAAGTGGCGCAAAGGGAACAGCGGTTGCGGCTTTTAAACTTTATGAAAGAGAATCGATGAAAGATAAAAATATGTTTCTGCTAGTTTTGAAAAACGGAAAAAGCGGAACATTTATGAAAAGTTTCGAATCACGTTTAACTCAAGCTGAGATGAATTTGATTTGGGATTATTTACAGCAATTAAAACAGGAAAGTACCAATGCAAACAACGGAAATCGAAATGAGTAATTCTAAAACTTCAAAGCGTAAAGCCAATCCGAAGAAGCAATCGGGCGATTATGAGCAGAAGCTTGCCATTATTAAAGAGCTTAAGCTTTCAAAAAAATACTTATTAGAAATGTTAAAGAACATTTATCTTTCTCGCAAAGTTGATGATGCTGAAATTACTATGAAAAAACAGTCTAAAGCTTTTTTTCAAATTTCAGGTGCAGGACACGAAGGGATTTTAACCGCCGTCACAAAAGTTTTAAAACCATCATATGATTATTTTATTCCCTATTACCGTGACCGAGCTCTTTGTCTAGGCTTAGGAGTAACGGCATACGAAATGTTATGTCAGGCCAATGGTAATACTGGTGACAGTGCTTCTCACGGACGTCAGATGCCTTCGCACTGGGGAAATTTAAAATTAAATATTATTACCAAATCTTCTTGTACCGGAACGCAGTTTTTACAAGCGGTCGGTGTGGCCGAAGCCGGTAAATATCTAACTAAGAAAAAAATCAAGAATGCTCCCGTTCATCATAAAGATGAAGTAGTTTTCGTTTCAACCGGGGACGGTACAACTTCTCAAGGAGAGTTTTGGGAAGCACTTACGACAGCTTCGGTAAATAAATTACCAGTGTTCTTTTTAGTTGAAGATAACGGTTATGCCATTTCAGTTCCAGTAGCAGTGCAAACGCCTGAAGGTTCAATTTCTAAAACTTTGGAAAGCTTCCCTGGTTTAAAAATTTATGAAGTCGATGGTAACTGTCCGATCGAAAGTTTAGCCGTGGTAAAAGAAGCTGCTGAATACTTACGAGCAGGCAATGGTCCTGTTCTGGTTCATGCGCATGTCACACGTCCTTATTCGCACTCACTTTCAGATGATCATTCAATGTATCGCACGAAAGAAGAACTAAGCTTGGAAGCCAAGCTCGATGTTGTGAATTCATTTCCTGAATTTTTAATTGAAAGTGAAACGGCGACTGCTGAAGAAGTTGAAGCTGTAAAAAATCAAGCCACAGCAGAAGTAAAAGAAGCCATGAATAAAGCGATTGAAACGGCATGGCCTGAACAATCAACATATGCTGATCATCTTTATTCAGAAATTGATCCGACGTCTTCGGCTTTTGAAACAGAAGCTAAGTTTGAAGGAAAAGATGATGTGCCTTTAGCGGCTGCGATTAATATGACTCTTAAAAGTGAAATTAAAAAGAATCCACTTATGCGCGTTTTCGGTGAAGACGTTGCTGATTTCAGTGAAGAAGAAAAAATTGATACAGATCTTAAAGGCAAAGGTGGAGTTTTCAAAGTTACGAGTGGTGTTCAAAAAGCTGGTTTACCAGAACAAGTTTTCAATTCACCTTTAGCTGAAGCTAATATTATTGGTCGAGCGATTGGCCAAGCCATTCGCGGTCTTAAGCCAGTGGTTGAGATTCAATTCTTTGATTATATTTGGACCGCCTACATGCAATTAAAAAATGAAATGGCGACAACTCGTTATCGCTCTGGTGGTGATTTTAAATGCCCAATGGTTGTGCGCGTCCCAATCGGTGGTTACTTAAAAGGTGGCTCGATTTATCACTCACAATCAGGCGAATCACTTTTTACTCATATCCCAGGTATTCGTGTCGTGTTCCCATCAAACGCATTGGATGCTATTGGTTTATTAAGAACAGCGATTCGTTGTGATGACCCAGTTATGTTCTTAGAGCATAAGCATCTTTATTATCAAGGCTATAACCGTACCGCATATCCGGGTGATGAATTCATGATTCCATTTGGTAAAGCTCGTATCGTACGTGCAGGAACAGATGCAACGATTGTCTGTTGGGGTGCTCTAGTTCAAAAAGCTGTCGAAGCTGCCAAAGAACTTGAAACCAAAGGTCACTCAGTTGAAGTTATCGATGCTCGTACACTTGCTCCTTTTGATATGGAAACGATTAAGACTTCACTTAAAAAAACAAATCGCATCATGATTGCTCATGAGGAACATAAGACTTCTGGATATGCTGGTGAAATCGCTGCTCGAATTAATGAAGAGTGTTTTCAAGATTTAGATGCTCCAATTCTTCGCGTTTGTTCAAAAGATACTCACGTAGCTTATTGTCCAAGTCTTGAAGAGGTCATATTGCCTCAGACTTCTGATGTGAAAAATAAATTAATGGAATTGCTAAATTACTAAGGACGGAT
The DNA here is from genome assembly GCA_016786485.1 of Bacteriovoracaceae bacterium. GTDB lineage: Bacteria > Bdellovibrionota > Bacteriovoracia > Bacteriovoracales > Bacteriovoracaceae > JAEUWD01. Next base: position 33,177 of record JAEUWD010000004.1, on the reverse strand, counting down.
TTATGAAAGCATTATTTTTGGTGTTACTATTTTTGGTTGGTTGTGGTGGTTTAGCTACCATTACAGAAACTGAGAAAGGCATGGAATCACATTATAAATCCGACGATAAAGCATTAGCTCAATCTGTTGCTGTTGAAGATGCTAAGAAATATTGTGAAAAGAAAAGCCAACGCGCCATTTTTAAAGAAACTAAAGTTAAATATTATGGCAGTTTAACTGAAGCAGAGTTTCAAAAAGTAAAAAAGATTTCTGAATTAGGTAGTCTTGTGACTGATATCGATAATGTTGATTATGCAAGTCCTGCCGGTGATATCATAACAAAAGATTGCGGTTATGAAGCAACCGCAACCTTTTATTGTAAATAAACTATTGATTAATTTCTGCTAAAACACGACTTAGGTATGTCTTAAAACCATCTCTGTAATCTTCAATAGTTTCTTTGAATTCAATATCTGGCTTAACCCCAACGTTTTCAATATGACTGCCATCTTTTCTCACCATTAAGCTACTGGTGATCGTAACTAAGTATTGCAGTTGTTCGTCTGGAGAAAAAAATGGAGTCACGTTTCCACCTGCCCCTCCTGTATTCGTTCCGATCAAAGTCACACGATCATAATCTTTTAATGTTGCAGGAACTAAATCAGCTGCAGAAAAGTTCATTTCATTAATCAGCATATAGACCGACTTGGTGTAAACTTGTCTTTTTGTCACATCCACTTTTAGGTAGCTGGCAAAGCTCATACGTGGATCAAGCCCTGGAGGTAATCCTTGTATCATGCGAGCGCGAGCTTGTTGAGCAAGCTTACTTTTAAACATGGCCGAGATATATGGATAGTATTTTTTATTTAAATCGAGCTCAGCTTTGCGCGAGATCGGAAGATAAGAAATTGCAGGTGATAAGCCATCCGCTAGTTTTTCATCTGCAATTAATTTTTTATAATCTTCGAATAACTTATCGCCGAAAAATGTGACATCGTCCGCTGATGTATCTTCCGCCAGATAGGTGTTATAAGCTTGGTAGTAATGAGCAATTACACTGTCATTAGTTTTGTAGCGAAAATTAATATGTTTCTCGTAATCATAATTTTCAACAAAGGCGCCAATAAAAACATCGGCCAGAGCGAGGTAACCACCAGAGTTGTAGGTTTGATCAATAATTAAATAATCAGTCGTCTCATTTAAGATACTAATATAATACCGTAAAGCCATGATGAAGTTCGACAATGGATCAACCGTGTAGAATGGTGCAAAGCTCGAAACACGTAAGTAGCCCACTCTTTTTCCATTATGAGCGAAAGTTCCTGCCAACAATGGGTTAATAATAAATTCCATTGAAAACATTTCAGGTGGAGCGATTGCTTTAAAGTCAGCCGGTAATTCAAATTTAGTCGTTGGTATTGGGCCGCCAACTTTGTAACCTTCATCTGCTTCACTTTCTTGAACTTGTGGAGCTAGTTTTTCTAAAAAAGGTCTCGCACTAAATGAGACAGAAGCTGATGGTTCTGGTCTTTGTAAGGTTTTTTCTTTTTCTTCATCCTTAATAATTTTGACTGAGCAGCTGGCTTCTTGGTTTTGTGTCTGACTGTAGTAAGTAATATTCACATGGGTTGAATTATTACGTGAAAGAAGCTGGCCTCTGGCCAAACTGCCACGAGAAAAACTCAAGGTAAGCGCTTGTAGATTACTTTCTGCATTTCCCATATCTTGAGATTTGCTTAATTCATTTCGATATTCACTTGGGGTTTTTCCACCAATACGAAGAAGCTCATCACCAACCTGAATTGGGCATTCAGTTTTTGGAAGGTCAGTTCTCGCAATATAATTAGCAACTGTTTTGCCATCGACATAAGAGAATTGAATCGGCAGTGATTCGCCAATATCGTTTTTAATTTGAATGCCGACATGAATATCTTTAAGTTTCGCTAAAAATTGATTTAATACTACCCAATACTCAGTTTCAGATTTTACAGCTCGAGCTTTGGCCAAGTACTCAGCCTTGGTTTGCGCCCAAGAAAACTGGTGTAGCTCTTGCTTGTACTTTAGTGGCGCGTAGTTACGCTCAATCGTTGAGGTTAGCCAGTAGAAGTTTTTTTCATAGATGTTTACGTAGGTGATGCTGAAGGCGGCTGAAATTTTCAATGTAAGAATAATGAATAGTATCTTGTATGACATGCTTCTCTCTCCCTTTCCTAGGATTTAAGTGAAATTATCATGTCGTTTTTATGTAAAAAATTCTCGAACGAGAGTATCGTGTGTGTAGAAAATACATGATGTAAGGTCAAATGTAAGATATTGCCAGCGAGTGAATGTAAGAAGTGCTTACTTTTGGATCTGTGCCTTCATCAGTCGCTCCATTTCAAAGCGATCACCGCTGCCGTACCAATCGTTGCCCGCGCCGCGGCCAACCGGTTTATAAATATCAGTGATAATTTTATCACCATTAAGAATTTTCTCATCCACGTGAACTTTTAAGACTTCACCGATGATAATACTGCCGTTACCAATTTCTTCACCGTAATGAAGAATGTCACGCAATTTGCACTCGAAGTGAATTGGGCTTTCTTTTACTCGCTTGGCCTTAACCATTAGTGAGTCTAGCGCAGTAAGGTTGGCATGTTTGAATTCATCAATACCGTAAGGTAGCTCTGCTGAAGTTAAATTTACTTCTTCATAATTATCTTCATTTACAAAATTAACGACGAATTCTTTTTCTCTTTCAATATTAACTAAGGTGTCTTTCTTTTCACCCGTTGAAGCGCGAATGGCAGGACAAAAACTAATGAGCATGGGCTTAGCGCAGATACCGTTGAAAAATGAAAAGGGTGCAAGGTTATTAGTGCCATCTTTATTTAAAGTTGAAACCCAAGCAATGGGACGTGGCTGAATCGCGCCAATAAGAAATTTATAATTGTTTCGAAAATCACCGTTAGTGTCAAAAACTTTCATGTCATCCAACTTTTCCAATAGTTTTGGTTTTCATAGTTTCGAAAAACTTCGCTGCGAGTGAGGGGATAACGAGCATCCAGCATGACTGCAAATTCATCAGTAAATAATTTTTCATCAGCTTTTTTAAAAGCTTTTGGATGTGGTCCGTGATGAATACCTTGTGGGTGGAAAGTAAGCGCACCAGATGAAATATTATCGCGACTAAAGAAATCTCCAGCGTGATAAAAAAGAACTTCATCGTAATCAATATTAGAGTGATAGAAAGGCACTTTCAAAACGCCATGCTCAGCACTCTCTAAAGGTCTAGCAACAAATGAACAAATAACAAAGTTTTTTGCCACAAATGTGGTGTGTCCTGACGGAGGGATGTGATAGCGGTGAGAATTGATGGGACAGTAATCATAAATCGAAAGCTGCCACGGATAAACTGAACCTTTCCAGCCTTTTACATCGAGTGGGTTGTACGGATATGTTACCGTCGTGATTTGTCCTTCACGTTTAATATCAATTTGAAATTCAGAACCTCTTTCTGTTCCAAGTGCAGCGGTTGGAATTTTTTTAGTTGTTTGATCATAAAGCGCGTTCGGTCCTAAAATACCACGACTTGGCTCTTCAAATTCTGAAGTTGATTCAATTTTGATCATCTGAGTTGGTTCTTCAACGTAGATTTTGTATGTCGTTCCTCTTGGTATGATTGTGTAGTCACCCTTCTGGTAGGTTAAGTGTCCATATGAGGTTTCAATCCGGCCTTTCCCTGTATGCATAAAATAAAGTTCGTCGAAATCAGCGTTGCGAAAAAAATTTTTAAATGATTGAGAGAAATTTCCTAAATTCATGACAACATCTTTGTTGTAAAGAATCGGCGTGAATTGATTTTTAAATTCTTCTTTTTCAAAAATATTTGGCAGACAACGCGGTTTTAATTCACCTGAAATATTTTTCCAACTTGTTAGAGGATTCTGGTGATAAAGGTGACTAACACGACCAAAGAAACCTTTGCGTCCGTGCTCCTCTTCATATAAACCAGCCGGAATTTTAACGTGAGCTTGTTTGCTATATTCGCCAGAAGCTTGGAAATTTTCCATATCAATCCTTATGTCGTTGGTGGGCCAACTAAATTTGTGAGTTTTCCAATTTTTTCAATCTCAAGTGTAATCGTATCACCAGGTTTAATCCATTTATCTAATTCTAATCCACAGCCTGTGCCAACTGTTCCGCTACCAAAGAAATCAGTCGCCACTAACCATTCTTCACGACTAGCGTGTTCAATCATTTCTCCCCATGAGTAATGACAATCACCAGAGCGGCCACGTGACCATTCTTCGCCGTTGATAGTTGCTGTCATCAAAACATCGGGATCTTTATTTTTAAATTCATCCGCTGTTACGATCACTGGACCCATGACTGAGCAGAAATCTTTGCCTTTGGCCGGTCCCAAGCGAATCGACATTTCTTGGCGTTGAATATCGCGCGCTGAAATATCATTAAGAATAGTGAAACCAAAAATATGATCAAAAGCATTTTTAGCTTTAATGTTTCTACCATCGCGACCAAGGATCATTCCGAGTTCAAGTTCGTAATCCAGTTGCTTTGTGTAATTTGGCCAAAAAATATCTTGTTTGTGTCCGATAAAACCCAGTGTTGAACCTTTATAGTAAGCTGGGATTTCATACCAAGCTGGTGGAATGGGTTCATTTCTCTTTGCAAAACCGGTTTTAACGTGTTTTTCGTGAGCATAAAAATCACGATATGAATTCATTTTATCTAAAGGGCACGCAAGCTCTAATGATTTATCATCATGCATATCGTAGGCGAGCGGCGCACCGTCTTTTGTTTTAAGAATTCCTTCTTTGGTATATTTTTTATAAAGCTCAAGTGTCTCTTGCAGTTTTTCAATCGGAGCTTGGTTACTCGTAATAATTTGTGCCACACTGGCCGGAGTTAAAACTTGTGAGCGAACTTCAGGATTGAAAGCACCCCATTTCTCAAAATAAATTTGCCAAACATGATTGATGTCAATAATGGTGCTCTCATTGAAAAATAAACCTGCACGTTTGAGCGTTCCATATTTAGTTGAAATTTTTAAAGTGCAAATCTTCATATTACTTCCTAAATTTTTTACTATAAGCTGGAAGAATTTGTTCCATTGCTTCATAGAAATGATTCATTTCCGCTTTGCTACCAAGTGAAACACGAATGAAGTCCGCCATTTGATTTGAGCGTAGTGGGCGAATGATAACGCCAAGATTTAGAAGCTCTTCATAGATAAAGTCACTCGCGGCTTCTGAGCCTGTTTGGAAACAAATAAAATTGGTAACCGAATCAATAATTCTAAAATCATGTTTCTGTAAAAACGCAGCCGTTTGATTATAGCGGCGGCGATTATTTCTAAGCGTACGATTTAAATGTGGATAATCTGCGAGAGCACCTACTGCACCTTTCTGTGCAATGGAACCTGGCTCGAAAGTTAATTTAATTTTATGAAGGTGGCCAATCAGAGTCTCATGTCCAAAACCATAACCAACACGAATACCAGCAAGTCCATAAGCTTTCGAAAAAGTTCTAAGAGTTAAAACGTTATCGTAGCGATAGTCCATTGAATCCGGGTATTCGCTCGAAGCAAATCGACCAAATTCAAAATAAGCTTCATCTAAAATCACCAACACGTTTGCTGGAATTTTTGACATTAAAAAATCAAATTCATCACGCTTAATAAAATTTCCCGTAGGATTATTGGGATTGGCGATATAAACCAAACGCGTATTTTTATTAATACAATTAGCGATAGCTTCAACATTGTATTTAAAATCTTTTGTCATCGGCGCTTCAATAATTTTAGCACCAACACCTTTGAATAAAATATTAAAACCTAAAAAAGTTTTTTCACTCGTAACGACTTCGTCCCCTGGTAAAACAAATGTTCTAGCGATAAGTGCCATAATACCTTCGCTACCGTTGGCCAAAATAATATTTTCATTTTTTAATTTATAAAGTTTTGAAAGTTCATTCTTTAATTCATAACTATGCATATCAGGATAGCGATGCACATCCCATAACGCATAGGTCATTTCTTTGACGGCAAACGGTGAAGGACCAAGGGGATTTTCGTTACTAGCAAGTTTTGAAATTTTCGTAAGGTTTTTTTCGCGGGCCAGCTCTTCAATGGGCTTTCCTGCTTGGTAGGGTTTTAGTTCTTTTAGATAGTCAGGAATAAGATCGCGTTTCGTCACATGAACCTCTAATTTTCGAGTGAATTTGAATGTAGCACGTCCTTCAATTCTCGACAAATTTGGGTCTCGGTTATAGAGTGTTATCAAAGAGGTTTTTATGCAGTTATTAGAAGGTAAAAAAGCACTTATTCTAGGTTTGGCCAACGAGCGTTCAATTGCCTGGGGCATTACACAAGCTTTTAAAAAACACGGTGCGGCGATAGGTCTAACATACGTGAATGAGGCGATTGAAAAGCGCTTGGTGCCATTGGCGCAAGAAGTTGGTGCTGATTTTGTGACGAGAATGGATGTAACCAAAGATGAGGACTATCAAAATCTTCGAGAAAAAGTCATTTCTGAATGGGGAAAATTCGATATTTTAGTTCACTCACTGGCCTTCGCTGATAAAGAAGATTTGAAAGGGCGTTTTGTAGATACTTCGCGAGAAGGTTTCAAAATGGCTTGTGATATTTCAGCTTTTTCTCTCGTGGGACTTTCAAGAGTTTTACAAGATTTAATGAATCCTGATGGTTCAATTATGGCGATGACTTATCATGGCTCACAAAAAGTGGTGGGCTCATACAATGTGATGGGTGTAGCAAAGGCAGCACTTGAAGCGAGCATGCGCTATTTAGCTGAAGACCTAGGTCCACAAAAAATTCGCGTGAACGCTATTTCAGCTGGTCCGATTAAAACACTCGCAGCTTCGGGTGTCTCGGGTTTCAGAGGTATTTTGCAAACGGTAGAGGAGAGAGCTCCACTACGAGCAAATATTTCAATTGAAGATGTTGGTGGTACTGCCACTTATCTTGCTTCTTCTCTTTCAGGTGGTGTTACCGGTCAGATACTTTATGTTGATTCAGGCTTATCAATTATTGGAGTCTAGTTGTCACAATTTAGTGAATATCATTTGAAGCAAATGAAAGACGGCATAGATACGTTTAATGCTCAAAAATATTGGGAATGCCACGAAGCGCTTGAGCATGTGTGGTTAGAAGACCGTAATGATCCTGTGAGAAATGTTTATTGGGCCGTTATTCAAGTGGCCGCGGCGTTGTTTCATTATCGTGAGAAAAATATTATCGGTGCTGCTAGTTTGATTAATAAAGCGAGAGAAAAAATTCTTCGTTGTGAAAATCAGCATCTAGAATCACCATTACTTTACGAAAAACTAGATTGGAAAGAATTTAAGGAACTCGCGTTTGCCGTACCGGATGAACCAGTACTGGAAGATTTTTTACCTTTTTATAACTTTAGATTTAAGAATTACTCATTATGAATACCATAGCTTTAGTCACACGAACTTCGCTTAAAAATCTTATCAAAAAACCATTAAATGTTTTATTGGTATTGATTCCACTGATTCTAGGTTTGTTAGCGTATTACTTTTTCGGTGTTAAATTTTATGAATATCTGATGTCGGAAGGTCGCGCTTATATCGATCAATACATTCAAGCCGGTTCTGCTTGGGGAAAAGTCGTTTATTATATTTTGGCAGCGATTTTAACCGTCATTCTTTTCTTTGTTATCAATTGGACTTTCGTTATTTGTATTTCACTGATAGCGAGTCCGTTTAATGATGCTTTAAGTGCACGTATTGAAAAACAGTTAGTAGGTGAAATTCCCAAAAGTGGTGTGAAGGGTCCATGGCAATTTATTAAAAAAGTTGTTTTTGTCATTTTTAATGAAGCCAAAAAAATCCTCTTTATCGTCTTTTTTGCCTCGATTGGTTTGATTATGAGCTACATTCCTATTTTAGTACCGATAGGGCTTACAATCTCTGGATTATTGTTTGCGATTCAATTCCTGGATTTTTCATGGAGTCGAAACGATTGGAGTTTTTCGGAATGTTTTTCCGACGTAAGACGTCACTTTTTTTATTATATTATTTCAGGTGTAGCTTTTTTAGTTTTGGTGACTTTGCCCGTGGTAAATGTTTTTGTTCCTTCGCTGGCCACAAGTTTTTACACGACACTTTGGGTGAAGCTAAATAAGGATAAATTTTTAGTATGAAAATAGCCGTAAGACTTCCAGCAAAAGCTAAAGACGTCATGAATAGTTTTCCCTTTCTACATGCTATTCACGATCAATTAAAACCTGATTATTTGCATCTTATTGCTGAAAAAGAAGCTTTTGAATTACTAACACTACTACCTTTCAAAGCTTATTTTCACGATTTTGATACTGCTAATTATAAAAACTTTTTAGATGTTCATCGTTTTTGTGTTAACAAGCTCGATCTCTCGCATGCAGAAGTCTTCTTTTCTCTTTCCGATTTGCCGCGTGATAAGTTCATGTCTTTTTGCTTTCGTAGTGTAAAAAGAGTTGGATTTGACTCCGACTGGTCTAAAGTTTTTCTAAATGACAAACATATGTATGGGGTTGGTTTACATCAAGCCGAAAGATATTTTTCCTTGCTTGAGAATTTTCACAAAATGGATTTAGGCTCTTTTGGAAAAGTTCGCGCTAAACTTCAAAAACCATTAATCAAAGATTTTGAAGAAAATCCTTACATGGTAGTGAATTTACCTTTTGATTCCATTATTGGTGATATTCCTAAAGATTGGATTGAGTTTATTGATTTTTTTGAAAAACAAAGAGTTTTTATTACTTGTTCAGATTTGCTTGGAGAAAAGGCCCATATTGTTTTGAAACACTTTATGGATAAATTAAAAATGCCATTTAATATTATGCCATTTGTTTATCGTGACCTTTCAGAGTTTTCACAACTCGTGAGTACCGCGAAAGGTTTTATTGGTATTAATGGTGTCCATACTTCAGCCGCTGCGTATTCGGGGTGTAAAACTTTGATTGTTTACGAGTCTGGGAATCCGAAGGAGGACGCGCCTTTATTTTTTCAAGGAGCAGTTAATATTCACGACATTAGTGATGTATCACTACATAAGAAGCCCGAAGACTTCAAACGCTCTGAAGGTAGCAGTCGTTTTGATTTAGGTAAATTATACGATAAGGCCGTAAGTTATTTTCAACTCAAGTAATTACTGAAAATTCGCTAAGCTTTCTTGCAACGAAACTAGTTTTTCTTTAAACTCATTCGCTTTCTGTTTAGTCTCGGCCACAACTTCTGCCGGTGCGCTATTTACAAATTTTTCATTTTGCAATTTACGGTCGTAGATATCGTAGTCTTTTTGCGTTTTAGCGATTTCTTTTTCAATACGAGTGATTTGTTCTTGTAGGTTAATTAAACCTTCCAGTGGAACAAAAATTTCACAAAAACTTGTCGCCGCCATCACCGATTTTTTAGGCTTAGCTTCAGACTTGTTGCGAATTTTTCCAGCTGAAATACGAGCTAAGTCTTTCATGAAGGCGCGATTGGAATATAAGAATTCCGCAAACATGGCATCATCAGTGAAGAATTCAACATTGATTTCATCTTTTGGCTTCAGATTGACACTAGCGCGTAAGTTACGAACGGAAGTGATAACTTCGATGAATTTGTTCATCGATTCTTGTTCGCGAGTATAAACGAGTTTGTCGTTAAACTCAGGGAAGGTCCAATCGATAAGTAATGGTTCATTTGGCTTCTTTAAGCTCTCCCACAATTCCTCAGTAATGTAAGGAATGAATGGGTGCAAAAGCGCCAGAATTTCGCGGAAGCAATATTTCAAAACTGAAGCGCGAATAACTTTAGCGTTATCATTTTCACTGTTGAAAATATTTTTAGATAACTCGATATACCAAGAACAGAAAACTTCATAAACAAATTGATAAATAGCCGAACTCGCATCATCAAAGCGGTATTCGTACAATGATTCGTTTACACTTTTTGCTACTGTGTTGAGTTCAGATAAAATCCATTTATCATGAACCGTGAATTCATTTGGTGATGGTAGCGTCTCTTGTGCATGCACAAGGTGTGGCTGAATAAAACGGAAAGCATTCCAAACTTTATTGATAAAGTTACGATAGCCTTCAATACGTTCAGGATCGAGATTTAAACCACGGTTGTAACCAGAGCCCGCGGCCAGTGTAAATCGCATAGCATCTGCACCATATTTTTCAATCAATTCGAGCGGATCAATTCCGTTCCCGAGTGACTTACTCATTTTGCGACCCTGTTTATCGCGAACAATCCCATGAATATAAATTTGATCAAAAGGAACTTTGCCAGTGAATTTCGTACACATCATCATCATGCGAGCAACCCAAAAGAAGATGATGTCGAAGCCGGTAACTAAAGTCGCGGTTGGATAAAAATCTTTGAAGCGCTTTTCTTCCATGGCTTCTTTGTTCGGCCATCCCAAAGTATTCAGTGGGAAAAGACCTGAACTAAACCATGTATCGAGTACGTCTGGATCCTGTTCAAAGCTCGTTGATTTACATTTTGGACAACTTGAAGGTTTGTCTTCGTTGGCCCATGTATTTTTACAATCACCGCAATAATAGACTGGAATCTGATGTCCCCACCATAACTGTCTTGAGATACACCAGTTTTTAGGTTCTCTCAGCCATGAAAAATAGGTATTTTCCCATGTCTTCGGGAAGAATTTAGTTTTTTCACTTTCAATGGCTTCAACTGCGACTTTTGCCATATCTTGAACATTCAGAAACCATTGCTTTGAAACCATTGGTTCAACAATTTCATCCGAACGTTGACCATGGCCAACTTGATGAACAACTTCTTCAGTTTTGATCAGGAGGTTCAGCTCTGTTAGTTTTTCTACAACTTTCTTGCGTGCTTTAGCGCATGTGAGTCCTTGGAACTCCATGCCGTTCTCGTTCAGTGTGCCGTCTTTGTTTAAAATATTAAGTATTTTTAAGTTATGTCTTTTGCCAATTTCGAAATCGTTGAAGTCATGACCTGGAGTTACTTTTAAACAACCAGTTCCTTTTTCGATATCAACATGCTCATCACCAATAATCGTCACTTCACGTTCACATAGTGGAATAATGGCCGTTTTGCCAATGAGATGTTTAAAGCGTTCATCCGCTGGATTTACGGCAACTGCCGTGTCACCAAAAAGAGTTTCTGGACGAGTGGTAGCAACTTCGAGTGTTTCGTCTGAATCTTTCACTTTGTATTTTAAAAAATAGTAAGCCCCTTTCACTTCTTTGTGTTCAACTTCCGCATCTGAAATCGCCGATTGTAAAATCGGATCCCAGTTAACAATATAGTCAGCCTGATAAATCAAACCTTCATTATATAATTGCACAAAAGCTTTACGTACAGATTGATTGGGAACATCGTCCATGGTGAAGGTGAAATAATCCCAATCACAACTAATACCTATTTTCTTTAACTGGTGAGTAATTTCTGAACCAAATTGCTCTTTCCACTCCCAGATTTTTTTTACAAAGGCTTCACGACCTAAATCATGTTTCGTTTTCTTTTCTTCTTGATAGATTTTCTTTTCAACTACTGCTTGTGTGGAAATCCCAGCGTGATCGACACCTGGTACCCAAAGCGTTTCATATCCACTCATGCGACGGTGACGTATCAAAACGTCCTGACAAGTTTGATCGAGGGCATGACCCATATGCAATTTTCCCGTTACGTTGGGAGGAGGCATGATAATGGTGAAGGTTTCTTTCTTTTTGCCTTTCTTCGGTTTAAAAGATTTATTTTCCATCCAAATGGGATACCACTTTTTTTCAATTTCAGCGGGAGAGAAGACTTTGGTCAATTCTTGAGTTGTCTCATTCATAAATATACCTAGCAGATAAAATTAACGATCGACTGAATATCATTGAGTGCAAAGTTTTTTGCATCACGTGTTTTTAAATTTTTCACTTGAACTTGCCCATTCTTTAATTCTTCGTCACCGATGAAAATAGCAAAATGAATTTGCTTCTTTTCGAGAATTGGGAAAATTTTTTGTGGTTTTAGAGCAGCTAAACCTAGCTCAACTTTTAGCCCAGCTGCACGCAGGTCATTGGCAACTTTATGAGCGATATTATCCGCTTGCTCCGTTTGGAAACTCACGAAAAGATCAATTGGCGCTACATTTGTCGCCGGAAGCAATTTATGTGTCGCTAAGAAATCACAAAGAGTCACATCGCCTAAACCAAAGCCAACGCCGGCCAAAGCAGGCTCATTAAAAATTTGCAAGAGGTTACCGTAGGCCCCACCACCACAAATAGCGCGACGGTTCTCAGGGTTTTTATCAAAAATTTCAAAGACCACTCCGGTATAATAATCAAGACCACGGACAATCGCCGCATCGATACTGATATATGAACCTAGCCCAATTTCTTGGCAATTCGTAATAAATTGAATAAAGGGTGCGGCTTCCGTTTCAATATGATTGTTCTGACTGAATTTTTTTAAACCATCGAGTGATTTAAGCTCGAGGTATTCATTCAATGTATTCACTTGCGCAGAGCTTAGTGATAATTCAGCAATCATTTTATCCAAGTCTGCTTTAGAAACTTTTTTAGAACGATCGATAATTTTATAAATTTTCTGGGTTACATCTTTTTCAGTTTTAAGCACTTTAGTAAACATGGCTTCAACGATTCGACGATCGTTGATAAGAATTTCAAAATGTGAACCATCTGCTCCCAGATTCTTCATCAGGGCCACGGCAATTTGTAGAATTTCTAATTCACCCTTAGCTTCCGGCGCTCCGAAAACGTCACAGTTAAATTGCCAATGCTCACGTAAGCGACCTTTTTGAGGACGTTCATAGCGCATGAGATTGGGAATCGCGTACCACCGAATGGGCTTCGGTGTTTCACGGTGAATTTGCGCAATCATTCTCGCGAGAGTTGGAGTCATTTCTGGACGAATAGCGACTTCACGCTCACCGCGATCAATAAAGGAATAAATTTGTTCGTTAATTAACTCTTCGCCTGATTTAGCTCGGTAAAGATCAGTTTCTTCGAGTAGCGGACCATCATAAGGTTCATAACCAAACGACTCTGCTGTTTCCCTCATTTTCTGGAAAACATAGTTAAGTAAACGCTTTTGAGTAGGGAATAAATCCCGAGTTCCCTTATAGGGTTGCTTCGATAGGCTCATGCGCCACAGTATACAGGAATCTTGCTCGAACGTCTAAGGTGATTTTAGCGAGCTTTGGGCTTCCAGTCGCTCTTTTCAAGTGGAGTCGCATCGGCATTTTCATCGAGAGGGGCCGGTAATCCATTGTTTTTTGGCTTCCATTCAGGACTCGATTGCGTTCCAATCGCTTTGTTAATTTCATCTAGCTCGAGGTCGATAATTTCCTGAGTAGGAATGATATTTTTTAGCATTTCTTCCGTCTTGGGTGCCGGCGGTGGTGTGTTTACTTTATTAGATGGTCCGTCCTGAATTTCGAAATACATGGTGGCAGAGGTTTTTTCGTCGATAACCGTTTGGTTTTTAATAATGCCAGACATATTGGTAATTCGCAGAAGTGATAGCGATGCTATTCGACTGGTCATGAGGTTAAAATCTTTAGGACTATAACTCATAATGTTTTTAAACCACGGTCGTAAGTATTTGCCTTCGACAATGTCTTCTAAGCCTTTTTGAGTTTCGATTCTAAATTTGAGATCGCTTAGCAGTGAACGAATAATCCAGCTCGAAAAAGAACTGTAAACAGACTTATTTTTTTGATATTTTTCTTCGGCTGCGCTGTAAAGACTTGGCCCTAATTGAATATTTGGTGTGTATTTATCATACTCGAAATCTAAAACTGTTTTATAAATTTCAGACTTCATAATGAAAAAAACATTTTTTTTCGTGGCAAAAGCGAGGTTGGTGTTAATTTGTTTGGCAGAACCATAAACCAGAGGCTTTGATGGTGAATCGTTCACGCTATCAATTAATAACTGGAATTCAGTAGGTACAGTTCCAGGAATAACTCGGGCCGTTTGGGCTGAAGCTATAAAACAGGGAACTAAAACTAAACTAATTTTTAGCAGGTTTCTTTTTTTCATCTTCACCATTTAAAATATAAAATTTATCTCTAAAAGGAACAAACGCTCGAGAATCCATTGTCACGATTTGAGAAACAAATTTGAGATCGCTCATAATGGTGACTTTTTTTGTATTAAAGTCGAGGCCAGCAGCTTCTGTCGCATATTTTTTGCTCGCATCAAGCATTTTTACAAAATAAATCTGATTCCCACTTACATCGCATGCGATATTGCCAATATCTTCTAAGCTTGATGAATAAAGGTCATCTCGCGCCGTACTCATACCAGAACTATCGACTGTCAGCTTATAAATACTGCTACCTCTTTTTAAAGTTGGGTAACTAAATTGACCAACAAAAAGTGCATTGTTCTTTTTACACATTTCTAAGCGAATACCATTCTGAGGTGACTTCACCAGTGGGTAAATTTTTTGTTCAGCGGTCATGTATTTCATAATCCCCATAACACCTTGAGAATTAATGTCAGTGAACAAAAAGACTTCCGGATTAAGCACAACAACACTTGGTTGAAAAAAAGGATTGGTCTTGTTCGCAACATCGATCGTGAAACTTTTGGTTAGTGCTGTCGAATTTTTTATATAAATTTTTCTATTCTCGATATCATAATAAGAAATCCAAGCACCGTTCAGATGAAAACGAGGCGTAATTCCGCGACCGATAGAAATAGTCTTCGTCTCACCATAATCCCCAAGAAAGATTTCACTATTTTTAAGAATATTATAGTCACCATGAAATTTATCAATAACTTCAATTAAAGTTTTTTTCATTTCATGTGAAGCGGTTACATGATATTGCGTTCCGGATTTTTTCTCAAAAATAACTTTGTTATTGTAACTAGTTGTTACCGACAATACACCAGAACGTAATTGGTAATAAGTAATATTTCCGTCTTTTGAAAGATAACGAATATTTTCAACCGATTGCTTGGTGCTCAGTTCTGGTAAATTTGCCATAGCGACATAGCATAAAAAATTAATAAGTAGCATTGAAACTCCAAGTTTGTAGAGGGTGGAGGTTCTGGTAATTTTTCAGACCATTGTAAACAAATCCCCAATTAATAATACGTGGTGCTTGAATATCATCAAGCGCAGTTCGTACCACCACAAAATGTGTGTCGTTTTCAATGAAAAATCCATCCACGATAAAGGGTAGTGGGTGACATTGATTAAAATAATTTTTTTGGAAAAATTGTGGAAGAATATCTTCAGCACAACCGATGCCATGAACAATAGCATTCTCTTTAGCTTTAAGTAAATGTGCTAACTCGGTCGTGTTTTTAATAGTTTTATGTTCTAGATCAAATTGAGAAGTCATAACGGCAAGCTGTGTATATTTTAAATTTTCCACGTTGTTGCGAATATAATCAAAATCAAAATCTGAACGGAACTCAACCCCAGTAACTTCTTTTTCTTGTAGAATAATTTTGACCTGACATTTTGAAGCTAAGCATGATTTATGGTCAACCACAAAGTAACAACCGGATTTGTATTCTAAGCGTCCAGGGTTATAAGTTTGGTCATCGACGACTTTACAGGTTGTACCCGTAGGAACTTTGCCTAGTTTGAGTAAAATCCCAACCGCCACTTTACCCATATCAAGTTCACTCTTGGCCGAATTACCAACGATGACTGGAAGACATTCATCGCCTTCTTTAATTTTATCATAGTAACAAGCATGGAAGCCCCAAGCATCGGCGTTTTCACCAGCTATGTTGGCTTCAGCAAAAGTAATACTGTTATTAGTTGAGCATAAACTATTTTTTTCTTCTGTTTGGGAAGAATCAAAATGTCGAATAATACGAGCGATATTCGTCACGGCTTCGTTTCCGGCTTGGCCAGGACAGTCTTTCACGAATGAATAAAGTCGTGAATAATTCATGGCCTTACTGATTTCGTTGCAGAGTGGCTTTGGTGTTAGGGCCGAGAATTTGTTGATCGTTGCATAAGTACAGAGTTCATCATTTTGATTAAGGATTGAAACACATTTTTTGGCATCGACCGCAGCAGTGACTTTAGTTTTTTGTGTAATCTCTTCACAAATAGGCTCAATATGACGAAAGCTTTGTTCACCAGTTAGTATCTTATTCCAAAAACTGTTATTGAATAAATCTTGGCAATATTTCGTTGGTTCGTTGAGATTTTCACAAAGGCTCGCAACTGTGCCGTATTGTTTTTGAGTAATGTAATTTTTCATTTTCGAGACAAACTCTAATTCTGCATTTATTTCTTCACGCTGCTTAACGAATTTTAGAGGTAGACGAGAAAGCTGGGTTTTTAATCGATTAGCATTATGGATTTTTTCATAAATATTACAGTAATAAGCGGTTTTATAATCACGTTGAAATTCATTGTGAAAACTTAAGCACTCATCCATTGTAGTAGCTTTAGGGCCTGTCATTTTTTCGAAAGAAGTTTTGAGGTTGTTTCCTCGAAATAAAAACTGCGCTTCCATGACACTATGACATTTTTCAGGAACAACTTTTTTTAAATAATCGGCCTTACTGACCACGGCAGGTTCCCAAGTGCCTTCCTTGGTTTGGATTTGAATCAGAATATTACGAATCATTCCTTCATTGGTTTTTAGTAAGTCGGTATTTAGCAGATTAAAAAAGAGGCAGCTTGAATCTCTCGCCAGATTCCAATATTTTGAAGGCGAATGCAAAATCATGGTGTTCAGAAAATCCGGATCGATTTTGATATCTTTAATACCTTCAAGGTCTTTTAGCTTCTTGGGATTTTTGTAATAGATATCATTTTTCTTGGTGAGAACTTTTTGGTCAATGGCGATGAGTTTCTTTAGGCTAGTGAAAATACCTGGTGGAAGTGATTCTTCAGCGGGGCAATAAGGGACCACGAGAGTGATCCCTAATATTAAAAAACAAAAATTAATCCAAAACCGATTTTGCAAGTATTGACGCCACATCTTCAACTTCTAGGTTTTCAGTTTTATTATTTAGTCCCTTCGAGGAGTTAAAGTTAATCATACAATACGAGCACGAAGTGGCAAGTTTATTAACAGTAGTTTCAGCAATGTGATCGAGGCGATTTTCAGCTAAATGTTTACCTTGATTAATCTCGTACCACATATTTCCGCCACCCATTCCGCAACAGAGAGCTTTATCCTTATTTTTTTCCATTTCTTTGAGTTTTACTCCTGGAATAGAATTTAAGATCTCACGAGGAGGATTATAAGCTCCATGATGACGACCTAAGTAACATGGGTCATGGAAAGTCAGCTCTGATTGTACAACTTTAGTTGGCTTTAATTTTCCTGTGTTCACTAAGTCTGCTAGTAATTCAGTATGGTGAACAGTATCGAAGCTGCCATTTTCAAATTTAGCATATTCTTTTCCAATGGTGTGTAAGCAGTGTGGACAATGAGTCACGACTTTATCAAATTGGTATTGCTTCATGTTTGCAATGTTTTCAATCGCAAGTTCGAAGAAAGTATATTCATCACCGAAACGGCGAACTGGGTCACCGTTACACTTTTCAGTTTTGCCCATCACTGCAAAACTTACGCCCGCTTTTTTTAGCATCATAACGGTGTCTTTAACTACTTTTTGGTTTGAAGCATCGTAGGAGCCGGCGCAGCCGACATAATATAAATAATCAACTTTTTTTCCAGTTTCGATGACTGGGACATCCATACCATCGGCCCACTTAAATCGGTCATCTTGAGCAATCCCCCAAGGGTTACCATTAACTTTAATTTTGTTAGCAGCATCAGCAGCGGCCGGTGGCAATGTACCCAAGGTGAGTGCCTTATAGCGCTTCAGATTCATGATGATATCAACATGTTCGATATTAGCAGGACACTCTTCCATACAAGCACCGCAAGTTGTACAAGCATCAAGTTCATTCATTTCATAAAGATTTTTTTCCCAGAAATCAACATCCTGACCCTTAGTTAAGCCGGCAGCTGCATCACGAGCTTTTGTAATAATCGTTTTTGGGTTTAATGGTTTTTCAGCTAAGTTCGCTGGGCAAACCTGTGTACATCTTCCACACTCAACACATGAAATAGTGTCTAGGCGGTTTTTGGCTGTCATTTCTGAAAGTTTACCAAGCCCAAAAGTTTCCTTTGTGTCATCTTCGAAATTCATCGGCTTTAAAATCGCGCCTCGGCGCTCAGGTGTTATTAGTGAAGCAAATGGAAGTGATAAAATGTGTAAAAATTTTGAAAATGGAATGGAAGCTACGAACACCATAGTGTTGACCATGTGGAAAAACCAAAGTCCACGATAGAGTCCTGCGAGTGTTTCTTCAGGCATCGCCATTTTTTGAATGGCGCTAGCAAGGAACCAACCAACTGGTGACCAAACAGATTCGTTAATGGGCATACCCGTTCCTAGAATACGAATACCTTCAAGTGCAAAACCAACCAGGGTCAAAACGGCAAGTGTGATATACATGTATAATTCTTGTTTTGGCTTAGTCGCTGCTAAATAGCTTGGCTTTAAAATATAGCGTCGATAGAAAGCAAACATTAAGCCAAGAAGTATTGTTACGCCACCGATATCAGCGAGAAAAGAAATAACAATATATGTTGTGCCTTGAAAAACTTTAAATGGTGTATCGTAGTGAACAGCAACCAGATCAGTTGCAATCCAAAGAATAATAAAACCATAAAAAATCATCGCGTGAAAAAAACCTACGAATGAATCACGTTTTACTTTGCCTTGAAGAAAAATTGTTTTGAAAAAACGAGACCAATTTAAACGCTCAGGCAGAAGTGGTTTTAAGCCTTTTCCACCAGTGACATATTGATATTTGAGATATGAACCATAGAAGAAAATTCCTACGGCAATAAAGAACAGGATGTACATCACCACCTTGTAAGAGTCTGGGATGTTCCACATAATTTCTCGTGTGGCCAAAGTCGTATTCATGTAACCTCCTGCGATGTTAATGCATTATTTCACTGACAATAAAAAAAACTGACTATAATATGAAATAATATACGAGAAATAAAGATTAGGCATGTGGATAATTAACAGTTTTTTAAGTTTTGGCTATTTGTTGACAACGATTATACGTTTTAAAACATGGGGTTTAGAAAAGGCCTTAGCTATTTTGGGTTTATTAAGTTTTTTTATATTGTGTATCATGTATGGCCTACCTGTTGGGCTTAGCAAACTTCCTCCAGAGCTGATGTTTAAACTAATAAAGGCATTCGAACTTATCAATATTGTTTCGCTACTTTCACTTATTCTACTTTTTGTTCAAACGGAACCACGCAAAGTTCACCGCCGCATTTCGATGCGTTTACCACTGATTGCAGGTTTGTGGGCGTGGTATTCAGGCACTGAGGCATTTCTAATATCGAGAGTTCTTTTAGTTTTTGCACCAGTCGCGATTTTTTATTTTTTTCGAAAAAACTATCAGTTGAGTTTTCGGGCTTCTTTGTATTTTTCATTTTTTGCTTTGGCCGACATGGCTTTTTATCACTTGGGTCAAATTCTCGTCAGTGAAATTCTCTTTGGCGTTTCAATGATTTTCTACTTCAAATTAATCAATCAAATTTTGATAAAAACTATTCTCGACAATAGATTGGAAGAAGAAGCTTTATGAAAAAATTAATATTTTTACTCCTTGTCTGCTCTTGTGCTCGGATGACAGGTTTGAATTTAAAAGAGCATCATTTTGGCGTGCAACCAAAGAAAATCATTTGGATTCAATTGGCCGGATTTGATGAAAATATGATGTCGCTTTTGAAGTTTCATCAATCAAATCCTGTGCAACTTGAGAGTTTTTCATGTCTTGGTAAAACTTGGAGTTATGATCTTTACCGCCTACGCGCGAGTTCTTATCAAGGCTTTTTATCTGAAGTTACCCATTCAAAAAACATCAAAAATAACTGTGAAGATTATGACCGAAAGCCGATCTGGCAAACACTAGAAGACTATGACTATAAAACGGTTATTTTAGAAAATCCGGTGAAGCCAGGTAATAGCTTGATTCAATCGACGAAATGTGAAAAAAATAATTTTTTAAATTTAAGTACAGTTTTTACCATGCAAGCTAACAATGACGAAAAAGCCAATCATTTTCATAGCGGTAGTAATTTAAGTTACTCTGAAAATAAAATCTATTACGACAAATCTTGCCAACAAAATAAATGTTTCAGCCCATTGTCGGCCAATGTGATTTCTATTTACGAGAAAAGCCTAAAGAATAAAGATAAGTATCTTTATATGATTCGCGATTTTTCGCTTGAAGATGGTGTTGCTCGTGGAAGTACTCCGGCCATGAAAAGTGCTTTGAATGAGTTTGAAGCCTTGTTAGCTTATTTCACCGCTCTACAAAAGAATGATCCAGAGTTTTTGATCTTGGTTACTAGCTCGAGTGCAATTGGGGTTGATCTTCCGATGCAAGGTGAAGATTGGCAGAAATTGGAACTCGACTTAACTGGCTCGGTTTACAAAAATCGTCTTTTAATGTCGCCGGTTTTTGCTAAAGGTGCACGCTCTGAAAATTTTTGCGGTTTATTTGAGCAGTCAGATGTTTATGCTAGGTTACTGAGTTCACCAAAGCAGCAAGGTTTAAAATTATTATTTCTTAATCCATTTTAATTAAAATCAGAACGTAGAATTTTGTGAACAGTTAAGCAGTAATCGCATTTAGCTTCGATCACGCCATTTTTGTCAAAAAGATCTTCACGGTCAGTAACGCTTAAAGTACTGAGATTGGCGATCATTCTTTCTTTTGAACAAGGACAGTGAAAACGAACTTCACGACTGGCCATGTAGGCATAACCATTTTGCTCGAAGTAATTCACGATTTGTTCGATGTCGTTTAAGTCAGCATCAAAAGTGTATTGAATAAACTTTTTATTTTTTAATAAAAATTCTTTCATGGAAGTTGAATCGTCGTAATGTTTGTCGACGTTAAGCTGAGGTAATTTTACCACCATTAAACTTTGGTCGATGGTATTTCCCAGCTGAACATTGGCATTTGTTTGGTACGATTCATTGAGGATACGATTGATGATTTCGGCCGTCGGTTCATTGTCAATTTTGATAATCGAAGTATAGGGAACACTGCCTGGCAGGTTTTTTACAAAGCGTGCTTCACCGGTGATTTTATCTGGAAATTGATTAAAGCTTTCTGGCAATAAAAGCGTTCTTAACGACCCATTACTGTTGGCTTCAATTTTAAAGCGAAAATAGGGCGATTGCGAATCAAGATAAAGCCCAAAACCCTCAGTTGGCTTAAGAAACGAAATCATCGGAACCGTGCTTAGGACGATGTCGCGATAATAGGCGAAAGATGAGATTTGTAGGTTCTTTAAGAGTGAAAGATTGGCCATTAGTTTTTGACCTTCAAAAAAATGAAGGGTAAAACCATTCTTATTGTCTAGGAAGCTGTATAGTCTGCTTTCGCGCATTGTTATTTCTATAGGAAAGTTTAAATAATGACAATAAAAAGCTAAGATAGTTTTGTCAATTTAGCTAGGAGCGAAATGCTTTACCTACCGATATATCACCAACAATCTCAGCTTTATAAACTTGGTTTCTTAAGCCAGGGTGATAACGATTTGACTGTGGTAGCTCCTTCGCCCGATTCAGCCGATGCCATAAGGGCCAAGCTTTCAAAAATCTATACGGAAGTGAAATGTGACGTTCTGACCATTTCCAAGTTTGCTAAAAATGAAATTGCTTTTTATTTTCAGGAGGATTCGTCTTTCAATATCAAACGTAAAGCGGAGCTTAAATTACTCTTTTCATCGATTTGTATTAAGTTTTTTCCAGATATTACTTACGAAACTTTTGAAAGTGCTTTTAAGACGATTACCGAACTTCGCAGTTATACTTTGGATGATGTTCTGCTTAAGAGTTTACTCGAAGAATTTGAACCGAATCTAACCGCACCAGTTTTGATGTTTAATCAATTATTAACTCAGTTGGGCTATTTGGATGAACATAGTGCTTTTGCTGAATTAGCAAATAAAGTCAGAGCAATACCGCTAGATGAATATCATGAGAAAAAGCGCAATATTATCTTCCTCGATTTTCAAAATATTTCCTCGCAACAAATTGATTTTATTAAATCACTAAGTATTCGAGACGATGTTTATATTCCAGTACCTTATGAAGCGAATTTAAAATCAACCAAAGCGGATTGGTTGGGTTGGCTAAAAGATGCGTTGGCCAAAGAATATGTTATCGATCCGGAAGCCCAAGAAAATAAAATTAAAATAAATATGACCACTTTTTCAAAAGGCTCATTAGGAAAAATCCTCTTAGATGAGGTGAAGCCCGGAAACCAGATCATTCTGTGTCAGAATAAAAATCAGATGTCGCACATTTTTGAAATTCCATTTGCGGATGCTTCGTTTAGGACTTCTCATGAAACCTTAGAAGATGAGATTAATAAGCGCTTTCGGGTTATCGAAAAAAAGTATCTGCAAAATGCCGACCGTGCTGAAGTTGAAGTGCTCGTCGATGATTTTAAAGCTGAAATTAAAAGTTTTAAGGCCGGAGATGATTACCGTACACTGAAGGCTTTGTTTTTATATCTTGATGTGGTGACACAGTGGCAGGAACTTTCTTCAGATAATATCGTCTTTAGTTTAAAAGAATTAAAAATTTTCAAAGATGTCGTGAAATTGAATGCTCCTAAAAACTTTATTAATAAAATTGTTGATAAGTCCCAGATTTTAGTCAGCAATTTAAGTAGTTTTCTAGCGCCTGAAGAGTATCAACATAATTATCTTTGTTTAACTTCGGAATACTCGGCAGTTGCCGTGGGAGAACAAGTTTTAAGTAATGAACTCGAAAGCAAATTGATGGTGGTTGGACCTATCCGGAAAAGTGAATTTGAAAATGCGCTCATCAAATCTAAAATTTTAGAATTACTTAAAAATAAAAACATTTCATTCTTCATTGAGCAGGGAATTATTCAGCATGAGCAATTTTGGAATGAATTTGTGGAAAGCTGTGAAATTGCTTTACACAACAAAGCCGTCTCAGAGCAGGCGCCTTATCGTGGTGATTTTTTAAAAGAACAAACGAAGCACTTTATTCCTATGAATTCGATCTCTGCCAGTAAAATTCAGGGATACTTGGACTGCCCACGTAAGTTCTATTTTAGTTATATCGAGCAACTAAATCCTGATATTAAGCTAGAAACTCAAATGTTACCGAATCAATTAGGGACACTGGAACACCGTGTAGTTGAAGTTTATTTTTCGATGAGTAAGAGTTGGGACACTGAACTTCATAAAAAAGTGCTCAAGCAAGAATTCGAACGTTTTGTTCGTGAGAATAAATTAAGCATACCATTAAACACTCGTAAAATTTATGAAATTGAACTTCGTAACTATACGGAAAACGCGATTAAGTTTTTAGGTGGAATTCTTTTGTCCGATCCACAGCTGGTTTTTAATTTCGAGAAGAAATTTATGACCAAAGAAGATGGCGTGAACAAGGTTGGTTCTATCGACTTTTGGGCAGAATCGCCGGAACGTTGTTTAATTGTGGATATGAAGCGCGGCGGATTTAGTATTCCGAACAAATCAGAAGTTCTACATTTTGATAAAATTCAATTATGGTTTTACTTAAATGTTCTGAATAATCAAGAAATTGAACAGAAAGAAGTCCAAATTGGCTTTTTCAATATGTCTGATCCGGAAGAATCGATTTTCTTTGCTAATACCGAGATGATGCTTAATCCTGATAGTAAAATAAAAACTTATCATCTCGAAAATTTTTCAAATTTATTTAGTGACTATAAGGATTTTGAAAAAACAATTATTGCTCAAATTCAAAACGAAAAATCTTTTGCTCCAGCTCCTAGAAAAAGCACGACCTGTGATTTCTGTGATCTAAGAAACCTATGTCCACGTCAAATGGAAGGCGTTTATGTCTAAAGCAAACACCGAACAATTATTGGCGATTGAGCATAGCGGGGGTGTTTTACTCAAGGCCGGTGCCGGTTCAGGTAAAACTTTTGTTCTCGTTGAGCATATTATTTATTTAGCACAGAAGGTGATTGATAAGTCTCAAACGGCGAATGCGGAAGAATTAGAAAAAAAACTTCGAGACTATTTTTCAAAAATTGTTTTAATGACTTTTACCAATAAAGCCGCTGGTGAGCTTTCAATTCGTTTAACCAAACGTTTTAAGCAAAAACAAGCCGAGTGGAGTGGAGATGGATTTAATCCCTGGGATAGCGCTATTAAAATGTTGAATTACATGAACGTGGGAACCATCCACGGGTTTTGTTTTAAATTAATTAAACAGGGTCATATCGCCGGTATTAATTCGGCTTCAAGTATTATTTCTGAATCAGAATTTCAAACGAAGATTTTAAGCCTTTTTGATTCTTGGTTAGTTAATCAAAAAGACGATTTCATTCTTGAAATTATTCGTGCCAATAAATCAGCAGTCCTTGAGTCTTTGATGGAGATTTTTATGGATCCAGGGCTAAGACTTTACTGGAGTACAACAAAGATCGGAAATGACCTTTCGATAACTGAGACATTAAAGCAAATTAACTTCTTGGAAGGTTTCGAAAAACTTTTTGAAAGTGGTTCAAGTTATTTAAGTTACAACGAGCACGAGAAAACCAGTTGGTATAAATATATGGAGCAAACCTCAGCATATATGCAACGAGGATTAAGTTCAGAAGAAGATTTTAAGCTTTGGAAAAGCTATTTCGAAATGAATCCTGTCGCTCGCGCACCTATGAAAAAGCTCGGGCTTGATGCGATCAATGATTACTTTGATAAGCTGCGAGAATTCAAATCACTTTACTTCAAAGATGCATTAGAAGATTTTGAAACTTTCTTTGCTAATAAAGATAAAATTTCTCATTGGGCAAAAACGATAAAAAGTATTGTGGATTATATCGAGGCTCATTATCAAGAAATCGAAGGTATTACCTTTTCCGACTTAGAATATTATGTCCTTAAAGGGCTTAATGATAAAAATTGCCAAGAAAAATTATACGAATTGTACGAATACTTTATCGTTGATGAATTTCAAGATACTTCACAAGTTCAGTTCGATATTTTAAAGAAAATTATCAAAAATGATTTCAATCGCCTCTTCTGCGTTGGTGATGAGAAGCAAGCCATCTATGGCTTTCGTGGTGGTGAGTTAGGCGTTTTTTGGGATTGCGAAAAAAATATCTCAAAAGTTCTTATGTTAAAGAATAATTATCGTTCACAACCGAAAGTTATCGAGTTTAATAATGCCCTTTTTGAAAATCTTTTTGCCAAAGGCTTAGGCTTTAAAGGTCAAGACTTGATGGCGGTCAAGGTAGTTTATCAAAATATTCCAGAAGGTATTAATTATTCAGAGCCTGGCAAGATTCGAAAAATTAAATACGAATTAGAATTATCAGAAGAAACGAAGCTAAGTAATGATGATTATAATTTCCTTGAGGCCCAGAAGATTGTTGAGCACTTGAAAGAGGCGAAACATCAAGTGGTTATCCTCTATAAAAGTTTGAAGCCAAGTCAGTATTTGATCAACCTGATGATGAAAGAAGGTTTGAGTTTCACTGCTCAAGTAAAAATTCCTTATTCTGATGAACCAATCATTGGCATGTTATATGTCTTGGCAGAATCGAAGTTTTCAAAACGCGAAGAAGCGATTCGTTTAAAATATATCGGAATGATGCTTGAGGGTTATATTGAAATTCTTAAACTCAAGAAGCCCGAGAATCTCGCAAATATTATCAATGGTTTTTATAGCAATATTAAAAACTGGGGCGTGCAACTTTCGTTCTATCAATTATTGCAAGAGCTTAGCATTTCCAATGCAAATTACAAAAATAATTTGGATGTGATTAAAGGCTTGGCCAATAATGCAGACAATTTAGAAAGTTTTTATCTGGCGCTAAAAGATAATGCTAAAAATCGCTTCTCCATGAATCTGCAGTATGGAAATAATCCTGAGAAAATTTTGATTATGACTGCACACGCTTCGAAAGGCCTAGAGTTTGATGAAGTCATCATGGCGGGCCTTCACACCAATGGTATTTCGAAACCTTCGAACGATTTAATAGGGAAGTGGCCCCTCAGCTTTAAGTGGTATCTACATTCAAATCAAAAAACTGCTTTTAAAACGCCGCATTTTATTTGTGAGAAAATTTATCAAACTCATAAAGAATTTGCAGAGTCGAAACGTCTTTTCTATGTTGTCGGTACACGTGCGAAAAATGAAATCACCTGGATAGATATTTTGGCCAAAGACGTTGAGCTTAAACAAAATGCAAAATCCTGGATTAAGGGATTACATGCTTTTGAGCAAGATAATTTCGGAAAAGAGATTTTAACTGGTATTCAATATATTTCAAACGAACCAAAAAGTTTTGTTACAGTTGAAAAGAGTAAAGCTCAAGTCAATATAAGTAAGGCCCTGTTTCATACGAATCCATTAGGAATTTTCTCACAAAGTAATAATGAACAGCGAGAAGCAAAGCTAGGCCTTATCCCTCAATTATCTGTTACGGGTTTAGCAACGCTGGCAGTGTGCCCTCGGAAGTTTTATTTCAAAAATATTTTAAAATTTAGCAAAGAAGAATTAGCTTTCTTTGAAACGACCAAAGTTGGTGAAGCTCAGCAGAGTTTGCCAATGGGTCAAAAATCATCTTCTGAGCGTGGAACTTTTATTCACGCGGAAATTGCGGAAGCGATTCAGCGCAATTGGGTTCCATCCAGAAAAGAATTTAAGAATAAAGATTTAAACGCCATCAATTGGTCTTTGGAAGTTTTAAGTCCCTATCGCCAAACTCATCGCTTTATTTCTGAAGTTCAAATGAAGTTCTCATTTTTCGATTCCATGGTTTCTGGAACTCCCGATTTGGTTCTCATCTCCGATAACGATTGTCAGATATGGGATTTCAAAACAGGTAAACCAAACGAAGAAAAATCTTTGAGTTATTGGTTCCAACTTAAAGCTTATGCGTACGCTACAGCAGCTCAAAAGTTAGTTGATAAAAACGCTCGGATTAAACTTGTCCTTTGCTATGTTGATGAACAGCAACTGTTCGAGGTAAATATGGATTACCCAACTCTCGAGAGAGAGTTGTATCAAATCTGGAAAAAAGTTTCGTCGCCCGATGAGAAAAACCCACTATATTGCTCAAGTTGCGAATTCCAAAATATCTGCCATTAATCTCAACTTCACTTGCACCAATTATTTTGCATGTTAGAATATAACTAAGTGTTTAAAATTATGGAAAAATGAGTCACTTATGAAATGGATTTTTTGGTTACTCTCTTCACTTTGTTTCACTTCGGCAATGGCCGGTGAATCTTCGACCTACGATTTCTCGTGGCTAGATAAAGACAAAGCTGTCTATGTTTTACAAAATCGTACATTTAGAAAATCTGGCACCGTCTATGTTGGAGGTACTTTTGGTATGACAACCTCTGGAACTTTCACGGATGCCACTGTTATGCAAGGCCGTGCCGGTTATTTCTTTAAGGAAGAATGGGGTATTGAGTTTATTTTTTCAAAGAATAGTGGAAAAACTAATGAAACTTTCGACAATGTTCAAGAAGCAGGCGCAGACGTTTTTTATCGTAAAGTGAATAGCTATTCAGGCGGAATGCTTTTATGGTCTCCTTTCTACGCCAAGATTAATACCTTTGATCAGATCATCTATTTTGACTGGTTTTTTGGTTTGGGTTACGCCAATGTGAATTCGACCGACAACCGCAGTGATTTTATCGTTCCAACGGTCTCGAACGTAACGACAAGCACATCAGGGATATTACTAGCAAGCGGGATACGAGCTTATATTAATGAAAGCTGGTCATTAAGAATTGATCTGACCAATTTACGTTACAATGATGATTACTTAATACCGCAGGCTACAGTGGCTGCTCGAAAGGAACTTTTTTCGAATACAGATTTTACTATTGGCTTAAATTACGCATTTTAAAGGCTGAACACGGATGTTCAAAAGTTTTTTAGTTATTTTATTTTTTATTATCATCTCAATTCAAGCTAACGCTGATTTGCGTGAGGCTTCGCGGATATATTCCAAAGGCAAAATTGGTGTTGCTGAATTAGGCAACATGATCAAAGAATTTGTCGATTCCGGTTATACGATAGCTGCACTACCGTGGATGAAAGAATATCTCGTTTCACGTGGCCCAATGCGCGGAAAAATCGAAGATGTTTTTGAACAAATCATTCTGGACGCTGGTGTTAAGTCATTTCAGGTTTTACCGCCTGAGGTTTTAGAGAATTCGCGCTCTCCATCTATTTACTATGTCCTGGCCAAGATTTATTTTTCTCGCGGTCAATTTAATATGTCACTTAAGTACTTAGATAAAATTGAAACAGGTGACAAAATTTATCCTTACGCTTCACACATGAAAGGTGTTATCCATTCAAGTGAAGGACGTTTTGATGTGGCAGAAGGCTTCTTTAAAGACTGTATTAATTATTCGAATAAATATGCTTCAGATACAAAGACCAAAGCACAAGCTGAACAATTGCAAATGAATCATGATTATTGTTTAGCAGGTGTTGCGAGAAATTTATTTGCCAAGGAAGACTACAAAAAATCAGACTTAGCTTACTTGGATATTCAAAAGAAAGCCTATATTTGGCCAGAAATTTTATTTGAAGAAGCTTGGAACAGTTTCTATCAAGGAAATTATAATCGTACACTTGGTAAACTCGTCACCTATCGTGCACCTATCTTTAGCCACGTTTTCAAACCTGAAGCGCAAGCACTCGTGGCGATGAGCTATCTCAAATTATGTCTCTATAAAGATGCGCAACGTTCAGTTGATGAATTTTATGCTACTTACTTAGAGCCGGCACGTTTTGTGCGCAAATTTTTATTAAATCGAAAAAGCGATTACAACTATTACTATGACTTGGCGATTGGAAATGAAAAAAGCAGAACCAATACTTCTGAATTACTCGCGAATATCTTAGATTCAATTTCGATGGAACCAGCTTATCGTGAAATTAAAGAAACGATGAAAATTGCTTTCCGCGAGCTGAAACTAGTCAAGAATATGGCCAAGTCAAAATTACAACGGGCCATGTACTATAATTTAGTCGAAGTTATTAATTCACAAAAAATTATTCTTGGTAGTTATGTGAGAAACCGCGCTATTGCAAAATACGCTGAATTATATAGAGCTTTCCAGGATATGAGTTATATCAAATTAGAAGTACTCGCACAAAGAAAGCAGAGATTATATGAAAGCCGCTCATCACAAGATGATAAGCGTGGAAGTGTGAATTATGTTGAGCGTAACGATAAGCAATATTTTTGGACGTTTAATGGTGAGTTCTGGGCCGATGAATTAGGTGATTACGTCTTCGCCCTGCCTTCGGAGTGTTAGTGAAATATTTACTTTTTCTTCTTTTAATTTCGAGTTCGCAATTATACGCATCTGATGTTCAAGAACGTCGGAATGAAATTATTCGTGTTATTAACGAAGAACTGTCAGAAGTTCAAAGACTATCTTCTCAGGTCGGAAAACGAGATCCTGAACTTTATTTAAGAGAAGCTGAACTTAATCTCGAAAAAGCACGCCTGATTGCTGAAACAGAAAACGAAAGATACTTAGAGATCCCGATTGAAAAACGTCGTAAAATCAGAAAATCTGACTATTTCGAAACATCTCGTAAATATATGTCAGTGGCACAGAACCTTTGTCAAAGCTTGTTGTCACGTTTTAAAAAATTCAATAATAAGGCCGATGTCTATTACATCATGGCCTATAACGCGAAAGAATTCGATAAAGATGCTGAAGCTCGTAAGTACTTTGCACTTGCGATCAAAAACTCATCCACTAATTCAAAAACAAAATTGAAGTCGCAAATTGCGTTAGCCGATCTTTATTACAATAATAAAGAATATAAAAAGGCCGTCCCACTTTATGAAGCTTCTTTAAGTCGCAATCAAGATCGTTGGTGGACAAAAGATGCTTATAATCTTTCTTGGTGTTATTTCAGAAATCAAAATTATTCATCAGCTATTTCAAAAATGAATGAAGTTTACTCAAAAAGCAAAAACGATAAATTTGTTGATATGTCAGCTATGGTTGAGAGAGACATCGGTCTTTTCTATGCTACGGCCGGTAGGACCTCAGAAGGTTTACGTTTTTATCAAAAATTAGCTAAGAATTTTACAGATGAACTTCTCGATGTTTCAAGACGCTTGATAGCTGAAAGTAATCATGCGCAAGCGGAAAAGGTTTTAGTTGAGTTACTTAAAATTGAAAAAAATGAAAAAAAACGTACAGAGATACAAATCGAGTTACTTGAACTCTATGCCACCTTTGGGAAAATTGAAAATTTTATTACGCTTGCAACGGAACTCACGAACGCTTTGGATAAAAATCTTTTAAACCCTGAGCAAAGTGAACGTTTGAAGTTCCAAGTCGGTAAGCAAGGTGCCAGATTGCAAAAAGATGTTATTGGTAAAGGCTATGAAAAAGCACCCAAGATCAGAGAAACGAAAGCTAAGCAGAGTATTCGTTTATTTGGGCTTTCAAAAAAAATCGAACCTTCTCGGAGTGTTGAATTTTCGTTCTTAACTGGTGAAACCTATTATGCGATCGGTGATTATGAGCACGCACTTTCCGTGTATAAAGAAACTTATATAAATGCCGGGAATACTCGTTATCGCAAACTTTCGCTTGATGCACTTCTCTCAACTTTGGGCGAAGAGCGTCTGAGTTCAAAAACGAAAGATGAGTACTACGTTTTTGTTTATAAGAGCTACTTAGAAGATGATGCTAAAAGTGCGAAGGCCAATACTATTTTCCAAAAATTGTTCAATGTTTATTACGACTTAAAGAAAATGGATGATGCTGAAAATACCTTAGAGTGGTTCAGACGTAGCTTCCCAAATGATTATAAAGTACAAGAGGCTATGATTGCGAAACTCATGGATTATTATCGCAATAGTAAGCAATATGACAAAGTCGTTGTGTGGATTAAGAAAATTCAAGCTGGTGATTACAAAGTTAGTGCTCAATATAAGGAAAAAGTGGCATTGCTCTTAACTAATATGCAAATGCAAGGTGTGCAGTCAGCTTTAGGTAAAGGTAATAAAGTTTTTGCTCTCGATGGTTATCTAAAAATCTATCACGACTCAAAAAGTACAGAAAAATCTAAGAAAAACTCAGCTTACAATATCGCTGTTCTCTATTATGAGTTAGGTAATACGGCCAAGACTTATGAGTGGGCACTGAAGGCGATGAAAGAAATGGAACCTCAGGATATAAAGCAATTTGATGAATCCTTTTTAACGCTAACGACTTATTTATTTAATGTTCGCGAATTTTTGGCGACAGCTGATCTTTCAGAAAGAGCGCTTGGAAAACTTTGTCGGACGCATTCAGATAAGAAAGATATTTTCTTTAAAAACGCACTCTTCGTTTATTTAGCTGAAAATAATCTAGATAAAGCCGAAGAAATGTTACAAATGGGTGGCCGTTGTAATGTAGGCGCTCGTTATTTAAATGAAGCTCGCTTTGAATTACTAAAAGAATTAGCTGCGAAAAAGCGCTGGGAATCTTATGAAGAAATCGTAAATCGCTTAGATACCTATACCGATCAAAAACATGATTTCATTCCATATTATCACCAATTAAAACTGGCTTACGAACAAACAGGCCAAGGTGATAAGGCCCGTGAAATGAAGTTTAGAATCTTAGAAATTTTTAACAAAGCCAAAGCTAGCAAAAAAGAAATTCTACTTGAGTCAGCTGATATCGTTGCGGACTATTTATTTGAAATGGTTGAGCTTGATGTTGCAGAGATCAGTAATTTAAAACTAACTTTCCCTGAAGCAACATTTAATGACTTGTTAAAACGCAAAATTGTTCTTTTAGACAAAGTGACAAATTCCGCTTTAAAAGTCCACCAAACTGGAAGTGGTAAGGGTATCGTCATGTCTTATTATATTATTGTGAAAGCTTATAAAAAATTAGTACAAGAAATTAGAGATTTCTCACCAGAAGGTAAGTCAGCTGAGTATGTAACAAGTTTCAAGAAATCGATGATGGAATTAACAGATCCGATTTTGAAATCAGCAGAAAACTATCGTCGAGACGCAATGAGAGAAGTAAATAAAAATAAAATTATGGCCAAGGAAACGTTCTTGTTTGTCTCACTTGAACTGAATTACCCAGTTACCGTGGGTTATGACTATGGAAATGGGATCATCATGGATCGTGGAGGTAAAAAATGAAATATCATTTAAGTCTCCTCGCTTTATTGGCGGTTATTGTAGGTTGTTCATCAACTTCTGAGCTTACTTATGTCGGCGATTTAAAAAATGAAGACTTTGTTCAGCCGCGCCTAATCCCTTTTAACCAACGCACGGATTATTACCAATCAGGTCGTTCGAAATATTTCCCACTATTGATTGAAGAAACAGTGGATAGATTAGATAGTGGTGAGCGTTCGGATATTGAAAAGGGCACAGATCAAATTGGAAAAATCACGATTGCTTGTTACGACAAAAATTTTTCTGCTGGATTTGCACTGTCTGATAAATTATTTAGAAATTATAAAGACCACCCTGCTTATTGGAATGCTATTGGTACTTGTTATCTACTTAAGAATGATTTCCGTAAAGCGCAGCTCTACTACAATAAGTCACTTGATAGTATGAAAGACTATGCTCCGGCTTTCAACAATCTAGGCGTTATCTATCGCAAGAAGAATGAGCAACAAAAAGCTTTTGTGGCCTTTGAGCGTGCTGCAAGTTTAAGTCGCTTTTCCTACACTCCGAAATTCAATATGGCGCAAATGTACCTTGATCATGGTTTAATTAGTCAGGCGTTGGAATTATTAACTACGCTGAACAAAATCGCTCCAAATGATGTGGATGTGATTGCGTCATTAGGTACAGCTTACTTATTCGATGGAAAATATCGTGCCGCTCTTAGCGAATATAATAAATTACCAGGCTCGGTCACGAGTCGTCCTGAAGTTGGGTTAAATTATGCGCTTGCTCACTTTCTTAAAGGTGATAAGTCAAAAGCACGTGACGTATTTGGTGAAGTAAAAAATAATAATAGTAGCTTGAACGGTTATTATGACGAACTAAAGAGAGTTTTGAGGTAGCAAATGAAATATTTAATTTTAGTGATATTATTTTCAATAACGACATCTTGGGCCCAAGAAAAAAAGAAAAACG
>JAEUWD010000029.1 GCA_016786485.1 Bacteriovoracaceae bacterium | reverse complement strand
ATTTTTGGATAGTTAGTCGCCTCGTTCTTTTCCAGGAGTAACTCAACTCCTTTAACAAAGGATTTAACTTTAAAGTTACGACGTTCAGCTGAAAGTGGAATAAACCCGTGAAGTAATTCGTGGAATAGGAAATAACCTTTGTGTTTTGCATAGGTTTTCTTGAAATGATTATCATCGATGAAAATTTCGTTATTAATGCGAACACCAGTTTGATTCCCATCTAAGTGGAAAAGCGTAACCGCGTTCTCATCTTCGGTGTTAACTTTAACGAGTGGCACTTTTGATAAACAGATACTTACTCTGGTTAATTCTTTTCTCACTTCATTAGCTAAATCCGTATGAAGTTGGTCTAAGAAAGTCATAATTTTAGTGAACTCTGGCAACTGAGCTGCTAGTTCGTAACCCCAAAGTGGATCACCACAAACGGCCTTATCAACTAAGTCTTTAAGTGATTCATAACCATCACCATTAAGATCAATAGTTTCACCACCGTTACCACCGCCAGTGCTGTACTTATTACCACCACCGGTACTGCGTCTTTTATTACCGCCACCAGTCGATGTTTCTTCTTCTTCTGTGTTTTGTTTCGTTTTCAAGTGATCAATCTGGGCATAAGCCGGAATCACAAGCATGGTGAGAAGTAGGACTAAAAAAACGTTCATTGTTCGCTCCTATGACTTTTTAGTAAATTAAAAAATTGAATATTAAATTGATAAACAGCATCGGCATCTTCGGTGACTTCAAATTCACGGACAAAGCTTTGACCAAACTCACGAATCATTTTCTTTGCTCTAGCTAAATCCGCTTTTTTGATATTAAAAGCGTATCCATTAAACTCACGTTCTTCGACGTCTTGTTCATAGACGGCCTTGATGGCAAGTTCAGAAATCCCTTTGTGATATTCCTTAACCGCAAATTGACGAATATCGTGAGGACTAGAAACGTGTTGGTAGCTGCGAACTAACTTCCCTGTTTCATTTCTATCCATTAGACCTAGTTCGATTAAGCGGTTGATAGAGTTTTTTACATCTTGCACATTACTAGTGAAGAAAAGCTGTGACACGATCCAAGCTGGATCTTCTTGGAAATTTGGAAGTGAGATCATTTCTAGGATCGCGATATTAAGTGGGTCTCGTAAAAATTCATAATGTTGAAATTCGATGGTTTCAAGTGGACGCTTGGCGCCTAGTTTCTGTAAGCGTGAAAAATAAAAGTTTTTCTCAAAATCATTTTTAGAACGTGAATAGTTCGTAAGTGTTTCAAAATATAAACTTTCCGAAGCATCAAGGTTTAAGCTCTGAATAAAAAACGGGATATATTTTTTTGGAACTTGGCGATCACCTTTAATAATTAATTGAAGTGGCGTATGGCTTCTAAGACCCATTTGACGTGCCCAACCTCTCAGCGAAAACGCCGAGTTTTTCTTTTTCTTCTCTTCCCACGCCGCACGCAGGAACAGATTGGGTTGGGTGTAGTGGTAAATAGAAAGCATTTATATTCCCTTATTAAGAATGAGGGATATATATGGCCAATTTTTTGCAATGCAAATTTTTTTGAACACAATATGGACGGGAAATGAAACCAATAAGTATTAATTACTCGCGCGTAGTGTCATTTTTTGAATACGAAACCATATTCTTTTGAAACCACAAAATGGTGTAGATTTGTTTCTTAGCGACCTAAAACGTACGCGAAGATTAAAGGTGCAACAATTGTAGCATCCGACTCAATAATAAACTTCGGCGTATGGCCCGATAATTTACCCCAAGTAATCTTTTCGTTCGGTACGGCGCCTGAGTATGAGCCGTAACTAGTGGTTGAATCACTAATTTGGCAGAAGTAACCCCAGCGATTTACGTCTAACTCGAGATCTTGCTCCAGCATTGGAACCACGCAAATTGGGAAGTCTCCTGCGATACCACCACCGATTTGGAAGAAACCAATCGAGGCCTTATGATTTTCTTGGTACCAACCAGCGAGATTGATCATGTAATCAATGCCGCTTTTAAGGGCCTCTCGTGCAATTTTACCTTCCATGACTCTGGCCGAAAAAATATTTCCACAAGTTGAGTCTTCCCAGCCTGGAACAAAAATCGGAAGATCCTTTTCACAGGCAGCAAGTAACCAAGAGTTTTTTGGATCGATTTGATAATATTGCTTCAGATCGCCTTCGCGTAAAATTTCATAAATGAATTCGTGTGGTAGACGACCTTTTTTTTCTTTTGAAGCTCTCTCCCATACGCGCATAAGGGCGCCTTCAAGACGGCGAATAGCTTCATCTTCAGGAATACAAGTGTCCGTTACACGATTGAGGCCACGCTCAAGTAGCGCTTCTTCTTCATCGGGTTTTAATGAACGATAATCTGGGATTCTTTCATAGAAATCATGAGCGATAAGATTATACACATCTTCTTCGAGGTTGGCGCCAGTACAAGTAATGGCATGAACTTTACCTGCACGAATCATATCAGCTAGGATGATTCCCAATTCAGCAGTACTCATCGCACCAGCTAAAGTCATAAACATCTTTCCGCCGTTTGCGAGGTGTTTATTATAACCTACAGCTGCATCTCTTAAAGAAGCAGCGTTAAAGTGAAGATAATGTTTGTCGATAAATTGTGTGATGGTTGTCATATATTCTATTCCTTTTAGATAAACTTAATAACTTGGTCGCGAGAAAAACGAATTTTCTTCGCAGGTGAATATTTATCTGATTCATCTCGATGCCCAACTGCGCACACGACAACTGATTTTAAGTTTTGATCTTTTAAGTTAAGCACTTTGTCGTATTCAGCGCTTGAAAAGCCCTCAATCGGACACGTATCAATTTTCATCATCGCAGCTGCTGTCATTAAACTACCAAGAGCTATATACGCTTGGTTTTTAAGCCATGCATGCTGCCCAGCTTGATCCATTTTTGCCGCAAATCCGACCAGGTTATCGCGAAAACCTTTTAAGCTACTCTCCTCAACGCCTCTGGTTTTTGCCATGTCGCGAATATAAAGATCCACATCATGGGCCGAAACATTGTTGTAAGTACAAAGCACAATCAAGTGTGAAGCATCTGTGATTTGAGTTTGATTCCAGCTATGTTTTTTAAGTTCTTCTCTAATTGCAGGATCAGTAATCACTAAAAATTTCCAAGCTTGAAGACCAAACGACGAGGGTGAAAGTCTTAAAGCTTCAGTAAGTTCAAATATTTCTTCATTGGAGAGTTTCTTTTTCGAATCAAATTTCTTTGTCGCGTATCTCCAGCTCATCATTTTCGAAATTGACATGTAATACCCCTTGAGAGAATGAATTTTTCTAAGCTTAATCTCAGCGTTGATCTTTGGCCAGAATTTATTGGAAATTATCGTTCAATGACGGGGTCTGTCGCTGGTTTGCGATCTTTTTCTAAAGAGAAACCGTTAGGGCCTTTAAAGAATTGTTTGAAGATTGATTGTTGCTGTGTTTTTGGATGACTCTTTTCACGGTAAAGTTCGCTTAAAATTTTCGAATGGTTATCGACGAGTTCAGTGAAACATTCTTTTTTGGCTATGGTGAGATATTCATTGAATAAAACCTGGGTCAATTGATTGTACTCAGTCTTATTTTTTTCAACCAGTTCATCATTTTTAGGGCCTTGCGAGTCAAGTACTTGCAGTTTAACCTTCGCCAATTCTAAATTGGATTTAATTTTATCGAGCTTAGCTTTGTTAGTCGCAAACTTTTTAAGAATGGTCTGTGTGGCCGGCGACTCTTTCATGGTAAAAAGCTTACCTTCAGCGTCCTTTTCTAATTTCCCTGCACTCGCGTCGTACGTAATCAACCATTGGTTAATATCTTCGATAAAAGTTTGGCAATTGAGTTTTTTCATATCCACCTTCGGCTTTTCCATCACAGGTAAAGCGACCGAAGCCGGCTGTCGACCCATCACTTTTGGTGAAAGTTTATCGATGTAAAGTTCATCCGCTGCAAGTTTGTCGTGTTGAGGTACAAACATAGTTGGCGCTAGGGGAATTTCCGCTGTCAAAACCGCATTTCTTTTTTGCTTACGTTCTATTTCGGTTCGAACATAATTGGCCGGAGCTTTTTCATTACAAACAATATAATCGTAAGTGTATTTCCAAGTTTTGTTTTTAAATGAAACCACACACTGAGCTTCTTCACATTCTTGCTCACGACCCGCTAGTTCCCGTGTCTGGCCGGTAATTTTGTACTCATAACCACTGTACTTAGCTTCAGCGACTGACTTGGCCTTCTCTTCACATTGAAACTTAGCTTCTTTATGTGTGTAACGGATGACTTCAGGCGCACTGGCCAAGGCCAACTGAAAAGAAAAAAGAATGAACAAAATTAGTGTTTTGATAATCACTCCAACTAAGGAGCTTATCGGCAGGAAATTTATGGTTATTTAATCTTCTTTGCAAGGTCCGCAAGAATAAAAATCATTTTCAGTAACTAGTTGGTGTTCAGTTCCACCATAAAGTGAAAGTTGACCGCCCTTCTCTATTACTTTTACGCAGTAACATTGATTAGGGCCGCTTACTTTTTCATTAATAAACTGCATCACAAAGTGTGTTTTCTTATCTTCAACCGAATGAAAATCGTAACCTTTTAGTTGATTAGAAAAATCAGGTAGCGTTCTTGGGTCGAGACTGTAAGCGTTTAAGCTCAAAAATAAGAATAAAAATTTCATAACTTAAGGGTACTCCTTGAAATCAACTATCGTCAACATGAGATCAATAATTAAATTGTAATTATTTAAACTAATTCTTATAATTTACATTATAGGAATCAATTTAAATAATTATTGTATAAAAAAATGGATAAATCGCTTAAAACAACGCTTTCGAAGACTCATCGGCTTTGGATGGAACTCTTCTTAGAGAATTGTTCGCAACATAATAAGTCCGTTAAGACCATCCTCAATTATCGAACGGATTTGTGTAAATTTTTGATTTGGACTGAATTAGTGCTTAGGACAGATGCTTCAAAAGTGGATGCCAAGGACATTAGCGCCTATTTGGAGTTCTTAGATGGTGTGGAGAGTGTGGCAAGGAAGCCTTGGTATGCCTTCTTTTGGGGTAATGATACCACTGCCCTACCGACGGCCACCAAGTTATCGCCTAATAGTAAGCGCCGTCATCTTTCAACTTTGAACAACTTTTTCATCTTTTTGCACCAGTATTACGGCGATAATTCCCGTCGTTTTCAATACAATCCAGTAAAAAGTAAAATTCACTATATCAAAGTCAAAGACGTCGATATTCAGCACACCACCTATTTACAAGATGAAGATTGGACTAAGATCTGGGACGCGGCCTTTCGTGTACGGGATAAGCTGCTTTTGGCACTGATGTATTACGGAGG
The DNA here is from genome assembly GCA_016786485.1 of Bacteriovoracaceae bacterium. Taxonomy (GTDB): domain Bacteria; phylum Bdellovibrionota; class Bacteriovoracia; order Bacteriovoracales; family Bacteriovoracaceae; genus JAEUWD01. Next base: position 66,897 of record JAEUWD010000029.1, on the reverse strand, counting down.
CATGAGATTAGAGGAAGTGGTGAATCTGGATTATGAGAATTTCAATTTTGAAACTTTAAATATCAAATTTGAGCGTAAAGGAGGTTATGTTCACGAGTACCAACCTTTTGAGGCCAAACTGATTTTTCATTATTTGGAACGTTATCTACTTATTCGCACTCGACTGCCAGGGGCCCTTTTTATCAATAAACATTCAAAACGTGTCGGTGTTCGAAGTACTTACGGGCTGATTATGCGAATTGTGCGAAAAGCGGGACTGGCGGAACGAGGGATTTCTCCTCATAGTTTTCGTAAGGCCTGTGCGACCAATCTTTACCGTGCAACTAAAGATCTATTACTGGTTCGTGATTATCTTCATCATTCAGATGCGAAAGTCACACAGACTTATATTGAAAAGAATTATCAGCGATTTGAAAAAGAAAACCACCATCCGGAGATGGTGGTCCATTAAAATTGAGACTTTTTATAGTTTGTATTCAAGAGCAGCTTTAACTGCTTTATAAGCATCAACCATACCATAACCACTGGTGTTGTTTGGTATTGCATTACCAGCGATGCCGCCACAATTTTCGTTTGTAGCTAAAGGATTCGCTGTTTTTTGGATAATGTCTTTCGTTGCTTTTACATTTCCTTTAAGTGCTGGGTTCGCTGACCACATAAGTGCTACTACACCGGCCACGTGAGGACCCGCCATCGAAGTTCCACTCCACATAAATCCAGAGAAAGAATCACCTGGAACAGTTGAAGTAATGTTAACCCCTGGTGCGACCACTGATGGACCGATTGAACCATCTAGGATTGATGGACCACGGTTAGAAAAACCTGCCATCGTATTATTAGCATGTGAATATGCCCCCACACTCACTGTATTCTTAACTGCAGAACCTGGTTGAGTTTCAAGTGACCCGCAAGCACTACCTTCATTACCAGCTGAAACAACAACCATAACTCCAGCTGCTTCCATCGCTTTAAGTGCTTCTACTATTTCATCACCACGACAGCCTTCTGAGATGGGACAACCCCAAGAGTTGTTAATAACGTCAGCTGAAAGTTCTGGTTTACCAGCTGTCATTGAATCTTCACCATACTTGTAAGGTGCAAGTAACCATTCAAAACATTCAATATAAGTTGAGGGAGTTCCTGCACCACTGTCCATGTTACGACATGCGATCCATTGTGCAGCTGGAGCTACGCCAACAATTTGAGCTTCGTTTGAACCTACGATAGTTCCCATGGTGTGTGTTCCGTGATCACCATCATCACAAGGAGCTTTGGTGCCAATTCCACATGAATTTCCGGTATCACCCTGATTGTCTTTATGAATAGCATCGTGCCAGTTATAATCGTGACTAGCGGTACCGTCCTTACTGTATCCGCGGTATTTCTTAATTAATGCACTATGCGTCCAATCAACACCTGTATCCTGGCCAGCAACAACAATATCTTGTCCATAAACTTTGTATTCAGTCCAAACTTTATCCGCACCAATTGCCACGATATTGCGACCAACTGGAGCTGCTGCGTCGACACTAGCATCGGCGCCAAAAGGGATATTTTGCTTACCACTTACAACACCTGGAAGCCTTTGAGCAATTTTCGGATTATCCAAAACTAACTCAACATCACTGCGGCCAGCGATAGTTTTAAGTTGGTCAATGCTTGCATCATAAACAGCAATAACGTTCATAATATAGAAGGCTTGGTAGCTAATTTTTTTCTTCTTAAGGTAATCTTTTAAATCAGCTTGTGAAGCAATAGCTACATCTGTGAGTTGGTCATAAACATATTGGTTTTTTTCTAATTTCGTGGAGAGTTCATCAGCTCCACTTAAATCAGCTTTCTCTTTAAGAAAGATCAAAGCCGGAATTTTTACATTTTCAATGTTTAAATTCATCATTGTTTCAAATTGAATTTTTCGCATTAAATTCGAAGCCATTTTGCTTCTTTCAGGTACTAAAGCAGCTTGCGCAGTGAAAGCAAAAGATAGAACTAACGTTGTTAAAATTGATTTCATTTTTTCTCCCCTCATGAAATTGATTTGATAACGCTAAAAAAAACAGCAAGCTAATGCAATAGTTTTCTGTAAAAAAAATGCCTTTGATTATTTTCGAGGAAAGATAACTTACAGGTTCTTACTTTTACTTCAGACCTAGGGCCGTATCAAATTGTTCTTTTGTGATGACTCCATCCAGAATACATTTGCGTGCCAACATCAAAGCAGCTTCATACTTCGCTTTTTGAGATGCAGCGACTAAGGTCAAATCAATATGTTTGAATTCATCAGTTGCAGTTGAAGGTTTGACAGTCTTTTTTAATAAGTGAATAGCAGCATCGAGATCTTGTTTTAATTTTGCATCAATTGGTGCGTTCATAATTATTCCCTTGAAACAACTCGGTATTCAGCGTTAATAGCGTTAGCTTTTTGAGTATTTTGTTGTGTGAAAGTATGTCCTTGAATTTTTACTTTTTGGATAAAGCGGTAAAGCTGATACATCCGACGAAAAAAATAAACGGCAAAAAGCAGCACAATAATCTTAAGTAAACTCATGAGGTGATAATAAAAATAACGGGAGTTAGAGTCAATCTTTTTTAGGCGGCTTGTCAGCTTTCGGTGTCTCTGGGGTTTTTGAGGCTTCTGGAGCTGGCTCCGGGGCCGTCATTTTTTCAATTTCTTTTTGTTTCTTCTCTAAAGCGGCTTCTTTGGCCTCTTTTTCTTTTTGTTTTTTGAGAGCTTCCTCGGCTTTTTTCTTTTCTTCTTCTATTTTCTTTTTGGCGTTTTCTTGGACTTTTTTGAACTCTTCTTTTTCTGCCGTTTTTTGGGTTTCGAGATCACGGAAAAAGATGGAATTAATATACTGGCGCAATTTCTTTTTATCATCTTCTCCTGTGTAATTAACGAGAGCTCGAAAGCCACTTTTCCCAACCGCAGCAGCGCTGGTTTCGTTATGCTCAACGATCGTAAGATTCAAATTCAAGGCGCCGTTTAAAATGAGACTATTACCCACATTAAAAGCAGTATCAGAAGTAAAGCACACTTCGCACTCGCTGATAGACACGATTTTAATGGGGTGATTGAGGTAAGCAAAAGATTGCACATTATTTTTTCGATAATAAAAGTTTTTATTGCTTGCAGGCACATCGGCTGATTTATTAATTTTCTTTTCTAACATATCTGCTACTTTGATAAGAACTTTACAATCAAGTGATGTCGTTTGCGCCACCATATTTTTGTAATCAAATTGCTGTTGTAATTGAAGCGAGTCGGAAACAGGGGCATTAAAAATCATGATATAGGGTTTATAGTCGGGATTGGCCACCAAGTACGAGATAATACCCTGTAGTGCTTTTTCATCATTGTTGTGTTCAGAATCTAATGTGACAGATTTTTTTAAATCATCTACGAGTGCATCGGGATCGGCTGGCCCTGATTTTTTGTCGAATTGAAAAGCAATCAAATGGGGTCGTAATTGTTTTAATTCTTCATTTATGTTTATGAGGTAAGGTTGGCCACGAATAACATATTGGTAATTATCAGTTCGTTGTTCGTTATTATAGATGGTAAAATATTTATCGATAACCAAGAGCTTTAGAGTTTTAGGTGAGGATTTTTCAATATTTTCATCTAACCATTTGCTTAATTTCTTTTTATAAACGTCGACATCTTGCTGTCGTTCCGCATTCCGCTCTTTCAACAAAGCATCAGTATCACCATCTCTTTTGATAATCGGGTCGACAAAATCGAAATCGAGCTGACACCAATATTTCTGATTGTAATAAAGATTTTCTGAACCAGTATTGGCGGCCGTAAAATATTTAGATTTAACAATTTTATTATCAGTAAAATAATTGTCGAGTTGATATTTTCGATCTTTGATAAGTTGTTTCGGGCCCTCAATATGAATAAATTTTTGATTCAAATAACCAATCTTGATAACTTCTTTTGCTATCATTGAGTCACTCGTCTGCCCTGTTGCAAAAGCTGCTTCCCCCAGATTGCCAGGAGATGCAAGCGCGATGGCATCGTAGACAACATCGTGAATTTCAGCGCTTTTAATATGATTGAGATGAATGCCCGCCGCGAGTGAAAACGGTAAAAAATTGTTGGCAGTGAGCTGACTAAATAATCCAATCGTTGGGATATTCATCGCACCATTCATACGCTTGATTAAACGTGCTAAGTGTAAATATTCTTCCGCATTTTTTGAAAAATCTAAATAGATAATACTCGGTTTGAAATTATTAATATCGATAATGATACTTTGAATATCAGTGTCGTCAGTACCGTAGATATTTTGAAAATCATAAACGACGGCACCGAATTGCGACTTGAATCGCTTTTGAAGAGTCGTCCAATAATTGTCGTCACGTCCAATATAAAGAACTCGTAATTCACTGCCCATAGCAATATTTTAACATGAAAAAGGATTGTTTAGTCCAAGAACTTTATATCTTTCAATAATTTAAGTTCATGATTGTATTTGTCGGATTTGTTTTTTGAATAATGATTGTAAAGTTTTTCATAATAGTGATGATGCTCAGGGAGATTCTTCCAAAATTTTCCGAAAAATGTGACAGGATTCTTAGGTATTTCATTGGTAAAACAACCACTCATAATTTCATGAAACTGATCGTTTTCAGTGACCAGCTCTTCAGCTTCTAATTCAAAATGATTCTCGATTAAAAATTTTCTTAACTGTTGTTTTTGTTGTGGCACACAGAAAATAAAAAATAAATTTTTTGAAAGGAGATCTTTTTTTAATGATTGGAGGATTTCAGCACACAGAATACCACCTATTCCAGCAAGGATAAGAGTGTCACCTGAATTTGGGTTTATATTTTTTGCATTTTTTAATAAAACTTTGCATTTTGTAGAATAGATCAGAAATGAATTTTCATTAGGAATATACGAATATTTTTGTACTAAACGATTTTTGGCTTTCTCGATAATATCTTCGATGACATCAACCGCGATAACTTGTTTATTAGTTAGTTCTGTAGCGAGAGATTCTGCTATATGGGCCTGATCACAGCATAGATCCCAGTATGTGGTCGAGTCACGGGTCTTTGCGTGTTTAATCAAAGTTTGAATGCGTAGAGATATGTTCACAGAAAGCTATCGTAAGACTGTCCGTAGGCTTTGTCATTGTCCTCAGTGAAATACTTGCGAACAAAGTACTGCCCTTCTCTAATCGTTTCGATGAACCGAAAGTTTTCCAGAGTGTAAATGGACTTGCGCAATTCCATTTCTTCAACTTGGAAGGTGATGGCCATCTCACTTAACTTGAAAATAGGAGAAACTCCATGTTCTTCATAGATATTGGGACGGCAATAAACCATCCGATAAAGATACATCAGGGTTAAAATCTCAATTCTAGTTAACTTGTAATTAACTAAAATTTCGTCAAAAAACAGATCTGGTATTTCGCTAATGGTGGCGGTTTTTGGCTTCTTCTGTGGCCCAACAGTCAGGTCTGTTTTCTTTGACCGATGCTTTTGAATAATCTGTCGTATATCTTGCATAAACATCCTTGGTTCATGCTCTCTGCCCACATCTATTCTCACATAATTTTATTTATATGCAAGGCATTTGTGGTTGCATAAGCGATTGATATGATGTCAAAATTTCTTATGCTTTTTCGTTTACTCGCTTTATTTTTGTTTTCTGGGCCGGTCTTAGCGCAGGTTGAATTTGAAAAACCGGACCAATTTCCGAGTGAGGATATCCATTATATTCCCTATCAACACGTGGGCTTTTCTCAGTACGGAAGTCCTAGTTTAAAGGGCTCGCGCAAAATTGTTCTGACCTATGATGATGGTCCCGACATTAATCTCACGCCAAAACTACTAGACTTGCTTGAAACTTATAATGTGAAGGCCACGTTTTTTGTGGTGGGTGAGAAAATTACCGCCAAAACGCTACCTATTCTTGAGCGCATGGTGAACGAAGGTCACATTGTTGCGAGCCACGACTGGAAACATATCAACAGCAATAGTCTTATTCTTCAGCAATTTTCGAGCAATCTCAAAAAGTCGATTCTCACTCTGGAGAATTTGTTTGATAGTATGGGCGTACACGTGACCGAGATGTATTATCGCTTTCCTTACGGAGCTTATGGGCAACGCCAGAGTTATCATCAGTTCAATGTTTTAAAAGATGTCTCGCAAGAACTCTACGATGAAAATTGCATCAACTTTGTTTTTTGGGACATTGATACTGCCGACTGGGTAGCTGAAATGCGGCCAGCAGATACAGTTCAAACTATTCATGCGCATATTGATGGCGGGACGGCCTACCGACACGCTGTTGTCAGAAATGCTCAAGGGACAGTGACTGGTTACAAAAAAGAGGCCTATACCGTTAAATCTCCTCCAGGGGGCGGGGTCATTCTTATGCATGATATTCACGCCCGAACGATTGCGGCCTCCGAATTGTTGTTTAAGAGCTTAGAAACACATAAAATCCAAGTGGTTCCGCTTTCAACCGTTAAAGAATTCAGTTATGAAGGCAAGAACTGCATATTAAGACCTTAAAATTATTACCTATTTTAACCACTTAGCTTGAGAAAACTCCGTAAAACCATTACATTGTCGCCATGCAAAACCTGCTCTTGTTTTCATGTCTTTTTATTGCGTTCTCACCCATTCTGGCCTTTGCCCAAGATAAACGTATCTATTCTCCGACACAAGATCACTATGCTGAAGTGGACAGTGAAAAACGTTTATTTATCTATAATAATAAAGATGAGATCGTGGCCGGTGTTCCTAATATGTCTTATCAAGCCAGCACGATGAGTTTCGTTAATAATGACAGTATGTTGGTGATTGGAACCAAGCAGGGCAAGACATTTATTTTTGATATAACGACATCCAAACTGATTGCGATGCCTGACCTCTTCAAGGATCCCGAAACAAAATTTTACAAAGTGAATACTAATCAAATCACTAAAGTTATTTATTCAGACCATTATAAAATGATTTTTGTTGGTGACACGGCCGGGAATGTGATTGGCTATACCCTGCTAGATAAAGTGTCTTCCGCCATCCCGCTTAAGCTTTCATTAAGTGATGATGAAAGTGCGATGATGGGTGTTTATGATTTAATGATGTCGGAAGATGGTATGGTTCTGGGAGCGCATTTTGCACGAAATAACAGTGTGAATCGACCGATGGGCTTTATCATTGGCGAACAAATTTTTGAGGCGCCAAGTGAATTGTATCAAGGTCCGAAAATGCTTGGCTTTAATAACACAAAAGAAATTAATCCGGAGAGTGTCGCGATTGAAGATAAAATCACTCCACAAAAATATCAAAGCTGGATTTATAACTACGATATAAATAGTTTCGTCACAGTCGTGGATACTGCTTTTACCGATTACGCTAATTTTTCTGGTCTAGGTCTTCATAAAGATATGTATAATTTGGCCTACAGTTTTAAATTCGAAAATCGAATTGAAATTCACCTTCTGCCTAAAGACAAAGTTTATAAAATCGAAAAGGCGTTTGGAGAAATGCTCGCACTCAATGGCAAAGCGAATGCGATTTTAGTCGGTAGCTTTGGTTCGAAGAAAATCTCTATCTATCGTATCCATGATGGAAAATTATTAGCACAAACTGAATTATCCTCACCACCGTTAAGCTTAATTAATATCGATGAGAATGGTTTTGTGGCATTGACCGAAAGTGGAGAAGTTGTGCCGGTTTATTATGACGGTGAATTACAAATCAGAGAAGCGGCTGATTCTGGTTATGCTTTTACTAAAAATTCATCCATTCGATGGCACGACCAAAATGGTTACCGTACCATTACTTTTGGTGACAGTAACGAAACTGCTGTTTCAATTCCATACAATTTTTTTAATTGTGACGAACATTTTGATGTAGCAGAATAATTAAGCTTTATTTAAAGCCTGTGCGTGATTAAAACCATTTTCGAGTGCTTGTTTAAAATTGTTTTCCAAGTTATTTTTTGCGAGTTCTGCCAAGGCCTTTTCGGTCACTCCACCCTTCGAAGTTATTTGATTTCGAAGCGTCGCAAAATCTTCTTGCATTAATTGAGAAGAGCCTACAAAGAGTTTCGCCGCAATTTCATGCGCATTTGGAATATTTTTTTGCTCTAGTGCTGTTTCTAAAATCCGCGCAATTTCGAATAAATAAGCTGGTCCTGAAGCCGTGACCATCATGGCGTAATCAAATTGTTCTTCGGTTGTAAGTGGTACCACTAATGAAATATGCGACAGCATTTTTTCTATTTTCTGACTTAGCGTCGGCGACGTCTGTGAATGGTGAATAGTTAAGTTAATGCCTTCACCTACTAACATAGGAAGGTTGGGCATGATACGTGTAACGGTCAAATGCGGAAAAGTCTTTGCTAACACTTCTAAGGATTTACCGGCCAGCATTGAAACGAGATGAGTTTTGATTTTTATTGCTTGATTTATTTCGATGGCAACATCATTTAAATTCTGTGGCTTAACCCCTAGTAGTAAAAAATCACAACCATCAAGCTCATTAAGCTTTTGACAGAATTTTCCACTGATATCATTGGCCAAATTTTGAGCTTTTTCTGGACTACGATTGTAACAATAAAATTCAATCGAGTGATCGGCGACGCTTAAACCTCGAGCGATCGCACTGGCCATATTTCCACAACCTATAATCCCTATCTTCATATGCTTAAATCCAAAGGTGCTCCATGTCTCATCGTATTGATAGCAAAAGAGCGCACCAGCGTAAATTGATCCAAAAAGCCGTCCCAGTCATAATAAGGTGGCCCATCAAAATTTGTTAACAACACTTTCATATTGTCTGAGTGTGCATCAGAAAATTTTAATTTGGCAGAAATCTCTTGGGCCTTTTGAATATTGGCATCGATGTATAAGAATGAAAAATGATAATCAGTTAAGAGTTTATTCTCAATTTTTTCTGAAGCATAGTAATGCTCAAGATTGGCCTTCGAAAAACCATGGTGGTAGAAAAGTGCTATTAAACGTGACCAGTACTGAGCGCTCTTTTGATTGCGACTAATCAGAATAACTCCACAACCAAGTGAAATTGCCGCAAAGAAGTTAAGTAGCGTACGTAAACTAGGATATTCATTATAAAGCACGAAAGCTCCGCGCTCATGAATAAAATGTTTTGAATTGTAACTTAATTGTCCTGGTATCATCAGGTTTGGGTGATTCGCATTTTTATAATTTGTGAGATCATTTCTGAGGTATTTGAAAAATGAAACAATCTTTTCTTTCGTTAATGAACTCTTCGCATCACTGAAATCATCGTAGTTTTCAATAAAGTCTTGCATCACTTTGTGTAAACGATTTTTTCGTCCTTCAATGGTAAGCTGTGATGGAGTTGGCAGGTAATATTCAAAATCAGACGCATCGTTATTCGCAATATACGGTGTGCTTGATGTAGTTTCCGTTTTCTCATTAAACAAATGAAACGATTTTAAATACTCACGAGAGCCGGCCTTAGGTCCTGTGCCTGAAAGCTTGAAGCCACCAAAAGGCTCAATCCCGACGCGAGCACCTGTGTTTGGTCGATTCACATAAAGATTTCCAGCTTTAAGCTTATCTAACAAATAATCCACATCATCTTGTGATTGAGAGTAGATTCCACCCGTCAGCGCGTATTGAGTTGCATTAAAAATCTTTACCGCTTCATCGAGCGTTGAATAAGGAATAATATGTATGACTGGTCCGAAAATTTCTTTTTGTGACCAGCTTTCAGGATCAAGGGCTTGTGCTGCTGAAACTTCAAAGATAACAGGTCCAACACTCGCACCTGGTAAATTTTCTTGCGAACGATCAAGATGAACAACGCCGCCTTTTTGCTTAATTTCTTCGATTGCAAGTTGTACCGTTTTTTGAACTCGCTTCTTTTCTTCCATATTAATCAAAGGATTAATATAGGTGGCAGGATCTGTCCCGGCCCCAACAACTAAGTCGGCAACCGCTGGAACCAAGCGCTCAATAAAAATTTGTTTAATTTCTTTATGCACCAGAATACGTGAAGCCGCTGAACATTTTTGACCAGCGTGAGCAAAAGCTGAATATATGACACCACTAACTGTTTCATCCAATTCACAATTATTAGTGAGAATAATGGCGTTTTTGCCACCCATTTCTGTGATAACTCTTTTTTGCATAATTTTATTTTCAAAATGAATGAACTGACCGGCCGCATTTTCGTAAATCCACTGCCCGACCGCTTTTGAACCAGTAAAGATAACGCCCGCCACTCTTTTATCTTTAACCAGTTGAGCTCCTATTGTCTCTCCCTCACCTGGTAAGTGAATAAGGATATTTTTCGGAACACCCACTTCGTGTAAAAGATTAACTAAGGCCTGAGCAATGAGCGGGGTTTGTTCCGCTGATTTAAGAATAGTCGGATTGCCTGCAGTTAGTGAACTCACCACCATGCCACAAGGGATTGCGAGCGGAAAATTCCATGGAGCGATTATCGCCATGACTCCGCGAGGAGTTGCATAAGGGAAACGGCGTTGTAATTTCATTTCTTCGCGTACATAAAAATTTATAAAGTCGATGGCCTCATCCACATCGGCCAGCGCCTCTAGGATCGATTTACCAGCTTCATGAATAATAAGCGTTGCCAGCTCGTAACGCTTTATTGTCATCATCTCAGCTGCACGCAATAGAATGGCATAACGGGCCAGCCCACCAGTCTGCGACCACCAAGAAGCACTAAAAGCTTCAGCACACTCACTTAAAGCTTTTTCAGTGTCTTCGTTGCTCGCAAAATGAATGTCCGCTAATTTCTCAGAAGTGGAAGGTGAAAGAATAGTTTTAACGGGACCATGTAAAGAAGCTTTATGAGTTAACAGTGTCGAAGTTTTAAGATCAAAATTTTCAAGTGTTTGAAAAAAACTTTCATGAGCTTGTTTTAAATAAAGACGAACTGGCGGGACATTAAAAAAATCTGACTGAAGAAGTTTTTCTGATTTCTCACGAAAAAATAATCCATTTTGTTTTTGGCGAGCAAAAATGGAATTTGGTCCTTCTAGTTTTGAGGCCTTCTTATGCGAACGCATAATACTTAAAACGCCGACCTGAGATGAGTTCTCCATAATCCTGCGAACGAGGTACGCCATACCCACTAAGAGATTTCCAACAGGGATATAATTACGTGTCGGCCACTGCATTTTTGGTAGCGCATGAGATAACGCTTCGTAAGTCATATGTAAACATTGATGTTCGATTTCGGGCGAGCTTGCAAAACGTAATTCTTTCAAGGCCCGCACCCAACAGTGATCAACTAGATTATGACTCGCTAGACTTAATTGCAGCCACTGACCATTTTCTAAAATACGATAGGCCAGTTGTCTAAAGTGAAGATCGGTTTCTTCCTTATTTAAAAATTGTGGTGCTAAAAAATTATGAGCATCAGCTTCAACCGTCTCAGCGTCCCAGTAAGCACCTTTCACCAAACGAATCGGCATCAGGCACTGACGTTCCTTGGCCAGATTCAGAATATCGTTTAAATGGTAACTAGCGTCTTTTAAATAAGCTTGAACGACAATTCCCGTTTGAGCTTCTTGTCTCAGCTCTGGTGTCGTCAATAAAACTTGGCGATAAACTTGAAATAAGCAATCACGTAAATGATAATGTTCAGCATCCACATTCACGTAAACTTGGTTTTTCTTCGCTGCTAATAAAATCTTTTTTAATCTCGGTGCAATCGACGCGTAAGCTGCTTCATAAGCGTGAGGTTTCACATTATGACTTAAGGCCGAAACTTTGATTGAGACATGGGCCTTATAAATACCAGCTGCATTTTTTTCTCCAACCTTAATATATTTACCAAGACCTTCAATCAGTTCTAAAACTTTGTCTTGATAAATAACCGCTTCCGCGTCCGAGACAACCAGTTCACCTAATTGGTCCAAAGTTGCTTCACGGCCGGTGATTTGTAATTCTTTAAGTGAGTTGTGAACTTTATGAATATTTTCGCCCGCAATAAATCGCTTGGCCATTTTGCGTACACACCAGCGAATAGCAACCGCCAATGGAAATGCCGGCAATAAATGGGTAATATATTTGGTAATAACTAAAATTTTAAATAGCGATGACGGAAGCGCACGATTCTGTCCAATCGCCTTTTTAGTACTGGCCAAGCTTGATTGTTCAGATAAACGAGTCAGTGTTTCTAAAAAGAGACGCTTCACTTCTTTACCCGAACGGCTATGTTCTAAGGAAGGTAAAAGAGCTAAAAATTTTAAAACATTGACCCGAATAAGTGCGTAACTGGCCGACAAGGTCAAAGCGTAATCAGAAACTCTTTCAAAAGCACTGCTCTTGTATTCGTTCATGAAAGTGATCAGGGTTTTCATTTTTTCCTGACCCAACTGTTCAATGGATGCAAAAGCTTCTGATTCCCAGAGGCGCGGTAATCTTTGAGCGTAGGTAATGAGCTCTAAGCGTGTTGGAGCAAAACTTAAATTCACATTTCGAATATGCTCAATGTGATGCTGTAAGTGATGAGCGGCTTCAGAAATAGCTGCTGGTTGTTCGTGTTGATAAAGCTCAAACCAATGTAAAAGACTTAACTCTAAGCTTAAGCGGTCACTTGCAACTCTGACTTTCTTTTCTTCTGGAAAAAATGCTGCCAGCAATTGCACCGATTGATTTTCAATCATATAGCGAAATGCTTTCGTCTGCGGAAAATCTTCCACGTACTTCATCAGCATTATGCAATCAGCATGAAAATCCCTCCCGCTAAAAAGCAAGGAGTGATAGTGATCATAATATTCTACTTGCCAGCTCACATTCGAAGAAATTTTGATGGTTTCCTGAATTATTACTGGAACACCTTTCGCTGTCGTCTTTTTCATATCCCGCAATTATATGAATCACGTATGAGCTAGGCCAGCGAGATTTCAAGCTTGAATTGACGCAATATCTCCAATTAGCTAAAATTTTTATATGTTAGCATTTATTCTTTATTTAGTGATTCTCCCCCTTTTTGCCCAAAATATTGCTCCTTACCAGACTTATCAGATAGCGGACCTACAAATGTTGGCAGGTGAGCAAAACTATTTAGAGTTTTTTGAACATGCTCGCGATATTCCACCGGGACAAAGAAATGAGGATTGGCAAAAAATGGTCATTTCTATGGCCCAAAACTTTACGGCACAAATAAAGCGCAATAAACAGGTCGATGAAAAGACCTTCACGCTGATTGAAGACCTACATACTTGGCCGATTTTAAAAAAAGATGAGTTTTTTACCTCCGATCGTAACACCATCGGAAAGTCTTATTTAGAACAATGTTTTGTTATCAATCAAACAAAGAAAAATCCATGTATTGAAAAGTTATTAATATTTTGGCGCAGAAACCCGATTTATCCAGAGCTTGGGGTTACAATCGCCGAATTATTACGTTCACAAATTGACACTGGTGATTTACATGCAGCGGCTGCGATGAATCAAAAAATTGAAATTAATAAATCTTATCACTTTCAATATTTCGAGTTTTATCGACCGGCCCTAAAAGATGAAAGTATTGCGACCTTTACCTGTTCCAAGTTACCCGTTCAGCAATTACTTCTTAATGAATTTTATCAATTGGCCAATACGACAACCTCGACTCGAATTAAACAATTTCACGGAGAACTCCATCCTGATTGTTGGGCACAAATAAAGAAAAGTTTTGTTCTGGCCATTACCAAGAATACCAACGATAAGGAATTAGCTTATCTGGTACTTTCAGGTCTGAAAGAAATAGAAGAACAAACTCAATCACTCTATCTCACAACTTATTTATTAGAAAAACCAGTTCCAGGCGAACTTTTTAACTTGGCCTGGAGTAATGTGATGAATCTCAGTAAAACTAAAGTTAAACGGGATGAAATCCTTAATCTCATGAAAGATATCGATCCTCTGCCCGATCGTATTTTCGGTTCGGATGATGCGATTAAGAAAAGATCAATTGCCCGTTTGTTTAATGACTATTTCCCTGAATACATTGATCATTACACTAAGAGCTGTCTCAGCTTCTTAACCGGCAAACAAACTTTTGAGAATGGAAATCCGACAGTTCATTGTCGACAATACTATGAACTTTCCAAGGAGCAAAAAATCTTATTACCGGGCCTAGAAGAGGAATTTAAGAAGGCCTTTCAGATTTAAGGCCCTTTCTTTTCAAGTAACATCCAACCTAATGTCTTAATGATGTTTTGATAGTTTTTATTGGCATATTTTTCATAAAGCATGAAGATTGCTTCTTGATGATCAAGTTTCGTTGGATCATCAGTCGCTTTTAGTAAGTTAAGCGCATACTCTTCCGCAATAATAAAAACAATTGAAAGGCGATTGAGATCTCCCGGAAAGTCTTTAGCAAATCCGTGACCGGTCTTGCTGCCATGATGTTGTAAAACAATTTCATCCACTTCATATGGCGCCTTCGCGTGCTTTTGTATTAACTCCGCTGCGCGTTTGGCGTGATCATTAATTAAGGCCTGGGCCTCTTTGGTTAATTTAGGGGTATGAGTTGCTATCTGTGCTTCTGTATGAATGGCAATAAAGTTGTCATCAGTTAACGCCATATCATGGAAGAGGGCCGCATAGGCCAGCTTTTCCTGATGTTGTTGTGTTCCCCATTCCGAATTTTGAATAATGTAATGAGAAAGATAAGTAATGACCTGAATATGTTTAAAGGCGAAACTTTCAGTATTTCGGTAAAGCTTGGCCAAGAAATCTTTAAATTGTGGCTCTTTCTTTACCTCATTTACAGTTTGAGCAATAATCGAATCCGCGATTTTCAAAGTGGCATCATCGACACCAATTTCATGTAATTGCTCCAGAATAATGGCGGTAGAAATCTCCATAATCTCCATTTTCTTTTCTTCTGGTGCCTTGGACAAAACTTGCACGACCATCTTCTGCGTATAATCGTTAACAAACTTCACACGCTCAGAAGACTTAATATAAATATATTTATGACCTTGTTGAACTAGTTGCTGAATATCTCCCTCTGTAAATTCCGCATTTGACGCTAAAACCTTTTCGAAGCTCATCGGTGTGTTCGGTTCAGTCCTTTTCACATACAGTGGAGAAAGGCTTTTACCAAGTAACAAGAGATATTCACAAGGAATGGCCAAATATTCTGGAACCAGTTTAGAGGCCATGTCTTTAGAGGTAATTCCTAAATGCCTAGCGCAGGTTCGCACGAATGTGCGAAGATCAGTATTAGATGTTAGAAAAGTTCCAAACTTATCAAAATCTCCAATCTTAGTATATTTCTTGCTACTACCGTAAATAATCACGGGAATATTTAAGTCATTTTCTTTAACAAAATCATAAATTTTACCACCGAGCTCTTGGTCATCAATTTCATCACGAGCGACGATAAGTTCAATTCCAGGCATAACACCAATCAGTTTAGTCACTTCATCAAAGTTCTTTTTGAAGATAACATCTGTGCCGGTGTAGATTTTGAGATTTAGTGCGTAGATTTGTTCAAGGGTTTTATTATCGAGGATTAGGACAGAATAGCTCACATCAGACCCAACAAAAATAAGTGAGAGGGATTTCTCCCTCTCACTTATTATAAAAACTAGCTTAAGTGTTTAGAAACGTACTTAGTCATTTCGAACATGCTTACAGTGTTTTTTCCACCGAAGATTGGCTTAAGTTTCGCATCAGCATTGATGTTTCTTCTGTTAGCTGAATCTTGAAGATTGTTCTTCTTGATGTAGTCCCATAGTTTCTTAACTACTTGAGTACGTGGTAGTGGCTTAGTCCCAACGATAGCTGCAAGTTGAGTTGAAGGCGTAAGAGCTTTCATGAAAGCTGCATTTGGCTTTCTTTTAGTCTTAGCTTTTACTTTAGTTGCTTTTTTAGCAGTCGCTTTAAGAGTTGTTTTCTTAGTAGCTTTTTTTGCTGCTTTCTTAGTAGCTTTTTTCTTTGCTTTTGCCATGGTTTCCTCCATTAGGTAACAAGTTGGCGTTGTTAATAACAGTAACTGTTATTGATTTATGCATACTTTTCTTAATTAAGAAATCTTTTTTTCCCACTCTTCCAAAAATTTATTATCACCTATTTTATTTCCTGTCTTCTTATATCCATGTCTCTCATTCAGAGAAATCAGCCGAAAACTGTCGATCGGACAGAAATTAATAATCTTCTTCAGCTTGTTTTTCTTTGCAAAATCTTCCACGTAATCTTTGATCTGGTGTGAAAAACCTTTCCCTTGGTAATCGATACGTATGGGCGTATTTTTTGTATAAAGCACTCCGTCCTGAATACGAAGGTAGATGGCCGCGATAACATGACCATCGTAATTTGCTGAATAGAGTTTCCAGCCTTTCTTTATTTCTTTTTTGATTTCTTCGAGTGACCACCCGAAGTCTTTTGATTCTGCAAAAACCTCAACGTTGAAGTTGTAGGTGTCGACTATATCTTTACCACTTTTTGACTGCTTAAATGTTAATTTACTTTCCATCAGCTTCTAATTTACTCCGCATTTGTTCATTCTAGCTATAAAAAAATGAAATATGCAAATTATTTTTTTACAGGCAGCTGAGTAATGTAAGCCGCAAGATCCTCAATTTCACTCTGAGAAAGACCTTTTACGAAGGGATACATCTTCTTGGTATTGGCATTGTCACGCACCTTATTCTTAATGGCCATGACTTGCGAAACCACGTACCAGTCGTATTGTCCGGCAATCATTGGTGCATTTTGTGATTTTTTTCCCATGCCATCAGCACCGTGACACGAGATACATTTTTTAAAGAGGTTTTCACCGTTTTTAACGTCTCCAGCTGCCAAAACGACAGAGGTGAAATGAAGATTGAAAATAAAAATCAAAGCCAAGATCTGGGCCATAACTTACTCCGTTTATGAGGTATGTATAAGGAATCTTAATCTGATTAATATATAATTGGCCAGTTCTAATCTGTGCTCAGTCATGCTAAATAATGTGTATGAAAAAATTCACAGCTTCATCATCCCGCTTAAAAGATCTGCTCGTACTGGGACCGCTCGCTCCTGAACTGAACGAATTTTTCCGAAGTCTCCCTTGCTTGGCGATCGACGGTGCTAAGGGAGTTGATACTCTCCAGAATGAAGTTATTCGTATTGGAGATGGGGACAGTGGTCCCGCTGAGCAGATGGATATTTTGCTCGAACAAAAAAAAGATGCATCGGATTTGGCCATAGCACTCGAGTTTATCCCCTCTGAAGCAGAAAGAATTCATATGCTGGGCTTCAAAGGTGGACGAACAGATCATGAGCTGGCAAATTACGCTGAAATTTACCGCTACCAACAACTATCGAATTCGAAAACTTTCATTTTCTATAATGAAAGCCGTCATGAATATGCTTATTTTTTCTCGCCTGGGCAATATACTATCGACATCAAAGACCTTTTCTCACTTTTTACTTTTGAAGAAGGGCAACTCAGTATTGCCGGCGACTGTGAGTACCACTGGGAAGGCGCTTTTCGTCCTTATTCAAGTCTGGGCCTAAGTAATACAGGTCGCGGTCAGGTTCATCTGAAAAGTACAACCGCTTTTATGCTCTTTAACCAAGGAACGGTTCGACTATGAAGACAACTTCACGCTCTTTATTGCTGGATACCATCAGAGGCGTTGCAGTAGTCTTAATGCTTTTTTTTCATTTTAGCTATGATCTTTGGTTATTTAAACTAGCCGATATTTCTATAAACAATTTTTTTTGGTTTTATCTTCCACGACTGATAGTGTTCCTTTTTTTATTTTCCGTCGGAGTTTCACTTTGGACGGTTCACACCCCCAAACGTAATGATAAAAAAATCTGGCAACGCTTCTTTAAGCTCTCTGGCCTGGCCATCGTGATTTCTGTCAGTACTTATGTCATGTTTCCTAAAACCTGGATTTACCTTGG
The DNA here is from genome assembly GCA_016786485.1 of Bacteriovoracaceae bacterium. GTDB lineage: Bacteria > Bdellovibrionota > Bacteriovoracia > Bacteriovoracales > Bacteriovoracaceae > JAEUWD01. Next base: position 49,012 of record JAEUWD010000029.1, on the reverse strand, counting down.
TACCATTCATTGTATTGCACTTTGCAGTCTGATTATGAGTTATCTCGTGCCTTATCGAAAAATATTAATAGCACTCATTATTTTCATTTTAGCAACTTACTTCGCGTTCGATCTGACAACGAGTAAGCTGGCCTTTATACCGCATGTAAAATCGATGGACTTCATTCCCGTTTATCCTTGGATCTGGGTCGTTGCGCTAGGTATTTTGTTAGCGCCACTCGTAATGCAAGTAAAAGGCAAACCGAATCCGGTCCTGCGTATATTAAGCTTCTTAAGCCGACATTCACTTAAAATTTATTTATTGCATCAACCACTTTTCTACGGTGTGCTTTGGGTTATTGTTGCCAACTCCAGCACTAAATGAGATCTTGCTCATAAATGAATAATCTCAATTCTGTACTCGGCATTTGGACCAACTGGGCCAAACAAGCTGAGAAAATTTTAGGTCACGTTAAGTTTGCCGTTGTCATCATTTTGGTGTTTGCCATCTGTTTGATCTACGGCACCTTCATGGAAAGTTATCATGGAACTGAGTATGCTAATCGCCTTGTCTACAAATCACCATTTTTCTTTTTTATTCAATTTTTGATGTTTTTAAGTATTTTCACCGCGACGTTGATGCGTTTACCGATAAAGAAACATCTCTATGGTTTTTACGTACTTCATTTAGGCTTACTTCTTTTATTTGCTGGCTCCTTCATTACTTATACCTCGGGTCTTGATGGCAGTATGACATTGCCACCGAACTTAGCGGTAAGAAATGTCCAACTGAATGAAGATGAATTAGCTGTCAGTTTCCATAATCGTGGCATCAAACTGGTTGCTCCTATGCCATTTAAAGCGACACCAGTCGATTTAAATGAATTGGATTTAACTGCCAACCATCCCGATTTAGCACAAATCAAACTCATCAAATTTTATCCTTTTAGTGATCTCAAAATTGAATGGATCAAAAGTCCACAGCATTTTTCACTACCGGAACAATCCAGTCGGTATCAATTATTTAATGATAACTTCAGTGAAGAAATCACATTAAGTATGGTGGCCGAGTCGGATTTCTCCATGTCGGCATCACTGGGTCTGCTTAACGTCCATTACATGCCTGAATCCATGTTTGCTTGTTTTAATAAGCCGTTAAAAACCAAATATATTTTGTGGAACGCCTTCAGCGGTGAATGCTCAAGCCTTGAAGCAAAAAAGATTAAACCGCAAAAGACGAAAGAGGGAAAAGTTCGTATTACCTTGCTCGAGAATGGCGACAAAATTCAGTTCTTCCCAGAAAGCTCGCCTTTACCGATGAATGACAAAATGGAATCTGAACCTAATAAGCCATGGCGCATTTTCGGTCTTGAATTATTTGAAAAGAAACCACACCTATTTACCTTTGGAAAACACGTCGCCTATTATTCAAAGGATGAAAAAAAATGGCTAACTGATAGCTTTGATGAAAAACCCTTAATTGAATTACCGTGGATGGGTTTTCAATTAAAACTTCTCAATCACCATACTGATCTTTATCCAGTGAGAACTCCGACCTATGTAAAACCGATCCAAGATGGTGGTCAATTAGTTTCCGGTGGAGAAAAAGCGGTTCTACTCAAAATTAAAGAACGTCCTTATTGGGTGAAAGTCAGCGATGGCCCGAATGATCTTTTGGTTGATGGCGAAAAAATTACGCTTGAACTCAAGAAAAAAGAACTGGTGCTACCGTTTGAACTAAATCTAGAACGTTTTAAAATGGATACCGATCCAGGGACAAATAATCCTGCCAGTTATGAAAGTTTTGTTTCGGTCTTTGCTGGTAATGGAAATAATCAATTTCATATCTATATGAACAATCCGCTCAAATATGATCTCTTCACTTTTTATCAAGCATCATATTTTGAAGCTCAAGAAGGACAATTTGGTTCTGTCTTAAGCGTAAATTATGATCCAGGCAGGTTTTGGAAATACCTAGGTTCACTACTTTTAGTTTTCGGCAGTCTTTGGCACTTTGTTTTAAGAAATCGCAAAAAGGTGGCGTAAATGATTCTCAATTTATTTCTTATGTTAACTCTCCAACTTTCGGCACAAGATAAAGAAGCTTACTTCTGTCAGAACGAATACGAGTCATTACCAGTACAAGCACAGGGGCGAGTGAAGCCACTACGAGTGTTAGCTGAAGAAACATTAAGATTTATTTCAGGTTCAAGCAAATTAGATGATAAATCGGCGACAGAAGCTTTCTGTCTTTTATCTCTTGAATCCATGGGCCTTAAAAATAATCTCAAACTTATGGCAAAGGTTGAACATGTGAAGGCCAAGGAATTTTTGGGTCTTGAAGCCAGTGTGACGATGATCGATGCCAATACTTTGGTTGAAAACAAGGACACTTTAAGAGCTCAGTACATGTCACAAAAAGAAAATGATTCTTATAAAAAAGAATTGAATAAACTTCTTACACGCGCAAAATTCATCGAAGAGTTGAAGGCAGGAAACCTATGGACAGTGCCAGTTGTAGATAATCAGCAAATTACATGGCAAGCGTTGCCAGACTTTCTCACCGAAGAACGTGTAAGTCGTTTTAAGGATAGTGGTCGTGATCCTTTTACGTCAGCTTTCTACGAATCTAAAGATGCTTATGTTCAAGTTGCAGGTGATGCTTACCTTTTGGAACTTACTTATGTGAAATACAATCTGTTTACTTGGTCGATGTGTTTGGCCCTGATGGCGCTGGGTTTTTTAGTCGTCCGTAAAAAAGTTGGCATCGGCTTATTCTTTGTCATCTCACTTTTACTCATAGAAATCAGCGGCATCATGATGCGTATTTTTATTTCAGGCCGAGCTCCTATTACCAATATGTATGAAACCGTTATGTTCTCAGGTTTTGGTTGCCTTGTTTTAGCGCTTATTATTTATGGCATCAAAAAAGATAAGCTCTACCTCCTTGCTGGTATTAGCTACAACCTTCTCTGCCTGCTCATGATGAAGTTTGCCAATAATATGTTGGACCCATCGATTCAAACGTTGGTGCCCGTTTTACGCGATAATTTTTGGCTAAGTACTCATGTCACTACCGTTATTCTCTCATATGCAGCACTGGCACTTAGCTGGATTTTGGCCAATATCGTGCTGATTAAGAAAATGCGTTCACAACAAAGCGTCGAAGATGAGCGTTATGATATGAACCTGATTTATACCTGTCTTAAATTCGGCGTCGTCCTTTTAAGTGCTGGCGTTATTTTAGGTGGGGTGTGGGCCGATTATTCTTGGGGACGTTTTTGGGGTTGGGATCCAAAAGAAACCTGGTCTTTAATTGTTCTCTTAGTTTATATGGCCATTCTTCATGGAAAATACTCAGCTTGGATTAACAATAAAAACTTTGTTCCACTCGTCGCTGCTGCTTTTATGAGCGTTATGATGGCATGGTTTGGAGTTAATTATATTTTGGCCACAGGACTTCACTCATACGGTTTTAGCGAAGGTGGCGCTATTTTTCTAGGCAGCTTTTTTATGGCCCAAACGGTATTTTTGATTGTTTATCTCTTGAAGGCAAAACCAAAAATCGACAAGCCTACTCAAGCTTAAGTTTGTATAGTATATCTCTGCATTAGCCGATTAGAGATTGATGAAAAATATCTTTTTTTGGCTCATCATTGCCAGCATGTTTATCCATCAATCCCCTGCCTACTCAAGTAGTATTGTCGAGTGCTTAGGTCGTTGGGCCAAATTAAATTACATAAAGACTCAGCGAAATGTCGCTGCTTGGGCAAAAAGCGTAAAAGAAAATGGCGCTAAACGCCTGCTCATTAAACAAAAAAATCCAACCAATTGGGAATTATCAGAAAAAAAATTTTATGGACTACTTTATGCACCTAATCCGGCCAACTCAACAAAATGGTATTTTTCACCTATTACAACGGTGGTGCAAGCTCCTCTTAAAATAAGCTCAAAACTTGTCACTGGCAAAAAGGGATTAGAGGTAACGGCTTTTAGTGATCAGTTCTACATTACCAAATTAGAGAAAATGCTATTAAAAGATAAAAGCTTTACGACACTTCCAAGAATGATTTTAAGTAACTTACCTTCAATACCTATATACGCTTACGTTTATGGCAAACTGGATGAAAGCAAAACAAAAGAATCACTAAAAGCAGATCTTAATAAAGAATTTATCTACGAAAAAATTAACAACTCTTTAATTGATAAAACTATAACTGAAGAACAAGCACTTGAGCTCGTGGCACAAATGAAATTAGCATATGATACTTTCTTTGATGTCATGAACCAATTACATACAGAAGGCCACCTGATTAGTGATATTAAGACAACAGAGGCCATACTAAGCGATTCTCAATTTGCTCCTTTTCTTGAAAAATTAATGCCTAATGTGTGGATGTTAAACAATAAAAAAGAATTGAGCGAATCAGGACTTGATATCTCAGAACTCAAGGAGATAAACCTTGAACAACTTCATCAAATCATGCAATTAGAATATGCTAAGTATGCTGGTTTCGAAATGATAAAAAACTACGTTTATAATGGTACAGAAAATAGCAATATAACAGAATTATTAAATGATGAGCGTTTAAGCCGAATTCTTTATAATAAGATGGAAAAATCCGAAAAAGTTTATCATCTGCAGAAAATACTACATTATAAAACGCTGCTGACAGAATGGGAAACCATGGGTATCAAATTTAAGCTGGATAATGGAGAAAACGAAACATTTGAACGCTGGGTTGATGAGTACCTAACAAATTTGGCCATTTAATTTAATGAATGATTATTTAGCTTTAGTGGTACAGCTGGTAAGAATGCTTTGAACTTCTTGGAGAATCTTTTTGTTATCAAGGCCCTGATTAAACTTCTTAAGTGAAATGATATCGAGTAAAAGTTTTTCAGCCTCTTCGGCATTTCCTGCTTCGATATTTCTCACTTTCAGAAACATTTCATTGAATTCACTTTCAGGTTTCACGACTGTCTCGCGGAAACTGATGAGTTCCTCTTTAGTTGCCTTTGTTTCACTTAAAATGTCATCGACTTTCGATGCGATCGAACGCTTCACTTTATTAAACTGGTAGAAACCTTCCATGCAAATATCAAAGTTTTTAGCACCTAAACATTGATTAAAATGTGATAACAGTTTTTCTTGATTGATGTCACCTGAACTTCTAAAAACTTTCTGAACAGTGCGGGCCTGTCCTACTGTCATACGCTTGGCATTCTTCAACAAAAATTTTCCAGCATCAGTAGCGAGGAAATCAAAACCCATACCAGCCATTGATAAGCCAGCTCCCCAGTAATCCATCACAATAGCATCGCCGATTTCATCATCACGTTTAATCGCGTCTTCGATTTCAATTAACTTTGCAGCACCAGCAGCGCGAACATGTAATTGTTGTTTTTCATATTCAGGAATTCGGTTGAAAATTAAATAACTGGCCTCGAGCCCACCTGCGGCCATACTTGCAGTAATCATAATCCCAGTTGCACTCATTCCAGAACCTGCGGCCATAGTCGAACCAGCTGCGACAGCTGCGGGAGTTGCTGTACCTGCCGATAAAATAATCCCTGCGGCCATGATGGTTACACCACCGGCCAAGAAGAGATAATCCATATTTTTTCGAAATTTATCATCCTTCATTTCATTAATCAGTGCCGTACACATGTAAGCAGAACCTGTTGCGTTTGGCGTCATCATAATATATTTCAGGGCCGCCAGTGGATAATCACGAACGTATTCTTCTAAAATACGCATATGCATGTGTGGCTTTGATTCGACAGAAGTGTATCCTGGAGCGCCAACACCCGCACTGGTTGTTGTCACTTCGGTCTTGCCTTTGATCACGTCATGAGTATCAGACATAACCTTATTTCGAGTTTTAACTAACTCATGGCCCACTTCACGGAAAGACTCATCTAGGAAATCGGCCACCATTTCTTCTTTAGCGCCTTTGAAGATTTTTAGGGCCGTCTCATTAAAAGCTTCGCCTTCTTTTAAGCAGGTCTCATTCACTTCCTGTGCGTCCCAACCAAGTCCATCTCGAAATTTAGCAGACATAAAATAATCACTATAATCTGGGTTGGCATAAATTTTTTGAATTTTCGCGCCGATCACATCTGCTGCACCAATTTTAAAAGGTTTACCTTGTTCATCTTGCATTTCGATACTTTCATGATCAAATTTTGCTTCAGCAGCTGCAATTTCTCTCTGCGCTTTTTCAGCCGACTGTGTGTAATAACACATTCCATGTTCGATACATTTTTTTTCAAAGCGAGTTCCACTTGGATCAACTTCATTCGGAATAGCTCCGCGCGCTTTGGCACTTGCCTGACAGGTTGTCATTAAGTCTTCCAGGTCTTTTTCCATACTCTTAGCAATACGTATATGGCGAATACGAATATCGGTTGGATCAAGCATCTTTTTGCCATCAAACATGTATTTCTTCGTTCGCGCCTCCATACTTTTTTCGATGGTGGTTTGAACTTCATTCATAATACCCAGCACGGTACTTAGTAGGGTTTCTTCATTCTCGGCCTGAGTTTTAACTTTCGCATCAGGCATAATAATTTTATCAACTTGAGTGGCCAAATCAGTTGCTTTTTTTGTAGGCTCGATCGCCTCGTCAAAATTCACTTCACAAGCATTCTTACTTTCTTCGGCAAGACGTAAAGCAGTTTTATAGAATAAGTTATTTTCATCACTGCGATTTTTTATATCTTCCGCACATTTTTCAAAGATGCCAGCACTGGCTTGTAATTCTGCTTGTTTATCAACTGGTTTTACATAACCTTTCGCTAGCTTTTGCGCTTCGACTGAAGCCAATGACTTATCCAATAACATCTGCATATTTTCTTTGTGCTTGCGCTCATTTTCAAAATAAGTAATCGCACTCAAATTATTATTTAAGATATTTAATTGACTCTGATGCCATTTTGTTTTTTGTGGCAAGCTTTTAACTAATTCTGAAACACTACTGCAAGTGCTTTTATTCTTTTTATAATCTGATAAATTTTGACAATGATTTTTAGTGTACACCACCGCATCTTCGCTTAACTGAAGCATCAAGTTTTGGTGAGTCGCCGTTTCGCCGCCATCGGGAAGAACAGGCAATTTACTTAAATATTTATCGAAAACATCCTTCCCACCCTTCGGTTGAACGACGTAAGGTCCCATACTCTCTCTGCTGGTTAAAAACTTAATACGCTCTTCAAGCGTTGCAAGCTTTTGCTCACCAAGATACTTTTTAATATTGGCCAGGTCATTTGAATCTAAATGATTAACCTGCGCATGGAGTGAAAAAGAAACTAATGTGGCGAAAATACAGAGAATCCTCATACCATCCATTATCGGAAAGTATGAGGATTTCTAAAGACCCAAAAGACCGAGACTCATGCTCGGAATTGAGGGTTAAGGCATGAAAATAAAAGGATTCATGTTCTGAAGGTAAAGAATCTTAGCTAAGTCTTTATTACCATTAGCTTCAAAGTATCCTGCTAAGGCCCCTTCTGTTTGTTTTTGACCTATATAAAATGAGCTGATCACTTGTTCAGCAATATTTTTAATCGAGTCTGAAATGGGTAGAAAGTTAATCGCTGCAAGCGATAAGTTTAATAATCTTCTTTCACGTAAAATCTTTTGCGGCTCATCTAAGTAAATGGCAGCTGCTGGCTTACTTGAAAACATATTCCAATTATCAAGCAGGTTGACAATTTTACGCTTACCTTGTTCTGTAACTCTTACGAAACTGTAAGCAACACGTTCCGTATTTTTTTCATAACGTCCGCCTTCAAGTCTTAGCTTTTGATTAGCAGCACGCATTTGAGCATAGAATTTATCCAGGCCATACTTGAGCCAATTTTCTTGAGCGTAAGTACTTTCAGCACGAGCAGAGATGGCAATTCTTGATTCAAAGATAGAAGAGAAAGTGCGGTCAACTTCTTCTGCTGACATGCCTAATTCTTTTTCATCAAATGTATCAAGATAATACATCAGCATATTCTGGCTAAAAGTTCTCTGTTCGCGAATAAGTTGTTCAACTCTTACTACAATATAAGAAGCAAAGTTTAAAACGGGAATTTCGCTAAATTGTTTTTTCGCAAGATCTAATACGATACGCACCACTTCATAAGTGACGGCTCGACGATAAAAGAATTTTGCATCGTCCGCGTGAGCAACTGTATTCAGACTTAACTGAATAAGCGCTTCTTGCATTTTCGATTCGAGTGTTTTTACGATTTGAGAATCTTCGATTTTTTTGAAGATCGTTTTTAAGTCAACTGACTCAAGATTTTTTAGCGACTCTTCAATAATGAAATCAATTTCATCATCATGAAAATTTTTATTGTGTTCGAGACCTAAACCTTGAACAAAAAGTTCGATTTCGTGTTGACGATGGCCCGACTTACTTCTGAGAAGTCTTTGTTCCTCTAATAGATCATTGTAGAGCTGTGTCAGAAAAGGTGTAACGGAAAAAGCCGACAAAAGATGTTGGTCTTGAATCGCTAGCAACTTGCCAGTTTCTTTTTCACGAATCAATTTATAACGATTTTTAAAGGCCGTAACGTCTTGTGCAAACGCCGTTAGACAAAAAAGGCACGCGAGTACCCCAGTTATTAGTTTCATATAATCCTCCGTGATTACTTATGAATAAATTAGATAATAATTATTGATGTTAGAAAGTGTGTCACGTGATGACAAGGAAACTCTGTGAGATGTGAGAATTTAAGAGATTGGCCGACACTTTTACTACGGCGTTTTCATAACCTGAGGACGTTGGGCCATTGGCAAACCTTTATCATGATCAAGGTTCCAGCGATCCATTAAGAGTTCTTGTCTTTCAATTCGATAGAAGCGCAATTTTTCATCCATTTCATTTAGGCGTTTTTTAAGAACCAATTGCAGATTTAAATTTTCTTGTTTTTTATCAATCAAACTGTCGACCGCTTTGCGTTTTTCTTCTTTGAGTTGATTAATTTTTTCATCGTAACTAGCAGTCACTTTTATTTTTTCTTGATCGTACGACCACAAAAAATGATTGATCTCATTTAATTGTTTTAAAAAATCATCGTGTTGTAATAAAAGAATTTCTCTTTGTTTGCCCGCTTCATACACTCGCTGGGCCATAATTTCATTCTCAAAATGCAAAACCGTTCCTCGACGGAAATACTCTTTTGGATTCCAACAAGGCGAAAAATCTTCAACATAAACTGTGATGAAAAAATCTTCGGTGGCACGAACATAGGCCGAGCATTTACCCGTACGAGCTGATTCGTTCACACTAAACATGAGCTTGTCGCCATTACTTAAAAATTTAGTGTTATTGTTTTCGACACGAATTTTGAAGATCCGCTCTGTTTCATCGCGATCACTGACTCGACCTGAGAACTTAGTGTAATCAACATTAGGGTCAAAGAAACCACGTAAATCCTCACTTACCACCCCTTCAGCTGGAAGGTTTGGCGCTGTTATCTGACTCCAAGCGCCAGAGCAAAATAGTAGGAAACAAAGATGGCCAAGACATTTCATACTTAATATTATGAGGCAAACAACCATTTATTTCGAGGATTTTTTATGGAATTTTTTATTGATACGGCCGAAGTTAAGGAAATCAAAGAAGCTCATTCATGGGGCATTATTGATGGTGTTACAACCAATCCGAGTTTGATCGCAAAGTCTGGACGCTCACAAGCCGATGTCATCAAAGAAATCTGTGCCATTGTGAATGGTCCTATCTCGGCTGAAGTTATTGCGATTGATGCTGAGGGTATGATCAAAGAAGGTAAAGAACTCGCTAAAATCCATGACAATGTGGTTATCAAAGTTCCTATGACCATCGAAGGTATGAAGGCCTGTAAGTGGTTCACTGAAAATAAAATTAAAACAAACGTGACTTTAGTCTTCTCTGCCAATCAGGCGCTACTAGCAGCTAAAAATGGCGCAACTTACGTTTCACCTTTTATTGGTCGCCTAGATGATATTGGTCAAACAGGTATGCTACTGATTGAAGAGATTCGTGAAGTTTTTGATAACTATGGCTTTCCAACTAAAATTTTAGCGGCTTCGATTCGCCATACTGATCATGTCAAAACTTCAGCGCTTGCGGGTTCTGATGTGGCCACTATTCCATTTGGCGTTTTGAAAGCACTTTTCCATCATCCGCTTACGGATAATGGTTTAGATAAATTTCTAAGCGATCATAAGAAAAGTCAGAAGTAAGATTTAGATTTAGCGACAAGACGGATCACTATAGACCCATTCGCGTGCAGCTTTTTTCCGTTTTAAATTCAATACGATGTTAAAACGATGAAAAATAGAATTACTATTAAACTTGGAATTATGATGACCGGTGTAATGGGAATTTTTGCATTACTTATAAAAGGTTAATAAATCTTTTTTCGATTCTTTTTTACTTCCGACTTATTTTTTTTCGATTGAATGCGCTTTTCAACTGAACTACGTGTGGCCTTGGTTTTAATTCTTTTTTTAGGTGCTTTCAAAATACTGTCAATCATTTCATAAAGTTTTTCAAAACAATCATCCAAATTCATCTTTTGACTGCGATGACGTTCGCTCGAAATCTGCACTTCCCCATTCGCTAAAATTTTATTAGCGTAACGAGTAACAAAGCGCTGGTATTGATAATGGTCAAGAACCTGTGAATGTTTGATTTTCCAATTGAGTGTGACTTTAGAATTTACTTTGTTAACGTTCTGACCACCAGGTCCACTACTTGTACTAAATTTAAGCTCGATTTCGGATTGCGGAATATTAAATTTCATTACCAATCTATTGGGAAGTAATCTTTTAAAAATTTCCCACACCAATGTTTGCCAGTTAGAATCCCATCAAAAAGTGGGTCCATCACTCGTGCGGCCCCATCGACAATATCTAGCGGTGGTTGAAAGTCATGTAAATCTTGTTTGCGTTTTGCTAACTCAGCCGGATCCTCATCTGTCACCCAACCCGTATCAACGGCATTAATATAAATTCCATCTTTTACTAAATCACTCGCTGCTGTATGAGTCATCATATTGAGTGCGGCCTTCGCCATATTCGTATGTGGATGACGATCTTCTTTTTTAAAACGTTGAAATTTTCCTTCCATCGCAGAAACGTTAATGATGTGTTTGGTTCCCGTGTAATCACGCTTCATCACATTCGCTAAACGATTACATAAAATAAATGGAGCAACAGAGTTTACCAGTTGCACTTCTAGCATTTCCACCGTAGGCACTTCACCCAATTTCAATCTCCAACTATTAGTCTTTCTGAGATCAACTTGTTGAAGATCCGCATCTAGCTTTCCTTCAGGGAAAACTTCTTGGGCGACCAATGAATTATCAAAGCTGTAAGGAATCTGCGAAAGTTTTGCTGAAGATCGAATACCAATTCCAGGAATGGTTTGATGCCAGCTCACCGGTAAATTCGCGTCCGATTGATTGGAATAATTCACTAACTCACGCTTACAACTTTCATGTGCTCGAAGTACGTGCTGTACATCTTCAGTCAGTTCGAAATATGAAGTGTTTTCAGCTGGCATCAAATGCGCGTAAAAACCTGAAGGTCGACGCACGGTTTGAGCAGCATTGTTAATTAAAATATCTAAGCGTTCATAATTTCTTTCTACGTAACTAGCAAACCACTCGACACTTGGAGAATGTCTGAGATCAAGACCGTAAACATGTAAACGATCACGCCACAAATGAAAATCCGCTTCTTGTGAAAAACGTTTGGCTGAATCAACGGGGAAACGTGTGGTGGCAATAACCGTGGCTCCTGCACGCAGAAGCATTAATGTACAATGGTAACCAATTTTTAAACGTGACCCCGTAATTAAAGCCACTTGTCCCGTGAGATCCGCCGTTTGAAAACGTTTTTGATAATTAAATTCAGCGCATTTTGGACACATTTGATCATAGAAGTGATGAAGATCAACGTACTCATCTTTGCACACATAACAATTGCGAGCTGAGTTTAATTGTCCTCGAAAATTTTGATCGGTAATTTGTAATGGTGCTTGAAAAACTGTCGCTTCACGAGCGGAACGAATTCCAGTGGCAGCGCGAGCTCGACGTTCATTTAAGACATCACGCACACGATGCGCTTTTTTAAGTTCTTTATGGCGTTTACGAATTTCTTCACGGTCAGGTCTAGAAATTTGTCCCGCAGCTTTAAGTAATTCCACACGCTCTTCGAGCGATAGCTCCAGCATGGCCGCTGGATTCTGGCTTAAATTTCTAAGCACTTTTAGACATGTCTCTAAATCTTGATTCATGGGCGTAACTTAGCAAACCCGACTATTTTACGCAAGGCTTCTCCCTGAAAATGCTATCTCTGACAAAAACATCTCACTCAACTACCGAGCTCAAGCTCTTGAAAATTGGCAGGGCCTTTGGTTAAAAAAGTTAAGCTTAAAATCCCTGTCTTATTATGAACTTATCTCTCAAGAGTGGCGTCTTCACTTCCGATAGAGAACTGAATAATGGTTATTTAACCGTTAGGTGGGGAAAATTTTTAAATGAAGTTTTTAGGTTCTTTGGGCCTAATTTTATTTCTCGCAGCTTGCGTGGATGGAGCTCTCCAGGAAGGGCCACCTATTGTCTACGAAGTGCGATCGATCACACCACAAGGCGGGCCACTCGCTGGTGGACAAGTCATAACCCTGCTCGGAGATAAATTTAATCCAGGTATTACCGTTGATATTGGCGGAGTCGCTTGTACTCCTGTCGTAAATGTTAGCTCTTCAGAAATGACTTGTACCACGGGCGCCAACGCCGCTGGAACTTATACCGTTACAGTTACCGATGTTACGAATGGGATTCTCTCCCTACCTAACGCCTATTCGTACAACGCAGCTCCGACGGTTGTAAGTGTCTTGCCCGTTGATGGTCCACTGGCCGGTGGCACAGCAATCACCATCACCGGAACAGGTTTCTACGCTGGCGCAACAGCGACAGTAGGTGGAAATAATTGTACCGGCTTAGTCGTCGTCAATGCGACGACGATCACTTGCACCACGGCCGCTCACGCCGCAGGCGCTGAAGACATTGTTGTCACCAATGCCGACACACAAACGGATACGCTGGTTGGTGCTTACACCTACCAAGCAGCTCCAACCGTGACGTCGGTCGCACCGGCCTTTGGACCTATAACTGGCAACACGCCTATTAGCATTACCGGTACTGGTTTTTTGGCCGGAGCAAGCGTTACGGTTGGTGGAAACCTCTGTAGTGCGATCAACGTTGTCTCACCCACTCAAATTGATTGCGACACTCCGGTGCACACGGCAGGTGCAAAAAATGTGGTGGTAACAAACACCGACACACAAACCGGAACGCTAACCAATGGCTACACTTACTTAAACACGCCGACTATAACAAGTGTAACCGCCAACGTTGGTAGCAGTGCTGGTGGCACGAATGTCACCATCGCCGGAACAAATTTTTATACCGGGGCAACGGTTGATTTCGGCGGTTCAGCTTGTACTGCTGTCACTGTTGTTTCTTCTACTTCTATCACCTGTACCACTGCTGCTCACGCTGCAGGAATTGTCGCTGTCACCGTTACTAACGTTGATGCACAATTTGCAACACAAGCTGGTGGCTTTACATATTTAGATGCTCCAACCGTAACGTTAGTCGCACCTGCTGCAGGGTTTGCTCTAGGAGGAACCGCAGTGACTCTAACAGGAACGAATTTTTATGCGGGAGCAACTGTTAGTTTTGGTGGATCGGCTTGTACGAGTGTAACGGTCGTTGGTCCAACCACTATTACTTGTACGACGGCCGCGCACGCTGATGGCCTCGTCAACGTGGTGGTGACAAATATTGATACACAAACAGGAACGGGTGTTGGTCTTTATACTTATCAAGCGGCCCCGACTGTCGCGAGTGTTCTTCCTGTCGGTGGACCTACTGTCGGCGGAACAGCGATTTCTATTACCGGAAATTATTTTCAAGTGGGTGCCACTGTGACTGTCGGTGGTGTGGCATGTACGGCACCAACCACTGTTTCTCCAACTCAAATTGATTGTACGACAGGAGCACATGCTTCTGGGTTAACGAATATCGTGGTCACAAATCCTGATACACAAACAGGAACGGGATTACTTCTTTATAGCTACAATCCTTCACCTGTTATTGCTTCGGTCTTACCGAACTTAGGGCCAACTGCCGGTGGAGAAAATATTGTTATTACCGGTGTCGATTTCTTAAGTGGAGTCACGGTTGATCTCGGTGGGTCACCTTGTACTGTGACAGGCAACACTTCAACCACTATTAATTGTACAACGACTGCTCATGCTGCTGCAGGTGTCACGTTAACTGTCACAAACCCAGATGCACAATTTGATGTGCAAGCACTGGGATATTTTTATTTAGCAGCTCCAGTAGTAACAAGCATTTTACCTGTGACGGGTGATTCTGCTGGTGGTACTGCTGTCACTATTACCGGAACAGATTTTTTCCCAGGTGCTGATGTTGTGATCGGTGGAGCAACGTGTACCGCGATTAATGTTGTCTCTTCAACTCAAATTGATTGCGTGACAGATGCAAATACCGCAGGTCTCGTAGATGTAACCGTAACCAATGCTGATACACAAGCTTCGACACTTCCTAATAGCTATACCTATTTAGATGCTCCAAGCGTAACATCCATTGCACCGACGGCCGGTGCGCTGGCGGGTGGTACCGCCGTGACCATTACTGGTACGGCCTTTGTCGCTGGCGCAACTGTTGATATCAATGGTTCGGCTTGTACTGGTGTGACCGTTGTCAGCGCGACTTCCATTACCTGTACCACTGGTGCTTCAGCTGCGGGAACTTATGATGTGAATGTGACAAACCCTGATACACAAGTTGGAACTGGGGTTGCTCTCTATACTTATCAAGCAGCTCCGACCGTCACTTCCGTTTTACCAGTCGCAGGCGCGCTTGCTGGTGGTACCGCAATCACCATTACGGGGACAGGTTTCCTGACTGGTGCAACAGCAACAGTCGGTGGTGTGACTTGTACTGGTCTCACCGTTGTGAGCGCAACTTCGATCACTTGTACGACAGGTGCGCACGCTGCGGCCAACGTCGATATCATTGTAACGAATACTGATACGCAAAATGGAACTGGCGTTGGTCTTTTCACATATCAAGCTGCTCCGACCGTTACATCAGTTGCGCCAAATGCTGGAGCACTCGCTGGTGGTACAGCGGTGACCATTACCGGTACAGGATTTATTGCTGGCGCCACAGTTAGTTTTGCTGGGGCCGCTTGTACTGGTATTACTGTCGTTGGCCCGACCACGATTACTTGTACGACAGGTGCACACGCCGCTGGTCTTATTAATGTAAACGTCACGAATGTTGATACACAAGCTGGCACTGGTGTTGGTGTTTATACTTATCAAGCCGCTCCAACTGTTACGAGTGTTGCACCAAACGGTGGCTTACTTGCTGGTGGTACAGCAGTGACCATTACTGGAACAGGATTTTTAGCAGGAGCAACAGTTGATTTTGGTGGATCTGCTTGTGCCGGAATCACCGTGGTTTCTTCTACGCAAATCACTTGTACCACTGCCGCTCATGCTGCTGGTGCAGTTACCGTTACCGTCACAAATACTGATACACAAACTGGAAATTTAGCTACGGCTTACACTTATCGAAATGCTCCAACTGTTACATTGGTTGCTCCAGTCGCAGGAGCACTTGCAGGTGGAACTGCGATCACCATTACCGGTACTGGGTTTGTGGCCGGTGCTACCGTCACCCTTGGTGGTGTGGCTTGCACTGGTGTCACTGTCGTTAGCGCCACATCTATTACATGTACTAGCGTCGCTCACGCTGCGGGTTTAGTGAATGCGATTGTGACAAATACTGATACACAAAATGGAACTGGTGTAGGTCTTTATACTTATCAAGCGGCGCCAACCGTCACGAGTGTTTCACCTAATATTGGTCCACTCGCCGGCGCTCAAGCTGTGACGGTAACAGGAACAGGATTTATTGCAGGCGCGACTGTGGCCTTCACTGGCAACGCTTGTACTGGTATCACCGTCGTTTCTCCAACCCAAATTACTTGTACGACTCCTGCGCATACTGCAGGTTTTAAAAATATTGTTGTGACAAACACTGACGGACAATTAGGTGTGCTTGCTAGTGGTTATAATTATGTCGCTGCTCCGACTGTGACGAGTGTTCTGCCAGTTGGCGGAAATACCGCTGGTGGCACAGCTGTGACTATTACTGGTACTGGTTTTCTAACTGGTGCCACGGTTGATTTTGGTGGCGCGGGTTGTACCGGTGTGACTGTGGTCAGCGCGACTTCAATCACATGTACCACCGCCGCTCACGCTGCTGGTGCCGTTGCTATTACTGTCACAAACACTGATACACAAAACGGAAATTTAGCGGCTGCTTATACTTACGCTCTTCCACCAGTCATAACGGCGACCTCTCCTCTAGTAGGCCCGCTGGCCGGTGGTGGAACACTGACCATTGATGGAACAGATTTTGTTTCTGGCGCAACGGTTACAGTTGGTGGCGCAGCTTGTACCGGCGTAATTTTTATTTCCGCGATTCAATTAACTTGTACTCTTCCTGCGGGTTCTGGCGCGAGTAATGTCGTCGTCACTAATCCTGACGGACAAACGGATACAGAAGTGGCTGGGCATACTTATAATCCTGCTCCGACAGTTACCAGTGTTTCACCAAATGGTGGCGCACTCGCTGGTGGTACCGCAGTAACAATTACTGGTACCAATTTCTTCGCTGGGGCCACGGTTGATTTTGGTGGGTCAGCTTGTGGTGGCATCACCGTTGTTTCACCAACTCAAATGACTTGCACGACAGCTGCACATGCCGCTGGCGCGGTTACCGTTGCTGTGACTAACGTTGATACTCAAACAGGTTCACTCGTTACTGCTTATACATATCAAAATGCTCCGACAGTTACGAACGTTACACCCACCGCTGGTGCACTTGCTGGTGGAACGGCCATCACAGTGACTGGTACTGACTTTGTTGCTGGCGCAACCGTCACACTTGGTGGTGTCGCGTGTACGGGTGTCACCGTTTTAAGCCCAACTTCTATCACTTGTACCAGTGGTGCTCACGTAGCTGGTGCTGTCACAGCTGTCGTCACAAATACTGATACACAAAGTGGAAATTTAGTAGCGGCATATGTTTATCAACCGTCTCCAACAGTGACTTCAGTAACACCGGCTTCTTCACCACTTGCAGGTGGTTTAACTGTTTCAATTACAGGTACGGGCTTTGTCGCTGGTGCCACAGCAACGATTAACGGTGTTGCATGTACTGCACCTAACGTGATTTCAGCGACTCAACTTGATTGCACAACTCCAGCTCGTGCAGCAGGTACATATAATATTGTCGTCACCAATGTTGATGGTCAGTCTGGTACAGGTGTCAATCTTATCACCTACCAACCAGCTCCAACAGTGACGAGTGTTGCACCAAGTGCTGGCGCACTCGCTGGTGGAACGGCGGTAACAATCACCGGAACCAATTTTATTACCGGTGCAACGGTTGATTTCGGTGGCTCAGCTTGTACTGGTGTCACTGTTGTGAGCGCGACATCGATCACATGTACTACCGCAGCTCACGCCGCTGGTGCGGTTAACGTGGTTGTGACAAATGCTGATGCACAATTTGGAACAGGTGTTGGTCTTTATACTTATCAAGTCGCTCCGACCATTACTTCAATAGCACCAAATGGTGGTGTACTTGCTGGTGGAACATTTGTAACCATCACAGGAACAGGATATTTAGCAGGTGCAACGGTTAGTATCGGCGCTTTCCCTTGCGCAGGCATCACCATTGTTTCACCAACTCAAATCACATGTACAACACCGGCCAATCTAGCTGGTGCTTATGATTTAGTTGTTTCAAATAGTGACGGGCAAAGTGCGACTTCAGTTGCGGCCTATACGTATCGACCAGCTCCTACCGTCTTGGCGGTTGCTCCAAGCACACAAGCTCTTGGTGGTGGTGGTCTGATTACTATCACAGGAACAGGATTTGTGACGGGTGCGAGCGCTGATATTAATGGTTCGGTTTGTAGTGGTGTGACAGTCGTAAATGCGACAACTATCACTTGTACAGCTCCGGCCAATCCAGCAGGAACTTACGATATCATTGTGACAAATACTGATACTCAAACCGGAACAGGAACAAGCCTTATCACTTATCAAGGCGCTCCGACCATAACCGCGGTTGCACCTGTTGGTGGAAACACTGCCGGCGGCACATCGGTGACAATTACCGGAACAAATTTTGCGGCTGGAGCAAGTGTAGATGTTGGTGGTTCTGCTTGTACTGGTATCGTGGTGGTGAATGCAACAACTATCACTTGTATTACGCCGGCGCATGCAGCTGGTGCCGTGAATATTATGGTGACTAATGCTGATACTCAAAATGGAACGGGTGTTGGCCTTTATACTTACGCTGCTCCTCCAAGTGTGAGTAGCATTTTACCAGTCAGCGGAACTTTAGCTGGTGGAACTTCAGTGACGATCACTGGAACTGATTTTGTAGCAGGTGCAACGGTTTCTATTGGCGGTTCAGCATGTTCTGTCACAGCAGAAACACCTCCAACTTCGATCACTTGTACGAGTGGTGTAAACACTGCTGGAAATAAAAATGTGGTGGTAACAAATCCGGACACTCAACCTGGAACACTAACTAATGGCTACCAATATATTTCAATGGCGATTCTCGAGTGGCAAGTTGGTGGTGCGAGTCCGAATCCACCAAATCCAGATAACTACGGAACAACGGCGGCCAACGTTTCACATACTTATACACTCAGAAATATTGGCGATGCGACGACTTCTACCATTAGCGTTTATTTAACGGGTGCTGAACCTGCGGCTTGGTTTATAAATACCGATAATTGCTCGGGAGCTGGTAATGAACTTCCAAGTATGTCGAGTTGTACCGTAACTATTATTTTCCTCGGCGCTTTCCTTGCTCCTGCCAGCCCATTTAGTGCTACACTAAGAGCGGAAGCCGTGACTGGCGGCACGAGTGATAACGATGTCCAGGGGGCCACACCATGATGTTGCTTATTTTAAATATTCTCATCTCAACTGGATTTAGTTTTAATAAAACAACATGTGACGCTGAGATTGAACGTTATGGAAATGCTCAAGGGCACGACAAAATTTCAACGGAATGTTTAAATCTCTACCGTAATTTAGCGCCTACTAATTGCCAAAAATACAGTGCCCTTGGTGAAATGAAGGCCATCGCTGCAGATGGAATTTTTATTTTGGAAGATAATCCAACGATGTCAGTTCGCTACTCCGCTGGTTCTGAAGCACAAGTCGGTTCATGTACATCACTTGCAATTGATCCGATTTTTGTCGAAGTCGCGATTCTCGATGCATCAAGGGGAGAAATTGCTATTTATAACGCGCAAATTATGGGCAACGTTGCTCCAAGGCGAATAATTAAATCTGAATATTTAATTGATGCTACTGATCTTGAATATCAAAATGACAAAATTTTAGTTTTAAATAAGCAGCAACAAACGCTATTTTCGTTCTCACGTTTGGCCAATAGCACTTTGCCTGAAGCTAAAAGACAAGATCGTCTAACACTTATTTCAACTGATGTTCCACCGAACGCAAGTAAAATTACTTTTGATAATACCGGGAAACCAACTTTTGAAGTTCAGCCAGGAGAGGGCCATGAAAATTAGTTATTTATTCTTTTTTCTTTTTGCCACAAATGTCTTTGCAGAAGATCGAGTCTTTTGCCACTTCGATTTTTATATTGATGGAAAAAGTGGTTATCCCGCCGATATTTACATCAGTATGGAAAAACCTTTCAAAATGTCTGAACGAGCTGGGCATGTTGATAAGAAAAAAGTGTGGCCACAAGTCGAATATTGGCGTGCAGGCGAAGGAATTATAAAAAGTGTGGACTCTAAAGGGAATGTGATTGTTTCGCTTAATTTCTATCTCCGTAATCACACTAAAATGGGCTACCTCGAAACACTCAATAAAGAAGTCAAACTTAACACCACCACCTTTGTCGATATAAAGCACTACGAAAAAGAAAAAGATACCGTTGAAGTTTTTTGTATGAAAGATCTTGATTTGATTAAAACAGTTAAAGACTTTAATTATTTAAATAAAATTAAATCGGCCATGCCACCAGAACCTGAAACAATTGTTGAGATGGTGGATTATATGCGTTCATCTGACGTTGGCAAAGACTACGACATTCCGGCCACCAAAGATGCGAATAAAACGAAGAGTCATTAAAAAGAAAAAGTTGTACCGACTTTAATCTGCTTAACATCACTTTCGCTGTCGATGGTATTGTATTGTAGAAAAATTCGTTTTAAGAATGAATCGATTTCATAACCAATCGTAAGGGCCATTAGATTGAAGCTTTCTGTTTCATTGCTAAACCACTGCTGCTTCCCATACCCCACTGCCACGTACGTTTTCCCAAAAATTCTCGCTAGGTAAGGAAAATATTCCAGCGCCACAAAAGTTTCTGTTGCCGTTGCGATATCACGCGAGGTTTTTAAGAAGTGACCACCTAAGTTAAAACCTAATTCCCATTTTTCGGTTGGACGCCAAAACGGTGTCCAAGCCGCATCAATCGAACGAACCGAGCGGTCTGTACTGTCATAAGCATTGATTAAAG
This sequence comes from Bacteriovoracaceae bacterium, assembly GCA_016786485.1. Lineage (GTDB taxonomy): Bacteria > Bdellovibrionota > Bacteriovoracia > Bacteriovoracales > Bacteriovoracaceae > JAEUWD01. The sequence continues at coordinate 28,357 of JAEUWD010000029.1, read as the reverse complement.
AAAAACTCCATTCATTCCAATTGGCCATTTTCTTTTTTGTTTCAATAACCTTTTTAACCTCGACCACCTTTTCATCCAGGGTCGTTTGCGCTTCTTTTTGTTTTTTGAGCTGTTCAAAATATTCTTTGTCGGTTTCTAGAAAAACATCCATTTCTTCTTCATTCATGTTTTTACTAGTTAATTGATCCTTTTTGCCCGGAGTGTGATTTAACAAAATATCAAAAGATTGAAATTTTTCACCGGCCAATAAGGTCGCGGTAAATTTAATATCGAAGATTTTTTCATTCGCAACTAAAGTATCAATCTTGCTAGTCAGATCACTTTGATATTTATCAGCTGTTAAAAATTGATTGGGATCGCTACAGCTTAGCATGACCTTACAGGTGACTTTTTCTACGAACTTATCACAACTCCAAGGACTGGTGCGTTTGATGAGACTTTCGGCCGGACAGCCTTTAAATTGACTTACCACTTCACGCTCGACCAATAACTGCTTTAGACTCAGTCTTTCTAAGTCGGATTGAAAGCCGACGACCACACTCTCTGCTCGCAGTTCCGTTATAAACAAAATAAAGAGTACGCCAATAATTTTTGTCATGTTCTATAATTAATTATGCCATAAATGATTTTCTGAGTCAGTTAGTCTTTTTATATCCGAGCAAAGAAGTCCATTTTTTTCTTTTTTTTAACCTGCCGGCAAATTTTACCGATAAGTTCTCGAGGTGAACTTTGCGCTTCTTAATCTTAACCATTTTATTTTTAACGGCTTGTGTACCAGCGCAAGAGACTTCAACTTTTTCACCGAATCTTTCGGCCCCTTCACGGTGGAATCCTATCGTTTTTCCTGTCACCATGAAACTCGCACCCAATTTCAATACTGCTGATCGCAATTCTATTATCGATGCTGGCGATAGTTGGAGTGACAGTATTCAAGGCCAAATTGATTTCTTTGATTTCCCGAGCGGTCAGGCTTCGACCAATTCATTTCAAAATCTTAGCAGCTACCTTGATAATGAAATGGGTGTCTATCTCTCACCTTCTTGGTACGACGAACTTCCAGCAAATGCGCTTGCGATCACTCAGATCTACGGTTACCGAAAGCAAATTGGTACTCCTAATGAGTTTGTCGAAATCTTTCACGCGGATATTATTTTAAATAATGATTCTTATGATTTCTCGAGTGATTTTGCGCCAGGAACATATGATCTGGGAACAGTGGTACTCCATGAAATGGGTCATTTCATTGGTCTCTATCACGTTAATGATCCGTTTATTGATACGGTCATGTATCCTTCCGTCACTCGCAGCACGATTTACACCGCACCTTATGCTCATGATGCTGATAATCTTGATAATCTCTACTCACTCTCGAGTAGCTCAAGCGCCTTGACTTTTTCAAATGCACTACAATCGTCCATTCCACAGCAAGACGGTCCTGTTGTTCCAGTTACCATTCATATTGAGTTATATCCCGACGGCAAATGCTTTCATCGCGTCGATGGAAAAGTCGTTCATCAGCACTAATTATTTTTTCTTCTTGGTCTTAGCGCCTTGAGACTTCGCAAAGACTTCAGCTTTTTCATTTTCTTTAGTCTTCATAATGGCGTCCAGCTTCTCATCAACTTCTTTTAATTCTTCGATAAGTTTCTGACGGATCATCGCTGGAGAAGCTGCAATCTTTTTGTATTCTGCTAGAAGCTTTGTTTCTTCTTTGATAAGAAGCTGACGTTTTTCAACTTCTTCTTTGGTCATACGATAAATTGCCATATCAGCTAAGTATTCAGCGTATTTGAATTTTTCTTTTTCTAAATATTCCACGAAGGCCTTACGATTTTGTTTCTTCTCAGCCTCAGCATAATGCTTTTCTTTTATGAAACGAATGATCTCATTATTTTTCTTTAAGCGTTCAGTATAATCTTCGATTAATAAATCATAACGACGTTGAACAACATTAATTCTTTGCTGTGTGAAAAGTGCAATAATTTCTTCGGCGTTATCGAGAATTTTCACCCCGCGCTCTGATATCAAGGTGTAGTTTGGAGTGAGTGAACTCTTAATCGAAATCTTTTGTTGGAGTTCTTCAAAAGTGGTTTGTTTACCGCGTTTGAAAACCAACTCGATGTTGATGTGATTATCAACTGAAGAGTCGATGTAATCTTTAATATAATCGTTATCCACTAATTTATTTAAGAAGCGATAGATTTTTTGAGCATCATAACCACGAGGAAGTTCAGTAATGAAGAAATCGTCACCCTTTTGTTCGAGTTTCGGATTAAAAGTAATTTTTTGTGATTCAATTGAAATCAGCGAGTTATCATAATAGCGGTACCACGGTTTCATACGCTTCGGTTTGCCTGTTTCAATAAACTGAATCATCGAATTGATAATATCTTTATGATTAAAGCTTGGAATAACTGAAGAAAATCCCGTTCCAATCCCTTCTGAGCCATTGAGTAACATGATCGGAAGTTTTGGTAACAAGTGCACCGGCTCCATGACCTTTTCATCATAGTTCGGCACCATCGCCACTTGGTTCATATCATCAAAAAGAATCAACTCTGCGACTTTTCCTAATTTACATTCAATATATCGGGCGGCAGCTGGCGTTGTTTCCATTCGCTCGCCGAAATAACCTTTCTTATCAATTAGTGGATAGTTATTAGTAAAGGAATAGTCTTGCGCCAAATTCACCACAGAAGACTCAACAGATGCTGGTCCGTGTGGGTGCAAGGTTAAAACTAAACCGGTTAACGAACTTACTTTAATTAAGCCGCGACTCTGATTGCGCCACAAAGTATAAAGAATCCGTCTTTGACTTGGCTTAAGACCATCGGCCAAATATGGGATCGCACGATCCATCAGCGTATAGATCTGATAATTACGATATTCTTCTTTTATAATCTCTTCTAGCGGTACCGCTGGGAGTGAATGTAAATAAACTTCATCAGTCATGAAATGCCTCTACTTTTTCTTCGGTGCTCGACGTTCATTTTTTGCTGGTTTGCTTTTGCTCTCAGTTTTCTTTTCTTCATCAATCAATAAATCTTTACGCAACTGAGTATCTGTTCCAAAACAAATTTCCAACATTTTCTTCGCTTCTCCTACATTCTTGGCCGTGATCTTCGTGTACTCTTCACGACTTAAAACATATTTGAAAGCTTCAGGAGACATCTCTCCTAGCCCTTTATTTCTTTGAATTTCTTTAATCTGGACTTCTTTTTTCTTTTTTAGACTTTCTAACTCTCCTGGAGTTTCACAATATATGGTTCCTTTATTCGTGATAACTTCAAACAACGGCGCTTTGGCATATTGAATTGAGCCACGTTCAAAAAGTTCCGGCCAGTAAGTATAGAAGAAATTCGTTAAAAGCGTATTAATATGTCCACCGTCCACATCTGAGTCAGACAAGAAAACAATTTTCGAATATCGCATATTGGCCGGGTCTGAAGTTTGACCAATAACTAAACCAATTGACGACATAATATCTAAAAACTCTTGATTCTCGATAACTTCTTTGATTGAAGCCTGAGAAACATTCATCGGTTTACCTTTCAGCGCAATTCCGCCCTGTGAAAGCTTATTACGTGCCGAACGAAGACCACCAATCGCTGAATCCCCTTCACAAATAAAGAGGGTACAGTTCGAACGATCGCGGCGCTCATTGGCATCAAGTAGTTTCTCAACTCGTTCGCGACGTTGTTTCTTCCCTAATTTATGCGCATCTTTAAGTTCACTGAAACGAACACGAGCGCGTGCACGTTCAATTACGAGTTCAAAGTATTTTTCATTATTTTTAGCAAAGGTTTTCATGGATTTTTCCATGAATTCTTCAATCGCCTTCTCAAGCTCCACATCACGTACTAACTTACGTTTTGTTTGCGATTCGAAACGAGGATTTGGCATAATAATACCAATCGTAAACGTAACCCCCGCTAGAATATCATTATCAACCAAAGTCAGTTTCTCTTTTTTACACATTCTCTCAAGGCGATCTTTAATATGATTGATATAAAGTCGCTTAATACGATCGTGGTGGAAACCACCATCGTAAGTCGGAGTTGAGTTCACGAAAGAAATCATGCGCTCGCGCTCTTCCGAACGCATATCAATATTAAGTGCAACGATCAGGTCATAACGTGATTTATAATTTTTGCCTTTATCGTTCGTTCCTTTAAAAACAAAATGATCTTCACCTAAAAGCTGTGCGCTTTTAGCATTTATTCTTTCAGAAAGTTCAAACAACCCTTTTTTGAAAAGGTACTTCTCACCATTGAAAGTGAAAGTTAAACCTGGGTTATTAAAGGCCAGGTCGATAATTCTTTTACGCAATAATTCTTCATTAATGATGTTATCTTTATAAACTTCATTGGACAGCACGATTTCAACCGTAACACCTGATTCTCCCGTAAAGCTTTTCACTTTTGATTTCTCAACTTGAAGTGCTCCATCGATAAAAGTATAGGTCTGTTCTTTTTTGGTATTATAATGCTTAACCGTGGCACGAAATAGATCCGAAGTTAAACAGGTCGCCGACGCTCCGAGGCCATTTTGACCTAGTGTTCGGTGTAAAAAACCTTTTTCATCTAATTCTTCATCTTTGAATTTTGATCCGGTACGGAACTCAGTATAAACGACTTGAATTTTATCCAAAGCAAAACCAATTCCGTTATCTTTAACTGTTACCGTTTTACCGTCTTTGGCCAGAGTCGTATCAATACGTGTCACGTGTCCGCGATAAAATTCATCAATACAATTATCTAAGATTTCTTCAATCGCTTTACTTTTAGCTTGGTGAAATTTAACGGTCTTAAATTCGATACCACTTTTGGTATAAACGTATGTTTCAAGATCCTCTATATCATTACTTCCAAAAACGAGAGAAACGCGGTGACGAGAGTGCCAGCGCTGATCTTTACTTTCAATTTCAGCTTCCTTAACTTTCTGTCCACGTTTTTTTTGATCTGCATCGGCCATATCAACGTCCTTTACCAACAATAAATGAATGAAATGCTCATCTTTTAGGTTAATGAGGAAGCACGCCCATGAAAAGTCATCTTGCGTTATGCGTCCAGTCCAGCTTAAACTAAATGAATGAAAAAGTTCTTACTTTGTTTTGTAGTATTTTCATTTGTTCAAGCTTTGGCCAATGAAAATTTCGAAAAATTTTATAAAGATAAACAAAGTTTATCGTCTGAGGTTTATTCTGACATCCTAAAAGACCGAGTTGTTGCAGATGCAACGGTGCGCGACAATGACAAAGAAGACTGGCAAGACTTAGATACTTTTGTCACGGGTTTACACACTAAAAGTTGCGAACGAAGCTTACGAAAGATTTCTCTTTATGAAAAATATAAGGATTTTATCGACTACGTCTCGGAAAGTTCCTATCACGAAAAAACCGAACAGGTCCATTTGGCACTGGAACACTCACTACTACCAGTGAAAATGGTTTTAGAATTCAAGCTACCACGGCTAAGAGGGCCAGGCGTTTACCCTTTTATCTTTGATAACGGTTTTTTTAAGGGGCTCAAGGGAAATATCTATATTGAAAATTATCAAGATCGCTGTCTTTATTTAATTAAAGCTTACTGGAAAGGTAAATCGACTAAATTCCCCAATATTGTCATCGAAGCTTTCACGAAAACGCTACTTCAAGTGGGAATGGAAAAAATCTTTCGAGTTTCGCAATTTTAGAATTTCGTCAAATACCAACGTGGCCATTCTTTATAACAAAAAGTTGGTCGAATCGCTTCATTCGTTAGTCGCTGCTGCTCACTCATACATTGGTAAATATCAGCATGCTTTTTAAAACTCCAACACGGCATGAAGTTCGCAAAGTCATCCATTTGTTTAATTTGTTCCTGACAAAATAAAGAATTTGATTCAGTGGCACACACCCAGTGACCTTCGCGGCAGTCATACATTAAGTATTCACCTTCCACATAGCTATCCGAGATGACATCACCGGTGTAATATCGTTCAGCGTGAACCATACCCACTAATAAAAAGATCATCCACATTTAATACAAACTCCGTTATAGTAGTAACTACTTATCGGACTTAGTGAGGACAATTTAAATGGCGTTTCTGCTGCATAATTTAGTAAAAAAAACTCTCGCCACCTGCATCGCGGAGCAGACTGGTCAGGAACTCCAAGCTGTTTATAATGCTCTCGTTACTCCACCTGATTTGCAAATGGGACATATCGCATTCGGTTGCTTCCAATTGGCCAAGGAACTTAAAAAAGGACCCCCTCAAATCGCCCAAGATCTAGCAACCAAAATCCCCTCGCATCCTTTGATTGAAAAGGCCGTCGCGGCTGGCCCCTATCTCAATTTCTTCTTAAAAGGTGAGTCCCTAGCAGAAATGATCCTGCCCGGAATGAATGATAAGTCCTTCTTCAAACAAAAGCTGACCCAAAATACCCCTAAAACCATGATTGAGTATTCGCAACCCAATACCCACAAAGAGCTCCACGTGGGACATATGCGAAATCTGTGCTTAGGTGATGCTTTGATTCGTTTCCACCGTTATTGCGGTTACGAAATCGTTGCAACGACTTTCCCAGGTGACGTGGGCACCCATGTGGCCAAGTGTTTATGGTATTTAAAATTTCACAATAAAGAGACACCTCCAAAAGAACGCAAAGGTGCGTGGCTGGGAACACTTTATACTAAAGGTAATAATCTACTGGAAGATCAGCGAGGCACGGATGCGGAAGTTAAAAATCGCGAAGAGCTGACTAAAATTTTAAAACAGTTACATGGAAAGTCGGGCGAATATTACGACCTCTGGAAAGAAACTCGCGAATGGTCAGTGGAACTTATGCAAGATGTTTACGACTGGGCGGATGTAAAATTTGATGTATGGTATTGGGAATCTGAAGTCGATGAAGCTTCTGTTTCACTCGTGCAAAAATATTTCGAAAAAGGTTTATTTATAAAAGATGAAGGCGCTATTGGTGCCGATCTTAACCCTGAAAAATTAGGCTTTTGTTTATTAATAAAAACCGATGGAACCGGATTATACGCGACTAAAGATATTGAACTGGCCCGTCGTAAATTTCAAGATTTCAAAATTGAAAAGAATATTTATATCGTGGATAAACGCCAAGAGCTTCACTTCAAACAAGTTTTTAAAATTTTAGAAAAAATGGGCTTTCCACAAGCCAAAGACTGTTTTCACTTAAAATATGATTTCGTGGAATTACCAGACGGGGCCATGAGTAGCCGTAAAGGTAATATCGTGCCACTGCAAGCGTTGATTGATCAAATGCTTGAGATGATCAAAGTCAATTATCTCAATAAGTATAAAGGTCAGTGGAGCGATGAAGAAATTGAAAGCACCGCTCAGATTGTCGCGAAAGGCGCAATAAAATTTGGAATGAATCGCATTGATCCAGCTAAAAAAATTGTTTTTGATATGGCCGAGTGGTTAAAGCTTGATGGTGAATCGGGCCCTTACATCCAATATGTTTATGCTCGTATACAATCACTCATCCAAAAAAATGGCCCCGACATTATGAAGAAGAAAATCGATAATAAACTTCTCACTCACCCAATTGAGGTCGAAATTCTTTTAAAACTCTCGAACTTCCATTCAGTGGTGGAACAAAGTACCGAACAATATAAAACTAGCACGCTCTGTGCTTACCTGTATGAACTAGGAAAATTATTTAATAATTTCTATGTCGCCTGTCCGATTGGTAAAGCTGATAGTCAAGAACTCAAAGAAGCTCGCCTGAGTCTTTCAAGTGCTGTGGCCCTATGTCTACAAAAAGGCTTGGAGCTACTAGGGATTCAAACTCCCGCTCGAATGTAATTTAATTTTTAATTAAAAATTTCAATTTTGGTTTTACCATAAACGATGGTTGATAAGTTGAGTTGAACATAACTTCGTAATCAGCTGATGAATCAAAGGTATCAACCTCTGCACTTATTTTTACACTTTTACTGTCTTTCTGTTTTAACCTCAAGCTAAAAACTTCACTCACACCAGGCTCTAATTTTTTTGCTTTTTTGAAATTCAACTGAATCGTATCCGGCACTTGTTCCCACTTTTCTTTATAACTATGACAACTTGGCCTCTCTCTCATTTCACCAGTTCGATGATGATAGTAAATATCGCTCTCAGGGTATCTTTCGCAAGCAATTGAGAAAATTGAAATTCCAAACTGTAAATTTACCTTTTCTGGAGTTTTACTATTTCTTACGACAATAAGCTCTAACGTACCCGGCTGACCGACACTCTGATTGAGTGAACCGATATGAATATTCTTCTTTTCCAGCATGACAACATCCGCATATAAATTAAAACAAGTTAGCGCGGCCAAAGTGAAAAATAGAAATCTCATGGATATCCTCCTGGTCGGGTTTGTGGTTAAAATTTACGCTGGTCTTAGATGATATAGCAAACCAAGGAGAGGAACCTTTTTGAATGTAAGAACTTATTATGATTTAAACTTTAAGCATGTATTCTTTATCTCACTAATTGACATAGCGCAGAATTCACATTAATTATGTTTTGAATAAATCAAAGGAGTTATGTGCGCTTTATCATAAATTTTCTCGCTTACTCATTGGTATTTTCTTCCATCGCCTTTTCGCAAGAGCCCAATAATGCTTATAAAGTCGCTTGTGAAGGCCTTTATGATGAACAGCTGATTAAACTTGAATTTTTTATTGATGATAATTTTAAAGATTTTCCAAGCAAAAAAGATAAAATTGATGTCGACTTAAAAATTAATGATAAAGTTTTTACAGAAACTTTATCCTATCCAAAATATAGAATTGAAGAAGAGCTTAACGACGAAGGCTTGAGAATTGTATTTTTAACAGCTTCCCTGCATCGAGGTTTTGCTCAGTGTGTTTTCAAATCGTGTTCGTTCAAAAATTTAAGCTTTAATATTGAAAGCACAAATTTATATGAATTTAGTGGAATTCTCTTATTTGAGCTTAAGCTATCAGGCCAAAATAATAAAAATTACAACGTTCGAATCGACTGTCATTTGCTTTAAAAACGGAGGTTTCATGAAATTACTTTTAATCTTAACTCTATCGACTATTGCTTCTGCTAGTTTTGCTCAAATGCGACTACCTACTTATGATGAAGCTAACAAAATATCACTGAGTGAAATCAGTGATTATAAAGAAGCTTTAAGAGGTGAGTTTTTAAGACTAAGTATTCATAATGGTTCTTGCAAGAAAAATGGTGTGCAACTTGAATACTTCGTGGATAAATCAGAAAGAGATTCAGACGCTAACTGGTATTTGTCCGACGCTCAACCACTGATTATTTACTACGGCTTAACCAATTCATATGGCAATTTAAAACACCCCATCGAAATAAAGTTTTACACTGACGATAGCTTCACCAAAATTAAAAAAATCGTGAGTTCTGTTTATTACTTACAAAATGGAACTAGAGTTAATACTGGCACTTTAAAAAATCCCGTCTTTAGCGATGATTATGTCGTTAAGACTATTGCAGAAGACGTTTGTTACCAAAGTAAGTAAGAAAAATGTTCAACAACCCTTAAAATAGGTTACTTTTTAACCTATTTTAAGGTATTGATATTGCATGTTCAAAATGAATCGAAAAACTGAATATGCCCTTATGGCCTTACGCTTTATAGCTGCTCGTGGCTTCGAGAAGACCACCGCACGTGAGATTTGTGATCAGTTCCATACACCCTTTGATACCACCGCCAAGGTTTTGCAGGCGATGAATCACAACGGAATTCTGACATCAGTGCAAGGAGTGAACGGCGGTTACGTTTTGGATTGCGATCTCGAGCAAATCAATTACCACGATTTTACCCATATGATTGAAGGCAAACAAATGAGCATGGATTGCGTGGAAGGCAGTTGTGAGCTGAGCTCATCCTGCAATATTTCTGGCCCTGTAAAAAAATTAAATAATTATCTGGTGGATTTTTTTAAAGGCTTAACTTTGAAAAAATTATTACAAGAAGATGAACTGATACATCTGACTATTCCTATGAACCTTAACGAAGAAGTGCGCTATGAAAGCTGAAGAAAAGTTGGCACAAGAATATAAATACGGTTTCGTGACTGACGTTGAGACGGAAGAATTCCCGAAAGGTCTTAATGAAGACATCATTCGCCTACTTTCTCAGAAAAAAAATGAACCCGAATGGTTACTGGAATTTCGTTTAAAGTCTTATCGTAAATGGCTGACGATGACTCACCCGACTTGGCAATATTGTCAAATACCCCCTATTGATTTCCAAGATCTCTATTACTACGCCAAACCAAAAGCGAAAAAGACTGCGGGCTCACTAGATGAAATTGATCCTGAGTTACTGGAAACTTTTGAAAAATTAGGCATTCCACTAGGCGAACAAAAAAGAATTTCAGGTATTGCCGTCGATGCTGTATTTGATAGCGTTTCGCTTGGTACAACTCATCAAGCTGATCTGGAAAAAGTGGGAGTTATCTTCTGCTCAATTTCCGAAGCCGTTGAAAAATATCCTGAGCTAGTAAAAAAATATTTAGGCACTGTGGTCCCTGCCAGTGATAATTACTACGCCGCTTTAAACTCAGCTGTTTTTAGTGATGGCTCTTTTTGTTACATTCCTAAAGGTGTCACTTGCCCACTCGATCTATCGACCTATTTCAGAATCAACGCCAAAGAAACAGGTCAGTTTGAAAGAACACTGATTGTGGCCGATGAAGGTAGCTTTGTTCGGTACCTGGAAGGTTGTACCGCCCCTCAGCGAGATGAAAATCAACTGCATGCAGCGATTGTTGAAATCGTGGCGCTTAAAGATGCTGAAGTAAAATATTCAACTGTGCAAAATTGGTATGCAGGCGATAAAGAAGGCAAAGGCGGCATTTTTAATTTCGTTACTAAGCGTGGAATTTGTAAAGGTGATAACGCTAAAATCAGCTGGACCCAAGTTGAAGCTGGCTCTGCTATTACTTGGAAATACCCAAGCGTTATTTTGAAAGGTAATAACTCACAAGGCGCTTTCTATTCGGTAGCGCTGACCAATCATAAAATGCAAGCTGATACCGGAACCAAGATGATCCATATTGGAAAAAACACTCGCAGTACTATTATCTCAAAAGGTATTTCAGCGGAAGAATCACAAAACGTTTATCGCGGTCTCGTCCAAGTCATGGCCAGTGCTGATAATGCTCGCAACTATACTCAATGTGATTCGATGTTAATTGGCGATAAGTGTCGCGCGAATACCTTTCCCACGATTGACGTAAAAAATAATACGGCGGTAGTTGAACATGAAGCTTCAACCTCAAAAATTAGTGCCGATCAGCTCTTCTATTTAGAGAGTCGAGGCATGGATAAAGAAAAAGCTGTGTCCTTAATTGTAAATGGTTTCTGTAAAGAAGTGTTTAAAACATTGCCACTTGAATTTTCAGTGGAAGCAGTGAAATTAATAGAAATGAAATTAGAAAATTCAGTTGGATAAAGGATTTGTATGTTAGAAATTAAAAATCTCCACGCTAAAATTGACGATAAAGAAATTTTACGTGGGATCAATCTAAAAGTTAACGCTGGTGAAGTGCATGCCATTATGGGACCTAACGGTTCAGGCAAAAGCACGCTCTCAAAAATTTTAGCAGGCCACCCGGCTTACGAAAAAACTGAAGGCGAAGTGCTTTATCAAATTAACGGTAAATATAAATCCATTGATGAACTCGAACCAAGTCAGCGCGCTAAAGAAGGTATTTTCTTAGGTTTTCAATATCCGGTAGAAATTCCAGGCGTGAGCAATATTTCATTTTTAATGACGGCCTTTAACGAACTTTGTGAAGCTCAAGGTGTTGAGACCATGAAGGAAGAAGAATTTCGTAAATATTTAAAGCCTAAATTGATGTCACTGGATATGAACGAGTCATTCTTAGAGCGTTCTGTTAACGAAGGTTTTTCCGGTGGTGAAAAAAAGAAAAATGAAATTCTGCAGATGATGGTTTTAAACCCTCGCCTTTCGCTTTTAGATGAAACGGATTCGGGTTTAGACGTGGATGCCCTTCGAATTGTTGCTCAAGGGGTGAACACGCTTAAATCAAAGCGTAATGCGACGATCTTGGTTACTCACTATCAGCGTTTACTCAATTATATTCAACCGGATTTTGTGCATATTCTCTATCAAGGAAAAATCGTGAAATCGGGTGATAAAAACTTGGCCTTAGAAGTTGAAGAAAAAGGCTATGACTGGATAACTAAACAATGAGAATGATGTTTCAAGAGCTACCAGAATATTTATTTGAATTAAAAAACAAAGTGGTGTTTTTTAATGGCGATTATTCGCCTGAGATGTCTGATCTCAAACTGCAAGATTTAGAAATTAAACAAAGCCGAACAGATGCCATTAACCTTTTGCATTTTAATCAAGAAAGCCAGATTCACGAAATGGCCGTGAGTGTGGTGGTACGCAGTGGTTGTAAGGCAATTATTAATGAAATTCACTTCTCGATTGACCATCATTCTGAACACCATAGCTTAACCCAAATCCTAGTTGAAAATGGTGCTAAACTTACCCATCATCAAGTCATCGCTCCTTACCAAGGTAAAAAAAATCATAAGGCCCATGTTGAAGTTTTTGAGCAGGGCCAATACCAAAGTGTTCTGTTAGATATGGGTGGGAATGATATTCGTGTCGAAGAAACGATTGAACTCAAAGGTCCCCATGCGAACAATCAAATTGATGGGCTTATTCGTTTAAAAAATCAAGAACGTTCAGAGCATATTATTCAGGTCAATCACTTAGCACCTGAAACGACGAGTCAGCAGAAATATAAAACCATGGTGGATAACGAAAGTCGCGCGCATTTTACCGGAAAAATCTACATCGCTAAAGTAGCACAGAAATCCGATTCGGCGCTCATGAATAAAAACCTATTACTCGCTAAAAAATCCCACGTCCTAAGCTTACCGCAACTTGAGATTTTCGCCGATGATGTGAAATGCTCACACGGTTCAACCACAGGTCAACTCAATCAAGAAGAACTTTTTTATCTGGAAGCACGAGGAATACCGAAACAGCAAGCACAAGAAATGCTCTTAAGCGGTTATTCTTCAGAAATTATTAATAAAATCACGGATGCTGATTTGCTAAAAATTCTGACTCCATTATCGAGAACTCATTTATGATAAACCATAACGAATTACGAAATCAATTTCCGGTTTTAAAAACCAAAGTCTATGATAAGACATTAGTTTATCTCGACAGTGCGGCGACGACACTTAAACCACAAAATGTTATTGATAGTGTTAACAAGTATTACGCGCAAACGACGGCCAATGTTCATCGCGGTCTGCATTTTTTAAGTGAACTTAATACTGATCTCTATGAAGGCACACGCGATCAAGTTCAGAAGTTAATTAATGCTAAAACACGCCAAGAAGTTATCTTCACTAAAGGCACGACAGAATCAATTAATCTCGTGGCGGCGTCTTACGTGCGAAATTTTTTAAACAACGGCGATGAAATTCTGATCACTCAAATGGAACATCACTCAAATATTGTACCTTGGCAATTGGCCGCGGAAGCTATTGGCGCCAAAGTCAGAGCTATTCCTATCGATGATAATGGTGACGTTATCATGGAAGAATATAAAAAATTACTAGGACCAAAAACGAAATTTGTTTCAGTTGCCTATATCTCCAATGCTCTAGGAACAGTTAATCCGGTCAAAGAAATGATTAAGCTCGCGCATCATGTAGGTGCGAAGTTTATGGTGGATGCGGCCCAAGCAATTGCTCACCGACCAGTTGACGTGCAAGATCTTGATTGTGATTTTCTCGCTTTCTCATCTCATAAGATGTTTGGTCCAACCGCCGCTGGAATTCTTTACGGTAAAGAGGCATTGCTGGAACAAATGCCGCCTTATCAAGGTGGCGGAGATATGATTGATGTCGTAACCATTGAAAAAACGACTTACAACGCCCTTCCTTTTAAATTTGAAGCTGGTACTCCTGCTATTGCTTCGGTGATTGGTTTAGGTGAGGCGATTAAATTTTTAACGAGTTTAAAGTTTGCTGACCTGATGGAATATGAAAAATCTATTTTAACTTATGGCACGGCCAAGCTCCAAGATATCCCTGGCGTGCGATTAATTGGAACGGCCGTCGAAAAAAGCTGTATTCTCTCTTTCGTGGTCAAAGGCTTACACCCACACGATATAGCGAGCATCACAGATAAAGAAGGTGTGGCCCTAAGAACGGGTCACCACTGTACACAACCTTTAATGAAGCGAATGAATGTCACCGCCACGGTACGAGCGTCACTTGGAATTTATAACACCAAACAAGACATTGATCTTCTGATTCAGGCAATAACTAAGGCCATAAAAATATTAAGCTGAGGCAATTATGAGTGAATTTGAAATTTTTATTCAACCTACCCCCAATCCAAATGCATTGAAGTTCATTTTAGAAAAGATTATCAAAACTGATGGGAAGTCGACTTATAAAACATTAAATGAATGCGAACACAACCCCATGGCAAAAAAGCTTTTTGATCTGCGCGGAGTTGATCAATTACTTTTTTATCAAAATGTTATCACTGTTAGTAAGTTTAATTTTGCCAACTGGGAAGAACTCGAACCACAGATCGTTAAAACTATTGAAGATAGTATGGACAGTCATGATCCTGATTTTCTAGACCCCGTCGCGGTGGCCGAAACCCAAAACCGTGATCACCTTTCACCTGAAATTCAAAACATTGAAAGTATTCTCGATAAAAGCATTCGTCCCGGTCTACAAGGTGATGGTGGTGATATTCAAGTGGTTGATTATAAAGACAATGTACTGGTGGTGAAATACCAAGGAGCATGTGGGACTTGTCCAAGCTCACCGGCTGGGACTCTACAAGCGATAACGGGGATTTTAAAAGATCAGTTTAATCCAGAGATTCAAGTTTATATTGCACCTGAATACTAAAAAGTGTCCAACTTCTAGACACCCCCCTATAGAGATTTCAAGCTAGCTAGCATAAAATGCGCAATGCGCTAGCCTATCCCAAACATTCGATTTACGGATTTAAGGAGAGGTTTATTATGAAGACAATCAGTTTATTAGTTTTAGGGTTCTATTTAACCACATTTTTGGCAAGCTACAGTCAAACCAATCTCACCAACGCGCGAAGTATTAGCAGTGTTGAAGAATTGGGTGACCAAGGTGCTCTTGTTCGTCAAAAGAGCAATATCTACCTTGTTAAAAATATAAAAACGACAGACACAGATGAAGAAGTTCAAGTTGTCTTAACAGGTAAAATTATTGCAGGTGTTAAGATATATAACCGTGTTGATATCATCAATAAAGATAAAAAAATTAATAAAGAACAATTAGAAACACTTAATTATGAAACTATTAAAAAACTCATCGATGATAGCAAAGAAGTCGTTAATGAATTTTCTTATAAAAAAGAAGTTGTTAAAGTTTTTAAAAATCAAAATACTGTTCACTCTTTAACTCTTGCAGGAATTACGGCAAAGTCTGAAGAAAATACCAATAAAAGTGAAAAAAAGAAATTTGGTCCAACAGTTGTTAATGCTTCAAAAAAATCTGCAGCATTTATAACGACAGCGACCACACGTCCGATTGCTTATGTGACTGGCCTTGTTACCGGTACATTTGATAACAAGATGACTGCAACTGAGCGCACTTCACTATTATTTTTAAATCGTAATCGAAATGAACTTAATGCCTTCATGTTGATGAATCAAAATAAGTCATTAAATAGCAATTTAGAAGAAATCGAAACGTTAGTATCTGATCTTGCTGAAAAAGAATTTACGACCAAATATGAAGCTGACTTGGAAAAGTTAGGCGCTGAAATTCTCGTTAAATTAGAAGCTGAAGGTGAAATCTCGGCAGAATTCATCAACAACAACCCACACTTTCAAGGGGTAAAAGCTGAAATCGGTGCACTGACACAAGAGCAGATTGATAAATTGATCGATATCGCGACTTTCAGTGATGAAATTGGTCTAGAAGAGCTACGTGAAGCAGGAATTATTACGACTCAGTCAGGTTCTGATGATGAAGAAAGTGCCATCGATGAAAAGAAATATATCGCTGAAGGTGCTGTTATTGGAATTGGTCAAATTGCCTTAAGCTCAGCCGTTTTTGCTAAAATTTTAGGTATCTTGGGCGTGGCCAAAGGTGCTGGCTGGATAGGCTTTGCTGCCACTATCGGTGTGGACGTTGCTACCTATTTCATCGCTAAGGACTGTTTGAAGAAACAAGAAAATGCGGAAATGAGCGAAGAAGATCTTGAAGTCTGTGGATATGTCCTTAACCGTGGCGTGAGAAAGATTGGTAAATCTTACTTAAGTGGAAAAGGAACAGGAATAAAGTTTAGAGATTCGATTAAGGCCCGCAACTTAAAGAGACAAGAAAAGAAAAAAGCTAAGGAAGTTTAATAAACACTGGAGCTTTTCTGTAGAGCTTACGTTAGCGTAAAAACGAAGAAAATATAAAAAGCGAATGGATTAAAATCATTGGCTAAATGAACGGAAGGAAAAAAGTATGAAAAAAATTACAATAGTTTTGCTTGGATTAGCTGCTTCATCAGCTCGCGCAGATTTCGTGAAGATTGATAGCACTTATTATGTAGTAAATTCTAAAAATGGCAGAATCAGCGAAGTCAAAAACAGCAATGGAGAGTCAATGTCGCCATTTTTAAAAGTTATTTCGAACAATATAGTGAAAATTGTGGATAAATACTTTGTCGTAAACGAAAGCACTGGTCAAGTTATTGAAATCAAAAATCATAATGATGATCCGATGTCGGAGTATTTGAAAATCATACCCCTTAGGTAAAAGTCGACTGGAGCTTTTCTGTAGAGCTTACGTTAGCGTAAAAACGAAGAAAATATAAAAAGCGAATGGATTAAAACCATTACTTAAACAAACAGGAATTATTATGAAAAAAATATTGATTGGATTATTGGCAATTGGAAGTATTTCAGCTCTAGCATATGATAGATCTTACACGCTGGAGTTTCGTTCTGGGATTGATGCCAAAAGCCATCCGGATGAAACGTATAGCAAGTTTACAACTTCGACAGGTATCAAAGGTTCAATACATTGTTCATGGGATGGTGGAGAGTTAAGCATAAGAAGTACTAACAAAATTCCAAACACAAACATTCTTTCAGCTAAAATAGAAGATAACGAAAAATGTGAAGAATTAATAAATCTTATAAAGAATTCAGCAGAAATACCGCTCCAAATAAAAGTTAGGCAATATATGGGCCTTACTGGCGAGATTATTGATGTGAACACAAAACACTAGTTTGCTAAACAGGATTTGAATTTTAATACAAAGAAATATTGAACAAATTAGTCTTGTTCACTTAAACGAAGAAAATATAAACAGCGATTGGATTGCAAGATTAGTTGATAATGTGATATTAAGAAGAGGTTTATGAAAAAATATTTACTAATAGCTACTTTAAAAACGATACTGCTGACTATGTCTGCATTAGCAGCAGAGTCAAATGAATGTTTTATTAGTCGTAATTTAGGACATCTCCTGTATTGCGACGAATTAGGTAATCCAGTTTTAGATTCTCATAAACTTGGTTTGCCTAGTGAATTTGATAATTTATCTTGGGCAGACGCTGGCGGTTATGCTCTTAGCGGTCAAGCTATTCGATTCATTCAAAAGTTGAATTCAATAAATATAAACAACGGAGTCTTTGCCTTTAATCCTGTCTATGTCGGAGTTTATCAAGATGCGAATTTGGTTGGAATTAATGTTGAAAAAGCACGATATAGAGTAAGAAATAACTTTATAGACCTTATTTCAAAGAAATATATTCTGAACGGGGAATGCTCTTCGGGTTTTTCATTGTTGAAAGATACGACGAGTTTTTATGGATTAGATTGGAGCAATAGTGATTGCCATGGTTTTGACCTACATTTACCCGGCTTTATAAATGGGTTAGGTACCTTGATTGTTCCTCAAGAACCAACTCCTATTTTCGTTCGTGACTCGGTAGATTTTTTTGATGAATACGAACATAAAATAAATGTTAATAATAGAATTATTTTTTCAGAAAAACAAAAGTTAGAGCTTGAAGCAAAAGTAATATTTGCTGATGATAGAAATAATTTGGACTTCACACTAAACCGATTAAGTGTTTACGGCATCAGTGTCAATCCAAAAAGAGCTAGTTTTGATTTGTATAGACCCTACAATCAAGAGCTTGTAAAAATCTATTTCTGGGATTGTATTACACTAACTGATGGTTCGAAAATAAGAGAGTTGATTTTTGAGTTTCGTAAAACAAGTATTGGTTCTAATCTCGTTGAAAAATCGAGATCTGACTGGCAATGCTCTAACGAAAATTAAAAATATAATTTTGTTCATATAATCAGCGTTCACGAAAAAACCCCTGTGTAAGCTAGGAACTAAAATATTAAGTGAAATTTAAATCGTAGTTAGAAATGAATATCATATGGATTTAAACCATTTCCATCCATTACAAAATCCTCTTCTGATTCTCAGGATAAATTTAAAGCCTGTGCTTACTATGTCTGCAACGAAATACAGGACTAAGATTTAATTACTTTTTCCGAACCTTCGTCACCGTCACCATCGGATTTTTACCACGGTTTTGTGTGAGCCATTTTTCACTGAGGCAGGCATGGCCACCCTTGCCCCAACCTTCGCCCCAACTGTTGGCCGCTAAGAAACAAACCTTCCCTTCACTCTCGTTGAGTTCCGGCGGTAATTTAATATAACCTTCAAGTATAAGTGCGTGACCATTGGCATGAGAATCAAGACCCTTATCTCGAGCATTTTTAGCATTCTGAAACACTATCCCTTTGGTGGTGTAAAAATTTTCTTTAAGCTTTATGCCTAAAATGATGATCTGATTTTTATCTAAGGCCACAATGGCTTGGTCAAGCGTTTCTAAATGCGAGTAATCCACAACTAAAACTTCACCGGTTTTACAGGTCAGTGACATCGGAATTTGCGTTTCATTACCGCTCAAGTTTTCTTGATTATACGGGCACTGTGATTCTGTTGGTAATGCGTATTCCTTCGAATAATCTAGACCGTAACCAACCCAAGACCCCTTTTCACTGCATTGATTTTTTCGACAATTGGGTTTACTTGCCCAATAAAAATATTGTTCAGAAAGATCGAGTTGATTATTTTGTTGGGCCAACGTGATCTCAATTGCTCGCACACCAGCAAATGCACTACAAGTAGCGCGACGCTTTTGATCTTTAATGGGAATCGTAAAAGCACTATTAACTAGATGATATGTTTTTGGAATGAATTGAGTCAGCGTTCTGGTGATTTTTTTAATTTCTACTGGGGTTTGTTTTTCAATTGGAATATCAAACGCGGCCTTTTTATATTCTGGTAATCTTTTTAAAAATGCTTCGTGCGCCTGACTCCATTTTCTTAAGGTCGTTTCATATTTTTGCTGCCAAGTTTTCAGATTCGTATCAATTTTTTTCTGATGTGACCTGAGAAACTCTTCTTGTTTTGCCGCCCAACTCTCTAAGCCCTTTTCCTTTACGGGCAGTGCTTTTTTATTTTTCAGCTCATCACGTACTCGCGCCTTCATTTCTTCAACTCTCTGTGCGCCGACTGATTTTTTTTCGACCTTAACTTCAACTTCTTCAGTTACCTCAGTCGTTTTTACTTCATCATTAAGTTTTAAATAATTTTCATATTGTTTCTGTTTTTCGATTGGTAATTGTTGATTAATTTCATGCCAAATAGAATTGAGTATCAAATCATCTTGCGCATGAACAAATGGTAAAAATAAAAAAAATAAAACTATCATAAAAACCTCTCATTTATTTTAACGCAAATATCTACAAAAAAGCTCCAGGCATCTTTCAGACCCAATCCTTAGGAAAATAATAAGTCAGCATTTTGAGATGAGCAGCTTCTTTGGGTTGATAACGGTAAGTAAATTTACAACGTGCCGGCAACGAAATCAGAATGGAATCGATGCGCCCATTGGTTTTTAAACCAAAGAGTGTACCGCGGTCATGGAGTAAATTAAATTCTACGTAACGGCCACGACGGTGCAATTGAAAATCTTCATCTGCTGCAGTGTATTCTTCATTCCAACGTTTCGCTGCTATTGGAAAATAAGATGGAATAAAGGCCTTCGAAATTTCAGTTACCAACTGAAAATCATTTTCTAAATTGCCACTATTGTAATGATCAAAAAAGGTTCCACCTATACCGCGCATTTCGGCCACGCCATCGATGGTCCGATGAAGATTGGTAAAATAATCATCACATGTTTTTTTCATTTTTTCGTAACACTCAAAAGGCTCACAGAATTTTTTCCAAGTCTGGTGAAAATGAACAAAATCTTCTTCATGCGGATAAAAAGGTGTGAGATCGGCGCCACCGCCAAACCAATATTTATCTCCGTGCTGAATCATGCGAAAATTAGCATGAGTAGTAGGTACTCTCGGATTGCGTGGATGGATAATGAGAGAAATGCCTGCCGCCCATAATTCATCCCCTTGACCAGGAAGTTGAGCCGAAAACTTCGGATCAATTTTTCCAAAGACTAATGAAGTATTAACTCCAGCATTTTCAATAATGGCACCTTCAAAAGCACGGGTAATGCCTCCGCCACCCGGTTGTCCAGCGTGATCATTTCGCTGCCAAATGTCTTCTGTCATTTTTAAATCGGGATCGAGTCGCAAGAGTTCCTGAGTAATTTGTTCTTGTAAATGTTTTACATGCTCATGAAATCGCGATTTATATTCTGTTAGCACAACTTACCTCTTGAGTTAATCCATGAACAAATTATCATGAAAGTAGACAACTGAAAATGACTTCCTTTGCTTAGGAAATAGACGAATTTATGAATTCTAAGTACGTTTCATCCTCCATTCGCTATCTTGGTGTATTTGCCATCTTTCTTTTTTGCGGTCTCAGCATGTTCTTCAGTTTTATTGAACGCGATATCCCAGACGAAAGAATCAAAAATCTTCTTTCATATGCTTCATTTTTTGAAAATGGTTTTTATGATTTTCGCGTACAAAAAGAAATCAAGAAACACCTACCCGTCGAAAATATTGTTCTCGTCAAAATCGATGATCCAACCATTCAGGCCATTGGTACTTGGCCCTTTCCTCGCACTGTCTATTCACGTTTTCTAGATCGCTTAAAAGAATTTGGTGCAAAAGTTGCGGTCTTCGATATTATTTTCCCTGAGAAGGCCCTGAGCTGTAACGATGGCTCACTTTCACCAGATACCATCTTTGCTCAAGCTATCGTTAATTTCCAAGCTGACCCAGATAAAAAAGTTATCCTCACATACTCGCTGGCCGATAATACCGAACAAGGTTTTAAGGAGATGCCAGAGGATTTGTATAACTTCATTATGGACACACAACAGTCTGGTGAAGCAGGCCTAGTAGAAGAACTGGTTTCTCATGAAACATATCCTATCAAAGAATTAGTTGATGCGGGCCCTGCCCTTGGTCACCTCAATCACCAAGAAGATTCCGACGGCGTCTTCCGTCACTACCGAGCTGTTTCTAATGTCGGTTCGCTCTACTTACCTTCTCTCGGTGTTATTGCTTATCAACACTACACAGGAAATATTCCAAAACTTTCCATTCACAGCGATGGTACAGCTTCGCTTAAAGCCGGGGCAAAAGATGTTCCGATAAATGCCCGCGGTGAAGCCAAAATTCGTTACCATGGTGGCGAAGATAAATTTCCAAGTGTGAGTTTAATTGACCTCATTAAAGAAAATCCTGATCGCGAAAAAATGACACTCGCACTTAAAGATAAACTCATTTTCTTAGGCTCAACGGCGGTTGGTGCGCACGATTTAAGAAATACACCAGTCGATGCGAAATTACCCGGGGTTTATTTTCACATGAACTTCGTGCACATGCTCGATGTAGGATTTTATTATCAAGAGATTAACGATTCGATTCAGTATTCACTCATTATTTTAATTCTTGGAACGATCTTTCTCTTATTCTTACAAAAATTTGATTATCCCATTTTGGAATTGGCCGGCGTATTATTTGCGGTTGGCGGTGCTTACTATTTAGATCAACATTACTTTACGCCAAACGGTTACGAAATACGCTTATTTTTCTCGATGAATTCGTTCGTTTTACAATACGTCTGGAGTACCTTCTTAAGTTTCTACCAATCAAATAAAGATAAAAAACAAATTCGAGGTGCCTTTTCTCGTTACGTTGCTCCAACTGTTGTTAACGAGATGTTAAAAGATCCAGATAAACTTAAAGTCGGTGGTCAAAAATTAGATATTACTTGTATGTTCTCTGATGTACGTGACTTCACGACCATCTCTGAGGCACTTACCGCTGAACAATTAAGTACTTGTTTAAACCGTTATATGGGCCGCATGACTGAACTCGTTTTTAAACACTCAGGCACGCTCGATAAGTACATTGGTGACGCTGTAGTTGCTCTTTGGGGCGCTCCTGTTCCCTTCCCAAATCACCCGCAAAAAGCGGTTGAAGCAGCCGTAGAAATGATTAATATCATGCCTGAAATTAATGACGATTTTCGTAAAAATAATTTCCCGGAATTTAAAGTTGGTATCGGTCTTAACTCTGGTGAGTGTGCCGTTGGTAACATGGGCAGCGAGCTCATTTTTTCTTTCACTGCTCTGGGCGATAACATGAACTTGGGGGCCCGCTTAGAAGGTATGTGTAAACCTTACGGTTCAAAAATTGTTATTTCTGAATATACTTTTGGCCGCATTGATCATGATGTTTTCACTTGTCGAGTACTGGATAAAGTTCGCGTAAAAGGTAAAACCAAGCCCGTCGAAATTTACGAAGTCTTTGATGCTCATCATCCGTATTTAAAGGATTTAGATAGCTATCATCGTTATCACGAAGCTTATCGCATGTTTCACCAGAAAAAATTTAAAGAAGCACTCGCTATTTTTGAAAAACTTAATCTTAAATATGGCGACGTTCCGACTGAAAGATTAAAAACCTATTGTGAAGAATTTATTGCTTCACCTCCCGGCGCTGACTGGGATGGCGTTATTACTTTCAAAACGAAATAATTAACGACAGACTTTATTGTAACGATGTTCAATCAATTTTTTTGGTTTATCACTGATTAAATACATTTTGAATGTTTTCATATCACGATATTTTTCACAATAGAAACTCGAAACTCTTTCTTGTAAAAGGCCATCGTTTTCTAAATTATTTAAAAATTTTCGCTGATGTTTGTTGGCATAATTTAATGATAACAAAGTTTCGGGTTTGTCATAATTCACAGGCCCCATGCTTAAGAGATCAAATTCTGCACGATCAGAAAAAATACCGCGGAAGACAAACCAAGAATTTTTCACTTGAACGTAGGGTGAAAACATTCCCCAATTTTGGTAAAGACCGATAGTACGAGAATATTTATACAATTTAAGATAACGATAAGTTTTTCGCAGGATTTTGCCTTTTAAATTTAATTGTAAAATGGCCAAAGCAAAAAAGATGACGAAAACTTTATCAAGATGATGCCACTGAGTCTCTTTTTCCTCTTCCTTCCATTGAAAAGGCTTAGTCAATTTTCCCATCAGCTGACGATGACTGGCCACCCACTCGTAAATCTTTGTCCCGACTTTAAAAAAGATGGGAATATTTAATAACTTACTAAAATCTCCAATCAGTGGTGATTGTCCGAAGAAAGTCACGATCGCTTCGAATTTTATTTTTTTTTGATTATCCGCCGTTATGACGACCCATGAATTATGTTTTAACATCAATTCATTTATCTCAGGTTGTGATTGGGCCGGTGCCATTTTCGCTTCAGGTATGAGAAAAAAGCCTTTTAAAATACAGACCGTTTTTTTGCAAAAACCACATTCTTCGTCATAAAAAATCTGAAATGCTAAGCGGTTCGGGGTTTTTAGTCGTGGCAGAATAGTTTCCCAAAAAACACTTGGCAAAAAAGCACACCAAATTCCCATCATAAAAAAGGGAAATGGCCCTAAATGCATGAATAAAACCAAACCCAGATGGAAACTGATGAAAACAAAAACCAATAAAAGTCTCAACCACTGGCCACGATAACCTAAAAAAGGCGTGAGCCAAAATAAGATAGGCCCCAATAACTCCAGGCCATAAACGGAAAAAGTTAAAAACTTGGTGACTGAAGGGAAATCTTTCAGCAGCAGACCCAAAGGTGAAACAAACAAATCCAATTCCATAGCGTCAGCAATCGCGGAAAAACTGGCATTCCACGAGGGGTGAGACTTCAACAAGGAGCTCACAAAGTAAATGATCCCAATTTGCATAAAGGCGATAAAATTTACCCAAGAGTACACAGAATTTTCTGCGATGCGCTTGCGAGTCAGAAAGGCATCAATGCCATAACGGGCCCCCATCGGCAGAAAGAAAAAAAGCATCAGGAATATACGA
The DNA here is from genome assembly GCA_016786485.1 of Bacteriovoracaceae bacterium. Taxonomy (GTDB): domain Bacteria; phylum Bdellovibrionota; class Bacteriovoracia; order Bacteriovoracales; family Bacteriovoracaceae; genus JAEUWD01. Next base: position 3,943 of record JAEUWD010000029.1, on the reverse strand, counting down.
ACCGAGTCATCTCCACTATCGTTGATATACCAATTTCGATTATTAAGGGATAGGTAAAAGAGCCAAAGCGCAAAGGTCGTCCAGCGAGTCTTATACCCCAGAGTGAAGGCAACTGCGATCAGACCCTGCAGAATAAAAAGAAATTGCACCCACCAAATTTCATCAACCCAATAGTGAAAAGTGAAGTTCGATGGATTTGAAAATTGAGAAATCCAAATATCTTTAGGGAAAATGCCATCCGAAGTATAGTCGAGAACCAAGGTTTTGGCACGATTGAAGACATCAGACAAAATTGTCAAGCCGATAACGATTCGTGCGAGCGCAAGCGAGTGCTTATCGAGACTGAAACCTTCTTTGACATAAGTGGTAAAAGTGGACAATTTCATTGAGCTTCCCTACTCATCATGTTAACCTTTTTCGCAAATTGTAAACTGAGAATAAGAGAACGTCTATGCTTCTAAAAACCAACGAGAAAGTCCAGGGTCATTACGATGTTATCATCATTGGTTCAGGCCTAGCGGGTCTCACTGCTGCCAACATTTTAGGTCGTCATGGAAGAAAAGTTCTCTTAGTTGAGGCCCATAATAAGTTGGGTGGGTTTGCGACATGGTTCTATCGTTCAAATAAAAAATATATCTTTGATGTTTCGCTGCACGGATTTCCTATCGGCATGAAAAAAACCTGTCGTAAGTATTGGAATATCGACATCGCCAATAAAATTATTCAACTTAAGGACGTGCGTTTTGCTAACCCACAATTCAAACTGCAAACAGAATTCACCCGTGTCGATTTTACGCAGAAGTTAATTGAACATTTTGGCGTGCCCGCTGAAACGGTTGAAGCCTTTTTTAATTTCGTACGCGAAATGAATTTTTACGATAATAATCAGATGACCAATCACGATCTTTTTGAAAAATTCTTTCCTGGTCGCACGGATATTGTCCGCTTCCTCATGGAACCAATCACATATGCCAACGGCTCAACACTTGAAGATCCGGCGATTACTTATGGAATTGTTTTTTCAAATTTCATGAGTCAGGGTGTTTATACTTTCCAAGGTGGCACAGACTTAATGATAAAGATGATGCGCGATGAACTGCTCCAAAACTCTGTCGACATCAAAATGCAAACCAAAATTGAAAAAGTTGTAGTTGAAAATAAAGCCGTTAAAGGTGTTATAATTGAAGGTGAATTAATTACCGCCAAAGCTGTTTTATCTAATGGTAATTTACTTTCAACCATTTTCCAAATGGTAGGCGCCGATCATTTTTCATCGGAATTTGTGACCAAGGCCAAAGCGGTAAGACTCAATAGCAGTAGCTGCCAAGTCTATATGGCGATTAAGGAAAACGAAAGCATTCCGCATATCGGAGATCTGGTTTTCACTTCCACTGCGCCAACCTTTAATACGGAAGAATTGCTTGCGAAAAAAGTCACATCACGAACTTTTTCTGTTTATTACCCAGATACCAGACCTCAAGAAGCGACTCCAAAATATTATATCGTTTCCTCGACCAACTCACACTACGCTGACTGGGCGACGATGGATGAAGCCACTTACCAAACAGAAAAAGAATTATTAATTGAAGATACACTAAAAAGCTTAGAAAAATTTATTCCAGATATTCGCGCTAAAATTGATTTCATTGATTGCGCTACACCTTGTACGGTTGAACGTTATACCCTTCACCAGAAAGGAGCTTCATTTGGAACTAAATTTGAAGGCTTAGATATCAGTATGAATCTACAAAAAGAGATCACTGGTCTTTATCATGCCGGATCAGTCGGAATTATTATGTCGGGTTGGCTAGGGGCCGCCAATTACGGCGTTATCCAATCTAATCAAGTTGAAAGTTACTTATATCAACTTGAAAAAGCACAAAATTTTATGAATCAAAATGCGCAAGAGGATCAACATGCTTAAATTTCAAAATCAAAATGTCATCGTTACTGGTGGAACACGCGGTATTGGTCGCGCGATAACTGAAGCTTTTTTAAAAGAAGGCGCCAAAGTTGTTGCAACTTATTTTAGCCAAGATGAAGCTGCCATGAAATTTAAAGAATCGATGGGTTCTTACGGCGAGCAATTAATTCTTAAAAAATTCGATATTGCTAGCTTTGAGCAATGCCAGAAATTCTTCCATGAGGTGGAAGCTGAGCTGAACAATGTACATGTTCTCATTAATAATTCAGGCATTCGTAAAGACAACTTAGCAGCAGTTATGAGTCCTGATGATTGGGATAAAGTTTTAAATACTAATCTCAAGGGCAGTTTCTATATGTCACAATTAGCAGTGCTTAATTTTTTGAAAAATCGCTATGGTCGTATTGTGAATATTAGTTCTATCGGTGGCATGTTATGTTTGCCAGGCCAAGCTAATTACGCCGCTTCAAAAGCTGGTCAAATGGCGATGGCCAAGTCACTTAGCAAAGAAGTCGCTAAGAAAAATATTACTGTCAACAACGTATGTCCCGGCTTTATTGACACTGAATTGCTGGCCGATTTACCTGAAGAACAAAAAGCCGAATATAAAAAGCAAATTCCTATGAAACGTTTTGGTAAAGCGGAAGAAGTCGCCCATGCTGTCTTATTCTTAGCTTCAGCTGAAGCCGCTTATATTACCGGAACTAACTTAGAAATTTCAGGTGGATTAGGTTAATGGATTTTTTAGAACGCATCCCTCAACGAGCGCCTTTCCTGTTTATTGATCGCCTGATTGATCGCACAGAAAAAAGTATTGTGACGGAAAAAGATATTACGGGCGAAGAGGATTTTTTCCGCGGGCATTTTCCTGGTAATCCTATTCTTCCGGGTGTTATTCAATGTGAAGCTTGTTTCCAAACGGGTGCATTGCTTATGAGCTACCTCGGCGAACAAACAAAAAATGACCAAGTGGCCTTAGTTACGCGCATTCAAAGTACTAAGTTTAAAAATATTGTAAGACCTGGTGAAACGCTAAAAATCCATGTGGAATTAGTTGAGATGATGGGGCCGGCTGCGTTTATGAAAGGTAAAATTACAAGCCAAGACAAAACTGTCATGACTATTGAATTTGCCTGTACCATAACTCAAAAGAGCACGACATGAATGATATGTTAGACCTTAAAGGCAAAACTTTTCTTATTACTGGCGTCGCCAATAAAAAAAGTCTCGCTTATCACGTGGTAGAAAAACTGCAGCAAGCAGGTGCTCACGTTATCGCATCTGTTCAAAATGAAGAGATCAAAAATAAGCTCACCGCGCTTTTACCACAAGTGACTTTTTTTCTTTGTGATGTAACGAAAGAAAAAGAAATTCAAGATTTAGCGACCTCAATTAAAAATAAAAATTTTAAATTAGACGGATTTGTTCATTCGATTGCTTTTGCTAATTTCCAGGATGGCATTAAACCCTTTCATGAAACTAATTGGAATGACTTTCAAAGTGCCGCTCAGATTTCGTGTTTTTCACTGACTCAGATGTCACAAGCTCTAAAAGATCTTTTTACCGCACAGGCTTCAGTTGTGACGATTTCCATTTCAAATACCAAGGCCACCGCTTATGGATACTTAGGCCCGATTAAGGCCATGCTTGAAAGCAGCATCAGTTATTTGGCAAAATCATTCTCTACTTTTTCAGATGTACGCTTTAATGCTGTAGGAGCAGGTCCATTAAAGACTTCCGCTTCTGCAGGTATTCCAGGTTATATTGATAATTACCTTTATGCCGAAGAGCTGACTCTTCGTAAAAAAGCTCTCACCACCACAGAAGTGGCCAATAGCGTGCTTTTTCTACTTTCACCTCTGTCGAGCGGAATCAACGGTACCACACTCTTGGTAGATGCAGGCATGCACTGTAATACTTTTGATCAAAAAGTGGTAAAAACTTTTGTAAGTGCTAATCTATCCAAATGAAAAAGTTTCTTAATCTTCCTCTTTTGCTTCTGATTTTCTTTTGTTGTTT
>JAEUWD010000055.1 GCA_016786485.1 Bacteriovoracaceae bacterium | reverse complement strand
AAATAATTTTCAGGTCAGCATTTTTGATTGTTTCTTGAGTCTGGCCCGGCATTAGTGCGAGCGTTTCATTCAAAAATTGTTCAATTTTTATTATTTGTTGTTTCGTAGGCTGATTTTCACCACGAAAAGAGACCTCCCACGCATGGGCAGTTGCGAACTTCATAAGTAGCAGAATGATGACCAGCTTTTGCATTGCGCAATAATACTTTGGCCAGCTAAAAATATCGATAAGTAATTGAAATTCTAGTAAAAAATACAAAACCCACCTGGTAGGTGGGTTTTGTTCTGTTTATTTAGTTTATCTAAGCTTTAATTATAAACCTTGCGCAGTTTTTAGAACAATTTTAGCAATATCAAGGTCGGTCACTTCTTCATCAATTTTCTTAACCGCTTCATTTTCTCTGATTTCTTCCATCACAGTAGCTAAAAGTGCTGAAGGTTCAACTTCACCTTCATTCATAACGAAAACAGCAGCATCGTCTTCCACTTCTTTAATTAAAAGTGCTTCTTGTTTTTTATTAGCACTGATATCAACACTTCCGACAGAAGCGTTTACAATAACTGAGATAACTGTAGCTGCAGTTGTTCCAAGAATAGTAATCGCCCAATCAGCTAAAGCATGTGATTTTTGTACGCTAAAAGTTGTTGTCAGAATAAGAGCTAAAAAAAGTGCGCGAAGTGATTTCATAGTTAAATCTCCGTTTTTAATAGTAGGATCGGTTTATCATTATGCGTCGTTAAAACGAATAATTTGGAATATTATTAAGAACTTTTTACTCATATTCTGCTTTTAAAGTATAGTAGTGTACTATTTACATAGAGTAGGGAGTTCAATGTATCATTTTCTCATTCTCATGCTTTCAATAACATCGGTATGGGGCCAGCAGGTCTGCGGAGATATTCCATCCGCACAATTAGTCACAAGACTCCAAAAATTTGGTTTTAAATGTGACCAGATTTCTTCCGAGGGCTGTGATTATCATGAGTGTGAAGGTCAGATTCCTCAGTATTCACAACCGATTCGAATTGCCATACCCGCGGCAACTCATACTTTAAGAATTCATTTTCATGGTCATCGTCTTCAACTTTTGCCTCAGTACGATAAAAATTTAGAAAGCATGATCAAAAGCTTTGGTCTGAGCACGCGTCTTTGCAAAAATAATGAGACGGTGATCTTTCCGGGAAGTATAGGCAACTGTAAGAACTACGATCAAGAATTGAAAGAGAAGTCTCAAATTCAATCCTTTGTGAAAGCGGTTAACAGCTTATTTGATAATGCTTTGATCGATTTGCCTCTACACCTCTCGGCCCATTCGGGTGGGGGAAGAGTTTTAAGTCGTTTCCTAAGCGAACAGGTGGCCCCGAATCAGGTCACAATCTATGATGGAATTTATTCTGAAGAGACAAAAAAAATCGTTGAAAATTGGCTCACTTCAAGTGGTGGGAAATTTCGAAGCGTCGCGGCTTCAGGTTCCGACTTAAAACCCTTTCGTCATGCTGAAAGTTTACGCTTAAACTTGAATCAAAAATGGACTTCTTCTTCCGTTAAGATCAAGCAAGGAATGTATCAAGTGCATTCCAACGGACAAATCGAATTTCTATCGACACCTTATGTGGATCTAAGAACCCACTATCAAGTTGTCAGCGACGTTTGGCCTTAATAAAAATCCCTAGCGCGCATCGTGTTATGAGCTGATTTTGCTTACAATCACGAGCTTTCCTATGGTAAAAATATTTCAAATTTATTTCCAAAGGAACAGCTATGAAAAAGTATGATTCACTCAATTTCATCGATTTTGAGTCACTACTCACTTCTGAACAAAAAGAAATGCGAGATTCAGTTCGTAAATTTGTCGATGATGAAGTGTTACCGAAAATGCAAAAAGCATTTCGTGAAGAAGTTTTTCCAAAAGAATTAATCCCACGTTTTGGTGAATTAGGTTTACTAGGTGCGAACTTAAAAGGTTATGGATGCGCAGGCATTGATACCGTTTCATATGGCTTAGTTACGCAAGAAATTGAACGAGCTGATTCAGGCATTCGTTCGTTTGTTTCGGTTCAGGGTTCATTATGTATGTACCCGATTTATGCTTATGGAAACGAAGCTCAAAAAGAAAAATATCTTCCACGCATGGCCCGTGGTGAAGTCATTGGCTGTTTCGGTTTAACGGAACCAGACTTCGGCTCAAACCCAGGTGGGATGATCACGACAGCAGTAGAAAAGTCTGATGGTTACGTGCTTAACGGAAATAAAATGTGGATTACGAATGGTTCGATTGCAGATGTGGCCATCGTTTGGGCAAAACTTAACGGTGTAGTCCGTGGTTTTCTCGTTGATAAAGGCACTCCTGGATTTAGTACGTCACTGATGAAAGGGAAATTCTCTCTTCGTGCTTCGATTACTTCTGAATTACATTTCGAAAATTGTAAAATTCCAAAAGAAAATTTATTACCAAAAGTGGAAGGCCTAAAAGGCCCTCTAGGTTGTTTATCACAAGCGCGTTTTGGTATTGCCTGGGGCGCGATTGGAGCGGCTAATGCTTGTTACCATGAAGCGCTTAACTATGTTCTCAATCGTCAGATGTTTGATAAACCGCTTGCTGGTTATCAGTTAATCCAAGTGAAGCTCTCGAAAATGGTGCAAGAGATTTCGAAAGCACAACTTTTATGTTGGCACTTAAGTCAACTGAAAGAGCGCGGCGAACTTAAGCCAGCGCAAATCAGCTTGGCCAAAATGAATAACGTGCGTATGGCCTTAGACGTAGCTCGTGATGCGCGTGATATGTTAGGTGCTAACGGGATTATTGATGAGTATCCAGTTATTCGTCACATGATGAATCTTGAAACGGTTAATACTTACGAAGGTACGGAAGATATTCATAAGTTAATTATTGGTCGTGAGGTTACTGGCCTAGCTGCTTTTAACTAAAAACTATGTTTGACCGCGCCAAAATTATTGACGATAACTTTCGGAATTTTTTAAATCAAAAAATTTTCACAGATGATTTTTCTTATGCTGCTGAAATTGATCCGGCGGTTTTAGTAGAACTTTTCGAATCGCAAATCACTTCGCGTTTGCTCGATATTAAAGCGCGCAAACTGCGTGCACAAGGCAAAAGTTTTTATACTATAGGTTCTAGTGGTCATGAAGGCATGGCAGTGGTGGGGTATGTTTCACGCTTAACGGATATGGCCTTTTTGCATTACCGAGATGCTGCTTTCCAAATTCAGCGTAGTAAAAAACGTCCGGGTCACACCGCGATTTATGATTTACTGCTTTCATTTTGTGCGGCCAGTGAAGATCCGATAAGTGGAGGACGGCACAAAGTTTTAGGGCATAAAGATCTTTATATTCCACCGCAAACTTCAACCATTGCTTCTCATTTACCAAAAGCCGTGGGGGCCGCGTTGTCGATTCAAAAAACACGTAAGCTCCAAGTCGATAAAACTCTGCCTGATGATTCAGTTATTGTTTGTACTTTTGGAGATGCTTCGCTTAATCACGCTTCAGCGCAAACAGCACTGAACTGTGCCGATTGGCTGGCCTACCAGAATTTACCACTGCCGATTGTTTTTGTTTGTGAAGATAACGGGATTGGAATTTCAGTTCAAACACCAACGGATTGGGTACGCAGTTCACGTCAAAATTCACCGGCCATCAAATATTTTGAATGTAATGGTTTAGATCTGATTAATGCATTCCAAGTGACCAATGAAGCGTTTGATTACGCTCGAAGATATTCTCGTCCAGTTTTCTTGCGTTTTAAAACCATTCGCCTGATGGGACACGCGGGTAGTGATATTGAAAATGTGTATCGCAATTTAAAAGATATGGAAGCGCAGGAAAAAAATGATCCGATTTTAAGATCAGCTCAGATGTTAATCGGAAATGAAATTCTCACACATGAAACAGTGTTAACGATGTATCTCGATTTAGAAAAACGTATCGACCGCATTGCCGAAGAAGTGGTGAAGCGACCAAAATTAGTTGAACATAAAGTCATCACTTCAAGTATTGTACCCAAAAAAGAAATTAGACCGACAGCAGTCATCCCAACTGATGAACAACGTAAGGCCGTTTTCGGTAATGAGTGGGAGCAATTAAAAACGCCACAAACTTTGGCCAAGCTGATTAACTGGGGGCTAACTGATCTTTTACTCCAATATAAAAATGCCGTGATTTTTGGTGAAGACGTAGCAAAGAAAGGTGGCGTGTATAATGTAACAGCTAACCTTGAAACACGTTTCGGAAAAAATAAGGTTTTCAATTCACTTTTAGATGAAACAAATATTTTAGGCAGTGCTATTGGCCTGGCCCATAACGGAATTTTACCTATTCCCGAAATTCAATTCTTGGCCTATTTTCACAACGCTGAAGATCAGTTGCGTGGAGAAGCTTCCACTCTAAGCTTCTTCTCTAATGGCCAATATACTAACGGTATGGTGATTCGTATCGCAGGCCTGGGTTACCAAAAAGGTTTCGGCGGACATTTTCATAATGATAATTCATTAACGATTTTTAGAGATATTCCAGGTGTGGTTGTTGCTGTACCGTCTAACGGTGGCGATGCCGTTATGATGATGAGAACTTGTGTAGAAGAAGCTCATCGCTACGGTCGTATTTGTGTTTTTATCGAACCGATTGCGCTTTATCCAGTCCGTGATTTACATACGACAGGCGATAATTTATGGAACCGTGAATATCCTAAAGACCTGAATGAGAAAATGGCCATTGGCCAGTTTACCATGGATGAAGGCGAGCGTGACTTGTGTATATTAACTTACGGGAACGGACATTATTTGAGCCTGCAGGCGAAAGAAATTTTAAAGAAATCAAAAATTAATCCAACCATTATCAACTTGTGTTGGTTGGCGCCAATCGATGAAGTGGAATTGGCCAAAACCCTTTCAAATTATAAGCATGTTCTCGTGGTGGATGAATGCCGTAAAACGGGTTCACTCAGTGAAGGCCTTTTCACCATGATGATGGAGAAGTGTTCTCCGATGCCGAAGATCCGCCGCGTTTGTTCGATTGATAGTTTTATTCCACTAGCGGATGCAGCGAATTTAGTTTTATTGCAAACACAAGATATCGTAGAAAATACCATGACTCTTTTAGGTAAAAAAGTATGAGTAAAAAAACGGCTGTAGTTATTTGTCCTGGGCGCGGAACTTATAATAAAACCGAATTAGGTTATCTCCATAAATACCATCAAAATAAAATGGATTTTTTTCAGGCAATTGATAACTATCGCAAAGTACAAGGTCAGCCATCGATTCTGGATTTGGACGGACGCAAAGAATATTCAGTAAAAGAACATATCCCGGGTGAAAATTCGGCGGCTTTAATTTATGCCTGCTCCTATGCTGATTATCTCGATATTAACCATGACAATATCGAAGTCGTCGCCGTCGCAGGAAACAGTATGGGCTGGTACTTGGCGAGCGTTTGCGCGGGGGCGATGAATATTTCGAATGGAACACATGTGATCAATACCATGGGTTCACAGATGAAAGAAAAAATTATCGGTGGCCAAGTCATTTATCCAGAAGTGGATGAGAATTGGAATTTTTCCCCAGAGCTTTCAAAAATGATTGATGAGAAAATGGCGCTGGTAAATAAAAATGGTCCTGAAGTTTTTAACTCGATTTTCTTTGGTGGTTTTAGAATTATCGGAGGGACTGAGTCGGGTCTTCGTCAAATCATGAAAGAGCTTCCACCGCGGGAAGAACGATATCCATTTAAACTGATGGGAAATGCGGCCTTCCATACACCGCTATTACAAGAGACATCGCTGAAAGGTAAAAGTGAATTAGGCGTTGAGCTTTTCCAAGCCCCACGTATTCCGCTTATTGATGGTCGAGGCAAAATCTGGATGCCATATTCAACTAACGTTAATGAGTTGTGGGACTACACACTTGGACATCAAGTGGTAGAGACATATGATTTTAGCAAGAGCATCGAAGTGGCCGTAAAAGAATTTGCACCAGATTATTTGATTATCACAGGCCCTGGTATGACTTTAGGTGGTGCGGTCGCACAAGTCTTGATTAATAAAAATTTAAAACCATTTAAAAACAAAGAAGAGTTTAAAAATTTTCAAAAGACTTCGCCGTATTTAATTTCGATGGCGGAACCAGAACAACGAAAAATTATTACATAGTTTACAAAATCTAATTTAGTAAAGCTAAGTATTCATCACCAAATGCTTCATCATTCTCTTGGTAGAAGTCTCTGTGTTCGGCCAAGAAATTGTAAATATCCTCATCATTTTGCAGTATAGCAGGCTGAAACGCTAAATACGAAATTATTAAAGATGCTGCGATTGTTGTTGCAAAAATAAACAAAGATTTTGATCGATTAGATACAGTGTTATCAATTTTGGCCCTGATATGGGTCCATTCTGTGGCAGAAGCCTTTATCTCTTTAGCTTCATGTTGAGTTAGAAAACTCTTGAGTTTGTCATTATTCATAATGAACTCCTTGTTTACTTAAAAATTGTTTAAAACTTTCACGTGCATAATGCAATTGAGATTTTACCGTGCCGACCGGTTGGTGCAATGTTTTGGAAATTTCTTCCAGAGTCAATTCGGCTTTATAAAAAAGTACAAAACAACTTTGTTGATTAACCGGAAGTTGAGCAATACCTTGGCGAATCAGATCTTGCATGGCCGTATTAACTTCCTTATCCGGAATTTGCGTGAGATCGGCAGTATGATTTCCCTGATACTTTTTATTTTTTCTTAAATGGTCATAAGCGGTATTAATGGCAATACGGTAAATCCAAGTTTTGATTTGAGATTCTTCTCTAAAAGAGTCTATTTTTCTCCATATTTTCATAAAGGTATCTTGCATAACTTCATCAATATCACTGCTATTCATGAGCCAATAAAGAGTTTTTCGAATGTAGAGATGATGTTCTTTATAAATCTTTTCAAAAAAAGCGAGACGCTCTTCTGGGGAGAAGGGCGTCTCGAGGAAAGTTAAGCGCTTAAGTGTTAGCAGGATTTTGCTCATGACTATTCTTTATCTTCTTCGTCTTCATCATGAGATTTAAATTTTTTCCATTTTTCAGCTTTTAATTCCTGAAATTTCTTTCTTTGTTCTGGAGTTAGAATTTCGCGGATACTAAGGATACGTTGAAAACGAGCATTGTCAGCTTCAGTACGTAAACTTTGCATTTCAGTATGCAGTTTTGTTAATTCTTCTTTTGAAGCATTTCCGGCGAAAGCTTCATCCATTTTTTTACGTAGCTCTTTCTTTTGCTGACGTTTTGCTTTCATGCCTTCTTTGTCTTTGTCACCTTTGCGCAAATTTTCCAGTTGGGTTTTTTGCTCGGCACTTAGATTGAGTTTTTCAAACATTTCTTTGAAATGTCCGCCGCGGCCCTTACCACCGGCGTGTGCACTGGTTGAAAACGACAATGAAATGATGGCAGCGAAAAATGAAG
>JAEUWD010000035.1 GCA_016786485.1 Bacteriovoracaceae bacterium | reverse complement strand
CTGACTAAAATTTTAGGTGTGATTGATAACGTTGAACGCATGATAAAAGAAGGTTTTAAGAACCAAGCCGAGCATCCACTTAAAACTGAGCTTGCTAAATTTCGTACTGAAATCTTATCAAAATTGAGTGAGTATAATGTTTCACCAGTAGAATCTTTAAATCAAAAATATAATGTGGATTTTCACGAAGCCATCACGACGGTTCCTGTTCCAGGAAAAGAACCAGGCACCATTATCGACGTTTTTGAAAATGGGTACACTATTGGAACAAGATTACTTCGTGCTGCTCGCGTCGTTGTAGCTCAATAGCTTAAATCTTAAAACTTAATGGCACATGCTTTGCACGTTTGTTTAATGATTAAAAACAAACACGTAATCTTGTCAAAAATGTTTAGTCATTTGACAGTAGACCAGGAGTTAGACATGAAAATACTTTCTATTGCAGCCTTAATGATCTTTTCATTTAAAGTACAAGCTCAAGTTAATTCGACGATAGGGATTGACGCAAAACTTGCCAAGCAAGGCAGTGGAAGCCAAATCGTCCTTGATATTAACGAATCGCTCGATGCTGACGCTGACTTAAGCGCGTCTTTGGGTCTTGGTCGTTTTAATGATTTATGGATTGGAAACGCGGGGCTGGAGCTAAAATTTATAGCTTTAAAAACTCGTGAGGGTGCTAAATTAAATATCGTATATAGTCCTTTCTGTATAAGCGCAGACGCATTAACAGAAAAAATTGGAGTTCCTTTTGCTTCGAAGATCGGAGCTGAATTTTCTGTTCCGGGTTTTAGATTTGGTTATAATTTAAAACCAACAATGGTTGGACAAAACGTAAAAGGTGATGATGGCATTGGTTTAATTACAACACCACTCTCAGAAATGACCATTAATGCCGAACTTGGTAAAAAAATTCGGGCATTTGCTAGTGCGGAATTTGGAAACATAAAGGAAGATGAAAACTTCTATGCTGGTCAAGACGTCGTTCGAGGCACTACATATAATGGCAAGATCGGTTTAGAATGTAAGCTTAGTGACCGAATTTTTGTTTTAACATCATATGAATCTGCTGAATTAAATATTGACCAGACCAGAGTCTTTGATGGCAATACGAGCGAAACTAACGTTAACAATAAACTTAATCAACTCAATATCGGAATTAGAGCGAAAATATATTAAGTCCTATCTTTAATGAGGCCAACGTGACTTTGAAGTTCATTCTTTTACCAATTGTTTACATTTTGTGCACTTTTTTTGTGCAGGCCCAAACCATAGATGTAAGTCCCGCTCTTACAAATCAAGAGGTTCACAAAATCATAGGTGAAAGTGATCTCGGAAGCATTAAGAGCGGTGATCAACAATATAATAATATCGTCCCGCTGGCACTCTACTTGATTAATAATGATCCGTTACTCTTTAATCAATTTAATCAGTATTTTAATGAAAATGTGAATCACGTACTAACTCAGAACTTACTCAAAATGGTATCAAGCGAAGCTCCGCAAAGACCTGCTTGCATTGAGCTAAAATCAACATTATCGATTATTGAAAATAAACTTACCATCGTTGATTCTGATACTTTTGCATCACTGGACATCGAACAGCAAATTTATCTGATCGCAAAAGCGAGTCTCTTTCAGGCCTTAGCGGAATTGCTTGGAGATATTGGTGAAAGTGAGATTATGGCGATTGCTGAACTGATAATGGATTTGGACAATCCAACAGAAATTTACGATCTACTCAAACTTTATCAACACGATAAAAAATCAGAGCGATTTCTTGCTAGTCTCATTTTAAGCTATGCCCGAGAAGGTAACAGTGATTTAACGGATCTTAATTCGATAACTCGCTTCTGGGGAAAGAATTTTGAACTCAAGCTCAGCTCAAGTTCTTTAGATGAATACGCTTATCAACTTGATGAGAAAACGATGGATTTTTTACTAAGAAATCAACTTGTTGCGATTAATAAAAACGAAGATGTTTTGCACTTTTTGATTGATCATCGCCAATATAAAAATCTCTCTCAATATTTTGATGAATTGAAAGTAAACTTAGAAACCATTCCTGATGCTATCAAGCTTGTAACAAGAGAATATTATGTTGGGTTGAACCAAGCCGATGCTCGTGAAATTCTTTTGAAGCAGATAAATAGACAAAAAAGTTTGTCGGCGAGTGATTTTTATAAAATTAAAAAAGCTGCAGAAGACAAAAAAGATGAATCACTACTAGAGAGTCTCAAAAATCTTTCTACGTCATCTGAACAAATAAAACGAATTAAACCCGAAATTGAAATTACTAGAGACTATTATTGCACCTCAGCTGTTTTGAATCAAAAAACTGGTTATGAATACTTTGATCAAAAAATTGATATCACCGATGAAGATTTAACGACCGTGGACGCATTCAATTTAACTGCGAGCAAAAAAATAAAAGTTCAAATACCCTATAAGCAAAATGATAATAAGCGCTTTTGGCAGTATGAACTTGAATTAAGCTCACCCAACTTTCATCCTGAAATGCCTGCTATCTATCGCAAAAACATCTCTATGAAATTGAGCAAGGCTGAGTTTTATCATAAATCCCTAACTAAACCAATATCGACTTTCGATATTGATCCTTCTCGAGTAATCACTGAAGCTAGCTACTTTAAAAAACATATCTCAATAGTCACATATTTTGACTCGAACACTAAAAAGCCAAAAGCAGGTTTAATTCTATTTAATTTTTTCTGTTCATACCAAGAATCAGACCTCGCGCTTTATAAAGATGGGATGACTGCTTTGGGACAAATTATTATTGGAGATAAAAAGTGATATTACTTTTTCTTTTTATAACAAATTTATTTGCCTCTGACTGTTTAAATCTAGAAAAGCTTATTGCTCACTTAAAAGCTGCGCCGGTTAGAGTTCAGTATCAAAGCCTGCAACTAAATACCTATAATTTCAAAAAAAATATTGATGAGTCTGTGTATGATAAACTAAACGGTGAATACATAGATCTTCAAATCGATGAACTGGAACTTAAGAAATTACTAGAGCAGAATAAGGCGCACACTGGCTATTCTTACCAAAGTGCACAGATTGATAAAACCAAATTATCGGGCATGGTGCTGGCCGGAACAAAAAACTACAAGCAGCAAGCTTGCTTATCGTTCACCAATGAGAGTGGCAGAGAGATTGAGGTAATGAACTACTCGCCATCACACCTAACGATTCAACTGACAGAGAAGCATCGTGAACTACCGTCTTATCTTTGTCGCTATGAAGTTAAGGGTGATAAGTTCAAAGGACAACTTATCAAAACCTGTCTTTATAATTATGCCGCTGAACTACTGACGTCAAACAATAAGGTCTTAAATGAAGGTCTGGGAAAAAACGTGATGAATCGCAAATATGCCATCACGGAAGTTTTTGACTGGAATAAATATGATGATTGGTCATTTGAACTGAAACTAGATTCTGAACTTAAAAATTATCTACAAAAATTAAATCAAGAATCTGGAATGCGAGAGGTTCTGAGCTCATCAGCCCCAGTACTTAAATGCCAGGACTTAGATCTAACACTGCCTGATTATTCTCAGTCGCTACAATTAAGCTTAGATGCGGAAAAACAAATTTTAGAGATATTTAAGTCGCGTAAAAGCGAGATACAACAAAAAACTGAAGAGCTTAAGCTCTTATCACAATGCTTAGAGAGTAAAGAACGCTACAAACATGATGACTGTCATGCCCTCGAAAGCAAGATGAAAATCATTGGCGAAGATTTTGAAAAAATTATACAAAAATATACAAATGAAATTACAAAAGTTTATGAACCACTTAACCAGAGCATTAAGAATTCTTCATATCTATCTGATTGGCCTAAAAATAATTTAAATAATAGTCAAAACTATGCTAATTGGTCATCTCGATTTTATGAGAATTATTTTTATTCACGATATCTTCCACTCAGTCTTTCCAGCTCGGTTTGTGAAAAGGATAAGCTGAAAGATTCGATCGCTTGCTGGAAGAAAGCTATCGATAATAAAATTGGTTATTTTTCCTATGTGTTAACAGACAGACAATCTGCTCTCAATACAACAGAAGCAGAAGCTCTCGTTTCCCTGAGAGGGTTAGTTGAAAACCTAGAAGGTCTTAAGTAACATCACATTTTCGATTGAATATAAGCCTTTAGCTGATCAATACTTACACGTTCTTGTTTCATCGTATCGCGATCGCGAACGGTTACAGCATTATCATTTAAAGTATCAAAATCGAACGTCACACAAAATGGAGTTCCGATTTCATCTTGACGGCGGTAACGCTTACCAATTGAACCTGAAGTATCGTATTCACATTTGAAATTTTTCTGTAAATCTTTAAGTAATTTGTAAGCTGGCTCATCGATTTCTGGTTTTTTCACTAGTGGCAGAACTGCGACTTTAATCGGAGCAAGATGAGGTTTGAATTTCATCACAATTCGTTCTTCTTCCGTCCCTTTATTTTCTAAACGATATGCATCACACATCACCGCAAGAAGAGAACGATCACAACCAACTGACGTTTCAATAACGTAAGGAAGATATTTTTTATTGCCATCAATTTGATCAACGTAGTTAAGATTTTTACCCGAGAATTCTTGATGTTGTTTTAAGTCAAAATCAGTTCGTGAATGAATTCCTTCCATCTCGCCCCAACCAATTGGGAATTCATATTCGATATCCATCGCCGCATCAGCATAGTGAGCAAGTTCACCTGGTCCATGTGGATGGAAACGTAGTTTTTCAGGACGAAGACCATTGTCTAAGTGCCACTGATAACGAATTTGTTTCCACTCTTCCATGAACTCTTTCTGAGTTCCTGGCTTAATAAAATATTGCATTTCCATCTGCTCAAACTCGCGAGTTCTGAAAATAAAATTTCCTGGTGTAATTTCATTACGGAAAGCTTTTCCAATTTGAGCAATTCCGAAAGGCAACTTGCGTCTCATGGTTGATTGAACGTTCAGGAAGTTAACGAAAATACCTTGGGCCGTTTCAGGACGTAAATAAACCACTGAAGCCGTGTCTTGCACTGGTCCCATAAAAGTTTGAAACATGAGATTAAATAAACGTGGTTCAGTAAAAGAGTTCTTGGTGCCACAGCTCGGACAAGGAGCTGCGATATCAACTTTATCCGCACGAAAACGGGCCTTACATTGCTTACAATCAACTAGTGGATCAGTGAAGTTATCCACGTGACCAGAAGCTTTCCAAGTCGTTGGGTGCATCAGGATTGAAGCGTCTACTCCATCCACATCATCTCGGTAAGTCATCGACTTCCACCAAGTTTCTTTCATGTTATTTTTTAGTTCAACACCCAAAGGGCCGTAATCCCAACATGAACCCAAGCCGCCGTAGATTTCCGAGCTTTGAAAAATAAAACCACGTCGCTTAGATAAACTCACTAAATCGTTCATATCCTTAAGATTTTCAACAGACACATATACCCCTTTGATGGACTTGGGCCAAAACTAGCATAAATCTCTTAAAAAAACAGCCCTTTAACGCCTATCTGTAAGATATATAACACGGACATAAAAGGCTTGAAGTTCAGTTCTATGGAAAGTATTTAAAACAATTGCTTGGGGGGTTTTATGAAATTTTTTTTTGTTTTTATTACGCTAGTTTTTCCTTTAATCACTTTTGCCAATAACTGTAACCAATTTGTACAAAAATCTAAAAGTCTAAAGGAAATCAAACATATTCTTCGAAGCTCTGAGTACGAGCTAAATGCCTACGATTTTGAGAAACTAACACTGGATGATTTAAAGAAATATTTTCTATCTGAGTTCATCAAGGCAGAAGATAAACTTAATACCATCATCAATAACCAATCACTTCCGAGTTTTAACAATACTTTGTTAGCGCTAGAAAAACTGGACCTAGAACTTAATAGAGCTCACACGCTACTTTCACACATCGATATGACTAATCAATCACCTGACACCACGGCGCTTATTGAACTTTTTGAAAAACTCTACCAGCAACTAAGTGATAAACAGAAATTTAGCCAGACCCTTTTTAAGAGAATCGAAGCGGTTTATCAAAAACAACAAATAAAAAAAACACTTGATAATGAATCATTCAAGCTCCTTAAAGATGCTTATGAAAATTTTCAAAAAAGTGGAATAAATTTGCCCAAAGAGCAACAGACGAGACTTTCTGTTATTGAAAAAAACCTTACGGACCTATCCAAAGAATTTGAGCAAAATATACTTAAACATAAAAAGGAAATTGTTTTTTATCTTGATGAATCCGAAGTAGATGGAATTCCTGACTACGTCCTTAAAAGTGCCTCAGAGCTAGCTGAAAAAATTCCAGGTCATGCTAAATATCTCTTTAGTCCACAGTTCGGAAATTCTGGCATGGTAACGGCTTATGCAACCTCACCTGAGGTAAGACTCAAAGCCTACCTTGCAACTGAGAAGTTGGCGCAAGATGGAGTTTTTAACAACACATCTATTGTTTATGAAATTATTAAACTGCGACATGAAAAGGCTCAGATTTTAGGCAAAGAAAATTATGCTGAACTTTCGATTTCTGACAAGATGGCCAAGAGTGAAAAAAATGTTTTAACTTTTCTTGAGACACTTCGAGATGTAAGCCGGCCATATGCAATTAAAGAAAAAGAGTTACTCTTAAATTTTTACAATGAGTTAACTCAAAAAAATGAATCTAACATTCCTATGTCTGATCGCGCCTACTATGGAAGGTTATTTTCAGAAAAACTTGATAATTTTGATACTGAAATGGTTCGACCTTATTTTGAAATGAACAATACTTTAACGGTGGTCTTTGATTTAGTTGAAAAGCTTTATCAGGTAAAATTTATTAAGGTCAATATTCCAACATCTCACCCAGATGTTTATGCCTATCGTGTTTATGATCAAAAAACAGAAAGTGATATCGGCTTATTTTACTTTGACCCTTACGCTCGCCCAGAAAAAAATGGTGGGGCCTGGAGCATGGGAAGAAAGCTCCCAGTTTTGAACACCAATTCTATTTTGTGTTTTAAGTCTCGGTTTATGTTAGTTTTTTTCTTTAGTTTAAGCAAGTTAGAACAGCTTTTATTAACTTTTATCTTGTGATCTCTTCCACCCTATTTTTGTCCTTTGCTACCCATTTTATCCCATTTTTGCCCAAATATAGCCCAAATCCAGCCCAACGGATTTTGGGTCAAAGAATGGGTAATAACCGTTTATAAACCTGTATCTAATAAGGATGGGTGTTAATTCTTCAAGAAGGCTTCCTCAATAATCTTGGCAAGGGATAAAGGCTGATCTACCATCACAAAGTGACTGGCATTTTGAAGTTGAATAAAATCAAAATTACCTAACGCAGCATCATACCTTAAATCTTCCCATGCAAATGCTCCATCACCTTCACCAGCAATCAAAATTTTCTTTTTATCCCATTTTGACACGGCCATCAATAATGATTCATTTCTGTAAATATCATCCTCATTATCCAAGTAAAACTGAGCTGAAACAGGATCAGATACCATCAACTTCCTACCCCTCATTTCGTAATTTGCTGTAAACCACAAGGGAGTATAAGTTGCTAACCATGCTCTAAAAGTTTCATCCGAAGGTCTTTCATCCCAAACCTTTTTGGCCTGAAGAAGCTCATCTG
The DNA here is from genome assembly GCA_016786485.1 of Bacteriovoracaceae bacterium. Taxonomy (GTDB): domain Bacteria; phylum Bdellovibrionota; class Bacteriovoracia; order Bacteriovoracales; family Bacteriovoracaceae; genus JAEUWD01. The sequence goes on along the minus strand of JAEUWD010000035.1, from coordinate 6,614 downwards.
GAACTTCTTTTATGACCCCTTGAAGACTCCTATTAGAGAGAGGTGTCGCTATGCAAATGATGCCATCACAAACAGACTGAATGGCCATATCCATGGCAAACAGGCCACCAAAAGAGTGACCTAGACAGAAAACTCGCCCATCAATTTTCTTTATTTCATCCAATAAAAGGTCACTCAATTCATCAAAACTTTTCTTTCCCAGATATGGATTTTCGTTAGTTCCAGGGAAGTCAACATAGTGCATATGGAAACTTCTTTTAAGAATATCAAGATCCCGAATGGACAAAGAACTGATGCCTGGGCCACCAGGAATAACCACCAAGTGCTGATCTGTTTTTACTTCAGAGGGGATGACGGTGACTTTTATCATGGCCTGTCTTTCAATTACAACTCTTCTCAAACCCTTCCTCTAATCTCATGTCCATGGCGAAAGCGAGACGATTAGTGAAGTTGAAATAAGCAACTATGTTAACAGCATGTTGCCATTCTGCTTCTGTAAAATCTGATCCAATGAACTTTTCTTTGAGCTTTGAAGCCGTATCTGGGTTGGAAGTTAGTCCAATAGCCAGCTCCTTAAGAAGAGTAACTCGATGAGGGACGATTTCCTTTTCATAATTTTCAAAGGCCCTCTTGTGATGAGTTCCACAGTATTCATTTTCATTCTGCTCACTTGTTATATAGGCCAATAATTCTCGCTCGGCTCGTGCCAGTGGAGCATTCTCAGACAACATCAGAGCTTTATTTAAAGGATAATGTGCTGCCACACTCTGAGGGAATTTCGAAAAATCAGAATAGATTCTTGCTACCATCCCTCTTTCTTTTTCAATTTGTTTTAAAATGTCCATTTAGTCTCTCCTAGAATTATAAGCTTCCTATCCGATATAAATCCCTTAATTTTTATATCCTCTAATTATTCTATCTCTAGCTATCAATTAAAAACATACTTAATTCCTGTAAGTGCTCTCTAAAGGTATCTTCTGTACCTTTGAAGCTGAGAGTACAGTCAATGTATTTCGATGAAAAATAGTTTAATTTATCCCTGTGGATTTTAGCTCTCTTTCTTCCCATAAACTTTTCTTTTATGTCATTTGGAAATACATTCATTAAATAGTCCCAAGAATAATCACAAAGCTCATAACCCGGTTCAAAATATCCAACCCCATCTTCAAAGCAGTCATTTGGTGCGTATCCCACCCATACAACTTTCACCTTAATATTTTTCTCCTTCCAATACTTAAAAGCCCTATAAATTATTTTATTAACATGAACATCAGAAGACCCATAACCGACTATTACCCACTTATTACATGAAATTAGCTTTTCATAAAATGCTCTAAAATAAGAAGCAAATGGCTCATCTAAAATATCGTCTGCCTTACGAAGTCCCGTAATCATCAATGTTGAAATTCTTGCACCTCCGTCGGGAAGTTCAGATGAATTTCCCGATTCTGTTCTTGTTGCAATACAATCATGTGGATTCTTATAGCGAGCAAAGGAACCAGGAAATTTTTCTTCATCTAAATCCCTAAAATTTGCAGGAGGATAAGAGAACAAGATACTTCCATGAAGCTGGCAAAACATATGATCTGAGTAACTTCGCTCCATTTCTTGTGAAGAAAAATATTCAAAACTTTCATTACAAAAAGTTTTAAACCCAGTTCTAAAATCTATATTAGAAAACAATGGCTGAGTGTCATAATTCAATGAGAATATATTTAATACCTTCTTTGATGAAATATCGTTTAGAAAGTTATTAAGAGAACATTCTTTGAGCCTCTTCTCCAAATCTGTATCCAACAATTTTGTGAAGTGATTTAAAATATACTTCGTAGCGGCATTAGCAGCCATTCCATTAATAAATTTTCTATTAAAACGCTCATTTTCTTTTTTATATTCAATAAAAGAAGACAAATTTTTCTTATACTCATCAACAGCTTTAAAATTCTCTGTAGTAGTTGATTCCAGTAGGGCTGCAATATTTATCAGTCTTTCAAAATGTAAAAAGGACTCTGGATTGTCATAACGATCTTTACAGGTTTCATATATCGAAAGGAAGTACGGTCTCAAACTCTCATTTAAAATTTCACCTTTTCTACTTCCCCCCAGCATATAAGAAATTGGCTCTAAACTTAAATCACTAGGTGGTTCAAGAACTCCTTTCCAATTCAACAATAACTTAGTCACTTGGGCAACATTCGGAAATAAACCAGCCGATGCTCCAGCTCCCAATAAAAATGTCACTCCATTTTGATTCGCTCTGTACTCAAGAGTCTTTTGAGTTAAATATTTTAAATAGTTAATCATCCTAAATATCCTCAATATCACCCATTATAAATTCTTTCGCCGACTTCGGCGTGATCTTAAAGTCACTCTTCTCTTTGTATAACTTCTCGTCTGCATGGAATCTTTGCAGACAAATCTTGCCCCACTTTGATCTCACATTTTTAGGAACGTATGTCTTAATCTCACTTGAAAAAGCTCTTTCCCTGTCCTCTATTGTAATTACTATTCCTGCTTGAATTTCTTCTTTGAATGTATCTAAGGTGTATGTTTTATCCTTAAGATGGATCTTGTCGCCAATTCGTTCTGAGTCCTTTCCAATATCCAAAACAAAACTTGAGTGAAGTATTTCTTTAAGAACATCACTCTTCTCCTTGAACGTAGATAAAATTTTATTGGAGTAAAAGAATCTATAAAATGAAGGCATGACTTGATAAATCCTGGCCTTGTCAGCAAATACAACCTTAAACATTTCGGGGTGCTTTTGCTGAAACTTCACCCACGCTACGGCTTCTAAATCATTCGCAATTAAAGCAGAGGATAAAAAAACACCATTGGTTTTCTTTGCGATTAGATCCAGCTTTTCATTCAGAAGATTTTTACTCATTTTCCCTCTTAGGAAAGGTTACGGAAAGGTATTAGCAATGTTAAGGAAATGTTGTCTAGCCCCTATATTGGATTTCATCATCCACCCCCTGTTAGACGGAGTCTTTCTGGGGGGTGGATGTCCGTTTTTATAGTTCTCTAGTGGCCCGAATTTCTTAGGTTTTTAAGTAAGTCGATGTCCAATTGCCTAATTTAAAGGAGTTAGATATTTCTGATATGCTGAAACGCTTTCGGAGTGTAGGCCCGTGAGATAGTTTCGATGATTTCTTCTTTGGATGCTCTCAAATCTCTGACCGAATCCGCAATAAATGAAAGGTCATTGCTGAGTTGTTTCTTCTGATTTTCCGTTGCGAGAATTGTCTTTAAATCGTGAAAGTGTTTGTTAATTCCCCAACGAGCAGAAATGAGTCCCACCTTTTCCTTCTTCAAATCTAAGACGAAATGCGGTCTATTTGTTTGCTTCGCCCATTCTCCTATTTCGGCCATATAGGAATTGAATAAAGCAATATCGAGATACGAGTGCCAACTCTGAGCTTCACTTAGTCGCACTTTAATTCCGAAGTGATTTTTCCCCTCACTCGTTAAGGTGATAATTTTAAGATCACCTTGCTTGCCTTTGAATTGCTGAAACAGCGAAGGGTTTCGCTGAATAAACTTGGTTAAAGAAGCCTTCTCAGCCTCATCCTGAACCATCGTTAAAGTAAATACTCCATAGCCATAGGTGGCCACTTTTTCTATCAAATCATGATAACGCATACCTCAAGCCTAGCACAAAAGGTATGCGTTGTTTATCAAGATCAATCAGTTTCGGTGTAACTTTGGATTAAATACTCCTCCGACTCTTCCCAAGGCTCATTGGTAATGAGGTAGTAAATGCGATTTACATAATGATAACCAGAAATAAAATACATCCCTTCGTCACCATCCACACACGTCCAAACATATTTTTCATCATGAGCAAGTACCGTTTTAAGATCGTTCCCATAAGTTTCAAATCGCCCTGATTCATCATCAAAACACTCGCTTTTCAAGGTTAGGTTTGGCGTATATTTGTTATCAAAATCATCATCGGTTAGGATCATTTGATCCCTCTCTTGTTGATTTCTTGCCAACGAACTTTCACGGCATCTTTATATTTTTTGATTCCATGAACCGCAATAACTGCCACAATAAAGATATGATCTTTTGACTTTTCATAAGCCTCCTTAAGAGTAAGCCCCTTTAAGTTTTCAGGGGCCCACTCTCGGTGGAACTCATCTCTTTCCGTGTCTAAAACATAGTGGAGTACAGTATTTTTTGCTTCATTAACCTGCATAAAATCCTCCTCCCTTAGTATTCAGATGCCGTCATTATAGTTAAGACGCGTCTAAAAGGTTCAGTATAAGGGTCAGCACCGAAGCTAAGATTTTCATCATAATAGTCGATCTTCCAGAAGAACTTTTCATAACGAATTTGTCGTTTCTCGCATAGACTTCCCTGCTCGCTTTCTAATTCAACCATCCCAAAGTCATGCTCTTGATGTGGGTCATTTTCAGGACTAAAATCAGCAAACTCTCTCACCATAGTTAAAACTTCGTCTCGCATGGGATGTGCCCTTAGCCCTCTTGTAAAGGTCACCAACCCAAAAAACGTCCCTCTGAGATAGTCATTCCCTTTTTGGATTTCTTTTCTTTTGATTTCGATTTGTTCTTGCGTTAGCTCCATTGGCTCCTCCTATTTTATGTTTTGCTTTTGTAAAAAGCGGGGGTCATACCCCCGATACAAGCAGGCCTCAAACGGAGGAGACAAAAGTCAAAGAACCAGAAAATAAATTTTGGAGGGGCCTCTGGAGGAGCCGAAATTTATTTTCCTTTGATTTTTGGTGACGAGGTTGTACTAGAAAATTTTATTAAGCTGACTGATGAGTGCCTGGATGCCCAGAGTGTGAGTGGACATGAAATGCCCAAACACGATGGGACAGAAGGACACGAGGAAGACATCTCTAATAAAAATGGAAAAGATCAGGATTTCTCCTGATCTTTTATTAGTTCTGCATATGCCGCTTCCGTGAGCATATAAAACTTCTTTTCATCAGTTCTATTGAAGCCATCAGTTTGGCCGATCATAAGACCGTTTCGAGTTTTCCAATATGTGATTTCTTTTTCTGAATGCAGACAAATATCACGCGGATTTACATACTGATAGAATTGTTCTTTTGTTACTTCAACCATTTCAAGTCTCCTTAGTTTCGGTTTTTGTTAGCCCCGTTTTGGGCCTCTTCACACGAAGATGAGAGGCCAAACGGGAGACAAAGTGCAGTGACCGAGAAGCCCGTGTGACGACCTTTGGGGCATGACGAATGACAGGAGCGAAGCGGATGGCGTGGAGTCTGCGGAGGCACACAATAGGGATTCGACAAGAGCAAGCGTCAATAACGAAACGTCATAAGAGACTATTTTTGAAGTCACATTTTGAACAATGCTTCAGATGGTTATAAAAGAAAAGGTGATAAAAAATTTCATGGTTTACGAGAGGTCAGATGTGCCGAAGGCAACCTTGCCTGCCAGAGGAGAGGATCTTTTCTTTTAATTTCAAAATGATTGATGAGTGCCTGAGTGCGAGGAGTTTGAGTGGACACGAAGAAGACTTTTTTATAAATGGGGGTTCGAGTATTTTGGGACAAAATTAAGCTTTCTCTCCCCTAACAAGAAGTATAAAATGAGATATGACAAAAAGTATTTCAAATTTACTTTCGGATAAAAGACTTGATGGATATAGAGGTGGTACAAGGAACGATCTTCAGATGATCCTTCATCGTTACAACTATAACATTGAATTGAGTAATGAGTTTTATCCTTTCCTTAGCATTTTTGAAGTAGCCTTTAGAAATTCACTACACTTGTCTTGGGGCAAGCACTTTCAAGATTCAAATTGGATTTGTAATTATAAAAAGTACAGCCTTGCAATTATTGAAACTTCAAAGATTGAAGATGCAATAGATGAACTAACAAATAAACGTAAGCCAATAAATGGAGATGGGCTAATTGCAGAGTTGAATCTTGGCTTCTGGGTAAATCTCTTCGATCATCGCTACCTTGAAATTAATAAGAAAACAATTAAAGATAGTTTTCCGAACGCAACCAATAAGCAAAGAGACATTTTCAGAATAAAATCCCAACTCAACGATATAAGAAATTTAAGAAATCGGATTTTTCATCACGAGCCTATATGGAACTGGAATAATCTTGAGGATTTTTTGAATAATTTGAAAAATTTCATTTTGTGGATGGATAAAGACCTTTTACTCCCAAGAGTAGTCAAGTCTGAAGAAAGCCTTAAAGTATTGATTGAAAGACAGAAATTAATGCTGAAATAAAAAACCCCAGGGGCTTCATCCTGCCGAAGCAAGAGATTGGCCTGTCTGGGGTATGACAAATACATTATCGTCTCTTTTTACCTAAAACTCAATAGTCTTTTCTCCAATTAAAACAATTACTTAGGTATAGCCCTAACTCCCTGAAATCACAAACTCTCATCAAGTGCTTCCCAAAACATATTCGACTGCCTTTTTAGCCTTCCCTGCCGCTTCAACGATCATTTTTGGATCATTCCCTAAAGCTTTGGCCCAACCAGCAATATAAGCCTCAGAATTGGCCATAGTTTCATTCAGGATGCCTGTTTCATGGCAGAGGAAAGCAGCTCCGATTTCAGCAGTAAGCTCCTCTTTCGAGTAATTATGACTATTATAA
>JAEUWD010000030.1 GCA_016786485.1 Bacteriovoracaceae bacterium | reverse complement strand
AATGAGCAGCCACTTCGTTACTTGAAATTAAATAGTTTTGCACCACTAGTGGAATAACAAAACACCATAACCACTTATCGACTGAAACCAGATTAAGTGCATAATACCAAATCGCCATTTGTACCAGAAGCTCACCACTGACTCTCCAGTTATTTACAAACAACATGTCTTTACGAGAAAAACGGTAATACCAATGAGCAAGAAGTGATTTTGCGCTTGCCCAGTAAAAGAAAAATAAATAACTTTTTTTCGTACCTGAGCCAGGAGTTAAACTAAAAAGTATTTTTTGAATTTTAGAATTTTTATAATCATCTAACATTGGCCATGATTCAGGATCGAGTCGTCCTTGATTCGTGCGCGAATGATGAATTTCATTATGCCAAGTGCGCCAAAAAGTTGGTGAAATAAGTAAAGGAGTGAAGCCAAGTAAACCAATGACATCCTCCATCCACTTTTTCTTCAGAACATTTCCATGCATAATTTCGTGAGTCGAGTGATACATCATGGTGTTGAAGTAACCAATAAGCACCGCAATCGCTAACTGAGAAGGCCATTCTAATTTAAATGCGACAACTGCTAAAAAGAAAATAGCTGATAAAGAAAATGACCAGATAAACCAGCATGCACGGTAAGCATCTGCTTTAAACATATTCTTATCTAAATCTTCATCTAAAGTTTTTTGATAATATGAAGGGTCTATAACTTCAGTTTCTTGAACCACATCAGGCTGTACTCGGTCTACTTGTTGTCTTTCCGTGCTTTGCATAAACTATTATCCTTTGTGCAAGTCCATACCAACATCTCGGTAGATAAATAGTTTAATCTAAAATGAAATTTATGTAGGGAAAAATATTCTAACGAGAGATTTCTTCCGTTATGACCTTGATATTCTTCAAACAAGTTGAATAATCCCGAACGATTCCATCAACTTTATTCAGATCAATATTGGTAAAAGCCAGGCTTAGATTTGGTAGATAAGCCTCTGGGTCGAAACTATTTTTATCGCCACCTTTAAGCTCATATAATCTTTGAATTTCACGACGTACAAAAATCAAACTCTCACGTTTATGAATAAAGAAATAAGCACTTTCTGTTACATTATTCACAACTAAACTGGCCGAGCCTAAACAGCTAATTCCAAAATTAATCATTTCTTTTGAAATCGAATTAGTCAGACTTATGATATCTGAATTTGAAAGTTTAGCAGTAAGTAGTTGCATTTCTTCAGCCGAAACAACCTCAATCAATGCATCTGTTGGTGACTTGAGTTCTTTACCTTGATTAAACATGGTTTCGATTTGTTTCTTTACCGCAATCAAAGGCTCAGCATTTACCTTTAAAGCCACCGCAGGTTTTGTATTCTCAATCAGAATAAAACTAATTTGTGTCTTATCAAATAAAGCTGATTTTACAACCAAAGTTCTTTCTTGCGAAAAAGTGTTAAACGTAAAAATTGAGGCAAAAAGAATTAAAAAATTTATCATAAATCATTCTTACAGAATGTAGGCATGCTTTGCAAGGATTATTTCCTTACTCTAAAAATGGCAATACGCTCTGACTTATTCAAAAGTTCCCAATGAAATTCTTTGGCCAACCAATCCAGTGTTTGATGATGAAAAAAACAGACGTGCGTCGGATCAGCGACATAATACCAATTGTATAGCTGATCGATATTTTGATAAAAAGATGTCATCAACCCGATCATTCCATTACTCTTAACAAGAGCTGCTATTTCTTTGAAGCCTTTGGCCGGATCATGAAAATGCTCAATAACTTCCGTCGCTGTCAAAAAATCATAATTCTGTTTTGTTGCTAGTGGAAAAAAATAAGGGTCATAATTTTCTTGCACGATTCCTGACTGGAGAAAAATTTTAGATAAGGTAGGGCCAGGACCACAACCAAAATCAATTCCTTTCATATCAGAATTCAAATAATTCATCATAGGAATTGCTAATTGATTCAAAAATTTCACATAACCAGGATCTTCAAAAGAATTTTGATGGGTGCTGTAGCGGGCGGTTTCCGCCTCGTATGACATGTAATGTTTAGAATCTTTAAAAACTAAAAAACAATGCTCGCATTGAAATAAAGAAAATTGCGAATGTTTAACAGCATTAACCTTCGTCTTCAGACAAAGTGGGCACGATGTATTCTTCAAATTCCTCATTAAAACTCAATTTTGAAACATCTTCTATTCTATCGATATAGAGTTTTCCAAATAAATGATCGAGTTCGTGTTGTATAACAATCGCCAAGAAATCTTCTGCCACTAGCGATTTTTCTTCACCTTTTTCATTCAGATAATCGACTTGAATTTTTTTAGGTCGCTCGACATAGCCGCGCATGCCCGGTACGGATAAACATCCTTCCCAAAACCCCTGAGTTTTTTTATCAAGAACTTTAATCACGGGATTGATAAAAACACTAAAAGGAAACTGACTTTCAATTTTATATCTTTCGTTATCTTCTTCGAGTTGAATAATACAAACTTGTTTTGAAACACCGATTTGAGGTGCCGCGATTCCAATACCGCCGTAATGGTCCATTGATTCTTTCATATCCTGAATTAATATTTTCATTTCTTTGCTCAAAATTTCTTCTGGCGAAAGCTGAGCTGCTGTTTGTCTTAAAATTGGATTTCCCATTCTGCAAATTGGCCTAACTGCCATAATAACCCCTTTAAAAACCTTAGTCCTTTCCTCATACATTAAAATATCCATAATGGTCAAATTTGTCGATTGACGGGTATGATGGCATACGACAAAATAAAGACAATAATATCGTTCAGGATGCGCCATGCTTCTTAATCAAAAGAAAAGTTTAAATCAACAAGATGGAAAAGCCGAACACGATCATTTAAAAAAAATCTTCAAAAAATATAAGCCAAAAATTGTTTTTGACGTCGAATCTGAGAATTATACCTTAAAAACCGCAACCACTTTTGAAGAATTGTTGATTGTGTTCAGAATGCGACAAGAAATTTTCGCTCCTCACAAGAAAGGTCAAGAGAATGCTTATTATGAGTGGGATGATTTCGATGTTAAGGCGGATCACATTATCATCATCGATAAATCGAATAATCATATTTGCGGCACTTATCGCATACTCTGCTCCCTTGATACCGATAGTTTTTATTCGCAAACTGAATTTAACATGGACAAATTTTTGGCCATCCCAGGCATAAAATTAGAATTGGGACGCGCCTGTGTTCGCCCTGAATATCGTAACGGAACTATCATCGGCTTATTATGGAAAGGACTCGCTCACTTTACCAAAACCACAAAAGCAAAATATCTTTTTGGTTGCAGCAGCGTCCATACTATTGTGCCCAAGGAAATTTCAGAAATTTATCAATACATTCAAGATACCGCTTTTATGGAAGAATATGGGATTACGACTCGCAAAGAATTTGATTGTCCGTTAGTTCCGGTGAAAAGTTATGATCTCGAATTCATCAAAAGAATGATTCCACCGTTACTACGAACCTATATGAGTGCCGGAGCCGCCGTCTATGGACAACCCGCCCTCGATCTCGAATTTGATTGTGTCGATTTTTTAACCATTCTCAATCTGGATGAAATGAACACAGCTTTTAAAAATAGGTTTTTCCGCTAATGATAAGTAATGTTCGAGCGGCCCTGAAATTCCTTTTTTTTATTGTTGCTATTCTTTTTTATTTTGCTTTTACTCTGCCAGCATTTTTTCTGATCCGCTTTGCACCTTTTGCCATCCGAAAATATTTGATTGTTATCATGGCCATCGTTATTCGTTCCATTATGATCGTCTTCAATTTAAAAATTAGTTATCGCGGAGATGTGAATGAATTAAAAAAATCACGCTCACGTTTGATTGTTGCCAATCACATGTCATATTTAGATATTCTCATTATGGCCTCGCAAAAACCTGCTTGTTTTGTCACTTCGGTTGAAGTGCGTGAGATGCCTTTTTTAGGTCAGCTTTCACTCGTTGGTGGATGTTTGTATGTTGAAAGAAGAAATAAAGAAAAAATACATGAAGAAGTTCAGCAATTAGAAAGTGCTCTCAACAGTGGTTTAAATATTGTTATTTTCCCTGAAGCGACCAGCACTAATGGCACTGAGGTTTTAAGATTTAAACGACCACTTTTTAATGCTGCCATCAAAGCAAAAAAAGACGTTTTACCGCTCACAATAAACTATGTTCGCATTAATGATACGAACGTGTGTATCAATAATCGCGACCTCTTGTGTTGGTATGGTGATATGGAATTTTTGCCACATTTTTGGAAATTTTTAAAATTGAAAAAAGTCGAAGTTGAACTCACGATTTCGCCTGTGATTTCCAGTGATAACACTGACATGACGAAGTTGTCTGAACTGGCCCACTCAATAGTAAGTAAAGATTACCGTCCTATTAGCTGCTAACCGACCATTTGCACCATGCTATTCCCGATGGCTCTCGCTATAAACTTGGAATGAAATTATTCACGTTTTTAATTCTTGCATTAAGCTTGCTTGTTTCTTGTATGGAACAAAAAGCTGATTCCAATAAGAGTACCGTTGTTCAGGCACAAGAACCGTTAAGCAGTCCGTTATTAAAGCAGCAAAAATTAACTTGTGAAAATTCGACTAACTGTTCACCGCTGGTAGCGAAAGTTGTTATTCAACCTTTTGGTCAAAAAAATCTTATTACATGTACTGGTTTTTTAATTGAAAAAAATGTCATTATGACACATCCAAGTTGCTTGAATGGATTTCAAGTTTTAGATAATTGTTCAGAAAATATTCGTGTCATCTTTGCCGACACGCCAGATGTTCCCGCTGAAAACTTGGAATGCCAAAAACTTTTCTATTATGAAAAAAATCCGCAAAATCGCGATCAGCTTTATATCAAAATTAGCAGTTCCGAATCTGCTCGTGATTTTTATCAATTATTAAAATCAGAACTACCAAACAAAACTCGTTACACAGTCATGAGTGTCAATCAAGCATCGGATAATAAAAACGCGACGCTAGCAACTGCGAAATGCCAAACACAATTTCGTGGGTTGATGTTACCTGATTACGAAAGTGATCGTTCACGCAGTATTACTTTTGGTGAATGCTTAGTTGGCAACTCGAGTCTTGGTGCACCTGTTTTTAACGAATTCTCTGAAGTTGTAGCTTTTGTTAATTCGACACTACAGGAAAAAAATCTAAAAGAACTTAGTAAAAATTTAGATATTTTTAAAAAATTCCCAAAAACTCTCGCCACAGCTGAAAATTTTTACTGTAAAAAACTTCCGGATTTTGTCGGTGGTTATACGGAACGACGTTGTACTGGTTCTAGCTTCTATCGAACAGCTGTTTCACAAGAAAATATTTATTTTTCGCTTAACACCTTTTTCCTTCAATCAGAATTACCAGCTACATTGATGGATAATTGGGCCAACAAACTTAAGCCTGATTTTGCAAAATGGGATCAAATCAAAGTTATTATTCATACGGAAGATAACAAAATCGACCGAACACGCTTCCTCGTCTACCCACAAATCAAATGCTTAAAGCCTTTTCAAGATTGGGCCAAATACGTTAAAAAATCGGGGCTTAAAAAAATGCCTCCGATCAAAGACTTAGAAGCGATTGAACTACCGATTTGGCTGGTTCAGCCGATGTTTAACCAAGATGGTATTTTAGAGATTAATACGGAATTAACGGGTTTCAGCTATAGTCTACGCCCTCGAATTTACATCAAATACCACAACAACAACCTAACTCCAGTTACGACTGAGGCCAATCTGGTTGTCACTGAAATGCCAGATACCGCTATTGACGATTTGGTTCGCCCGCAACATATGCGTGCTTTAACCGAAAAAATCGAAGTTGAAAAAGTCGACATTCCTGACTGTCCATAATATCGACACCCCTCTGTAAAGTGACAAATACCCCTTTTTTATCCCCTCTAACCCTCTGAAACTATTAGCTTCCCCTACCACCTCACTTGGCACAGAACTTGTAATACTAAGACTCGAGAGGGAAAGGAGTTTATATGAAAAACGTATTAGCTTTATTGAAATTGTTTATCGTTTCTGGGCTTTTTGCAGGTAAGGCACTAGCGGTAAATCCAAGCTTTAAATGCCATACACCAAACGAAGAAAAGATCTTCACGATCGATTCGGATAAGGTGACTTTCCACCATGTTGAACTATTCAAAAATAGCCGTGAAGTCTCTTCAACGGTTGATGTGACAACACTAAATAGCCACACTGGCTTTACCAAAGTTATGTATGTAAACGGATACAAACACAGAATTCATATCAATGATTTAAAGAATATGAATGAAGTGGATGACTATATCAGCATTATCTCGCCAAAAGGTCACACTATGACCTACCCGATTACTTGCAAACACATCTAATTTTTTAAAATACACAGGGGTGACGAATCCGAGTCTTTAGGATAAGTTACCCTTCTATATTTTAAAGGATTGTACGATGGAATATCTTTTCAGTGATATCGAGAAAAAGTGGCAAGCGTTCTGGGAAAAAAACAAAACATTTAAAAGTGAAGTTGATCCTAAAAAACCTAAATATTACATTCTCGATATGTTTCCATACCCTTCTGGTGCTGGTCTTCACGTCGGTCACCCTGAAGGTTATACCGCAACCGATATCGTCGCTCGTTATAAGCGTATGAAGGGCTTCAATGTTCTTCATCCAATGGGTTGGGATAGCTTCGGGTTGCCGGCTGAAAACTACGCGATTAAAACCGGAACTCACCCGCATAAAATTACCGAACAAAATATTCAAACCTTTAAAGGACAATTAAAATCTTTAGGTTTTTCATATGACTGGGATCGCGAACTTGCGACTTCGCACTTGAGTTACTACAAGTGGACGCAATGGATCTTTGTACAGCTTTACAACAAAGGCTTAGCTTACGAAGATGAAATTTCCGTTAACTGGTGTCCGGCGCTTAAAACGGTTTTAGCTAACGAAGAAGTTATTGATGGAAAATCAGAAGTTGGTGGTCACCCAGTTGAACGTCGACCGATGAAACAATGGGTACTTAAAATCACACAATACGCTGATCGATTAATTGATGACTTGGAAGGATTGGATTGGCCAGAGAACGTTAAAGAAATGCAACGTCAGTGGATTGGAAAATCAACCGGGGCCACGGTTCGTTTCCAAATCGATGGTGCAAAAGATTCTATTGAAGTTTATACCACCCGACCTGATACGCTTTTTGGTGCGACCTATATGGTACTGGCGCCTGAGCATGAGCTTGTTTCAAAAATTACGACAGCTAAACAGAAAAGTGAAATTGAAGCTTACGTAAAAAAAGCTTCACTTAAATCTGATCTGGAAAGAACAGATTTAAATAAAGACAAAAGTGGTGCTTTCACTGGTGCTTACGCGATTAATCCAATGACGAACGAAAAAATTCCCGTCTGGATTGCCGATTACGTTCTTATTTCTTACGGTACAGGTGCCATCATGGCGGTTCCGGCCCACGATACCAGAGACTGGGAATTTGCTAAAAAATTTGATTTAAAAATTGTTCAGGTTCTTGAAGGTGGCGATATTGAAAAAGAAGCTCACACCGGTGACGGCAAACATATCAATTCTGATTTCTTAAATGGTTTAGGTAAAGCTGAGGCCATTGAAAAAATTATCAGTGTTTTAACTCAGAAAAAAATCGGTGAAAAAACCACTAACTATAAACTACGTGACTGGTTATTCTCACGTCAACGTTACTGGGGTGAACCTTTCCCGATTTTAAAATATGAAGATGGAACGATTCGTTGCTTAGATGAAGATGAATTACCAGTGGAATTACCACCGGTAGAAAAATATGAACCATCAGGCACTGGTGAATCACCGCTTGCTACGATCGATCATTGGCTATGGGTCACAGATCCAAAGACTGGTAAAAAAGCTCGTCGTGAAACAAACACTATGCCTCAGTGGGCGGGCTCATGTTGGTACTATTTACGTTTCATGGATCCAAAAAATGATAAATCCGCTTGGGATTTAGAAAAAGAAAAATACTGGATGCCAGTTGATCTTTATATCGGTGGGATAGAGCACGCCGTTCTCCATTTACTCTACTCACGTTTCTGGCACAAGGTATTCTACGATCTTGGTCTTGTAACGACCAAGGAACCATTTAAGCGCTTGGTCAACCAAGGTTTAATCTTAGGTGAAGACGGCGAAAAAATGAGTAAGTCGCGCGGTAACGTTATTAATCCAGATGGAATTGTAAAAGATTACGGTGCTGATACTTTACGCCTCTATGAGATGTTTATGGGCCCGCTGGAGAAAGTAAAACCGTGGTCGATGAACGGAGTTAAGGGTGTTTATAATTTCATGAGTAAGGCCTACAAACTTTGTAGTAACCCGGAAAACTGGAGTGAGACCGAAGATAAAGAAATCACTCATGAACTGCACAAGACGATAAAAAAAGTTGGTGAAGATATTGAAGCACTGAAATTTAATACGGCCATCAGTCAGATGATGATCTTTATTAACACTTGTTCAAAAACTAAAAAATTAACTAAGAAAACCATTGAGACTTTTGCTCTCGTGCTTGCGCCTTTGGCACCGCACGTAGGTGAAGAATTATGGCAACTAATGGGGCATAAAGAATCGCTTGCCCACCAAGCATGGCCGGCTTTTGATCCTGCGCTAGCTAAAGATTCAACGGTAACTATGGCGGTACAAATCAATGGTAAAACTCGCAATACGATTGATGTGGCACCTGATATTAGCAAAGAAGAATTTTTGGAAAAAGCTAAAAACGACGAAAAAATTAAGAAGTATTTAGCTGAAGGAACTTTAGTTAAAGAAATTTATGTGCCAGGGAAAATTTGTAATTTTATCGTTAAGCCAAATTAAATATTAATTTTAAGTTTAACTTCGAGATCAACAAAACCTTTGAGCCAGAAGACTTTTCGAGGCACTGAGAAAATATCTAAATAAACATTCAGATCGAGTTGTTTTTTATTTTTGATAATTTCAGCCAAATTCACTTCTTGAAGCTCAACTTTAATACAGCGATATTTTTCACAAGTCCGTATTTTCCCAAGATCATATTGTGAAATCTCTGGATCATTTTTCATAAGACGAATAACTTGCTCCGACGACGAGGTAGCTTCCACAATAATCATTTTAGAATTCTTAATAATTTTTGTTAGATAGGGAGCATATTCCGGTTTATTCAATAAATATTTTCGTAATTCGACTGGATTCGTAGTCTCAACATAAAACATACGCTCCATTTGTTTAAGATATTCTTCTTGCTCAGCTTTCACACGAGAATAAGTTCCTATGTTTTTCGAAGTTTCCGTCTGTAAATTTCCTTCAAATTTCTGCGCAAATTCCTCTAGCTTTACATCCAATACATTGGTTTTTATGTCTGAACCGATCATTACCAGCTCATTATGGGTTTCAATATTAACCATTAGTTTATCAAGAAATTCAAAACTTGGTTTTTTCATCACGCTAACTTTTTCACCCGTGTCGGGCTTGGTATAAAACTTCCGAGTCTCACAATCATTAGGATTGGCTTCATCACAAAAACGATTATCCATAACGAAAAAAATATCTCGAATATAAACACCATCGAGCTCTTTAAAATTAATATCTGGCAGAGGAGTTTGAATTTGAATCTGAGTTTTTCCAAAACCCAGCGTTGCTCCGAGATTAAAAAAGACTAATTTGAATTGTTCAACAATGGTTCCTACTACAGGCAGAGTCGATTCAACCGGGTCTTCAGAATATGGAGATAAAGTATTTTCACTAAGAGGAACAGTGACTTTTAAGGTGAAGTTACCGTTATTAGCAAGCACCGGTTCAGAGCTAAATAGGGGGATGATTTCGCTTTTTTGGCCGCAAGCCGCGAGAAAAACCAGAGATAGAAATAGAATATATTTCACGTCAAAAACTCCCTGTTTTTTTCAACATCATACCGGAAATCCGATTTTTGAGGGAATGATCGTGCGCATTGCGTAATTTATACATAGTTATAGCTGCTTTTTATTGATATAAATCAACAAAATCAATAGGTTTCGATGTTTTTATTGCAAAGCGTTAACGTTGCTATCTATACTTAAATATCAAAATAACTGCGCGAGGAAAAATGTTGAGACTGATGCTTCTTACATCATACCTATATTTTTGTTTTGGCGTGGCCATGGCGGCTTATTATGACACTCTTCCGGCCGGTGTGCGCGTACTAGCCTATCGCTATACTTTTGCCGAAGTCGATTCTGAATATAATCAAAATGCCAAAATTCAACCACTTGGTTTAGAGTTTTCTTTTAATCCAAGTGCCTTGCAAAACGTTTCACCGATTACCGATTACGCTCTTAGTCAGTTACAAATGTTATCACCAGATCTTTATCAAGATTTCACGCTAGGACATTTTAAAATTGATGCCACTGCTTCACTGCAAGTTAATAGTTATGGCTTCGGTTACGGTATCAATAAAAAAACCAGTTTCTATGTTCAACTCTCCCACTACAATGCGGTTTCCAATCTTACCTACCAACAAATCCAAAACGGACAAATCGTGGAAGCTGCTGACATTCTAGGTGCGAGTGATTCAGATTTAAGCAATGCTATCGCCAATGCTTCTAGTGGGGCCACTGGAATTAACGGACAAATTCTCCAATCGTATTTTGTTAACTATCTAGAGTATCAGCCTTTTGGTGATTGGTACGGTGCTGGTTACGGTGATATGGAAATGGGGATTTTATATAATCTTAGAAATGAAAGAAACTGGGGTATCGGAAGTGCTTTCGGTATCGTAGCACCGACTGGTTATGTAGATGACCCGGACATTCTGCAAGACATCGGTTTCGGTGACGGACAGTGGGATATCTTCGCTGAACTTAACGGTGGTTTTTATCGCACGCGCGAGTATTTATTCGACGGATATTTTCGTTACACTGTTCAATTACCAGGCAAAAGAGATTTTCGAATTCCTCAAGATCGCAATTTACTATTCTCCGAGAAAAAAGGTGAATTTACTTATGACCTCGGTGATATCGTTAACTTTTCAACCAATATTCATTGGCTTAAAAATAACTGGCTAACCATCTACACTGGCCAAGATTTTATGTTTCAATTCAAAAATAAATATCGTTCACCGTATGGTGAGGCCAACGATATTTTGGCCGAGAATACTCAACGTTGGTCTGAATCAATCAAACTTGGATTCGTGTTTAGTAGTGTTAAGAAATTTCAAGCCAAACAGTTCATGCTCCCAGGCTCAGTTGAACTCCGTTTTCAACAATCCATGATGGGACAAAACACCCCACAAGCCACGCGCATTGAACTCGAAGCGCGAATGTTTTTTTAAGTTAAGTTTTTTCTCAAACATTCCGACAAGTTAGCATGCATATCATCTTTTTATATTTTAGCCTTTTTGCGCAGGAAAATAAGTTAATAAACGTGGATTGTGATCCTGAAAAAAAAGCCTGTGCCGAAAAAATTCATATTGTTTTTAATCAAACCCTCGACTTGGATAAATCTGAATATAAAATTGATAGCAAAGGCTTTCGAGTTCAGATTTTTGATTCACCCATGTTTATTAAAGCTAAAAATCAAAAAGTTATTTTTATGTCAGATTTTTTTAAAATTAGTGGTATCAAAAAAATTTATCACAAAGTTTCTGGTCTTTTTACTACCAACGTTGAAGCCGAAGAAACTGATTATGCTAAAGTTCATAGCTGCCAATTAACTTGGGCCACTAATCGTCAAAAAGAAAGCCAACTTCCACGAACACTCATTGGTCGTGAAATACCAATTCAACAAGTAGAAGTTTCTCATCAATTTAGTGGCGAAGAAGGGAATTATAAATTCAGTGAAGTGACCGTTTCTTTTCAATTACCAATCGAAGTGGGTTTTTACGAAGAAGCTGAAATCAAATGCCTATCGAAAGAAAAGAAAATTGATATCATGGAAATTCAAAAAGAATTTGCGGATGAAATTACTTTTTTAGGTGAATTTAAAAAATCTGAAAGTGCAAATTAATAATCGTAATACCTAAACCAGAAACGACTGGAATCGTAAGATTATCATCCACATTAAAAGCTGAAAGTAATTCTGAAATTGAACCAATCAAACCAGCTATTAAAGCAAATCCTAAGAGATTTGGATTTGATGGTGAATAATACATTCCGTAGAAAAGACTGATTATGTAACAAGTACAAAACCCCGCTGCGCTTCCTTGTAATGATTTATTTGGCAATATTTTTTCTGAACCGTACAGCACACCAATCAATGATGAAAGAGGATCCGAAAAAACTAAGAAGAAAATTGAAAGAATGGCGATTTCTTGTTTGTAGAAAAGCAAACTTAGCGCCACACCTAAAGCATAGAAAGGGAGACCGCTAATATTACTTTTTTCAGATTCACGATAAAAAAGGCCACCGAACTTGAATGCTAATTTATTTACACGTTGGCTCTTTAGTCGGAAAAGATCAAAAATCAGACCACCGACCGCCACCACGAATGCTAATGTTACCCAATAAGATTTATCCAAACCTGTTGAATAGAATAAGAAAAGGGCCAAACTCCCAGTTCCCATATGCCAAAATTTTCGCATAAGATGCAAGTCAGACCGTTTTGCCACATTTTTTTCTACATTATTCATATCTGAGTAGGTCATATTGTTATCCATTTTAGTCCTCTTGCCCAATAAACTTTAATCAATCCCGAGTAAATCGTCTACGCTAAACATATTTCCCCAGACGCTACGCAACACAATCCTTTAGCTTTAAATATTAAATATCTATTCTTATAATCTCTCATATAATAGCATTTATTCTTTGGGGATTTTTTGAAGAATTTATCAAATATTTTATTAAACAAAATTGGTGATGAAATATCTCCACTAACTGCAGGGCCTCAGGCTTCGCATCAAGCACGACTTTGGTCGATTGGTGGCGGAAAAGGTGGCGTTGGAAAAAGTTTAGTCACCGCCAACGTTTCCATTTCTTTGGCCTTAATGGGCTACAAAGTTTTAGCAGTCGATCTCGATTTAGGCGGCGCGAATCTTCACACCTGTTTAGGCTTACCAATCCCAGAAAAAACTTTGTCTGATTTTGTTACCAAAAAAGTCAAAACGATTAATGAATTAATTCTGCCATCAAGTATTAAAAACCTTTCCGTCATCAGTGGCGCGCAAGATGAACTCGGAATGGCCAACTTAAAACAAGTTCACAAAAATGAAATTTTAAATGCTTTATCACAGGTCGATGCAGATATTGTTCTGATGGATTTAGGTGCTGGCACCAATGCCAACACACTCGACTTTTACATTAATTCGCAAAAAGGTATTCTTGTCGTACTGCCTGAACCAACTTCAATTGAGAACGCTTATCGTTTTATTAAATCAGTTTATTTTAGAAGATTAAAAATGATAGAAGACTTACTAGACATACAACCGCTAATCAATCAAGCCAGTAACGCTAAAATTAACTCTGGCAATACACCAACGGATCTTATTCGAAAAGTTTACGATCTCAATCCTGAGATGGGCACCAAACTCAAAACTGAAATTTTAAAATTTCAACCACAACTCATTATTAATCAAGTGAGAAGCCAAACCGATATCGATATTGGTTTTTCAATCAAAAGTATTTGCAAACGTTATTTTGGAATCGAAGTTGATTACGTTGGCTATTTAGATTACGACGCCAGTGTTTGGCAAAGTGTAAAAAAGCGTCGACCTCTACTCCTTGAATTTCCGAATTCAAGACTTGTCACTAATTTTGATAAAATTGTAAATCGTCTACTGGAGAACACATAAATGGAATTAGATGCCCGCAATTATTATGAAATTTTAGAAGTTCCGTTCTCTTGTACTCAAGAAGAAATTAACCAAGCTTATAATCGTGCTAAAAATTCTTACTCTGGCGATAGCGCTGCTCTTTACTCGCTGATGACAGAGAGTGAGTGCTCAGAGATGCTTGGATTAATAGATGAAGCTTTTTCAATCTTAGGTGATCCTGATAAGAGACTTATGTATGATAAGGCCCGCGGTTTTGATAAGGCCCGCCAATCTGATGATAAGTTAAGAAAAGCTGCGCTCGAAGAAAAGCTATCAGGACTTTCTCGTTCAACTGATTCAATGTTAAATCATGAAAAAAATATTGTGACAGCTTCTCGTAATCAAATGACGAAAGAAGAATTTGATTACGAAAATAAACGTGAAGGGAAAACCACACGAGCGGAAGCTTACAAGAAATTTTCGTTAGATTTCAGTTCAGATAAAGGTTTCGAACAAGAAATTGAAAATGCGACAGAATTCAGCGGCGAATTTTTAAAGAAAATCCGTGAATACAAAAAAGTTACGATCGAACGTATGGCAGAAATGACTAAAGTTTCAAAAACCCATTTACGAAATATTGAAGATGAAGCAACTGATAAACTACCGGCCATTGCCTATATTCGAGGTTTTGTTTTCCAATACGCTAAATGCTTAAAACTCAATCCAGACATGGTGGCCAATTCTTACTCAAATCGATTAAAAAAAATAAAAGAGCAAGGCCAACAAGGTCCGGGTAATGGAAGATGAGTTATCTGAAGAAATTGTCTTAACCGTAGAAGCTAACGATCTTCAATTTAAACGTCTCGATGTTTATTTAACCCAAAAAATTAAAACGCTTAGTCGTAATTCTATCAAGAAGTTATTTGAAGAAGATTGTATTTATTCTGCTACGACAAAATTAGAATTAAAAAAAATGCCTCCGGCAAAAACTGAAATCATTGTAGAAATTCCGCCTCCCGCTCCCACTGAAATTCAGGCACAAAATATTCCACTCGAATTTCTCTATGAAGATGAATTTCTAGCGATCATTAATAAACCAGCTGGACTGGTCGTTCATCCTGCCCCTGGAAACTATGACAAGACATTAGTGAACGCTATTCTTTATCATTGTCCTGATTTGAAAGGTGTTGGTAATGAAAAACGTCCTGGTATTGTCCATCGTCTGGACAAAGGTACCAGTGGGGTCATGGTGGTGGCGAAAGAACATAAAACCCATGAGAAGTTAGTTGAAATTTTTTCGAAACATGATATTAACCGCCAATACATGGCATTAGTCTTAGGAACAAAAATTGACCCGAAAGGAATACTAAAATCCAATATCGGTCGGAATCCACAAAATCGACTGAAAATGAAGGCCAACGTTCGCGTAGGAAAAGATGCTATCACTCATTATAAAGTCCTCGAATATTTTAAAGCCGCATCCCTGATGGAAATGACGCTTGAAACGGGCCGCACTCATCAAATTCGCGTTCACCTGTCGCAACTCCTTCATCGCCCGATTATCAACGATGAACTTTACGGCAACAAAACACAGGAAGAAAAAACGCTGCCTCCAGCCGCTTTAAAAATATTTAAAGAATACGAACATCCTTTTTTGCACGCCAAAATTTTAGGTTTTAAGCATCCAATGACGGGCAAAGATTTACATTTTGAGACACCACCACCGAATATGTTTCAAGAAGTTTGGAAGGCATTGAAATGAGTCCATTTGAATATCTATTACCCACTGGCCGCTTCATCACGTTAACCAAACAACCACGTGCTCAGATCATTTACAATAAGCAAGTTCACCAAAATATTATTAAGAATTTTGAAGATTCTTCGGCCACGACTGAAGCCGACGGCATTTATATGCTACACTCACAAAGACTTTTACAACCAATTGCTATTAAAACGGCTGATTGTTTACCTATTTTTATCTATGGTAAAAAAGGTTTAAGTTTTTTACACGCAGGCTGGAAAGGGTTACAAACGGAAATTATTCTTAATCAAATCAATCACGACCTAGAACCTGAGACGGCCATCATCGGGCCTTATATTCATGAAGATAGTTTTGAAGTGACAGGCGAATTTAAAGATTATTTCCCGAAATCTCCGTATTTTAGACAACATAAAAATAAATTAACCTTCAATTTAGGTTTGGAAGCAGCAAGACAACTACGCCTACTCAATCCGCATATGAATATTATCGATAGCGGCATCTGCACATACAAATACAAAAATCTGCACAGCTTTCGACGAGATAAAAACCAAGAAAGAAACTGGAATCTGTATATTCCTTCTTACTTAAAATTCGACTATACTTAAATTCAAATAATGATGGAGCACTTATGACTGAACAAAAAAATCTTACTCAAAATGGAATGACCATTCCCTATTCTCTGAATTTTCTTTTTATTGTTATCAACATGTTTCTCTGCCTCTATCTCACCAAATATTATTTTGATTTTCACTACCCAGTTTCATTAGTTGATAGTTCATCTATTTGTGACCTTTCTAGTTTTTGGAGTTGCGACGCTGCAACCAGCTCACCATTTTCTAATATCGCCGGTGTGCCAGTGGCCTTCTTCGGTTTACTTTTAAGTGTCTTTTTACTTTCATCATGTATTTTTCCATCAGAAGCAATGGAGAAAACGGGAAATTTTTTAGCAAAACTTAATTTCTTAGGTAGTTTAATCTTCATGTCATATTCGATTTTTGCACTTAAAAGTTTATGCCCACTTTGTACGACCTATTTTGCCTTTTCAACTTTGATTGCTTTTCTTTACTGGAAATATTCTTATCGTAGCATTGTGCCTGATGTAAAAATATTGGCTGCAACAGCCGCTATTGTATTGGTAGGTTCAATCTTTATCTATCAATACAACGACAACAAAAAAACGAAACAAACTATCGTTAATCAACAAATCATTGAACAATATTTCACTTTACCAAACTTGGGTGAACCAAAAACCATTTCGCCTTTCCGCCTTTTGGTTTCAACTGAAAATTTTATGGATGCTCCAATCCGTATTTCGGTTTTTTCGGATTTCCAGTGTCCATTTTGTAAAGTTTTAGCAGAACAAATGAAAAAAATTGAAAAGTATTTTGAAGGAAAAATGAACGTAAATTATTATTTTTACCCTCTCGATTCAGCCTGTAACTCAAAAGTAACTCGTCAAATTCATCCACTCGCCTGTCCAGCGGCTTATGTAGCGGCTTGTGATCAAAAAACATTTAAAACTGTTCATGATGCTATTTTTGAAAACCAAGAAAAACTTAGCATGACATTGTTGGAGCAAATTCAAACCGAAAATAACCTCAGTGGCTGCATGGAAAACGAAGCCGTGAAAAACAGCGTAAAAGCCATGATCGCTCAAGGTGAATTTTTTAATCTTCGTTCAACGCCTACATTAATTATTAACGGCGTTAAGATTGAAGGTTCTTTAAAGAATGACCAATTTATTGCGCTTTTTAATGAAATTTTGAAAAGAACAAATAAATAATGATCGAAACACACTGCCATTTAGATTATTTAAAACAATTGCCGCTGGAGGAAATTGTCGAAGAATCAAAACGCAAAGGTGTAGAAAAAATAATCACAATTAGTGTGGACCCGGATAATTTTAATAAAGTGACTGAAATCGCGAATCATTTTCCTGAGGTTTATTGCACCCAAGGTATCCATCCCCATGATGCAAAACTTTTCACAGAAGAAGTTTACCAAGGCATAAAAACTAATACTCAAACCAATAAAAAAGTGGTCGCGATTGGGGAAATTGGACTGGATTATCACTACAACAATTCACTTCCGGAAGTACAAAAAGAAGTTTTTAAACGCCAACTTCAACTGGCATGTGAACTTAAAAAACCAGTGGTTATTCATACCCGCGATGCCGACGAAGATACGGAAGAAATCCTTAAATCGTACCTTCCTCGCTTAACACGTAAAGGCGTTGTTCATAGTTTCACTTCGGGTATCAAATTAGCTAAATTTGCGCTCTCTAATGGCTTTTACCTGGGTTTTAACGGTATTATTACCTTCAAAAAAGCCGATTTAATCCGAGATGTTCTGGCCATTACACCCCTCGAGCAAATTTTAATTGAGACTGACGCTCCATTTCTGACACCTGTGCCACATCGTGGAAAAGAAAATGCTCCGTTTTATCTCGAATATATCGTGGAAAAGATCGCCGAATTGAAGCAAGTTCCGGTGGATGAGGTTAGAAAAATCACCACTGAAAACGCCCAGAAATTATTCCAATTTTAAACCGAAAAGGTCTATTCAAAGAGCCCCCCATATGGCATCTTTAGGTGCATAAATAAACGGCATCTATTATTGGAGTCTGCTCATGAAAAAAATCCGAGTTGGTATTAATGGCGTTGGAAGAATTGGAAGAACTATTCTACGTGAATTCTTTGTTAGAAAAAACGAAGGTGAGAAATTTAGTTTCGAAATCGTTGCGGTTAATAATCCAGGTGAACCAGATATCTACGCTCACCTTTTAAAATATGATTCCGTTCACGGTACTTTTCCTTTGGACGTTAGTTACGCTAACGGTGAATTAAAAATGGGAAAAAATACACTGCAATTTTATACCGAAAAAGAGCCGAAGCTCATTCCATGGAACAAAGGTGAATTAGATTTAATCATCGATGCCACTGGGCGTTTCAAAGGTAAACCAGATTTATCAGCACACCTTAACGGGACGGTAACAAAAGTTCTCATGTGTGCTCCTGGTAAAGACATGGATGGAACTTTTGTTATGGGAGTTAATCATCAAAATTATGATCATAAAAAACATCACGTCGTTTCAAATGCAAGCTGTACGACAAACTGTTTAGCTCCGATTGCTAAACTTTTAAGTGATGAATACGGAATCGAAAGTGGTTACATGACAACTATTCACTCATACACTTCTGACCAAAATCTTTTAGATAATTCACATAACGATTTGAGACGTGCACGTGCTGCGGCTGTTTCGATGATTCCAACCACTACGGGAGCTGCAAAAGCTTTAGGTGATGTTATTCCTGAACTTAAAGGAAAATTAGATGGAATCTCGATTCGTGTCCCAACACCAAATGTTTCAGTTGTAGATTTAAGTGTTAACCTTCAAAAGAAAAGTTCGATTGAAGCCGTTAATCAGTTAATTAAAAAAGCATCTGAAGGAAAATTAGCGAAACTATTGGCTTATTGTGATGAGCCGCTAGTCAGTCAAGATTTCCGCGGTCGTCGTGAATCTTCAATTTTTGATTCGCTTTTAACTAATCTGATCGGAAACAATTTGAAAGTTGTTTCTTGGTACGACAATGAAGCTGGTTACTCGAACCGCATTATCGATTTCGCGAATTATATGGGAGAACAATTTTAATGCAGGTTAAATACATCGACCAAATTCCCCTCAAAGGCAAAAAAGTCGTCGCACGTTTTGATTTCAACGTTCCACTTTCAAAAGATGGAAAGAATACTATTACCGACGCAAGTCGAATTGATCTTTCCCTTCCGACGATTCAGTACATGCTTGAGCAAGGTGTGACGTCGTTAGTGCTAATGAGTCACTTGGGTCGGCCTGATGGAAAAGTGAATAAGAAATATTCGCTGGAACCAGTGGCTGCTTATTTGGCCGAAAAATTAAATCAAGATGTGATTTTGGCCGAAGGCGCGGTTGATACGGGAATTAAGCCGTACCTCAAAACACAAAAAGCCAAAATAATTTTATTAGAAAATTTACGTTTCAGCCCAGGTGAAGAAGATAATGATCCAGAGTTTGCAAAAAAATTAGCAGAGTACGCTGATATTTATGTCAACGATGCTTTCGGTGTTTCCCATCGTAAACACGCTTCAGTACACGCCATCACTCACTACTTCAAAAATCATACTTATGGTGGCTTTCTTATCAAACGAGAAGTTGAAGCACTTAATAAAGTTTTAAATAGTCCAAAGAAGCCCATGATCGCCATTATAGGCGGAGCTAAAGTTTCGGACAAAATTAAAACTATTCAAAAATTATTAGTCACCGTTGATCACATGCTTATTGGTGGCGCGATGGCGTACCCATTTTTGAAAGCGACTGGAGTCGAAGTCGGCAAATCACTTTGCAGTGATGAAGATGTTCAGCTCGCAAAAACGCTCCTTGCACAAGATCGCGGAAATAAAATTCAACTGCCAGTTGATCATGTGGCCTCAGAAGCTCTTGATGGAAGCGCGAAAGTGATTGAATCAAAAAATATTCCAGAAAAATATATAGGCCTTGATATCGGTCCTCAAACGATCAAAAATTACGGCACACTTATCATGAAATCAGCAACAATTTTATGGAATGGTCCCATGGGATATTTTGAGAATCCGAAATTTGCTGAAGGGACAATGTCGATGGCAAAAAGTATTTCAAATTCAAAAGCCTTCAGTGTTGTTGGCGGCGGTGACTCAGTCAGTGCTGTTCAAAAATCTGGTCTGGCCGATAAGTTCTCCCATGTTTCCACAGGCGGTGGAGCATCTTTAGAGTATATTGAGAAAGGTGACTTGCCGGGCATTCAAGCACTTCGCCAAGGAGTAGATCTCACATGAGTAAGTATATTGTTGGTAATTGGAAGATGAACCAAACACTTCCTGAAATAAAAGCTTATTTTGAATATGTTGAGAAATATTCGGCCAAGTTTAATTGCGAAAGTTGGATTGCTCCTCAAGCTATTCATCTTGCTCCGCTAATGAACAAGTCCAAAAAAATTGTGCTTGGAGCACAAAATAGTGCACCTTTTGATAAAGGCGCATACACTGGTGAAGTTTCGCCCGTAGCACTCAAGGAATTAGGTGCAAAATTTACGATTGTCGGTCACTCGGAACGCCGAACATATTTCAAAGAACATCACGCTTTATTAAATAAGAAAACTGAAGCCGCTTTAAACGCTGGCCTCAAAGTTATTTTCTGCGTTGGCGAAACCGCCCAAGAAAGAAATGATGACCGTACTTTCGTAGTGATTGAAGAGCAATTACGCGAAGGTCTCAAGTCTATTATTATCCCAAATCCCGAGGCACTACTTGTTGCCTATGAGCCGATTTGGGCGATTGGAACAGGTATGAACGCGACCGCTTCTCAGGCGCAAGAAGTTCATGAATTCATCCGCGTCCAGCTAAAAGATACCTTCCCAACCACGGGTAAAGACCTTCCGATTCTTTACGGTGGAAGCGTAAATACTGAAAATATTGAGAGTTTGTTAGCGCAAAGAGACATCGACGGGGCATTAGTTGGCGGGGCCAGTCTAAAGCCTGAAGATTACACCAAGCTATGCCTATTAGCGTCTAAGTTTTAGTAGGCAACAACGAGAATATTTGATAGTCATTTAACATAACAATTTGAGGTAAATATGGTCACAGGTTTAATCATTCTTCACGTCATCATTTGTATTCTATTAACGACTGTTGTTTTACTACAGTTTGGTAAAGGTGCTGAAGTTGGTGCGGTTATGGGTTCTGCCGGTGCTTCACAAGCTATTTTCAGTAGCAGTGGTAAAGGTAACTTCTTTACAAAACTAACGACTTTTTTAGCTATCGCTTTCATGGTGAACTCAATTGCTTTAACGACTCTAACAGCTAATAAATCAAGTGAATCAATCTTTGATAACGAAGCTCCTGTAGCGCCAAGACTTAATATGGACGAAGCTCCTAAAGCTGATGCAGCTGCGCCGGTAGAAACAAAGACAGAAACAAAAACTGAAGCTAAAAAACAGTAATCGTTTAAAAAAATGAATCCTCAAGCACTTGAGAAAATAAAAAAAGAGTTTGCTCACATTGGTGCGTTCTATTTTAACACGGCTTATTTTGGACCAAGTCCTTACCGTGCGAAACAAAAAGTTTCCAATGCTCTTTTTAAAGAACTCGATCCTTCTTTCTATCCGTACAATACTTGGATGGGGATTTCAGAGCGTATTCGCATGCAGATTGCCCAATTATTAGAAGTAAGCGCTGATAATATCTGTCACCAATCATCTAGTGCTGACATCATTAGTATTGTGGCCAATGGCTATCCGTTTAAAACCGGAGATTGTGTGGTTACACTCGCTGGTGAATATCCTTCGGATGTTATTCCATGGATGCTGGCCAAGAAGAACCGTGGTGTGGATTTTGAGTTACTCGATTGCCCAGAGCTTCCAACAGTTGAGTGGCTGAAAAAAAATCTTCCTGAAAAAACTAAAATTTTTAATATTTCTCATGTCAGTTTTTCAACTGGTCGCAAAGTTGATCTGGTGAGTATTGGAAAATATTTAAAATCTAAAGACATTCTTTTTGTGGTGGATGCGACTCAATCTTTAGGTGGACTAAAAATTTCCAAAGCCGAATTAGAAAATATTGATATCATGACTTGTTCCGCTTACAAGTGGATGCTAGGACCTTATGGTTATGCTTTTGGATATTTTTCAGAAAAAGCTTTAAAACTCATTCAACATCAAACTGGAAATTGGATTAATAGTATTAACTCAAAGAATGTTAATGACCTTATCAATTATACGGTTGAAACGCTGCCAGGTGCTCGCAAATTTGACCGAGGCCAGACACCTAACATGTTGGTGATGGCGTGCTTAGAAGCCAGTTTAGAGCTATTTAAAGAACTTGGATTTGATGAGATTCAAAAACATAATGAAATGCTTAAAAAGCATTTCTTAAGCATCTATCCGAAGCAGAAATACGACCTGATTACGCCACTCGATGCCATGGGAAATATTATTTCACTCCAAACAAAGAGTATCGACCCACAATCACTTGAGACTGAATTAAAGCATAACTATGTCGATGTCAGCGTGAGACAAGGAAAGGTCAGACTTTCTTTCCATCTATTCAATACTAAAGAGCAAGTTGAGACATTGGTTCGGTCACTGGATATCTAAGAGGCTTTTTTCTTTTTATTTCCAAACAGATTTACTTTACCGGTAGCAGGCGCTTCTTTCTTTTTCTTTTTTCCATCGAATAAATTCACTTTGCCATTTTTTTCGTCGCCTTCTTTTTCTAATTTTTGGGTCTCATCTGGTATCAAAGGAAACTGCACATAAGGTCTTTCAGAGTCAAAATCCTCTGCCATTTTGAAATTAAATTTCCCAGGCTTTAACTCACCCTTAAATTGGGTTGCGAAAATTTTAAAGATATGAGGATCAATTTTTTTACCACTGGTTTTCTGCATAATTTTAATCGCTTCATCGATTACCATGACGTCAGCGTAAGAACGTTTCGTCGTGACCGCATCGAAAAAGTCGGCAATGGCGCAAATGCGGGCCAATTCACTAATTTCTTTTTCTTTTAGTTTGGCAGGATATCCTGTGCCATCCCAATTTTCGTGATGTTCATGCACCACACGACTAATGGCCTGAATATCAACACGCTCATCCAATTCAGCATGCCCATTTTCTAAAAGTTCTAATCCGAAATCAGGATGTTTTTTAATCATCTCAAATTCTTCTTCTGTTAACTTATTCGGGCTATTAAGAATGGCCGTCGGAATTTTAATTTTTCCTAAATCGTGAAGAAGCCCACCTAGCCCCGCATTGGTCATTTCATCGCGAGTGGCATTAGGGTGAAGCATTTTGTAGATAGTAATACAATACATCGCCACATTGATGGAATGATCATAAGTATAAAAATCGTGAAAACTTAAACTCGCAATTAAATTTCGTAACTGATCAACTTCGTACTCTTCAACCACTTCCACCATATTTTCGACCACTTCACGGCACTGCTCGACCGTCTTGGCCAAAGCTTCAGTGGTAAATTCGCGCTCAAGTTCAAACAAACGATCGAGATAATCAACCGCCGAATCTTTTAGTGCGGTAGCTTTTTGTGAATCAGTATAGTGACGACTTTTAATTAAAGTTTGCATGTAAACTGAACGCTGTGATTCAGGAACATAGAGCTGAGGATATTTGCCTTTGAACTCAGCCACATCGGCCGCGGTTAACTGTTGCCCCTTCGGGAACACACGAATGAAGCGCGCTTTTTTATCTAGACCAGATGAGTTCACATACAAATCAAAAGGTAATTGATTGCCAGTCACGATAAGTTCGAAGCTTACTGAAAAGTAAGTTCGTTTCATGGTTTTCATATCGCCAGATTGACTTTGTCCCATTGGTGCTTATCCTCTCAACTTTATCGGTAGAAAGTGAAGATTTCCTAAGAGAATATAATTTAGTTATTTCAATATGTTAGACCTGCAAATGAGGTTTTTAGCATTTTTACCTTAATAAATAAAAAGGCCCTCATCGAGGGCCCTTTTTTTATCTCTAATTTTAATTCAAGACTAGAAAGGAATATCATCAGCAGCGAAACTCGCGTCTGTTGAAATATTAGCGTAGTTAGAATTCGAATTCGCAGCAGCTGAACCGCTTGCTCTTTCAGTATTTTCGCCACGAGCTGGAGCTTCTTGATTGTACTCGTTAGAAGCTGAAGCACCTGCGCCAGCACCTTGAGTAGCACCAATAAACTGAACAGTGTTAGCTAGAACTTCAGTTGTATATCTTTTGTTACCATCTTTATCGTCCCAAGAACGAGTCTGAAGTTTTCCTTCTAGAAAAACTTGTCTGCCTTTAGAAAGATATTGATTACATAATTCTGCTAGTTTTCCCCAAACAACAACACGGTGCCATTCAGTTTTTTCTTGTTTTTGACCGCTTTTATCAGTCCAGTTGTCAGATGTTGCAACTGAAAAATTGCAAACAGCTGAACCGGTTGGCGTGTACTTAAGTTCTGGATCTTGACCCAAACGACCTAAAATAATAACTTTGTTAACGCTCATCGATTGTCTCCCTTTTTTGATTTGTTCATACATATAATATTCTTGGTCACATCGACAAAGAATCTTTTCATGTTCCTTACCGGTGCAAGAAGAAATCAGAGCGCGATTTTGTAACTATTTGAAATAACAAGAATGTTTTTGGGATTAACGAAGACTTTGGTTTGTAATTGTTTCTTTTTTGACAGTTGGGGCTTGAGCTGGAGCGACCGTGCCAGACGCCTTATTAGCGAAAAACTGGTCGACTTTTTGGCGAGCAACCTTCACATCTTTTCGATACCAGGTCGGATCAAAAGCACAATGCGGACAACTCAATTCGCGACGATATAATGTTTTGTTGGTGGTCTCAAAAACGCCCCAAATAATAAAAATTAAAAAGAGCGATTTGAATCCCATCAAGGGAAATGCCAACCAAACGGTGAGGACAGAAATCATAGCAATTTGGGCGATATTTTTTTTCGAAAGATTTTTTTGATAGTACATTTCTCGCGGCGCCCGGCAGAGAGCACAGAAGAATTTCGAACTAGGATTTTTTAATTTGTAGAATCTACTCATACCTATATTTATTTAATCACACTCTTGTGACCTGACCTACTTGATTTTTTTTCCTGACTCATTCGCTCCACCATCAAAAAAAGGGCCTCTGAGTCCCCTTCGGGACTCAGGGGTGAAACTTACGACTGTAAGAAATTTGTGTGCTCACGTTAGAGAGGCCCGCCGTATCCGCTTACGTCCCGCTGCTGTGGTTACGACACTCCACAGTTCCTTTTACTCTTCAAGAATCGTACCAATGTAAAAAAACGCATAGCAATGTGCTTTCAAGAACTTATTGGTTTTTCATTTTTCTGGTATAATCTTCTTTGACCCCACTTGGGACAAAGAGACACCATTCATTAGGGAAGAAGAATGCGTTTTGGTAAATTTTTAAAAGAGCAGGGCCAGCTCACGATCTTTTTTGCGGTCTCGCTTATGATGTTCCTCAGTCTAGTAGCCTTCGTCATCAATATCGGTCTTTACGTCAAAGCTAAAATTAATCTACAAAACGCCGTCGACGCCGCGGCCTGGTCTGGAGCGGCGGTACAAGCTCGGCAGCTTTCAAATATCGCCTACTTAAACTGGGAAATGCGCAACACCTACAAAGAATGGATGTTTAAATATTGGGTGCTAGGAAATCTTTCTGTCGATGAAGTTAAAGACATCGATAGCGGAAATGGCTCACTTGCCTCGGCAGGAGATGGAAAAATCCAATACATGATGAGAGGTGGTGGCGGAGATCCGCTTAAATCAGACAAATACAATTTCCCTTCGGTTTGTATGCACATCGTGGATGCTGGTGGCTCGTCGACTGACACTCCCGATATTTGCAAAATGTATAACGTTCCCGGGGTACCTGAAATTGGCGTAACTGCTCTACCTGGTGCCGACGAAGTCACACAAAATTTTATCGACAGTATCGTGCAATCTAAAGCGGTGGCTTGTTCTGAACGAACACAGCTGGATTTTCTTGTGACCATGCATTGGGCGTACGGTGTGAATCGCCCTAGCCTTACAACAACCACCGGAACACTCCAACAGGATGCTCCGCAAGTGGCACTCGATCGCTCGGGAGCTTGGCCAAAAGCTTTTGAGACTGCTGTTCGCATGAGAAATCTCGAACACATCGTGAATTTTCCACCCGTGGAAAATGTTTGCTACAGCAATAACACTTCCAACATGTGGTCTAACGCCGGCATTAGTCGCAATTGTACAGCGATTGCTGATTTTGATAATCGCAATACACCCCATGTCGAGCGAACGGTAAAAGCTTTCTATTCTGCTTACCGCAATCTCGCCAGTGATGAAGATGATACCACCAGTACCATGAAGACTAGTTTCGTTTTGACGGAAATTGCGCCGGAACCTTTCACTGACTCGAACCAATTCTCGCTCAGCTATTTACTCTATCCGACAAGCGCTGGACGACCAGAAAAACATTATCTGGATTTAAAATTGGTACTCTTAAACTTAGCTACTTTTTACACTTCATTCATTCCAAAAACCGGAACGATCGGCGCCTCAACTGCTTCAAGTGCGGAATGTGCGGTCACAAAAATGGCCTTACCGATTCCAGGTTACCCTTTTGGTTATGTGAAAAATTCGCAAGTTCTCACCTATTACGCGGTTAAAGGTGAAGCACTCTTTGGAGGATTATTTAATCCATTCAAAAATTATTTCACCAAACTCACGGCTTACGCCGCCGCCAAGCCTTTCGGTGGAAGAATTGGTCCAAAACTTTTTGAAACTGAAGCCAATGCTAATACCTCAGTTGTTACCGGTCGCGTGGATAGCAAGAAAAGATCCAACCCCTATTTAATTGGGCTTAAAGGTTTATCGGCGATTCCGAATGCGTACGAATTTGGAGACCCAGTTCCAGTCAATCCTGATTTTTGGATCAGCGATCCTTCACAGCAAATCGGTGGTTGGATTTCAGGCGCCGGTATTAAATTTTCTGTTCCGAATATGATCTATGATTTCTCCGGCAATATGAATAATCACTCCTCAGGCGCAAGCTTCACGGTCATTGATCCAACTAACACCACCACGACTCCGGCCTTCGGTCTTTATGATGCGGCCCAATTACAAAGCTTCTCTCGTAATCTACCAGAAATCGATATCGGTGGTGGCATGGGACCAACTTCAATTTTTAAGGCGATCTTAATGGCGAGAGCACCTACTGATTACGAAGCGGCCAATTATTTAATTCCATCTATCGCTTCGTTAAATGCTGCCAGTAGCTCCGATTCATTTGGAACCATTGTTGATTCAGGCTCAAATGTAAAAACCATCGATAATCTCAATTATTATAAATATGGTATCTTTGCACCGCTCTTTAACTCTGGTGCTGACTACCTCTTTAAAACAGAAGCTGATATCAATCAAGTCCTGGTTGCTTTCTTGGCGACGCAAGGACCGGCAGTTGATAGTTATCTTAAGTCGATGTTTGATGTGGCAGAGGCGATACGAACAAAAAATGGTAACGACCCACGCTATAATAAAGCGGCCCTCATGATTTCTGATGCCAGTAGCGGTGGTGGTACCGGTGGATTAACTTGCGACAGTATCGCGGGAAAAATGGCGACGTATATTATGGGAACGACCAGCGGTGCACCTTATGCAGTCGATGGTGTGACCAGTGCTTGTCCGAAACCATTTAATGAAGTTTTATCAGAATATTTTAACGACCTCGCAACGACCGGAACACAATCTGACATTCTTTATAACGTCGGTGAATTCGCTACTCAGAGCAATAGTCGTTCGACAGCGGTACTATCTCGCGCCGGTCATATCGGTTACTCAACCGCTTTCATGCCTGGACAATTTGCTGGGGCCGAAAATAATACCAGTGGCTTAAGCATCAATCCGTTTTTAGCGGGTAGCACGAGTGATAACGAACTCATGAGAAGAAATTTCTATTCGACAAAACTCATTCCGCTGCGAAGCATCACGCAAGGCAATAGCGGGTATAATGTGGGTGAAATTTATTCTGAAGGTGGCGTTGGTACAAATGCAATTTTTGTGAACCCACTTCTTAACATTGATCTCAGCAACATCTCTCACTAAATAAAATTTAAATTTCCCTCTTGAAAGTTTTCTGCGACAAACTATATACTAGAAACTGTTTTTGCGAACAGGGTAATAATCACAAACAAAGGATAGGACAGTGGCAAAGAAAAAATCAGCAAAAAAAGCGACTAAAAAAGCAGCTAAAAAAGCTACTAAGAAGTCGGCAAAAAAAGCGACTAAAAAGTCAGCTAAGAAAACGACCAAGAAAGCGACTAAGAAAGTAGCAAAAAAAGCTACTAAGAAAGTCGCAGCTAAGTCGACAAAAAAAGCAGCGAAGAAATCAGCTCCAAAAGCTAAGAAAGCCGCAGCTACAACTTCAACTCCGTCAGTAAGCACATCAACTCCAAGCATGACTTCTGTAACAACAGACTCAAGCTCAATGGGTGGATCTGCTTTCGGAAGTGCTACAGCTTCTGATTCAACTGATAGCGACGAAGAGTTCGACGCCGACCCTTACGAAGAAGATGGATCTGACAAAGAAGAACCCAATGGCAAGTTGTCAGATGAGTATAGCCCGGATGATGAACAAGATGAGGGCGAGTTAGGGTACGGTTGGGATTACGATGAAGAACTTGATGAAAATGAAAAGTCAGCTGAAGGTTACGTTGATGAAGACGAGGAATATGCCAAGAATTCATCAATGAACTATGATGAAGATTAGAGAAACAAGTAAACAGATTTAAACAAAATAAGGTGGCCAACATGGCCACCTTTTTTGTATGTCTAAGGAATGAAACTAGAACTTTACTACTATCCAGAGTGTCCTTTTTGCCAAATCGTTCTTAAAAAAATCGATACACTGCTAAATAAACCTGAAATAAAACTCAAGCATATTAACCAAGATACAACCGCTCTTAATTTTCACATTAAGCAAACTGGTCGTAGGACTGTTCCTTGCTTGTACATTGATGACAAACCGATGTTTGAATCACGTGATATTGCGAGATGGTTAGATAGCAACTTTAACAAAGGAAGATAAATGGAAGTTCGAGATCCGGTCCATGGCTCGATTGATATTCGGTTAGAAGAAATTCCGATTATCGAACACAAATATTTTCAGCGTTTAAGAAATATTAAACAACTTGGTTTTTCTGAATTTATTTTCCCTGGTGCAACTCATACACGCTATCTTCATTCGATTGGTGTTATGGAAGTGGCAGAGAGAACCTTTAATCGTTTATTTTTTGATAAATTGGCCAGCAGTGACATTCAAAGATTGAAAGAAACTTTCCGCTTAGGTTGTTTACTACATGACATTGGACACGCTCCACTCAGTCATACGACTGAATATGTAATGCCACAAATTTCTCAATTGGAATTACCAAAGCGTTTTGCCTTCGAAGATGATCAAGCGACACACGAGCACTATACTTTGAAAGCCATTGTTGATTCTTCATTTACAGAAACCTTCAAAAAAGCTGAAAAGAAATATGGAATTAATTGTTTTGCGGTGGCAGAACTTATTCTCGGCAAAACAACTGATCCAGGCTACTTCACCGTTGGCGGTGTGAATTACTTCCCTGTTCTTCACCAATTAGTTTCAAGCGAAATTGATTGTGATCGTATGGACTATCTCCGCCGTGATAGTTACTTCTGTGGCGTTAGCTATGGCAATTTCGATCTGGATTGGTTAATTGATAATCTAAAAATTTGTAATATCAAAAATGAAGCTTACTTGGGAATTGCAGAGCGTGCGATTTCAACTTTTGACGATTTTCTCATTAGTCGTTTCCATATGTTTATGATGGTGTATTTTCACTACAAAGGTGTTTGCCTAGAAAAAATGCTTTATAAGTATTTTGAGACGGCCCAAGGTGAATACACCATTCCGGCCAATATTGAAGCTTACCAAGAACACGATGATCATTATCTGAATAAAATTCTAAGAAACAGTCAGAATACTTGGGCCAAGAAAATTGTTGGAAATAAAATTCCAACCAAAATCTTTGAAACATTCGGCGAAAACCAATTGGATAAATTTCGTGCGATCGAAAATTATTTAAAAGAAAATAAACTCGAGCATATTAGTTGTTCATCGACTGGCCGACTCTCGAAATACTACTCAGAAGGGGCAAGCGAAGAAAACTTGCATTCGATCCGAGTTATCAAAATGTATCCTGGAAAGAATGAGAATCCTTATCCAGTCATTAATGAAGCGACCAATTTATACGAAAAATACAGTAAATCACATGCAGTTAACCGACTTCACTGTGATTTGGACGATCTTGCGCCTAGGCACAAGACTGAAATCCAAAACATTATTCAAAACAGTTAGTCTTAAATCACGATTTTTGTTAAACTTAGAGCATGAACCGAATTGCTTTCTACGTTCTACTCATTCTGGTTTACCTAGGCTTGGCCAAGAGTTTTTCATCCAATGAACTAGGAATCGCGTATTTAAAAAACGCGAGTGGTTTATCTAAAATCGTTAAAGGCAATAACGTTACAGCTATTTTAGTTGATATGCACGCGACGGGTTTCATCATTAAAACTTATTATCAAAAATATCGCCTAGTTTACCCGTTTGAAAAAACCAAAGAAATTATTGTGCGCGTTTCACGCAAATTTGCTCACGAGTGCAAAGATTTTATCGGCTTGTCACTTTTCAGAAGATTAGAAAAAGAAAGTTTGGAGAATACCACTCCACTCCCACCGGGTTCGCTTTTCGTAGGCAATACTTCGTTCGGACGATGGAAACAACTTAACTCTGGTCACCAAGGTTGGGTTTTCTTCATGGCCTACAGTGCCATCCCTCGAGAGTTAGGCTGGCTTGATTTTCAACCCAACACGGAGTTTGTCGATTCGCTACAAACTCACCTTGGACAAAACAAACCGTTTTTAG
>JAEUWD010000016.1 GCA_016786485.1 Bacteriovoracaceae bacterium | reverse complement strand
TTTTCTGTTTTGGCACGACTTTAAAAAAGGCAGGCGGTATCAAAGAATTTATTGAAATTGAAAAGCATATTTCAGAAAAAATTCTTTTGATGGCCAAGCGTGGCAGAGTTAAAAGCATTTTTTTAGTTAGCGCCATGGGAGCAAATTCAAAATCTTTTGTGCTTTATAATAAAATCAAAGGAGAAATAGAAGTCTTTGCTCAGTCGCTTAAGTTTGAATCACTCTATATTTTTAGGCCGTCACTTTTATTAGGTGAACGAAGTGAAAAAAGGTTTTTTGAAAAAATCGCACAGAAAATTTTAGGACCATTGATGCTTCTTGACCAATACTTCCCAAAAGTCATGCCGATTTCCACCGAGACAGTGGTTGAAGCGATGATGAAATTAGTCAGACACCCTCGTAGCGGTCGTCATATTATTGAAAATGATGCTATGAAAGTTTTAAGTCGTTAGTAATCGTTTTGACTCATTTCTTTTTCGGACTGGTGAATACCATTTCGATCGTAACCGTCGCGGTCGTAGCCGGCTCGATTAAATCCATCCACATCAAAGCCTTCTTCATCAAAGTCACCAGCATTTTGGTCCGTTGGATAATCGTTTTGTTCCATCTCGTTATTCGCTGAAGCAGGTCCTCGTCGATTGATATTGAAATCCATCGCGATATCATCTTTGGTATCATAAGTTAGATCAGGGCCAGAACTAACAATTTTTACATTGCTAACATCACTATTAGGCATAAGCATAAAAGCATTACCCCAAATATCGACCGACATATTATGACTGCGGTCACCACGAATTTCCCGCGCAAGAATTGAATATTGACTGTTAAATTGATCTTTTACGAAGTAACTAAAGTCTTGTGGTGAAACGAGTAGACCATTGCTGCTCTTGTAGTCACTCACAACCAGTTTGGTAATTTCGGCCACTTCATATTGAGTTAAGGCAACTTTGCCCATATCAATAAATGGTTTTAAGCGCGCACCACCACTCGTGATACCTTTATAAATGGTAATCAGTGGTAGAATTTTAATAGCGAGTCTTAGAAGTCTACCGATCATGCGGCCTCGTTCATACGACTACGGCCAACACTTTCAATATACATGGCCAGCTCGATATTGTTGGATAAAATATTCCAAAATCGTTTGTCTTCAATAAATAAAAATAAACTTTCTTCTTTCGTGGTAACGGTGGCGGTTCTTGGAACATTGGCAATTAAGGCCACTTCACCAAAGAAATCACCTTGTTTTAATTCTGTAATATGGTGCCCACCTTTACTGATATCGACTTTGCCTTTGATAAGCAGATAGAAGGTTTTATCACTTTCGCCTTCTTCCACAATATTATGTCCGCCCGGAAACAAAACGAGGTCTCCTGCTTCCACAAAAACGTTCATAATTTCTGGTGGGAAATCTCGGAAGAGGTTAGCTGAGGCCACGAACTGAGAAATTTTAATTCGATTTGTAAGCTTTATATAATCTTCCTTAAATTGCATTTTGTTCATCAGGTTCTCAAAAACACTGGCGCTAAATTCTAAGAAAACCAGATCTTCCAGAGCAGTCACGTTCACAGCGCGCTTGCGTTTTTCAACAATTGACATTTCTCCAATCACCGAGTTTGGACCTAATTCAACAATATGTTTAATACGTCCCGTTTTCTCACGAGAATTGACATCAACGCGACCCTTTACCAAGAAAAAAACTTCTTTCGCTGTATCACCTTGTAAAATAAGATGTGTACCTTTTTTGACTGATTTTAGTCGTGCATTGTTAAGCACGTAGTCCAGAGCTTCAGGACTCAATTGATTAAAGATCATATTCGCTTGCAGGTTCTTACGAATATTTTCAAGTGCGATATCTGGTTGAGTATAATCTTTTGGACGTGCTTTCAATTTCATCAATGGAAGAAGAATAGGCGACACAATGTTTTTTACCAATGTGTGGAACAGATCGATTGAGAGATATCCCGAGATAAATAAAAGACCCATGCCGACTAAAATAGCTGAAATGCGGCTGACAGGTTCTCCCATTTGAATTTGTAAAAAGAGTCCTGAAAAACATTTGAACATCAGTTCAAGACTAAAGACACTGAAGAAAATCGCCCAGCCAATCGCTAGTAGTGAATACGTTACATATCTCACTTCATCAGACAGTTTTGCCCCCGTATCTTCCCACAAACCAGTGAGTGTACAGTTTTTCAGATACGGCATAATACTTTTTAGTTGTTCAGCGGCGTAAAAGAAATAAAAAAGTTTGGTTAGTTCGCTACGACGATAAGGATTTAATTCAATCAGAGTTAACATCATCGCGAGTACGGCGAAATCATGGCGATACATTTTAGCTTGTGGAAAATAATCAATCAGTGCAAAACACACTAAGTACATTAAGGCTGACATTACACCATAACTAATAATCACAGCTTTTTTCGGATGTGAGTAAATCGTGTTATCATTTAATCCAAGCGAAATTGAATAGAGGTTAATTTTGATGGATGGTGCATAAAATGAACCTACCGAGAAAAGTAACATCAGACCTTGGAATAAAGTTTTCATGCTTAAAAGAATCGAGCTGAAAATAAAAATTCTTGGAAGGGCCTCACTATAACCACTTTGATTTTTTAGGAAACGCGCCATATGAATATTATCAAAAGCATCGAGATTCATCCCAACCATCATGACTAGCATTCCGAGCAAACCAAAATACAATTCTGGGCGAGCGATATTCATTTCTATTTTTCTAACGAGAGGAAATTCAAACAAGCTGCGATTAAAAAAAGAAGGCTTTTGTTCATGCGGACTTTTTTCATCTCGAAGATTTTCGAAGTAATGTTTGGTTCCTTCGAGGAGATTAGCTTCACTTAATAAACGAATGGTCGTGATAATCGTATTAAAATTCACCCCACCGTGATGATGATAAAGATAGGTCGAGATGTCCTTTACTGTATTTTCACCATCAAGCAGTTTCAGAATAACTTCGTTCTCTTTGAGTAAAACAACTTGTGCGCGAGTTTTGCTATCCTCGATGACAATGTTTTTTTCACCCGTAAAAACTTGGCATTCTTTTAGTTTAGGCTTGAGGTCGTTCAAATTTAATTTTTCACTCATAGGTAACTTATCGACAAATACGGGATAATTTTAAAGGATATTAATGAGTTGCTAAGCTGATGATTTGACTCGGTTAATCAGATTATGCCATGATACTTCCGTGGGTTTTACCAAAAATTTAATCATATTTTGTTTAGTTTTAAGCTTTTTTTTCGGCCGTGCTTTGGCAGGCTTTGATTTTCAGCTTAATGCCGTCTCGAGAAGCTATCCCTTGGCGGGTGTTATCAATGCCGATTTAGGTTACGGCATCCTTCTGTGGGGAGCACCGGGTGGTGGAAAACCTTGGTATGGTTACATCAGACCTTCGGTGACTGGTTCGGCCATAACGGGTTTTACTGCCTATCGAACGCAACTCGAATTTTTTCCTATATCGTTTATTGGAGTAAGAGGCGGTTACTCAGATGCGAAAAACCGTAATGATGATTTACCACCTTATGATTGTACGACGCTCAAATGTGAAAACTCTTTTGAACGCAAATTTGTTGGTGCCAATATGAGTTTGGCGGCTGGTCCGGTTTTTTTGAATGTGGATTTTTTAAAAGAAACGTATGAACAAGATGTGGAAGATCAAGAATTTATCGCGCCTGAATACGGAATTAGTTTACCGATGGAGGGTGGTCATATTGAAAACACTCGCGGTATTTTTGGAACCAAGTTAGGTGGAGCATGGAGTATGTTCGTTTTAGGTCAATATACTAAAGAACTGGATTCAGAACATCGAGCGCGAACATATACTTTAAACTTTCGAAGAGGCTTTAGTGGCGGCTCTTTTTTTCTCGGGGCCGGTGGTTTTGAGTCTCATTTGAAATCGGCTTCATTCACTGCGGTTGGTGGCTTGACTTGGAATATCCTGCCTTCGATAGGATTATTTTAAATGAAACTTTTTGTTTTTCTTTTTTTTCTCACGCTTCAATCTGTGCAAGCTTGGACATTGATGTATGGTGCTGGTGGTTTAACTCCGCACGTGACCAATTCTAAAAAAAATTATTGTAACCAGTGGAATGATACTGGAATTATTTTTAATCGTACCCAATACATTCGTTTAGGTATTTCACGACATGCGCTTACCTATATGCAAGGTGAGGATTCCATCTGTTCACCGATTGAAGGTGTCTTTTATTCTTATGGTTTCGCTTATACCAAGTATGTGGAATTCACTTTTATTATGGGTGGTTATAGTTTTGTGGAAGAGAATTGGGACGCGCGAAATGAAAATAAACCGAATGGCTATGACACGGTTGATTTAGTGGCCGTGAATATTGATGGTTTTGAATTTGTTCCGATCTTGGGGATTGAGGTGGGTGTGCATTTGATTCGCCGAAATATGTGGTCACTTAAATTAAATAACGTCTTAACTCCCATTATTACTAATCACTCTTTAGCAGTGGAAATGCGATTTTAAAAAAAGGCCCAGACTCTCGTCTAGGCCCTCGTTTTCAATTATCAAAAAAATTTCTAAGCGTGGTGATGAGCAGTTTCAGTCCACTTAATTTTCGCACGATAAAACCAAGTCACAACGAAACCACAAACAAAAACTTGGAAAGCTTCAATCATGAACCAACGGAAAATAATATCAGTTGTCATTGGCGTTACGGCCCAAGTCATGAATAGGTAAGGCACAGAAGTGATACAGAACACCGCTACAGCATAACGGAAAGCTTGGTGCCACGGGTGGTGATTACTAATACCTTTGGTATAAATCCAAACGTATGACCATGCAAAGAAAGCATGACCTACCCACATTGCCCATGAGTTGCTCGCAATTTCATTCATTGGTCGCCATAAATGAGCTGTGGCCTGGTAAGTTGGTTGCATCCAATAACCATGGAAGAACCAATCAGTTAACATAAGGGTCGTCCATACTAAGCCGATGGAAAACCAAAATCTTTTTTCATTCACAAAATTCTCCTTTGTAGAATGTCTTTGTTATAAAATGCTCCAAACCACACTGAGAGTTCCTTGTAAACTATCTGTGCTGTATGGTGTGATACCGTAGGTAAGATCTCTATTTTCTTCATACTCGTCATAAACACTATGTAAGTACTCCACATTGAAAAAGACTCGCCAGAACAGACGAACTCCAACCGTATACTTGAGGGTATCGGCAAAATAGATTCTTTTTTGAGGGTTTCCATTTTTTTTCTGAAGGGATGAAGCCATGTAGGCAAAAGTGATTTTATAGTTTGGCGTAATTGCGCCTAGAAATAACCCGACATTAGCAGTTCGGTAAGTTTTTTCTTCGCCTTCACTGAGAAAAGAAGAGGAGAATTCAGGGTACTGAAGTGAAATATCGAGGCCTGAAATGAACAAAGTGCCAATATAACCCAGTCTGAAACCATGAACAAAACCATCAGCATCACCACGATTGCTATTTTCCTTATACTTCCCGGCAGTGTGTCCAAAATAGGGCTCGACTAAAAATGCACAGTGCGCCTTCGGTATCAGAAGTAAAAGGGCAGTTATGAGAATAAAGTGACTTATTTTCATTCTAGA
Source organism: Bacteriovoracaceae bacterium (assembly GCA_016786485.1). GTDB lineage: Bacteria > Bdellovibrionota > Bacteriovoracia > Bacteriovoracales > Bacteriovoracaceae > JAEUWD01. The sequence goes on along the minus strand of JAEUWD010000016.1, from coordinate 35,337 downwards.
ATCATATAAACAAATAAGTTATAGTTAAAGAAATAAGACGAAGGAAGAAAATATGACAAAGTTATACTTGATGATTTTTATTTTACTTTTTTCCTGTGCCAAATTAACGAAGAAAGGAAACCTGGTAAAAGTAATAAAAGTCGAACCAAGACAAGACTTGGTCAATACAGAAATGGATCATCTTTTTAAACAGGGCTGTGAGTATAAAGGTGATTTGTCGGCCGGTGTAACACCTGGCAGTACTTCATATCTTGAGCGTTTAGAAATCAATATGAAAAATAAAGTGGCCCGCAAAGGTGGGAATCTTGTGCTCACCAGTTACAAAACTTATGGTGTACCACCGAGATTGAAGGGTAAGTATTTTTCATGTCCAGAAAACCTATTAAGCCGTTATTCTGAAATCGATATTTAGTCAGTGAAAAAAAAGCTCGTATTTATCTCACTTTCAATTTTTATTTTCTTTTTTTTCACCAGCTTTTTATTGTCTTATTTCGTTGGTAAACATACCAATGATTTACGTGCCGCGATTGAAGGCCGGGTGCAAACCCAAGTTAAATTAGAAAAAATTCGAGTGAAGTGGTCACAGTGGGGACCCGGACTATTATTAGAGGATTTTGAATTCGCAGATAAAAATTTTAAAGTCTCAGAATTAGAAATTCGCCCCAACTGGTTAATGTCACTTATCATGTTTGATTTTAAAATTGCTGAAATCAAAATCGGCCAATTAAATTTTTACTTAAATAAAGAAGATCTGAATATTTCAGAAAACCAAGTCGATAGTGAATCTTTATCTTTAATTGAGATTTATGACCGAATCAAAAACTTAGAACTTAAATTTACGGTTCAGAACTCAACTATCATTTTTTTAGAAAAGAAAGCAGTACAAAATCGTGTTTCGAATATTAAGTTACAGCTCAAAACGGAACTTAATCACATCGAGATAAAATATTCTTTTGATATTTCTTATAAGAATAATATCAAAGGTGAATTTAGTCTCACTAAGTTGGAAGACAAAATGGTCATTCCCCATTTTCGTTTAAAAGGGCCAGCGACAGAAATGACTGGTCGTGGTTTGTTTTCGGCCACGGCCCAAGCAGCAACGAATGATGATTATCTAAGTCTGAACATTCAGCAATTGGATGCCGTTCAATTGGTAGCATCGATTCAAAAATTTTGGGATAACTCAGATTTTTTAAAGCGTTGGATGAGACTGGTAAAAAATGGTGTACTTAAGGATGGGCAGTTTGAGTGGCGAGGAAATGTTCGTCAGCTAGGTGAGACGGAAAGTTTGCAGGGGCATGTGAATGTAGACGATGTGAAACTTAAATTTGCACCGAAGTGGCCACAAGTTGAAAAAGTGGCAGCTGTCATTACAGTTAAAAATGGAAAACTTCAGGCCAAAGTCGTTTCAGGACAAACGGAAAAAGTGGATGTCGTACGAGGTTTGGTTGAGTATGAATTTAAAAAAAATATTTTGACCGTTGATACTATCTTAAAATTTCAGGGGGCGGATGTTCCCATTTATCTGCAGCAAACGCCTATTTGGTCCAAGATTAATTTTCTGGGAAATATTATTCAATTAGAAAATGAAGCTTCGATGCAACTACGTTTGTCGCTTCCTTTTGATGACTTGGATCAATTTACCATTTATGGTTCGACTCTTTTCACTCCAGAAACGAGATTAGGCATTTTTAATACCAATATTGTTTTAGGTAATTTGTCGGGCGGCGTGAATTTTAATGAAAGTGGACTCATTAGTGGAGAAGTAGAAGCTAGCTACGGCGAAGAAAGATTCAAGTTTAAAGTTGTGACACCGACACTTTGGCAACTGGAAGGAGTGCAAGCGGGTGGGGAATTTATTTTTGATGAAACACAAAATTTAATGAAGTTTACCCATTTGAATTTACCCAAGATCGAATTTAAGAAAGGTAAAAAATATAAGGAACCGGCTTTTATTAAATCGAAACCGGTAGCTGTAAACATCGAAAAACTCAATTATCTCGGAATGGACTTTAAAGATGTGGCGGTGATTTTTGATCGAGTTGAACAGCAAACATCAGTCGTTCATATCAAAAAGTTAAAATCAGAAATGTTTGATTTACAAGATTGCCAGTTTTCAACTTTTTTAGGCAAAGAAATGAAAACCGATCTTCTTTGTTTTTTAAAAATTAATCAATTAAGTGAATTGCTTAAATATCAGAATTTAACGGAATCAACTATAGGTGGTAAAGGCAGTATTAAAGGAAAATTACATTGGCCAGGTAAGATTTCAGATTTTTCGATTGCTACTAGTGAAGGGAAGTTTGATGTTGAGTGGTTAGATTTTACAGTTATCAAAAAAACCAGTTCAAAGCTTCGCAAATTTTTAGATATTATGACGTTGAGTTTTCTAAGTGCCACGGAAAAAGACGATAAAATTAATCGCTTCGCTGGTGAGGTTGATTTAAAAGATTCAGTCCTCAAAACCAAAGACTTTATTATCTCATTACCTGCGATGGATTTATATCCCAAAGGTTCTTTGCTTTTAACGGATAAAACTTTAAATGTTCGAGTCCGCATTCAAGTCAATTTGCAAAAACTTATTTCTGTTTATGGACTCGTCGCTATGGCAGCGAATCCTTTGGCAGCATTAGTCGCGGCTTCCACCTATATTCCAATTATTAAAGACTTTTCAAAACCAGTGGTGGGAAAAATCTTTGAACAAGAATTTGAACTTAAAGGACCGGCTGAAAATCCGCAGATTAATCATCTTAAATCAGCCAACATCCCGATACCTGGAAAATAGGTCTATTTCTGCCCATTATTTCGGCATTTTTCTTCTTGTCCGTGCCTCATAAATTTGAGCAACGAATGTTTTTTTAATAACTTATGTGATTAAATAAAATTTTGGTCCGGTTAAGAATGAATTTGATTTATAATTATACCAAGACGAATAAACTAATAAGAGCAGTACGTAAGTTGGAGTTGTTTATGAATCTCATCAATCGCAAAGATTTAATCTCACATTATGAAGGTGATCAGAAGGTTTTTAAACTGATGGCCAAAACTTATATTGATATTTATCCTGGTCAATTGGCCGAGCTCAATAAAGCATTTATGCTAAACGATTTTGCTCAGTTTGAGCGAATTGCTCATGCGATGAAAGGTGGAATTTCCAACTTCTTCGCTGAAGATCTTCGTCTGATGGCACTCTATTTAGAACTTGCTGGCAAAGAGCGAAAATTTGATAAAGAAATTCAAGAGAAGTTAAAAAAATTTGAAGCGACTTGTCTGCAATTGGCCGAAGAACTTAAAGTGCTTGATATCAATCAAGAAGTCGCCTAACTAGCATAAATTTTTGGCAATTATTGTGAATTCAATCGGAATTTACCGGGTTTATTTTTGATCTTTATCGGCCAAGTCCTCATAAACACATAAAAAAATAGCTAAAGTTATTTGATTATTTCACTCAGGTTTTATGCCTTAAAATAAGAGTATGAAGCCTATTAAAGACTTTATTAAGGATAATCCCGTCCCAGTAACGGTAGCAGGTGTTATGTTGCTGGCCCTACTGCTGGATTTTGGTGGACCTGAAACTGTAGATGGTGTCAGTCGTGAACCAGCGAGCAATAAATCAAAAAAGTATCGAAATTTTTCAGATCTCGATATCGATGAAGAAAAAATAAATTCTCGAAAACGTAAAATGAAAAAATCTCAAGATATGATCGCACTCGATGAGAGCGGCGGTGGTTTAACATCAACATCTACTTCATCCGGATCAGGCAGCGCAGGTTCAGAAGCAGGTGGTGCCTCTTATGGCGGCATCGCTGAACATGATTCTGGTGCTTCAGATAGCTATACTCCTGAACCGGAAGAAATTGTTAATAATATTCCTGATGGACCTGATGGCCCTGAGGATGATGGACCACCACCTCAAAATACACCAGATGTTCCTCCTGAGCTTTCATACTGTGAAAAGTATCCAAGTTCATCTTCATGCATAGTTACTTCAGGTGGACCAGGCGGTGGACCAACCACAACAGGTGGGTCCTCAACAAGCACAACTACCGGTGGCGGGCCTGTTGTAAACTGTGAATTAAGTATTTCACCTGGAGATGGTTCATTTGTCGTTAATCCTACTGCCGAAATTACAGGAACAAATGTGAGTGAAATTTATTATTGTCAAAATAAAGGTTCAACTTGTGATCCCGTTGAAAATGGTAATGCTTATTCAACTGCTTTCGAAATTACCACAACTCCAGGTGTACAAGACAATGGAACCTTTTATGTTTCTTATTATGGTGTTTGTAATGGTAAAGCGACGAGTATTAAGAACGTTACTTACGTCGTCGATGATACCGCTGTACCAATTAATTTATATTCAACTCCAATGATTGTGCAGTTACAAACGCAAGAAGCGCATTTGTATTTACAAGTGAACTCAACGGCCTTTGGCGCCGATGGGTATTCTCATTTTACTTATAATGTTGGTACGACAGATCCAACTTCATCGACCTGTACCGATTTAGCAGAAAATTTAGGTTACACACTTACTGGAAATGCCATGCGATCAATTGCGAGTGTGGAAGAAACAGATACTTCGAATTTAGCTCCTACTAATTATGTCAGTGTACCGATGGTACCAAGCCGCAATGATAATATGAGTTATGGTTATAATTGGTTGGTCAGTTTTATGAAATTTGAAGATGCAGATGGAAATAGAAAATATGGATGTCTGAGTAATCAAGTCAGACTCCATGATTTTAATTTTATGACGATATTGAGAAATAATAATTTTAAAACAACTCCCAATGCAAATGGAGTGAGTACTTTTCAAGGTGGGATACAGAATTTTGGCCACTTTGGTGGCACTGCTGTGAGTGGTCCAGGAGTTGGAAGCAGTGGCAGTGATCGTTTAGAAGTCGATCTAATCAACGTTATTAATTAAAATTAATTGACGAAAATATTTAGGTATCGGCAGGCCGCTCCTCGTCTTTTCAAGTGAACTTTCCATTGATATCGTTGATTCAACTATGGCGCGCGATCAGGGATTGAATAAGCTCCAAAATATAGTCAAAGCAGAACTCAAACTTTCACGTCGACAGTTACTCATGAACGCCTTCAAGCTAGCTGCTGTAGCAACAATATCTCCAACTAAATTATGGTCACAAGGTTCAGCTTTTAATAAACGTATTACTATTTTAGGTGGAGGAGTCGCTGGCTTAACTTCCGCTTATTATCTACAACAACAGGGTTATATCGTTGATCTTTATGAAGCTTCAACTCGTTTAGGTGGACGAATCTATACTCGCGAAAATTTTCTTGGAAATCAATTTTGTGAATTAGGTGCGGAGCTAATTGATACGAATCACAGTTCGATGATTGCGTTAGCGAGCGAGTTGGGTTGTGAAATAGAATACTTTCCAGTCAATCATAAAGAAGAGCAGTTACTTTTCTATGATAAACAAGGCTTGCCACATACAGAAGCTGAGGTGATTGCGGCCTTCAAGCCGATTGCACCGATGGTGGCTGGAGATATTGCTGAATGTAGTGATGAAACAAAAAGACTTAAATGGGATAAAATTTCTCTCGCTGAATATTTCGCACAAAAGAAATTAAAAGACGCAGCTCCTGAATGGTTATTGTCATTATTGACCCTTGCCTATGAAGCTGAGTATGGTCAGAGTGCCGAGTTACAAACTTCATTAAATTTTTTAGATTTATTTAAAGCCGATTTAGTAACTAATAAAACCTTTCCGCTTTTTGGTTTAAGTGATGAAGCTTCACGGATTAAAGGCGGGAATTCTCAATTGATTTATAAATTGATTGAGAAAACAAAAAACAAAGTGAATTACCATTTAGAACACACTTTAGTGGGAGTTAGCGAAAAAACAAATAGCATTCAGTTACAATTTGCCAATGGTAAAACGGTGACGGCAGAAAATGTGATCTGTTCTATTCCATTCAGTGTTTTAAGGGAAGTCGATGGTATTAAAAAAAGTCGTTCGATTACACCAGATATGAAAACAGCAATTGAGCGGATGACCTACGGCCAAAATAGTAAATTGATGTTAGGTTTTGAAAGTGCTTGGTGGAAAAAAGCGGCGAAAGATAAGCCGGTAAGTAATGGTTCGATTTATGTCGCCCAAGGAAATTTAAATTTATGGGATACGACTAGATTACAAGCGGGTAGTACGGCGATTATGACTCAATTTTTTGTGGATAAGACTCCACGGAGAGTAGAAGATCTCGTAAAAGATGTTACTCATTTTACTGATCGTTATGCAAACAAAATAATCAAGCACACTTATATGCCTTGGAGTAAGTCACCATTTGTGAAGGGAAGTTATGCTTGTCCTTCAGTCGGGCACTACGAACATATTTATTCGAATTTTGAAGAAGCAAAAAGTGATCACAAATGGATTTTTATCGGTGAACATACCAAATATGAAACGCTAGGTTTTATGGAAGCGGCCGTGAGTTCAGCACAACAATTCAAAGCCAATGCTCCATCGAAAGCTCCAGCGTCGATCTGATTTTAGGCAGCTTTCATAGGCTTATTTTGAATCATTTGCTTTAAGGTTTTTAACATCTCATCTTTTTTTATCGGCTTAGTTAAAAAAGCATCGGCCCCAGCAAAGAGGGCGTTGTCTTTAGCATTTTCTTCTTCCGATGCCGTGATAATGACAATGGGAATATCCTTGAGATCTTTATTGTTTTTAATATCGATTGTGGTTGATTGCCCATCATAAACTGGCATTAACATATCAATAATCAGTAGATCAAATTGGTATTGTGCCAATGCCTGCAAACAATTTTTTCCATTGGTGACGCTATAGACTTCATAGCCGTGAGGCTCAAGTAGGGTTCGGACGTAAACGACAGTTAGTGGGTCATCTTCGACAATCAGGACGAATTTTTTTGATTCTTCATCATTGCCCACTTAGATTCCTTATTAGTTACTTCAGGTCACCCAACTGACGCACACTAATCGAAAGCGGCATTAATTTAAAGATGATTCTTTTATTGTAAGTATCATCAGCGTACTCGTAGGTATCAACTAAATTCTTTTGACGTTTAACATAAGCAATTTCAATACGGTCGCGTGACCAAGCATAGTTTTCTTCTAAGAAGCGCTTCAATTTGTATGTTCCAAATAGAGCTTGGTTTTCATTTTTCTTTTCATCTTTTTCTAACATACCTGGCACCCATGCTACTTGGAATTTAGCATCGTTTACCAGTGAGAACATATTCATAATAATTTCAAGTTTCTTTTTTCCATCATCAGTCAGTGATAAACCATCATTAGCAAACAAGTACTGACGAGCAAGGTGAAGCTCTAGCCCATCTTCTGTCATCATAACTTTGCCGTATTTGGGTTCACTTAAGCGTTGATAGATTTCATCCGTGATATTACGAAGAACTTCTGTTCCTGCAATGGTGCTAGCAATTGAGCGACCTTCTTTTGGTTTTTGGCTGAAAGTGACAACAACATCAAAGCGTTTGTCATTTCCACCACGCGATTCTAAAAATCCCATTGTTCCCGAAGAAACAACTTGTGGCTTCCATCCAAGTTCATTAATAAAATGATCTTGTAGCACCATCGTTTGCTTCATCGTGAAAATATCTCCATCAACATAAACTCCACGATCATTTTGTACACGTTTAAAGCGTGTTAGACCTGAGAAGTGGATACTTTCAACTGGCAATTGTTCTAAAAAGTTTGAAATTTTGGCCAATACGCCTTGATAGTTTGGACTTACGCCCGGAGCATCAACCCCATAAATCGCGCGTCCTGGTAATTCAAAGATAACTCGGCCTTCGCCAGCGTCACCAAAAACTTTATCTGTTCCAAACTGTTCGTTTAAGTAAAGCACAAACTCACGGAAAGATTTTTCTTTGTTTGCTTCTGTTGAAGGAAAGTGTAGTTCACACTTATTAAAATCTTTGTTTTTATAAACCCAAAGTTTTTTATTTAAAATTTGTGTTTTCTCTCTCATGACTTGATCATCAGTATATGAAAGCATTGAAGGCATGTAATAAGCTGGAGAAGATTCCATTTTACGACTCTGATCAGTTTTTTGTGCTAGTTCTTCTTTTAATTTATCAATTTCGCTTTTTAATAAACGTCTTTCCGTGTTCCAGTCTTTTAACTTGTCAGAATTTTCCATATTAGTGACAAGTTCTTCTTCCAGTTTGACGTTCTTTTCTTTTAACTTAATGTATTCTTCTTTTAACTTTTCGAAATCTTCTTTTACGTCAAGAACAGCGCCACCATTTTCTGCAGCGGCAAAACTCGCTGGAGAGCGACTAGCTTCAGCGGAATTAAAATCAAATTCATATTTCTTATTATTTGAAGATAAATAAAGAATACGACCTTTTTGTAGAGCTTCGCGGATAACAGCTTCTTGTTCACCACTGTCATCGACTTTGAATTGAACATGGTCACCATTAGTTGAGATAAAGCTAATTTTACCATTACCAACTGGGTGTTTCATTTCAAAGTATTCATCATATTTACCAGGCTTGGCAGAAGCTGGAGCACGGTCCGCTACTTGAGCTTGTGGTAATACCGTTTGTTTTCCTTCTTTTGAAATAAATGTAATGGTCCCTTGGCCAGCAGCTTCTTTTACTACTTGATACTTGTCACCAGCAACCGGGATGGTAATGGTTTTACCAGTAATAGTTGTGAAAACAATTTTGCCAGAATCCATTTCTTTTTTTGTAAATTTTTTGTGAGCGATAGGGATAGCAGTCGCACCCATTGGAATAACAACTTTTGTTCCTACTTTTAAATCGCCAGGATTTAATTCTGGGTTGTGATTTAAAATTTGCTGCCACTTGCGATGTGTTCCATAATATTGAATTGAAAGCAGCATAAGTTCATCACCGTTTTGGACGATATGAACAACTTGGTCTTGTTCTTTACCTGGATTCGTAGCTGGTTGGCTTGATTCAGTATAAACTTCTTCGCCGAAATCTTCTTTCGGTTTAAAAGCTTTCTTTGGAGCAAGCTCTTTCATCTTAATTTCTGGCTTTACTTTCTTTTGTTGTTTTAACTCAGAGTAAAACTCATCTTTCCAATCAACGCTCCAATCGCCTTCCATCTCCTGTGAGATAGCGCCCATTGGTACAACCAATTCGAAAATGATGATAATAGATAAAATTCTCAAGTACAAAACGACTCCTTTAAACGGCTCGTCTAAGTTTCTTTTCGAACTCTGGTTAAAAATAATTAGTGATTTTTTTGCTAATTGTTGTGCGAGTAAATCAGTCTAGTATTGAAAGTTAAGGCCTACGGTTCCGGCATACTGATTCTCTCGGACTTCTCCGCGATTGGCATTTGCCAGGACAGCATTGTCTAATTTGAAGTGAAGGCCAAAGACTAAACGGAATTTTTGGAAAGTCGATCCATAGCGGAAATGATGATTGTAATAGGGTGTAATTCCAAAGAATTTACCTAATTTGTTTAAGTTCACATGCAATTCTTGTGAAGCTTGAAGAGCATAGTTATTAGTATCATTAATTCCGAGGATGAAATGTAGCTGAGTCGAGAGATCAATATACTCTTTACCAAAAGCTTCTTCGATCAAGAGTTCACCACCAAGATGTGGTCCCAGAATATCTTCCGGGATATCAAAACTTAAAACCTGAGTGCCTGGGTCGAATGATTTGTAACCAATTCCAAAGAAGCCAGTATATTTAAGTGTATTGAATTCATTCACATCTTGATAGAAGCGTCTTAATAAATCGATCTTAAGATCATTATGGCGAGTTTGGATTTTGGCATTGGGAGCAGCCAACTGAGTAAGAATAATTTTATCTACGTCCCAGGCATAAGAGAGTCCAAGTCCCCACCAACGTTTTGGATAGTAGCGGAAACGAACATCAGCATAACGAACATTTTTAGCTTCTGAGTTTACTGAGAAGATATTATTTGAGTTACGATTAAAGTTGTATGTTCCGTAACTGGCCTGCAAAAAATAACGAGATTCATAAAGAACAGGAAAGTCATAACGGAAAATCTCTTTGCTGCCTGAAGCGGTTTTGTATTCCACTTTCATAAAGTTGTATTCATCTTCTCGTGTTCCATCGAAATTAAATCCGATGTGCGAAGTTTCCTCACCTGTATAAGTATGACCGTTAATAGTCACGTTATGTAGATTTTCGCCTTTGAAACGAAAAAAGAGGCGACGATCGCGGGCCTCTTTTAAATATCTTGATTCAAAAAGTGAAAGATATTCTTTCGGTGTTTGATCTTCCACTTTATCTTTTAAGATATCTGGAATGCCGATTTGTAGTGGGATTTTATACTTATATCCATCTGGTCCTTGGACTAAGAATTGGAGCTCATCATCCAAGTCCTCCATGTCGACTAAGAAGCGATTATTTTTAAGCAATTGATTGTCGTGATAGACTTCTGATTTGTAAGTCGTCTCAAAATCCAACTGCATAAATTCTTTATCTTTATAATAAACAAAATCGGAAATGCGATTTAATCCATGTACTGCTTTTTGCAATTTAGCTTTTGGAATCACAAAAGAATACGCGACTCCATCACACAGGACTTTCCCTTTGTGTTCTTTAAAAGGGTCAGCTTCAAAAACAAAAGAATCACGGTATCCCACTTTTTGAGAAATCTCTAAAACATTAAGCGTACAAGCTTCAGAGAGAAGGTCGCGCTTTATCATTTCGATTTGTGCAATCATCACTCCCGGATCCAGACTGCGGTTGGTTTTACGGAAGAAGATTTTCTGTTGTTCGACTTTTGAGCGGATGGTTTTGACTCGAAGTTCACGTGAAAGCAGATCGATATTTTTGTCACTCGTATCTGGAACGAGTAAATTGATTTGGCGAATTTGGTGGGCGTTTAAATCTAAAAAACGTAAGTAGTCTTTCAGAATATACTCGTCGAAAATTAATGTGTTTGTATCAAAACGAATTTGCATTTCTTTGCGACCTTCAGTGCTACTAAACTGCAACCAAAGATTATCGTTAAAATAAATTCCATCTTCTTTCAGCGTGAAAGTGTGTTTGATAGAATAGGGATGACTAAAATAATATTGATATTTTTCGTGATGGGGGCGACCAAAAATTGTTTCTTCTTCTGGGTATGTCATCCCAAAATCGAGTTGGCTTAATTGTGATCCATCCAAATTCACATAATGTTCGGGTGGAGTGGTGAGAATTGATCCGGGCGGAAGAGTATTTAAATCAAGCTTGATGCGTATAAAGGTTTCTTTACGATCGGTGTAGAGACTAAAGCTTCCATCCGGGCGAGAAACGGCCTTATTTCCTTCCTCATCATGAATCGTCACACTGCCAATTCCCGTCTCAATATCTTCTTTTTGTCCGTTTTTATTAGCATCATAAAAGACACGCCCAAAGCTTTCGTACTTCGAGCTAAATCGATTATATTGGGCCATTACGGGCGCAGCTAGCAACAATAGTTGTAGGCCTAAGAACAACTTCACTTTTAAATCCCATCTAAGTCTCTGAAAACTCGTAAAACTAGGTTTCAGAATACAATAGATATAAGCGTTAAGGGTCTAATTTTATTGTAAAAGGTATGGGCCATTTGCGCAAAGTCGGTAATTTAGGACAGGTAGATAAACAAAATATTAATGAAAGGGCCTTAAAAACCCGAAAACGAAGTTAGTTAAGGTGGATAAGAGAGTGAAATTTAAGAACTGGTTAAATTTTTGGTACAACCAAAGAGTTAAGTCGCATGACTTAGGCCGGGTTTCTGATTCTTTTTTCTCATCACTTTTCATCCTCCTTTTTATCGCTTCTTGCTCGAAAGGTATCAATCTCGATCAAGACACAAACGAACTCGATTCAGTCACATTAACAGTCAATTCTGGCGACGGTCAATTTGCACCTCTTAACTCCACCTTCACCTTACCGCTTAGAGTGCAAATTACTGGTTTAGCTGACGTCGAAAATATCCCGGTTTATTTTGAAGTTGTCTCTGGAACCAGCGTCACGTTTGCAACGCCAATTGCAAATACTGATGTGGGTGGTTTTGCTCAGACGATGGTTAACTCGGGAGCTTCTTCAGGTGTTTCTGTTATCTCGGCCAAAGTCTTTTTGGCAACAGGAACGGTAGAAGTTTTCTTTAACATTTTCGTGACCGGGACAGCGACTCAATGGCGAGTCACTGCCAGTACGGCGACGCCAACTGCCGGTGTACCATTCACCATCACAGTTGAAGCGTTGATTATGCCAGCGGCGTTACCTGATGCAACCATCAACGGTAACATGGAACTTTTCTTTACTTCCACCAACGGAAGTTCTCCCGCACCAGTTGCGCAGGCCGCGAGTTTACCGGCAGATGGGCTGCATAATTTTGTCGCGGGTGTTGCCACTTTTCCTGTGACACTTTTTAACTCTTCAGAAAACGGTGCTGACACTTTTGTCGTCAATGTTTCTGGTTCAGGTCTAGTGGCTGATAATACAGCCAATTTACAAGTTCTCGATAACGTACCAACAAAAATTCGCATCGTTGATACCAACGTTTGTAACTCGACTGAGATCACCACCTTTACCATCACAGTTCCAAATCCAGAGTACATGTACAGTTTTTATTACGATGCCTGGGATAACTGTATTGAAGGTATTGCTGCTACCGGTGATTGGGGCAAAACATTTCCTGATGGCGGCTTAAATTTCATGGCGCCATTTAATTTTACAAACACGCAAACTATTCGTTTAGATCCCTATGTTGTTAATACTGGAACAATCAGTGTTGTCGGCGATCCACCTTACAATGCTCTCACTGATACCACCGGTCTTGTGACAATTGATGATGGTTCTCCAGATCATTTTATTATTACTGGCTTTGGAACTGAAGGTAACTTCACTTTCACTGCTGGTACTCCGTTGCAAGTGCGACTGGAAGCGCGCGATATTCGCGGTAACGTAGCAACGGCTTACGATGGTTCGAACCTTCCACTTAACTGGTCAACCACCGGAACCGCCACCGTACCACCTGCGGCATTACCAGTGGCAGCGAATGCTCCTTCTATTCCTACTAACGGAGCACTTTATAATTTTTCTCAAGGCGTTTTAATTCCACCTCGTCCAACCACAACATTCTTTAGAACGAGTGAAAATCCTGACCTCACGGTAAATGACGGAGTACTCATTGGAAATTCTGGTCCCCTTACGATTAATAATACGGCTCATACATATAACTTAGTTCGTTCCGCTGCGGCCGGAGCAGGTGGCGATGCGAATACTTTCGTGGCGACTGCCGCAACAAGAACGGCGGATGATAGTTATAATTTATATTGTGCGACCTATGATTCTTACGGAAATTATTTAATTGATAGCGCAGCTGCTATCTGGAGCGAAACTTCTGCACCTGCGGCCGTGATGGTACTAGGTGGTAACGTAACTCCTGGTGCTGGTCCTGTCTCCGCGGTAACGTTTGCTCCAACCTTAGTTGGTACCGGAACTCTAACTTGTACCGTGGGCGCAATTAGTGACAACACAGGTTTATTTACGATTGTCCCAGGAGCTCCAAAATCATGGGGCATTGATGGCGGTAGTGGAGATGGATTGGCCTTCACCGAAACCGCTGGGACGCTCTGGTCATTTAATGTGAATCTCTACGATTCGGATGGAAATTTTGCGAGCAACTATACCAACGCAGCTTATCCGGTTCAGTTAAATTATATTGGTTCGACGGTGCTGGATTCGAGTCTTCCAAGTGAAATTACTCCAACGTATACCCAGCCAAGAATTGAAACCACGCCTGGTGTTTTTAAAGCGACGAACTTAAATATTGTTTCAGGAACAGCAACTGTTGCAAACAATTTATTAATTAATGACACGGAAGCTGCTGATGAGCCACGTTTAGTTCTAATCGATCCGTCATTTGTGATAACAACCGCCTTATCAGGTCTCATCACAGTCAATCAGGGCCCATTAGCTTTCATGTCAATTCGTACCGCCAATAATAATGGTGGTGTTCCTGTGTCAGCTGCAACAACAATGACGACTGATACAGCGTTGGCCTTATATGCTGCTGGTTATGATAATTCCGGAAATTATATAGGTGATCAAAATTCAAATTGGTCTGCAGTCGCCCCAGTCGGTAACTGTGTGGCGGGAGATTTAACTCCAGTTCCGGGGCCAATTACTGCGACTCAAAGAGTGAACTTTGATGCTGATACAGCTCCTGGAACTTGTACGATTACAACTCAAATTGGCGCTGTCTCAGATAACACTGGTGCTATTACTATTTCCAACGGTGTAGCGACTAACTTCTTAGTCCAACAAGTTGGTGGCTCAACCACAGTTACGGCCGGTACTCCATTTAATGTGAGAATCACGGCACGTGATGCGGATTTAAATCAAGTTCTCAATTATACACCACTGGCCGTTTATACCTTCACGCACACCAACGGTGCTTCTCCAGAAGGAACGGCGCCAAGTGTGTTTCCATTAGTCACAGCTGACTGGTCATCGGGTCAAGCGACAGTGACTAACGTCACGGTTTACGATGCTGTTACGACAACGCCTTTTACGATTACCGCGACAGGTGGTGCAGTCACAGGTACTTCTGCCAATTTAACCGTTAACCCAAATACACTTCATCACTATGCAACTCGCAATCCAGTCGGTCCGTATGTGGCAGACAGTGCGAGTGGTTTTCAAGTTGAAGTTCAAGCGCGCGATCAGTGGGGTAACCCAACCACAACGGGGATCGGTGCCAATGTTAATTTAAGTATGGTTCGTACCGCTGATGAAGCCTTGGTTGGAACGATTGGCGGAGGATCTGCTTTAGTCTTTGGACCAGGTTCTTCGGCCACATATTCAGGTTTAACTTATGGTGTTTCACACGCGGTTCAAATTGTGGCAACTGATACAGGTTCCGTAACGACACCTGCGGCCCAACGAACCACGGCCACTTTCACACCAGTTGCTAATACCGTTACAAGTTATAGTTTAATCAATATTCCAAACTCAGCGACGGCCGGCGCAGGTTTTACAGCGCGCATACAAGCCAATGATATTGCAGGTAACGTGATAACTGGTTTAGACGCGCTCCTTGGAACATATAATTTTACAACTGCTTCTCCCGCTGCCACCACACCTGTGCCGTATTCGATTGCACCTTCGCATCATACGGGCGTCATTCCATTTACCAGTGGTGTTTCTGACCCAATAAATTTTAATTTTTTTGCGGAAGAAAGTATTAATAAAAATTTGATCACAGTTAATGATGGTCTAGGTGATAGTGGTAATGGTGGCGCAGGCTCAATTACTATCGATGCAGATGTGCTTCATCATTATGCAAATTTAGTTTCACCAGGAGCTATTAACGCTGATGGTGTTTCAACTTTTAGCGCGACGATTACCGCACGAGATATTTACGGAAATATAGCAACAGGTGATTCAAATATTGATTTAATTCCTTTCCATATTACACCTCAAACCGTTGGTAACTTAGGTGGCTCAACCACCAACTTAAATTTAGTCAGTGGTACTCATACCGTGAGTGATTTAACTTATGATGTTTTTGGAACGATGGAGTTAAGAGTCACGGGTGGTTCGGTGACGATGAACTCAGTTCGATCTTTCGATTATACTTTTAATGCGGTGATTGGATCACTTGATCATTATGAAATAACTTTTGCTTCACCTGTGACGGCCGGTAATACGTTGGCGCTAACGGTGACAGCTAAAGATGCTTCAAACAATACATTGACAGGTTTAGATGCAACTTTAAATGCGCGAACATTTACGATTACGAATTTTGGGACATCTCAAGAAGGCGATACTCCAACTTTACCAACCACACCTTCTGTTGCCTTTGCCGGCGGTGTTGCAACTTTCAACGTGGTACCGCGTTTAGCAGAAGTGATTGCGATTGGAAATATTGACATTATTGATAGTGGCGCTATTTCAGGCACGAGTACAATTGCTTTAACTGTTAATCCGGATGCCGCGGATCATATCGTCTTTACTGGAAATAATACGGGCACAGCTGACAATACCACAAACTATGCGCTTACAATTCAGTCACGCGATCAATTTGGTAACCCTGTCGCAACTGGGAACGCAGCCGATGCTAGTTTGGATTTATTACCAGTGAGAATTTTTGGAGCAGTTAACGTTGGACCGCTCACAGGTACTGGTATTACCACTATCGATTTACAAAATAATGCAACCGTGACGATTAATGATATTCGTTATCAAGTTCCACATACAGTTCGCTGGGGATTTACAACAGCATCTTCAGTTGCCATTGATAATGCGCTTTCAGTCGTTGTGGCATGGCAAATGAGTACAGGCTCAGTTGCTTCCTATACGTTAGTGCCTTCAGCTACGACGGATTTAGTGGCAGGAACTGCAAGAACATATACTCTTACCGCTTTCGACGGTGCAGGCAATAATTTTATCGGTGAACAAGCGATACTTAATACCATCAATTATACTTTTACGACGAATGCCCAGTGTGATGCGCCTAATGCTTCGTTTACTGCTGCGGCCAATGATCCGGCCAACGGTACAGTTGTCTATAATGCTGCTGGTACTGCGACCTTAACTTGGAATTTTTATAATTCAGAATCGGGTTTATGTAATGATGTTGTTGGTGATGTCACTTATACCGATACAACAAATACACTTGGACCATTTAATCCGACAGCACGTTTTAATATTATACCAAATGTTGCTGATCATTTTACGACAACGGTGCCTGGTGGTTTTTCAGCTACTGGAAGTGCCAATGGAACCAATCAAACAACGACTGCGGTTGATATCACGCTCGAAGATGTTTATGGTAACGATACAACCGATGCCACTTTTATCGGAGTTGGTTATCTTGCTCTCAATAAAGTGAGTGGTTACGGAGCATTAAATGGAACACTGAGAGCTTGTTCACCGGCCAATGGTGATGGTTGCGGTGGTTTAGCTCAAGATATTACGACCATTCCATTAAATTTTAGTGCCACGGCCGTGCAACGCATTCATGATCTCTCTTATACTGTTGGTAATGTCGTGGAAATTATTGCGACTAATGGTGCGATCACAACAACTGGCGCACTGGCGACAAATTTAACTTTCAATTCAGTTGCGGGAACAGTCGCGAGTTATACCTTTGAAAAAGATGCACCACTAACTGGAACTGCCGGGACAGCACAATCTTGGACGGTAACGGCTTACGATCTTCCCGGAAACATAATGACCGGTGCAGCTAATCAAACTGTCCTTAGTGCTTTAACTATGACGATTACAGATATGTCTGCTGGTGCACTTAATTCACCAGAAGGTACAGCGCCAAGTTTACCTGGTGCTGGAACACAAGCTTGGACGGCCCTAGGAACATTTACTTACACAAACTTGCTCACATTCTATGATGCTGCCGTCAACGTCTTGGCAGGAAATATTCGCATTTCTGATGGAACTGTTTCTGTGACAAATACGAATGCAGTTGTCATGAGTCCAGGTACTGCCAATCACGTGCATGCCAGCCATGTTGGTTTTGCTGGAACAGAAAGTGCTAACGGAACAACCGATGCAGATTCAGTCGTGACCTTTACTATGCATGATACTTGGGGGAACCCAACGACAACAGCGACGCCGGTTACCATGTCATTAGCTTTTGTTGCCAATAATGGTTATACCGCTCCAACCACAGGCACCATGACAGGAACACTGACTGACGGTGGAGCAACGGCAAATATTACGGGATTGGCCTTAGATTTTAGCGCAAGTAGTACCGATCAGTTATTCGACTTAGGTTATAACGTTGGTCATATTTGTGAAATTCGTGTCACTGGTGCAGGTATTGCAACTGCCGCAGCTGATACGCAAAACTTAGCTTGGAACTCTGCGGTCGGAACGATTAATAATTATTTATTTGCACCAGTCAACGCATCAGAAGCAGCTGGTACTCATACTTGGCGCTTAACTGCGCGTGATGCTGCTAACAACGTTATGAATGATACAGGTTCTGGTAACCAGGGTTTCTTAATCAGTCGTACTTTTACTTTTAATTATAACGGGGGCGTGCAAGACGCGCCAGATGCAGGTAACACGGCAAGTGTTCCCGTTGCTGGACCACTCTTATGGACTGCCGCTGGGACTGTCGATGTAACTGGATTTAATTTTTATAACGCTTCTGCCACAGTTGCCATAGGACATATTGATGTTAATGATGGTGTGATTTTTCAACAAAACACATCGGCCCAGACAATTACTAAAGCCGCTAATGCTGAAGTTCATTTTGTGACTCAGCCAAGTAATGCGGTTGTTAATGTGAATAATGCTCCAAGTATTACGGCCAGAATCACTGATATTTATGGAAACGTTGATACTGCCGGTGGAGTGAATATTACTTTGGCGATTGATACTGACCCATCTGGTGGTGTGCCAAATGCGGCCAATTTAGTGGTGACGAATCCACGGACAACAGCGGCCGGAACAGGTTTAGCGACTTTTAATAATGCAAGATTACGTAACGCGGCCACTGGTTATCGATTAAGAGCAACTTCACCTGCCATGGTGATGGATGTAAGTAATACATTTGATATCACTCCAGGAGCTAATGCGGATGTGCGTTTTGTCTCACAACCAACGAACGAAGTGGCGGGAGTTGTTATTGCACCTAACATTACAGTTGAACATATCGATGCCTGGTCAAATCGTACGACTTCGACTGCGAACATCACGCTTTCAATCTTTACTGACCCATCAGTTGGGGCCACATTTGGTGGAACACTTACGCGTGCAGCGGTAGCGGGCCTTGCTACCTTTAATGATATTACTATCAATAAAATTGGAACCGGTTTTGTCCTACGTGCGGTTAACGGTGCTTTCAATGATAACTCGAGTACCTTTAATATTACTCCGGGACCAGCAGCAAGTTTAACTTGGTTTGTTCAACCAAGTAACGTAACAACTGATAACATGATTGCTCCATCCATGGTGATTCGTATCTTGGATGCAAATGCTAATTTAACGACTGACACCAACAACGTAACACTTAGTATTTTCACTGACCCTTCAGTTGGTGCAACGCTTGGTGGGACAGTGACTCGCGCTGCAGTTGGTGGTGTTGCAACGTTTAATGATATTGATATTAATAAAATCGGAAATGGTTTCGTCTTGAGAGCTGATAGAGCTCCATCAGTCGGTGCCGTCAACTCAGCTGCCTTTAACGTTACACCAGGTGCCGATAATCGTGTAAGTTTTGTGCAAGAGCCTACTAACGTCGTGGCCGGCGCAAATATCGCTCCAAGTATCACGGTTGAGATTCTCGATGCGGATTTAAACCGTACCACTTCAACTTCGAATGTGAATTTAGTCTTTAGTACGGACCCATCTGCGGGAGTAGCGACTTTAGGTGGTACTTTGACTCAAGCTGCAGTGGCAGGTCTTGCGACGTTTAATAATATTAATATCGACAAAGCTTTCCCAAGCTATCGCTTAGAAGCTAATTCTGGTGTATTAACCATTGATCTCTCGGCCTTCTTTGATGTTACACCTGCGGCCAAATCAGATATCCGATTTATTACTCAACCTTCCAATGTTACAACAGATAATAATATTGCACCAAGTATGACCGTCGAAATTATCGATGTGTATGGTAACCGCACAGCTGATACAGACAATATTACTTTAAGTATTAATACCAACCCTGGTGGTTCAGTACTGGGTGGTACAGCAATGCAAGCTGCAGTGGCAGGTCTAGCAACCTTTAACGATATTAATTTAGATAAAGTCGGAACAAATTATAATTTACTGGCCACCTCAGGAGGTTTCACAGATACCTCAGCAAACTTTAATGTTACTCACGGGGTCTTAGATCATTTAAGTTGGACCACTCAACCAGTATCCAACGAAACTATTAATAAAAACTTTGCGACTCAGCCTGTGGTTGAATTATTAGATGCTGATAACAACCGCATTACAACTGGCGTTCAGGCGACATCGACCATTAATATTACGGATACCGCTTGTGCAGGTGGTACAAGTCCAGGAGCAATCGCTGGTGGTTCTGTTGCCGCGGTAGCTGGTGTCGCGACATTCACTACTTTGCAATACAGCGCGGCCGGTACAGTTTCTTTCCAAGCACGTGACGCTGGTATGGCGGCTCCGGCCCTTTGTATGTCGGGCACGACTGTGGTTTACGATACCCTTCAAATTTTACCTCCGGGTGGCATGAACAGTAACGACACCTTCACTTATGTTGTTGCTGGTGGTGTTCCTCCTCTCGTAGGTGCTAATTTTTCAACGAATAATTCAGGCGCAATAATCACCTCAGGTCCCTATGCCTGTGCTCCAGATATTTGTTATGACATTCAAGTCGGTGCTGATGGTGGTATGAATGATACATTCCAAGTTTTTGATAGTGCTGCTGTGACTAATACAGACACAGATACTTATGCTGTCAGTGGTGGTCGTCTGGTTTTAGATGGTACGTCCGACCCACTAAGTTTTGGTTCAGTTGCGATTGATACTTCACAAGATTATGTTTTTAGAAATACTGGTGACGTAGCTATTATCAGTGCCACAACGACGTTCACGCCTGTGGTAGGAGTATATTGGTCAATTGTTGATGGTTGTAACGGCGCTGCCATTCCAGTTGCTGGTACATGTACAATTTCCGTTACTTTCTTAGCAGGTACTGGTGGAGTGCCAGCAGCTTCAGGCCCGCATAATGCTGATTTACAAGTCACTGGTGATACTGGTGGAGATATAACAATAACCGTATCAGGATCGAAACCATGATAAAAATATATGTCATAATGATTTTATTTCTGTTTAACACTTCACTCATGGCGCAGAAGGTGAGTTTAGAGGGGTGTATCCAAGATGGTGAAGATTATAAAGGTAAAAATCTAGTTGATAAAAAATGTTTTGAGTTGATTTTTAATCATGCGCCAGAAAAATCACGCGATGAAATCACAGATGTGAAAGGCAAAAAATTTAAAGTCACGGCCTTAAAGAATTTGCTTTATATTCAAATCGAAGGTTTAGATAAAATTCAAAAACAAAATCTTATTTCAGGCGAGAAGTCAGGGTTGCATGAAATTTTAAGTGTCAGTTTAAGTCCGTATTCAAATATGGTGGCGGTTTTAAATAAGAATAATCTAGGACGACAAGAAATTCGTGTTTTTGATCGCAGTATGAGTGGTAACGTCGTTCCGAGTCACTATTTCGATATGGATGAGATTCAAACGGCCAGTGCCATTTTTTATCATTCAGATAATAAAGAAATTTGGTTCACCCGTGGAGACGGAATTGTTTCGGCCGTTCACTCTGAAGCTGATTCGCGTATGCCTCATAAGAAACCAGCGATTCTTGTTTCACTTAATTTTAAAGATATTACGGGTAAACAACCACTGACTTTGGCCTTCGTGAAAAAACACCTCTTGGTTTTGTCGGCCGATGGTAACAATCTTTATGCCTTCCAAGAACCATTAGAAAAGAAAACGCAAGCTGATCAGAATTTTGCGATTCCAAGCTCAGCCCCTAAAGAGCTTAATACTTTGCGATACATTAAATCCAAAGACCTCATTCTGTTACTCAATAATGAGAGTGAAATCCTCGAAATTCCGTTTAAGTTAAATATAGAATAATTAACCCATAACTAACTGAAATTATTCACAAAATAAGCAGTTTTAGGCCTTAAATCTGTGCTATAATATAAGCTAGTCCAATGATATCGGTTAAGTGGAACGTAGGCGGGGGGGTCATGGGACATTGTATACTTATTGTGGACGATCCTATTTTGGAGAATGTTTATTCTCTCAATCTTAAAATGTATGCTGATACTGATTCGCTCATTAAAAAAAATAAGCAAGATGTTGTTAATTTATTTTCACACGTACCAGTGGTTGATCTTATTATCACCAAAGAAAAGATTGGAGATGAAAATACTGCGGATGATCTAAGTGTTTTTCTCCACGATACTGATCGTGGTCACATTCCCATCATCGTGCTGGGTGAAAACCGAAAAATGCATCCGTTCACCATGATTCTTGATCCGCGCGCAGAAGTGGGCGCTTTAGTTAAATCTGTTGCTCGAATTTTAGGTATTACCGCTAAAGATATTGCGAACCGTCTCGTTCCAGAATTTTTTCCGATTTCTTTAGAGTATTTTAAAAACCTAGACCATACTCAATGTGATGTTTTCAAACGTTCTAATGAAGCCAATGGTAACAGCATGTACTTTAAAGCTTTTGATCGTAATCAGAAATTTTCACCAAGAGAAATTGAAGGTCTGCAAAGAGCAGGAGTTAAAAATCTTTATATTCCATCTACGGAACGTTTAAAGTTTACCAATTTTTATACTAAACAATTAGTTCATCGCTTGCAAAATACCTCTGAGCCTGAAAAGAAAGCAATGCTGATTGAGTCGGCGATGACTTCAGTGCAAGAAGATATCGGCAGACAATTATCAATGGATGAAGAGACAATTAAAGTCGCCAACGTTTGTATTCAAGAAACAATGAATATGATTAACTCTTCGCAAGCACTTAAACATTTTATGAAAAATCTTTTAAGCCAAACGCAACGTTTTGCTTTTCAACATTGTCAGATGACAACATATTTAGCTTTCCACATGATTGCCAAGATGGAATGGGGTTCCGAAGAACAACAACGTAAATTAGCTTTTGTGTCTTTCTTTCACGATATTATTCTGCTTGAGGAAGAACATGTGAAAGTACATAGCCAACTCGATCTCGATTCACTTAAATTAACAGAAGCAGATGTCAAAAATATTATGCATCACGCTCAGATCTCCGCTGAGATTGTCAGCAAAATTCCTGACATGCCGATCGGTGCTGACCAAATTATTCGTCAACATCATGGCTCACATAACGGTGTTGGTTTCCCTCGCGACTTTTCTCAAAGTCTTTCGCCTCTGACCATTGTTTTCATGGTTGCGGAAGAGTTCGCGCATATCTTTTTAAAAAACCGTAATGATTTTAACTTCGAAGAGTCGATGGCCCGCATTCGACGCAAGTTTCCTGACAAGGGAAAATGGAAACAGATCATCGAAACCCTTGATTCGCTAGGCGAAATTTGATTTTTACCTAAAAACTAGTCCATAATAGATAAATGAATAAGATATTCTTGTTTTTTATTTTTTTTGTCGCTTGTAGTTCTGGTCCGATTTTTTTTCAAGACACATTAATTGATGTGATTAAACAGCCTTTATCGACGTTTTCGGATATCGAAAAGAAAGTCGATGATGGAGCTGATATCAATGAAGTGAAAAATGATGAATCGGCGTTAATGGTGGCGATTGATTATCGCCGAACGGATCTCGAAGATGTCGTTAGTTATTTATTATTTGAAGGTGCGAAAATTAATTTTCAAAATAATGAAGGTGAAACACTATTAACAAAAACCATCAAAAAAGAAAGTTTGCTTGGTGATAAGTTGACTGCGCGATTGCTGCGAATTTATTTTAAATATGGTGCGGAAAAAAATCTGCGTAATGAAGTGACTGGAGATACACCATTACACGTGGCACTGAGTGAATCAATTGCGCTTAATCGTATGACAACCTCGGCCCATTTCTTACTCAAGTACGGTGGCAAACGCGACGTTATGAACCATAAGACTTATACCCCGAGCGAAATGATGAAAACCTTAGCATCGCCCGAACTCTATCAAAGTTATCAAAAAATACTCAAAGAAATTGAAGCCGATACTTACTTAGATTTTATTCAGTGATTGTATTGATTTTGGCAACCAAAGCGACCACCAGTATGAATAGCTGTTCTTGTCACAATAAAGGTCGCAGAAATCATTTTGAATTCTTCATCGATAGAATAAGTCATAATGGGTACTTTAGAAGCTTGCTCATTTTCACAGTATTTAGCACTTCGATTTAGAACAAAATAACACGAGCAAAATTCTCGAGCGTAAAAACGCGAGATTCGATCAAATAACTCATACGATGGGTAGATGAGAGCAATAAGTGAGAATAAAATGAAAAGATAAAATTTTTTCTTCATGGGACTGCCTTAAATGAATCTAACATGAGTTCGACCATTTTATTTTTGTCCATGCGATGCTTATCTTCGGTCGCCAAACGAATAAGAATTAATTTTCGTTCAGGAATGACAATGACGTATTGACCAGCATAACCTCGCATTAGAAAAGTTTCCTCAGAAGCCGTCGGTATTCCTTTGGAAATTTGTTTTTGCTTGGCATTTGAGTAATAGCTTCGATTAAGCCAAATCTGCCCGCCATAAGTATCATCTTCTTCACGTTCACTTAGTTTAGTTTCAGCAAAACTTGGTGCTAAGTTTAAAGTTTGTTTGATCCATTCGGCCGGAACCACTTGCTGGTTTTCCCAACGACCTTGATTCATAATGAGATAGGCGATGCGTGCCAGATCCCTCGCACTTAAATAAAGGTAAGTTGAGCCTAAAAATGTTTTGCTCTCATCGGTTTCAAAAACCGCATTTTTAATACCGATAGGTTCAAATAATTTTTTCCATGGAAAATCGAGATAATTTTGTATATCACCGGTTTTACCAATGATGGCATTTTTAAGTAAGTACATCAGTAGATTGGTATCTCCACTGGAATAATGAAATTGCTGACCAGGTTTTAAATTAGTCGAAAGTGATAACACATATTTTCCGGCATCATGGGAAGCTGGCCCAAAAAGCATTTGAATCGTATCAGAAGTCAGAGGATTCTGATAATCTTCATTAAATTCTATGCCTGAACTCATTTGAAAAAGATCGCTAATACCAATGGCCTTGTAATCGCTAGGTGCTTGTGAAATAAGATTTTCGATCTTCTGTTCGACGCTGATATAACCTTCCTGCGTCGCAATTCCCAGCAGTAATCCACTTATCGTTTTTGTTATTGACCAAAGTCTTTGGAGATCATCGCGCGAAAATTCATTTTCATATTGTTCAACTAAAATTTTTCCTCGATGAATAATCAGTAGTGAATTTGTTTTGTATTTAGCATCAAACACATAGTTGATGAGTTTTGTAAATTTTTCTTGATCAATTTGTGATTCGGTCAAGCTTGTAAGTTCCCAATCATCGGCTGGGTAGCACCATGAGTTGAAAACCATGGAAAATAATAGAATAAAATTGATTATCGTTTTTTTCATTTCTCTAAGCTATTATAATAGGAGCAAGTAAATAAATCTATTTTTTAAGGATAAAGTATGAGTGATAAACCAGAAGTAAAAGATGATTTTGCAGATAAGACAATAGATGAATTAATGATTACTGATGTTCTTACTTTATCTCCGAACTTAACCATTCGCCAGTGTATTGAATTGATTCTTAAAAAAGGTGTTGGTGGTGCACCTATAGTAAAAGAGAATACTAAAAAAGTTCTTTCTATAATTGGCCAAAAAGATCTCATTCAATTCGCTGCAGTTGGCGGCTTAGATAAGCCACTTATGACATTCATTGGAAAATTAACGAAATTTGAAGATCTTATTGTTGCTTCAAAAATTGATACGCTTAAAAGAATTATTATTAAATTTTTGCAGAATCCAGTTCGTCGTATTTTAGTGGTGGATGAGCAAGGTAATCTCGAAGGTATTCTGACACGCAGTCAACTGCTTAAAGCTTTTATTGAAGCTAAATAGGGTAGTTGAGTTCTAAGCTAATATCTCGAATAAGTTCTTCGATTTTAAGTGCGTAAGTTCGTGTCATATCAAATTCAGCTTTTAATAAATTATAAATTTCTTTTCCATTTTTTTGATTTTCGATCATAAAATCTGCATCGCCAAAATCAATTTCTTCCAAATAAAAATTAATTTCATCGTTTAGGCCCAAAATTGGATAATGAAAAGAAGAATCAATCATTTGTAATTCGCTTAAGCTTTTTAAAATTTGATTACTCTTTTTTAATTCTTGCGAAGAAGTAATAGTGCGTAGGTGTGCCTGAAAGCGCTTTAAAGTTTTTGATAATAATTCTTTACGATTGGCTATCACATTGACGGGATCTCGAATGTTAGCAATGGCGTGCTTAATTAAATCCGCTTGATAGGTTTCGCAATAATTTCTTTCAATCAGAATATTGACCGCATTTTCGTATTTAATTCCTTCTGGTGGATTGAAGGCCATATGATAAAAATCATAACGGCGATAATTGTAGTCATGAATTTCAACGGCATCAAATAATATGCGGAAATATTTTTCAAGTCCTTCATGATTTTTAGGAAACATCGCTTTCTTTCTTGGAAAACTAATATCGATAAGTTCCATGCACCGTTGAGTTAACATTTTAACGTCGGCTTTAAAACGTTTCAATTTGTGATGATAGTTATAAATTTTTTCAAGCTCGACTGCATAAGGATCATTTTCTTCCAAGCCTTCTGTGATCGAATTTTTAGTCTGTTTGTTATTATTTTTGAAAATACGTTTAATCAGAGTGTCTGACGGTAACCAGATCAATCCTATCGTAAGAGCGGAAAGACTGATAATAAGCAGAAAAGATTTATAATGTTTTTTAATTGTCATTTATAAGTACTTCTCGAACATTATTGGCAAATTCTTCACTGGTTTTTTGCAAAACATCCTGTCTTTTCCTTTGCACTTCGAGATAGACATCCACATCGCTTTCCTGAGCAGAACGCAACAGTCTTTCATCTGTTTCAGAAACCACTTGCATGATCTCTGTCTTCATTCGTTCTAATTCCGGAGTAATGTGATTGGGTACCAAATTGTTTTCGCCTAGAACCTGCATCATATTTAGGTATGAGGCCATATGAAAAACCGATTGTGGACGAATGGCACTCGCGGTTAGGTGATGAACAAAAATTTTAAGTAACTTTTTCTTTCGAGGAGCTTCTAATTCTTCGTCGGTCAGAGCATCGAGCGCTTCCATCATCAGCTCTTGTTCAATGTATGGATAGCACTGTTTATCTTCATTTTGATCTTTTAAGTATTCCGAGATTTCAGTGCGATCAAAATCAGTTTCGACCATGGTGGTATTAAAAGTGGCGAGTTTATCATTCATGCCTTGGTAGACATTAAAGACATCGGTTAATTTATCTAAGTCGGTCGGAAGTTCGACGTCTTTATCTTCACCGGGAAAATTTTCGTTAATGACCGTTCGACAACCCATGATACTTTCTTCGAGCACGGCCTTAACTTGGTTGAATGTGCGCTTTTCATTTTTTTCTTCGGCTTGAGCTTCTTTGGTCGCTCCACTGTCGGCTGGATTTGTCTGTTCAAGTCCTTGAAACTCTTTCAGTGCTAGCTTTGGTTTGGGCTGATTTTCAGGATTGGCCGTTTTGGTCTTTTTTGATGGCGAGAAATAGAAAATCAGGATGCCACCCAGAATAATAAATGCTAAAAGATACCAATATTTTTTTGCCATAGGATGATAGTTTTAATGAGTGATTATCGACTTGTCTATAGTAGTGAAGGTCCCATCAAAAAAGAGGAAAAAAACTACGCTGAAATTGATCCGACAAAAGTAAAGGTGAAAATCCGTTTGGAAAAACAGGGTCGGGGTGGAAAAACGGTTACGGTCCTATTCGAATTGCCAGAGAATCCCACTTATTTTAAAGATTTGGCCAAAGAACTTAAGTCGCATTGCGGCACAGGTGGTTCATTTAAAGATGGACGCATTGAGTTGCAGGGTGATCATAAGCAAAAATGCCAAGCCTTCCTGGAAAAAAAGGGTTTTAAAATAAAAATCGCCGGTGGTT
Source organism: Bacteriovoracaceae bacterium (assembly GCA_016786485.1). Taxonomy (GTDB): domain Bacteria; phylum Bdellovibrionota; class Bacteriovoracia; order Bacteriovoracales; family Bacteriovoracaceae; genus JAEUWD01. The sequence goes on along the minus strand of JAEUWD010000016.1, from coordinate 7,685 downwards.
AGTTGTTCCTTAAATGTCTAATTTAAATTGTACATGTCTGATGATAGTATTGCTGCGTGAGTAATGTCTTTTGCACCCAATTGACAGTACTTACGCGACCAACGTTGTTTATGCTAAATGGTCTACAGGCCGACTGAATAAGTCGGCCTTATTTTTATCGAGTAGCTTTTTCCCAGAGCGATTTCCTTCCCAATATTTGATTTAATAAGAGAATGAAAGCAAGTGCGCCCGCAAGTTTGGCCCAGGCCAACCAGATTATTGAGCAGAACAAAAACTTCCTAAAAAGTGGTCAGGTACCCTTGAAGTCTCAACCTGATTATTTATTAGATATTTCCGATGCATCCAAGGCCCTCGCCAAGCCAACACTCGATCTTAAACCAACGGATGTTAAAGAAATCAAAGCACCAGAAATAAAAATCGAAGCCCCGAGCGTTGATATTCCATCGCCATCTTCACCCGTGATCAATTCTTCAGAAGTGAAAGAGAGTGTAGAGAAAGCAAAACAAATTAAAGACGCTGCCAAAGCGGATGAGAAAAAAATTGCTGAAGTGAAAGAGAAATCTCTCAAGGGTACAGTCGATAAACCTGCCATCTTTTTTGTCGGTGGCTTAGAACTTTTTAGTAGTGATATTCTCTCTGGTAGCTACAAGGGCATTAAAGATATGTCGGAGTATGTAAATGGAGCGCGCTACTATGGTTGGGATCAAAAATCTGAAATGATTGAAGAAATTCAGAAACGTAAATCCGATGCACCGGTGATCATTGTGGGCCATAGTTTAGGTGGAGATACGGCGGTTGAAATTGCCCAAGAATTAAATACGCTAGAGAATGGTTTTAGAAAGGTTGATTTGCTTTTCACCATTGATTCAGTCGGATTAAATAATGACATCATTCCTTCGAATGTGAAAAAAAATATACACTATTTTGGAAACCAGAGTTGGTTCTTAAACGATGGTCCAAACTGGGCAGAAAATCAGAAGAAGACCGAGGTTGAAAATAACCTTCTCCCTGTTGATCATACTAAACTCGATGACAACATCGATGTTCAGGCCCATGTCCTTGCTGAAATCGATACAATCGTCTAAAGTAAATCCAGAACACAATATATAACTAAGGACCATTTTATGTTTGAACAAATTAATGAAGATATTAAAACAGCGATGAAGAATAAAGATAAAGTAAAACTTGAAGCACTTCGATATTTGAAAGCGATGCTGATTGAGAATAAAACTTCAGGTGCTCCAAAACCAGAGCAGGACGTGGTTATTGCCCATGCTAAAAAACTGAAAGATTCGATTGCCACTTATCCTGAAGGTCATGAGCAACGTGAGAAAATCATCGCGGAGATTGCTTGCCTAAAAGACTATCTACCGACTCAGATGAGTAAAGCTGATGTGGTAGCGTTGATAAACTCGATTAAGGCCAAGCAAAGCAATCCTAATATGGGAACTATCATGAAGGAACTTTCACCTCAAATTAAAGGTAAATTTGATGGGAAAGAGGCCAATGATTTAGTTAAAGCAGCACTGGCCTAGAAAATAGACTAGTCTTATCAAGTACTTGTAACCCCTTATAAATTCATTTAATTTAAACGACTGTTCTGCCGATAAGTCTATTAGTCATTTTAAAGAGGGGGAAATCTATGTCATTTTCAGGTGAAGCGTTTGATAAGAAAGAGCATAACTACAAACCAAAGTGTTTTTACTTAATCAATTTGATTAAAACCAAGAACCCAAAAGTCTATGCAAGACTTCACAAGAAATTTGAGACAGTTCTACCGGAAGATTCGTTTGATTTTTATCAATTACTACTAAAAGAATATAAGCAATTACAAGACAACAACTGGAAAGAGATGGGTCCAGTAAAACCAGAGAAGCCAGTTGAGTTCCATGTTGTTCAGTATATCAATCCTGAACGTCAGGCCGAGAAGAAAGAAATGCTAAAAGAAGAAATGGAAAAAGAGAAATTAGAAAAGAAAATGCATAAGGTAGAGAAACCAGTTAAAAAGGTAGCAGTGAAAAAAGTTGTGAAAGCGAAAACAACTACTGTGAAGAAAAAAGTAGCGAAGAAAGCAGTTAAGAAAACGGTGAAGAAGAAAGTTGCTAAAAAAGCGCCAGCTAAAAAGAAAGTGGCGAAGAAAAAAGTTGCTAAGAAAAAATAATCTTTAAAGAATACTAAGAGAAAAGGCCGGCCTTAAAGCTGGCCTTTTTTATTTTTGCTGTAAGCTCCAAGTTAACTCGTGCTTATTATGATAGAGATGCTGGACGCTTGAACCAGGAATAGCTGCAAACTTCTCAATTGCTTCAAAGTCCGTCTCGCCTTGAAATTTAATCGTACAAACAAAATTCTTAACCAGGCTTGATGCCATCCAATTTTGAACGAGCTGATACAATTTATCTGGATAACAGATGATATCGGAACAGAACCAATCAATTGGGCCAATCTCTTCTGGCTTGAGTGCGAAGGCGCTTTGATTAAGGTATTTCACTTTTTTATTTTTTAAAATTGATGCATCCAGATCAGCTTTATCCACACTAAAAACTTTTTGACTAAAATCAGCTAAGACCCAAGTCCATCCACCTGGGGCCGATCCCACATCCAAAGTATTTTGAATATCGGAGAGTGAGGCCTGGCTTAGACTTAAAAATTCCCAAAGCTTGAGATAGGCCCGCGATGGTGGTTCTTTGGTGGCGCTGAATTCAACCACCCCTAAAGGGAAAGGATGTTGTAATTGGGCACTCACAATCATGGTGTTTTGATCGACTAATGAAAAACAGCCATAATTAGTTTTGTCCGCGCGGGCCGGAAAATCATGAATCTTAGCTTTTGGTGTATTGATTTGGGATAAAATCAGTTCTGCGCGACGGTGATTTGTGAGCGACCAGTGTGTCCACTTCACCTTGTATTGCTTCAGTAATTTTACCGCATCACCAACAGAGTTAAAATGAAGGATTTGTGCGTCCAAGCCGTAGTCTTGTTTCCAGTAAATCGTTTGGTCAGTAACGTCATCAGTGACAAAAAGGGTGGCGTGGTCGTGAAGGATTTTCACCTTTTTGAGTGCCAGCTCTTTTTTTAGTTCAAGAGCATAATTTTCTGGAGCATAATAGACTTGCATAGAATTGATTATACTAGGAAGTCACTTAAGATGAGAACTGATAAAAGCGAAATGAATATTGTAGGTGTCCATGCCGTCTTAAGTGCGTTTAAACAACGTCCAAATGAACTGATTAAGATTCACCTGACGAAAGAATTACTTAAGACCATGAAGCCCGTAGTTGATTATTGTGTAAAAAATAAGCTCGCTTATCATATCGTTGAAGCCGAAAAAGTGGAGAAGATTTCTCGTTCGACTCATCATGAAGGGGTTTGTGCCTTATTTGTTAAGCCAGAACTTTATACGCTTTCAGAATATCTTAAAAAACTTCCGGCCAAGTGTTTAGTGGTCGCGCTACAAGGGGTCAAGAATCCGCATAATTTAGGGGCCATCATGCGAATAGCCGCTCACTTCGGAGTGGATGCTTTGATGGTGAATGAATCAGAACAGCTTTTTTCTTCCGCAGCTTTTCGAACCGCTGAAGGTGGGGGAGAAGGGCTTAAATTTATTTTTGAAAAAGATTTCATGAAGTCGATTGAACTGTTCAAGAAAAATCAATTTGAGTTATATGCCACCTCTTCACATAGTGGTGCTTTATCATTGTACAAAACGCAATTTCCAAATCGAGTAGTGATTTTTATGGGCGAAGAACGTTATGGTTTAAGCCCGGAGCTCTTAAAAAAAATCCCTAAAAGTTTAGTTATTCCCGGTACCGGTTTAGTTGAGAGTCTCAACGTCGCGAGTGCCACCAGTGTTATTCTGAGTGAAGTCTATCGTCAAATTCAAAAATGAAATTCAGTATAGCTAGAAAATAAAAATCCTCGTCAGAGCGAGGATTTTTGGAATAAAAGCTAATCAAGGCGCTTCCAAGTAAATGCATGGAAGGAGGTAAGCTAATACTAGCACAAAAATCATCTATTTAGGTAAATGAGAATATTATTAAGAACTTAGCTTGATTCCTATTTCCTTCCTTTATGGTTCACCATGGAAGGAGGAAAATTCATGGATGAAAAGCTGATCAAGGCGTTGAAAATCATTGAAGCTATTCTCAATCTGGTATTGAGCTTATTAGATTTAATGAATCAGTAAACGCCTGGGAGGAGAGGGTGAGGACCTTCTCCTCTTTATTTTAAAAAGGAAAAACGCCGAGCGAAGGTTCTCGGCGTTTAGTCAATTTAATTAAGCCACTGAGCTTGAGCGCTAGCGTTGACCACAGCTGCAATACGAATACTCGATTGGGCGCCTTCTAAACTTAAACCAGCTTTAGTGACCTCATGTATGTGGGAGTTGATACATAAGCCACAACCTGCAATTGCCGAAACGGCCAGGCACATCAGTTCAAAGTCCACCTTGGCAATGCCAGGTTTTCCAATAAAATTCATGCGTAGGCGCGCTGGCATTTTTGAAAATTCTTTATTCTCAGAGAGATGTAAAAAACGATAATACACATTATTCATCGCCATCAACGTTGCAGCACCCTTAGCGGGTTCTATATATTCTGGCGCTAAATGGGTAACAGCTTCGCTTTCAAAAACTTCTTTTAATGGCTGATTATTTGTCGCGTAAACACAAGCCAGGGCCGTACTCCAGATTTGCGATTCATTTAAACCAGGAGCACCTTCTGGTGTTAAGATAGATGAAAGATTAAGTTTAATGTCTTTGGCATAATCTTTTAGTGAATCTTTAAAAAAATCTAAACTCATAACAACTCCTTAGACTTTAATCGTCTCTTTACCTTTTTCCCAGTTACATGGACAAAGTTCATCAGTTTGTAATCCATCGAGTACACGTAGAACTTCTTTTGGGTTTCTTCCGACACTTAAGTCTGTGACGTAAACGAAACGAATGATACCGTCAGGGTCGACAATATATGTCGCACGTTGAGCAACACCTTCGTTTTCATCTAGAATACCAAGGGCGCTAGTCAATTCTCTCTTAACGTCAGCTAGCATTGGGAAAGGAAGTTTTTTGAGATCCTCGTGACTTTGTCTCCATGCTAAGTGAACAAATTCGGAATCCACGCTACCAGTTAAAATCTGGGCATCACGATCCTTGAATTCCTTGTTTAATTCAGAAAAGCCTTTAATTTCGGTTGGGCAAACGAAAGTAAAATCTTTAGGGTAGAAGAAAACCACCAGCCATTTGCCGCGATAAGTGTTATTACTTACTTCTTCAAATGCGGTTTTTAAGTCGTTTGAAACTGTTGCTTTCATTTTAAATTCTGGGAACTTTTTACCAATACCTAACATGTGTATCTCCTTTGATTAAGTTTTGACTTTCCCATATTCGTTGATCTTGATATATAAATAAAATATATTATATTTATGAATTGATAGAATTTAACTATCGAGGTTTTATGCCCAGTTTTACGCAACTTGAATACATTGTGAAAGTCGCAGAGCTTCGTCATTTTGGGAAAGCGGCTGAAGCTTGTCATGTGTCGCAACCCAGCTTAAGTATGCAAATTCAAAAGGTTGAAGATGAGATAGGTTTTATTCTCTTTGACCGCATCAAAAAACCCATAGTGCCAACATCGAAGGGGTTACTTTTTATTGAACAGGCCAAAATTATTTTGCGCGAACAACATAAGTTAATGGACCTAGCAAAAAAATCAGAAAATGAAATCAGCGGAGAATTCTCATTAGGCATTATTCCCACTCTAGCGCCTTACGTTTTACCGTTATTTTTAAAAGATTTTTCTGAAAAATACCCCAAGGTAAATCTTAAAATTAATGAACTTAAAACAAATGAAATTATTGATTATCTCAATCAAGATAAATTGGATGCTGGAATACTTGCTACACCCTTAGGGGAGAGTGGTTTAATCGAGCAGGTGCTCTTCTATGAAAATTTTTTAGTTTATGTCAGCCAAGAACATCAACTTTCGAAAAGAAAAAAAATCAAAGAAGAAGAATTAGACGGTTCTGAATTGTGGCTAATGGAGGATGGGCATTGCTTGCGCAATCAAGTGGTGAGAGTGTGCTCACTCAATCGAAAGAATAAGGGTGTCTATCGTAATATTCAATTTGAAAGCGGTAATCTCGAAACGCTTTGTCATTTAGTGAAAAGCGGCCGAGGCTATACTCTCGTTCCACAACTTTTTGTTGAGCAATTAGGTCATAACGAAACACAAAAATATATTCGGGAATTTGAGAATCCAGCACCGGCGCGAGAAGTAAGTTTAGTTTACCGAAGAGAACAGTGGAAAGCGGATATATTAGGTGGGATGGCCTTAACCATATTAGATTCGTTACCGAAGTCGGTTCAGAAATCATTTGAACGCAAAAAAATCCAAGTGATTAAGCTTTAGTTTATTAGTCATCCTTGTTTTTGAGTCGAATCGCTTGAGAATATTTCGTTTCGTTATAACCAACAGACACGATTTTTCCATGCACTTCGAGAATAGGACGTTTAATGGCCGAGGTATTTTCTTGGAGTATTTTGATTTTTGCTTTATCGTTGGCAGCTTCAAATTTCTCTTTAATTTTACGGTAGGTTGGACCTTTGGTATTTACTGGCCACTGACCTTCAAAGGCACGTTTCCATTGGAGTATAAGCTCTTCAGTAGGGATTACGGTCTTCAGATTCACGAATTCCAAGTCATTCACACCTAATTGAAATAGATGCGCCTTGGCCTTTTTAACCGTGTCACAATTAGGTATCCCATACATTCGAATCATCGCTAAGTCCTTGATTTTAAAAAGCTAGTTAAATTAAATACTTAGCTAGCTAATTTAAACGAATTTTGGGAATTAGTAAATAATAATTGGGCAAGGACCGATAAGAGGGCATGAGCAAACATCAATGTGTTATTTGTAAGCACTTGTTCCAGCTACCTGAAACGGTCCCTGTTTTTGATGCATTTGTTTATCGCGAAGAAGGTCGCTCACATAAAATAAAGCTTTGTTTATTACACGATATTGAGTTGTTCAAAATCGGTCAGTATCGCTTCGTTGATAAATATTCTTATCTTGCCTACAACGTTGTAGGTAGTGATGAGCATGATTTTCTTAATCTACTTAAGATGTTAGGCCCAAGCCGTAAAAAACCATCACGCTTTTATTGATCTTCTGATTCGTCTTTACTGTGATTACCTGCTGGTTCAGTAATATTCATGACCTCGTAAACTTTCGAGAGCAATTGATTACGTGAAAAAGGTTTTACCACGATGTGTTTGATACCGCTGTTGATCGCTAGTTGAACATCTTCTTTTTGAAGAGCTCCGGAAATGAGCATGTATTTGATTGGGTTGTTCTGATAGGCCTTCGCAATTTGATGGATAAGTTCAATCCCTGTTCTTCCTTCCATTTTAAAATCTGCGATAACTAAATCGAAGCGTTGATTTTGTATTTTTTGGATCGCCTGAAGTGAATTATTGGCAGTTACGATTTTATCGAACTCAGGCGACATAGATAAAAACACCTTGATCAGATTACAAATCTTTTGTTCGTCATCTACGATCAAGACGTTAAATCCATTAGAAATATTTTCTGCCTCTGCGTTCACTGCTTAACTTCTCCTAATGCCAATTTAATGGTGGTGAGAATTTGTTCGCGCGAGAAAGGTTTTAGAATGAGTCCCGTGATTTTTA
>JAEUWD010000060.1 GCA_016786485.1 Bacteriovoracaceae bacterium | reverse complement strand
GATGAACTCAGGAATCAATCCAAAACGTGTTAAATCCTCTGGCTCAATCCCACCAAACTCTTCAACCAATGATTTTGATTTTTTCTCTGAAGCTACGCCTAAGCCTAGTGGCTTTTTAGTCATACGTTTTTCGATGATTTTATCCAGACCAACAAAAGCACCACCGCAAACAAATAAAATATTGGCCGTGTTTACTTGTAAAAATTCTTGTTGAGGATGCTTACGTCCACCCTTCGGAGGAACTGAAGCCACTGTACCTTCAATCAACTTTAATAGAGCTTGCTGAACACCTTCGCCTGAAACGTCACGAGTAATAGAAGGGTTTTCAGACTTACGAGCAATCTTATCGATCTCATCGATATAAACGATACCACGTTGAGCACGTTCAATATCGAAATCACAGTTTTGAAGAAGATTTAAAATAATATTTTCAACGTCCTCACCTACGTAACCAGCTTCAGTTAATGAAGTTGCATCGGCAATTGCGAAAGGAACGTTCAAAAATTTAGCTAATGATTGAGCGATAAGAGTTTTACCAGAACCCGTTGGACCTGCTAAAAGAATGTTTGATTTTTGTAATTCAACATCATCACTGCCACGACCTGGACGGTGAGCAATACGCTTATAGTGGTTATGTACAGCAACTGAAATAATTTTTTTTGCACGCTCTTGGCCGATAACATATTGATCAAGATGCGTCTTAATTTCACTTGGCTTCGGAACATTATCCAATGTTGCAGTCGTTGAAGCTTTCACTGAATCTTCATAGATAATATCGTTACACAACTCAATACACTCGTCACAGATGTAAACACCTGGACCAGCGATTAATTTCTTCACTTCTTTTTGTGATTTCCCACAAAAACTACAATTCAATGTTGCGTACGCTTCTTTCTTGGCCATGCCATCTCCTCGTCAACTTAGCTTACTACAGAGCTTTTGCGAACTTGCCTTTCGGCTCGATAACTTTATCAATAAGTCCAAATTCTTTTGCCTTATCAGGACTTAAATAATTGTCACGGTCGCAAGCCTTTTCTACCTCTTCGTACTTTCGGCCCGTATGCTTTACATAGATATTGTTCAATTGACGTTTAAGTTCAAGTATTTCTTTTGCCTGAATTTCAATATCTGTTGCCTGACCTCTTGCACCACCTAAGGGCTGGTGAATCATAATACGGCTGTGAGGCATGCTATAACGAAATCCTTCCGTCCCCGCTTGAAGCAGCAGAGATCCCATCGACGCAGCTAAACCAACGCAATAAGTATGAATAGGGCATGTTACGTGTTGCATAATATCGTAGATACCTAGTCCGGCATAAACGCTACCGCCTGGGCTGTTAATATAAAAGTGAATTGGCGCTTCAGCATCGGATTGCTCTAAAAAGAGCATTTGAGCGACAATTAAATTTGCCACAGTATCGTTAACTTCTGTTCCTAAAAAAATAATTCGATCAAGTAATAATCTTGAATAGATATCATATTGACGCTCTCCTCGAGCAGTTTGTTCAATAACGATTGGATTTGGAATGTACAACTTTGGCCCTGTCATGTGTGTCTCCTACGAGTGAGAAGTATTTATTATCTTTAATATGGTTACTTAAATCTCTTATACAACCCTAAGTATTTTTTTATTCTACACTTTTTTTCGTGGCTTTACATGGGGAAATAGAAGTCATAAAGTAGCTCAAGTTTAAAAGTTATATCCAAAGGAGAATATCATGAGTCGATTAGTCGGAAACAAAGCGCCAAATTTTAAGGCAGGTGCACTTGTAAACGGTGCCGAAAAACAACTTTCACTTGAAGATTACAAAGGTAAGTGGAAAATTCTTTTCTTTTACCCATTAGATTTTACTTTTGTATGTCCAACAGAAATCATCGCGTTCTCAGATGCTGTTAGCAAATTCAAAGAAGTGAATTGCGAAATTATCGGTTGTTCAGTTGATTCATTCTTTTCTCACTTAGCTTGGACACAAGTTCCACGCAACAAAGGTGGCTTAGGCGAAATTAAGTACCCTATTCTTGCTGACTTAAATAAAACAATTGCTCGTGACTACCAAGTTCTTATGGAAGATGCTGGTATCGCACTTCGCGGTCTTTTCATCATCGATAATAACGACGTGATTCAACATTCAACTATCAACAATTTGTCAGTTGGTAGAAGTGTTGATGAAACGCTTCGTTTAGTTAAAGCTTACCAATATACAGCTAAGCACGGTGAAGTATGTCCGGCCGGTTGGAATGAAGGTGATGCTACTATGAAGCCAGATCCAAAAGGTTCTCAAGAGTACTTTAACAAGAAATAATTGCCTTTTTTATAAATGCCAGAGGGTTCATCTCTCTGGCATTTCCTTACTTCTCAAAATATCTTACTAGCTGTAATGATTTTAGATACTGCTCTGCTACCTCACTGAGTAAAAATTACATTTGCAATTTCGCCGACTTCACATTTATTCCATTCACTTTGATAATTTATGCATGAGAAGTTTGTTGAATGAGAGCGACAAATCTTCTTAAGGAATCTTAAACAAGGTGGGAGTTGATTATGGATGAGAAGAGTTTTGTAAATGTTTATTCCTTGGCCGAAGTTAAGCGCAAGAAGCACGAAGAGCAGGCAGGCCAGTATTACTCAAATTACTTAAAGTTGTTAAATGACAACGAACTTGAGTACGAGGTTAAGGCGCTTATCGAGGGACTAAGTAATGAGCATCTTGAGAGTGAAATGATCCAGCGAGGTAAATTAATCTTAGGTGAGATTTCATCAAGAATTAATTTTTCGCCAGTGAAAACCAATTCAATTAATGGGATGAGCGAAACACTTAAAATTTTAAGTGCGCAAAGAACTCAGGCGATCTGAGTTTCTTACCATTGAAGGTTTTGGTAATCGTGGGTGACAAGCTTGCGAAGAAGCGCAATTTTATTAAGATTGCGGTAGCCAAGAATGTGGCTTAAGACTTTGACCTTTTCCAGGCTGGTCTTATCAACGTTGACCTGATCAAGGATGGCCTGCAGGTAAACGATGTTGCTGACGAAAACGTCAACATAGTCACTAATGATTTTTTTTGTTTGATGGTCTGCAGAAACAAAAGCAGCACCAATTCTAGAGCGAAAAACATCATCAACGGAAGTTGTTTCGGTCTCGCGACGAACCATTGTGACTTTCATCGGTAGAATTTTTTTCGGAAATAATTCTTGTGAATAATCTTTTAATCTTTCCAATGAAAAATTTTTAAATTGAGGAAATTGTGGAACGGGAACTAAGATGCCCACTGATTCTTTGGCGGGAAAATGTGGGAGAGCATCCAGCAGAATTCCCCCCTCTGAAATATTAAGTGTTCGCGCCTTAAAAACGTAATTATCATCTTCGAATAAAATATTATCGTACAGCGGGGCCCGCAAATGTTTTCGGTAATGCTTAACGCTGCCAGCGGAAGTCATAACAGTTTGCTTGCGATTTCCGACAACGGAGATCTCTCTCCGACTTTAAGCGTAGTATGTGCAACGATGTCTTCGTTTTTTAAACGTTCAATACAATAAGCAAGACCGTTATTGATTGAATCCAAATATGGGTTATCAATCTGTTCGCAGTCACCAGTAAGAACAATTTTTGTCCCCTCACCGGCACGAGTAATAATGGTTTTAATTTCGTGTGGTGATAAGTTTTGTGCTTCATCGACAATCATATATTGTGATGGAAGTGAACGACCTCTGATATAAGTCAAAGGTTCAACATGTAGTAAGCCTTGATTAATCAACTCATCCCATGTGGTCATTTCATTTTTTGCACGCTGATTTCCGAATAAGAAATCAATATTATCAAAAATCGGTTGCATCCATGGACCTAATTTTTCATTCACGTCACCCGGTAAAAAACCTAAATCACGTCCCATGGGAATAATCGGTCTTGAAACGAGCACACGTGAATATTGTTGTTTACCAATGGTAGCTTCGAGGCCAGCGGCAATCGCGAGAAGCGTCTTACCTGTACCCGCTTTACCAACCATACTGACGAGATTGATTTCGTGATTTAAAAGTGCATCCATGGCAAATTGTTGCTCCAGATTTTTTGGATAAATTCCCCAAACACCTTCGCGTGGCTTAATCAGAGGAACAATCCCTTTTTTCCCTTGATGATAACGTCCCAGCGCACGTCTTCCCGGGTTACCTTTTTCATTAATAATCAAATATTCGTTTGAAACTAGACCTGGAATTTCTGAAGCTTCCAGACTTAAAAAACGATCTTTTTCAAAAGTTGAAACTCGTTCAGCAGTTGTTTCATAGACACGATGACCTGAATAAAGTTCATCTAAAGTCACATGAGTTGTTTCATAATCTTCTGATTCAACATTAAGCGCGTCAGCTTTAATTCTCAGGTTGATATCTTTGGTAATTAAAATAACTTTGTCACCTGACTGCTGCAAGCTAAGAGCGTTGGCCAGAATGACGTTGTCATTTAGATTTAAATCGATACCTTTAACTTTCGACATGTCCGGTTGCGGAACAGCACAAATAAAAAGCATACCTTCATTTTCTAACTGCACACCTTTTGTGAGTGATCCTGCCTTACGAAGTTTATCAATCGTACGCGCAAACTCGCGGGCATTTCTTCCGTTTTCACTTTGATCTTTTTTGAAACGATCTAACTCTTCAACCACGATAAGTGGGATAAAAACTTTGTTTTTACCAAATTTCATTATTGAATAAGGATCGAATAATAGGACGTTGGTATCAATTAAAAAGGTTTTACTCAGATATTCCCTCCGTGAAAGAACTTAGATTTTAGTTTAAGACTTCAATCACACTAGGGCAATATTCAAATTTAAAAATCAAAATGAAACTCTGCAAGATTTAAATATACGAGGGCCCGCTTGCTTTTCTTTTGACCAGCATCGACACCGACTTCAATCTCATAAAGACCAGCGTACAACTCAAAAACATACAAATCGAGACCAAAACCATAACTCATATAGCCCGCATTATAGCCCGCCAGTGCTTCAATCAAGCCAAAATCCAAGGCCGCTCCAAAGTGAAGTTTGCGAGTCATATCCACCTGCTCCATCACCGGATGAATGTCCGCCGACAAAATAAGGTGACCTACCCCCAAAGATTGCTTGAAAGAAACCCCCATGTTGGTTTGCATTTCTTGTTTTGCCACAAGATTGTTGGGATCAACCGAAGTATATTTCGTTCCAAGTGCATCCATGAAAGAAAGTCCGAAAATCAATTCCGAACCACCACCTTTCATGATGTACTCAAAACCCAGATCAAATCCCCACGCGCGTCCTTCTGCTGGAGAAAACTGATCCATCAAATCACTCAAGCTGTCGGGACTAGTTTCCAAAATATCCAAAAGTGTTGTTCCAAACAAGGGATAAGAATCTTTGATTTCTTTTCGTTTATTATATCTGAGAGTCAGACCCATGGATAATTGTGTTCCTCCCGCGGCTGTTACACGGTTGCTACCAATCGGAAATGCGTAAGCGGTCATGAAGCCACGATCGAGTCGGTAATCCAAATCCATTGTCGGCTGAACGGCATTGGTCAGCATGATATTGGTGTTGGAATTCACATAAGCGCTGAAAGCAAAAGGACCCATCCGAAAACCTGGCGCTACTGATGAAGCCAAGTGAATCGGATAACCTAAAAACTCATTGCTAACAGCGACGGGATCATCGGGCAAATTCGAAAATTTATCCGTATCACTCAGAATGTTTGGCATTTGAATCTGAGGATTAAGCGGTGTCATCGTAAAACCGTGCGCACGAGCTAGGCTGGCCGGATTATAAAAAATCGCAAAGCTGTCTTTGGCCACAGTGGTGTACGCATCACCCATCAAAAGTCCGCGTGGGCTTCTTAGCAAATAATGAATTTCGCTCGCGAGCGAAACATTCATTATCAGTATGAAGAAAGCTAAAAAAACTTTCATATGAAGATGGTTTCCAAAACGGCGGCAAAAAATCTCTGCATGAGATCAAAATTTGCAGGAACGGCGTAGAAGGTTTCGCAATCAGATTGGCTTCTTTCATCACAAATACCCGCAGGCAAAGCGGGATCTTGACAATATTGCCCTGGAGTATTTTTCAATTGGTTAACGACACCAACGAGCGAGGTATTGATATCGCCCAAGTCAGTCGCAGCAGGGAAAGTCGTATTCTCCATCACGTCGAGAAGATTGGTTAATAAAACATAACCTTCACAAACTCGGCGAAGTGAATCGGCGTCTCCTGGAGCTGCGTTCAAATCCGGATGACCTGTTTCTGAGCTATCGCAGCTATCACCAGCAACGGAGTCTATCGCCAGTTGGGCGATCGGATCAGTGTAGCTATAGAGACAATTGTTACCAGCTCCACCACCCTTAAGTCCTGTTCCATCGGCATCACCATACAAATAAAAATATTTTCCAACTTGTGCGAGCAACATGTACAAGGCTTGCAGATTGAGATCATTATTATGTTTTGTTCCAAAAATTAATTCTCTCGCAGCACTACTCGGCTCCGTTACACCACCGGCGTAAAGTAAAGTGTTGATACCGAGCTGGAGATCGGTATAGGTCGCACTGTCTGCTATCGTTTCTGGTGAAGTAGAAAAGAGTGTGATTGATCCGATAACCGTATCGTTGGAGCTCGCATCGAGTAAAGCAATGTCATTCAAAAATAAAACGCGTTCATCAAAACCTGCGCGACAAGCATAAGCGGAGGCCAGAGCTGCTAAGTATTTTGGGTTTTCCGGTTGATTTCCTAAATTCGTTAGAATGGTGATCGCTGAAGCACAGTTTTTTGTGGTGAGAGATAATTTGGCTTTTTCGATCTCTTGCTCGACCAGAACTTCGCCTTCAGGTGTGCAGGCGAGAAAAAACGGTAGTAGCAAAAAAGCATACAAATATTTGAGCATTTTTATCCCCTATAGGATTAAACAAAACCTTGCTACAAACATTGTAACTTACTAAAAGCAAAGTCCTAAGGGGAGGAAAAACCTACGCGTTTTGAGAGAGAAATTTGGTTAATTTGTCCATAGCTTCAGTAAATGGGCCCTCTTCGAGAACAATACTCATGCGAGCAGTATTCGGAGCACCAAAATCACTACCTGGAACGACGGCAATTCCTGTCTCATCCAGTAGCTTTAAGGAAATTTCATTGGCCAAATCTTCGTCTGGGCGACCCATTTTTTCGAAGTATGGTGTGCGCTTGTAATCAATCATGAAATAAAAAGCAGAAGTTGACTGATACCAACAATTAGAAAGTGAATGTTGACGAAATTTTTCACGTAAAATTTCTGAATTTTTACGTAAATGGTTTCGCACTGGAACTAAAAACTCATCTAATTTTGAAAAATCAAATTCGGCCATCGCACGTTGAATTAAACTGCTTGGACCAGAAGTTGTTTGACCTTGAAGTTTAGTGATGGCCGCAATAATTTTTTTCGGACCAATCGCCCACCCCATTCGCAAACCCGTGCACGCCAAAGATTTTGAAATACCATCAACAATAATGGTTCTTGCTAATAATTCTTGGTGAGCTTGGTAAAAATATGTTGGCTTCGGATCAAAATAGGCAATTTCATAATAAATTTCGTCACTGATAATCAAAATTTCAGGATGTTCAATCATTAGTTTTGCAAATTCTTCCATCCACTTTTTTGAATACGAAATTCCCGTTGGATTGTTTGGACTGTTTAAAATAATAGCTTTGGTTTTTCTTGAAATCGCTTTGCGAATATTATCTAAATCAGGGGTGAAACCATCATAAGAAAAACTTTCGATACAGATCGGAGTTCCGCCCCAAAATTTGATCATTTCAGGATAAGAAACCCAATACGGCGCCAGTAAAATCACTTCATCACTTGGATCAACTACAGCACCTAAGACGTTATAGATCGAATGTTTAGCACCGTTACTTAAAACGACATCAAATTCTTCGCCACCGTTTTTGAAGTTGATATCACGGCTCGTTTGCGTATAGTCGAGAATTTTTTTTCTCAAATCTTCAAAACCAGCCACTGGAGAATATTGATAACTTTTTAAAAAATTGGTTTGAGCATTAATTTTCTCAATGAATTGAGTCATTGGTTTGAAAGGAAGTTGGCCTGCTGTTAGGTTGAAAACTCGTTTGCCGGCTTCACCCATTTTCACAACGGTCTGATTAATTTTGAGTGTGATACTTTCGTTAGCGGCCATCACGCGAGAACTCAAAAACATAATTATTTTCCTTTTTTATCTTTTAAATATTTTGCAATGTTAGCAGGTACAAATGGTTTTATGTCCCCATTGTGGCTATAAATTTCTTTCACCAGCGAGGAAGAAATATAATACAGATTTTCACCCGTCACTAAAAAAACAGTATCTAATTTATCATTTAAGCGACTGTTCATTGACGCCATTTGAAACTCAGAATCGAAGTCTCCGGTTGGTCTTAAACCTCTCACTAAATAAGGGATCTTGTGCTCTCGTGCATAATCGACAATAAGTCCATCCCAAGAATCGACTTTAATTTTTTTTTCTTTGCTGAATAATTCATTTAAAAGTTTCAAACGATCTTTGGCCGAAATAAAAGGCGTTTTTTGCGGTGGAACCGCGACTAAAACCGTGAGTTCATCGAACAAACCAAGTGCTCGATTCACGATATCTAAATGTCCAATGGTAAAAGGATCAAACGTTCCGGCATAAATGGCTTTCTTCACAAAATTCCTTTGATGTTTTTAATGTATGCGCTTTAGCGGCGATAGTCAAAAATAAGAATGTAACTAGTGCCTTGAGTAAACTCTTTGAATTCTTTGGAAAACCATTTTTTATAATAAGCAATTTCGTAATTTTTTTGACGGTCTCCCTCCACCCAAAGCTGGCCACAAAACCAGTCCTCAGTCAGGAAAGCAAAAAACTCTTCGTAAAGCTTGGTTTGCTCATAGGGTGGGTCAAAAAACAAAATGACCTTGGCTTTTTCGGCCTCGGACAAGGCCAGATATTGTGTCTGCCATTTTTTAAAAAAACCTAAACAGTCTCCACACTCGCTAACGAGCTGTGCTTCAGAGTATTTTTCCTCGAAACTCTTAAGAGTTTCCTTCAAAGTTCGATAGAATTTTGGATTTTTTTCAACAAAAGTGGCCAGGCTTGCACCACGAGAAAGCGCTTCTAAACCCATCGCACCTGTGCCAGCGCAAAGATCGATAAAATGATAATCGCTTAAATCTTGATGAGCATCAAACAAACGACGTCGTAGCATGACGGAAGTCGGACGAAGCAATTCATGATCAATAACATTGATTTTAAAATTTCTGGCGTAACCGCCAAGAATGGAAATTGACATGGCCGAAGATTACGCGGCTTTTTTATCTACTGGCAAGCAGAATTTCGCGCCGTCTTCCATCTCAATTGTAAGTCCAGCAACTGGATCCACAAAAAGTTGAACCATACGACCAGCGATTTCGAAACTTAGTTCGACATGCATTTCACCTTCTACGCGAAAATGTAATTTGCTGCCGGAACCAGAATGTTTTTTGAAAGGATGAACACGGTTTGGCTTAGCAACTGGTTCTTCAACCATTGCCTTCTCTACTTCCATGTCGACATCAGAAGAAGAAGTATGACTAACTGGGCTAGTTTCAGGTGCGTCTTCCGCAAACTCTTTCTCGAGATTCTCAATTTCATCCATGATGTCTTTGAGTTCCTCGTCATTAAAGCCTTTCTCAGGTGCGTCATTTTGACTCATATCTCTTCCTTGTTTTCCGATGTTTTTAAACAACGTTTCTTTAACCCTATCGAATGAATCAGTGAAAACTTTAGCGTCATAAACTTTCCATACAAAAGAGGAATTATTTTCATGACAAACATGCTCGGATTAGTTTAAAAAGATCTACTGTTTTGAGTGGGATTCTATAAAAATTATTTATTCGCAGGAGTTCTTGATTGAATAACTCGCCCTTCTACGCCAAGAATTGGCTGAAAAATGAAGCGCAAACTGTTACTACACCAGTAGTGAACAGGGATGTATTTACGACTACATCGACAAATAATT
This sequence comes from Bacteriovoracaceae bacterium, assembly GCA_016786485.1. Lineage (GTDB taxonomy): Bacteria > Bdellovibrionota > Bacteriovoracia > Bacteriovoracales > Bacteriovoracaceae > JAEUWD01. The sequence goes on along the minus strand of JAEUWD010000060.1, from coordinate 29,526 downwards.
TTTGTCCCTCAGAATTATTTCCTAACTTTACTCCAGCATTTAAAACTTCGATTCCTTCGGGCCTTGAATTTAATCCTGCGAGCTTTTTAACTCCTGGCTGGACCGGTGAATCGCTTAAATCTAAAACCTATTTACGCTTTGAAAATCTGTTTGAAAAAATTTGTGATGATGTTAAAAATCAATTTCTTTCCAATCAGTTTAATCGCACCTTACAGATTCAAATCTATCAAGAATTTGTTTCTTTCCTTGCTGAGCAATCGTTAAATTTTCACGCGATTGATGGCCATCAAAAATTTTGGAACGAAGTAAAATTAGAAAAATCAGAATACGATCAAACTCTCGCTCACTTCATTCATGCATACGCTCAAAGAGTGGCGATTATTTATTTTTTAAAGTTACGTTTTATTTCAAAAATTGCTTTAGAAAATAATCAGAAACTCGAAACAAAAAACTTTTTTAATCCCACCAGCTTAATCACATCTATTTTTAAGAAAGGTGGCTCGACTGAACTACGTTCGAAAGCGCTTGAAACAAATATTTACAGTTGGTACCGTCCAGAGCATCACTTGGCCGATGAATTAGCGAAATTATCAGAAATCTCAACCGAAATTACCATCTCAGAAATCATCAAAAAAACATCAGAACAGTCTCAGCAATTTAAGAACGAAAACCACTATTCTCACACTCTTTCTCATCGAAATTTTGGTTTGTTTTTAAATTCATTAATTATTAATTATCCAACTTGGTTACATTGCGCCAATCACCACCAACTCCCAACCGCAGTAAATGGCGCTCAATGTGGTCTAGAAATCATTAGCACCAAATACACTGGTGATTATCTTGAGTGTATCGCCAATTCACATTGGTTAGCTCAGAACAATAATAAAGAAATAAAGTGGAAACAAATCATTTGCCCGGATTTCAAAGGCAATGATTTCAGCACAGGTCTTTATTTAAAACTCTTTAATGAATTGCAGTTCATTACCTTCTTAGTCGATGTCGCGAAAATTCAGCAACATCCATTAATTTCATTTTTAAGTAATGTTTCAAAAGACTCTTTAATTAATCGCAAAACAAAAAATCAAGTTCAACCAAGTTTTTTAGAAGATACGCAGGACACACAATCAAGCTACGACCGCGTGGTGCTCAATATTTCCAATACTCCAAAAAACAATCCTTACTTTCATATCTATCATCAAATCAACACGGAATCCGAATCGTTGAAGGATGGTGGGAAAATGATCGTGATGAGTAATAAAAATCTTTTTATTCCATCACAAAAAGAAAAAATCGATCAACTTCTTCAAACATTAAACTTTGAAGGGATGTTTGAACTAGAAGATGTGAAAGGCAAAGGCGAAGTCCCCAATTATATTTTCATTTTCTCAAAGAAAAACCACTCAAGCAGTAACAATATCGGTCTTTGTTTCCGTATCAATGCCGAACTTTCAACTTTTCAAAAGTTTTCAACTATTACCGATGAATTGCAAAGTTTTTATCGCAAAAACCTTTTTAACGTTCCAGTTATTTATCGCAAAGATTTCGCGAATAATTTCTCATTAGAATTTTATCAAGATGCAGTTATCGACGGACGCCTGGTTCACTCTAGCAATAAAGACCAGAATAAAATTACACATCCATCATTCTTTAAGAATTTACTCAATTCAACTTTCTCACTCGATCTTTTCTTTAATATTTATCCAGTTGAAACATTGGATGCTTACATGGGCAATGGTGCATTGGACATAGGTGAACTTGCTCCACATACGCCTAAATTCCCTTACCTACTTTTGATTGATGGCCGTAGCAATAAGATTAAGCTCGAGATTTCAAGTGCGACAACACTACAAGCAAAAATCCAAGAATGCGGAATTACTCAATGCGAATATTTTGGTTTAAGACCAAAAATTCCAAATCTTAATATTAATTTGTTACGTGAATTTTTCCAATCACAGCTTGGTCATGAAATTATTGAATTAACCTTCATGGGCCAGATGAAAAAAGCTAAAGCTAAAATTTCATCGCTACTAGTTCCAAAATTATTAGCGCAACATAAAGAAGCTCCAGTGCATGTGACAGAAGCTTTCAAATATTTCTCCGTTCCCGCTAACGAAATTAATAATGATTCAGCGAAAAATATTTGCCAGCATTTAACTGCTTCACAAATTTTGCTGATGACTATTTATAAAAATTATCCAAATGCCGTACTAAGTGTGCTTGCCTATTTAAAACATAATACACAAGAAGCTTTAAGCAAGAGCTCACTCGACACGAATGACTTACACAATATTTTTGCTTCACAAGAATTTAGAAATTCACTACCTAAGTTAAAACTAAAACCATTGCTGGAGCAGAACGAACAAATCTTTATTGATTTCTGCCAAAAAGATAAATCGATGCTGGATAGAAACTTAACCATGATTAAAACTTCAGAACATGTGATTCAGGGGCAGGTTCTCAATGGTCTTGAATTCTTTAGTGGTGAAGAATGTGTGGTCAAGATTTTTGGGCCAAACCTGTTAATGAAGTTCTTAAACTATCTTCTCCAATTTGTTATGAACAAGCCGGTTTCATATATTCTTAAATCACTTTTAGTGCCGGAGCATAGCGCCTTAAGCCAGCAATTAAATCTGGTGAAAAATTCTCGTAACGAACTAATCAAATTACATGATAAAGTTTCTCAACTTTTTTCTCAACTTCTTAATCAAAGTATCTCCCTAGATTAGTATTACCTGTTAAAATAAAAGAATGTTGGAAAATCAAATCAGCGACATTCAGGTCAATTTATTAAAATATCTAAAGACTCGCGTACTTGATAATGAAACCCAACTCAGCAAAGAATTAAAAAATTATCGCAAAGATCAAAGTTATTATAATTCACGCAATTTTCAAATTTGTGCTGAAGACGAATTTATTCAGAGTTTGATTTGTTCTAACGTCGTCTATATCGGTGACTTCCACACATTTGATCACAATATTAAAAATGTTTTAAGAATCGCACAGATTTTAAATATGAATCGTGCGGGACTTACTATCGGCATCGAATTCATTCAAGCCAACAAACAAAAAACACTGGATCATTTTCTTGCCGGACATATTACCGAGATGGAATTTTTAGATGAAATTAATTACACCGAGTCTTGGCGTTTTCCTTGGAGCCATTACCGTCAAATTTTTGATTTCTGCAAAAAAAATAAAGTTTCAGTTGTCGCTCTCAACTCTGAAGGAAAACTCAGCGCGCGAGATAAGAAAGCAGCAGCGCTAATAGCGACACAAATGAAAAAGTTTCCAACCAAGCCATTGCTTGTGCTTTTTGGTGAACTCCATATCTTGCCAAATAAAATTCCACAATTAGTGAAAATGAATTGTTCTAAAACACGTCATTCAATTATTCACCAAAACCTGGATGAAGTTTTTCTGGCCACACTCCACATTGGTGAACAAATTTTTAAATATAATGCTAATGAGTTTTGCCTTAACAACTCTCCCCCATGGCTTAAATATGAAAGTCAAGTTTATTGGTACGAAAACTATGCTGATGATCCTGAATTTGACCTGCATGAATACACGCTAGAAAATGGCCTCAAAACTTTTAATAATGAAACCCAAGATAACTTCCTGCAAGTGATCAAGATTTACTTGGATCTTTTGAAGCCCCAACAGCTGACACAAACTTTGGATGATTTTAATCTCTTTGATCATAAGTCGATAAAGCAATTAAAAAATAAAACTTCCAAACTACCACTGAAGACCATGCAGAGTTTTGTGAAAGAGTGTATTGAGAAAAACGAATCTTTACGTTTACCGATGACGAATTCTTATTATTGCTCAAACTATTCGGCCAACAGAATGATTTCGCTCGCGCTCGTACACATCTATTTTTTATGTTCTGAACAAGTGAACAAACTTCATCAATCAAAAGAACTGTTTAAAACCAAACCGCAGTTCTTTACCTACTTTGTTTTTTTGTTCACTCATAGTTATCTGCTTTCAAAATTCTTAAACCCTCATCGCAAGTGTAATCTCTATTCGGATTTCAAGAAAATTGCAGAAGAAGATAGACACGCAGTAAATCTATTGAAGCTGATTGATTCCAAAAAGTTTGAGACCTCTTTCTTTGAAAAACGCTCTTTCTTTCAAGTTTATAAAATGGCAAAAAAAATGGGAGCGCTCATTGGTGAACATTTGCATATCAAAATTTCTAATGAAGATTTGAAAATTGGGGCAGACTTTTTCGCGAAATACTTCTATAACTCCAACCTGGACGAAGCCGCTTTCTACCAACTGAAGAATTTGGCCAACGATAAACTGAACTACCAAGAACTGAGCAAAAGGTATTTTTAATGAAATTGGTTTTACAAAGGGTCAAAAGCGCGTCGGTAACAGTTAACGGAAAAACGACGGGCGAAATTCAACAAGGCCTTCTCCTGTTCGTGTGTTTTGAAGCCGGTGACACCATGGCGGCGGTCGATGAATCAATCGAAAAAGTGGTTAACCTGCGTATTTTTGAAGATGAAGCGGGCAAGATGAATCTTAACGTGAAACAAATCAATGGCGCTATTTTATCGGTAAGCCAGTTCACTCTCAGCTGGGATGGAAAGAAAGGTCATCGCCCAAGTTTTGATAAATCCATGCCACCACAAGAAGCAAAGCTTATGTACTATACCTTCAATAAGAAGCTTGAGGAACGTGAATTAAAAGTCGAAAAAGGTATTTTTGGCGAAAACATGCAGGTTTCGCTCGTGAATGACGGTCCCGTCACCTTTATATTAAATTTCTAATTATTTAAAAGTTCTTTTCGAAGTTCACGTTTAGAACCCTTCACGACCGAAACTAAACGAGGTTTAGCTTCATCATGACTTGGACTCTCAGTGCGTGTTTCAGCTTCTGCCACATGTTTACCACTGGCGCTACGATCAAAGAGCAACTCAGTTGATGAACCCGTTAAGCTGCCCATTTCGTCGAAAATATTTCGCAGAACAATCTTTCCATTTACATCTTTAATCAGTGCTTGGCACAGCTTTAAACTTACTTCTACATCAGGAGAATCAGTGTTGGCCCCACCATTGCTCACATACTCAAGTGACCCGGTATTAAAACAATGACCAATAACTAAAATCTTTAAATAAATCGTGCTACCTAACGGCTTACTGCGAATACTAATCTTGCGGCCACGGTTATGGCTTAAAGAGTTGTTAATCGCATTATCAATTGCCGTATAAAGAATCTGCATGAGCGCTTCTTCTTTCCCGACGACATTAAGATTTTCATCCACATCAAAATCGATGATCACTCCATGAGTGAAAGCTTTCTTTGAAAGTAGAGCTATGACTTCAGCAAAAGCTGAGTTCAGATTGATGCTCTCAACTTGCGCCACTGGCACTTGTAAATCGGTCGTTACAACAGCATCATCATCGGCCCAAAGGTTTTGTGCTGCTGGTGTCGCATCTGTCGAAATTTCACCGTTAGCTGTTTTGAGCAGTAGACTCTCATGATAGTTCAGGAAGAAATCTGCCACTGAACCGAGATTTGCTTTACGTAAAATGCCGACCATTAGTTTTTCAATTTTTTGAGCATCATGAAATTCTTTTTTCGCGTTTAACGTTTCAATTTCCCCCGCTAGCACTCTCGCCTCACCCGATGAATAACGAAGTGAACGCAGGTAAAAGCCGAATGAGAACAGAGTTAGTAACGCTGAAGTTAAAATGAGTGAGCTTAAGTAATTCGCGTACTGGCTCATACGAACAAGATTGTATTCAATCACGTCTAAAGTTTTATCTTTAAGCGCTTCTAGTTTTTCAAATTTACCAATCGCTAAGTCATCTTGTTTTGGCGTGTTATCTTCCAATGAAAATTCATCTTGCTCTTCATCCACAGTCACCGATTTAATCGATTGTGCGCGCTTATTAAACCAATGTGCATCTGAACCTAAGTTGTTGATGAACTTTTCAAGCTCTTCGTCGGCTTGCAGATAAGAAGTTTGAAATTTACTCGCAAGTTCCGCGAAACATTCACCAGTTAAACTCGTGAAAGCTTCTTGTACGTAGGGTGAAGTCTGGCTGGAAATCACCAGCGAAGTATAAGTTTGAGTCAGGCGCTGAAAACAGGTATTGATTCCAGTGCTGAGCAGACTTGATTGTTGAACATTGTCGGTTGATTTAACGAAGAGACCAATCGAAACAGTTAAAACCACACTACTCAGTAGCGAAATTTTCTTTCTGATTGAAGGGGTAAACCAAACACCGGCGAATTCTTTGATACTCATATAACCACCCATCCATGGATTGCTAGGGGTTGTTTAAAGGAAATCCCCACTTAATATTCTCCTCGCATAGGGGCATTCGAGTCAAGTAGGACATATATGACCGTTTTAGAGGGGAATTAACGCGATGACGCACCGTATAATATTTACTCAGTACACGGTGGTTATGGCCCTGGAACTCTAGGAGTACTATGATACTCCCGGAGGTTTTCTACCGAATGAAAAACCAGCGAAATTATCCTCTATTCCTCATCCTTTCATTAGGTATCCATTTGCTATTGATGTCCACCAGTGGGCTAGAGCATTTTCTTGGCTACACTCCTCCAACCGAAGAACAAAAGGTCCAAAAGGCACGCCAAATAGTTCATGTAAAACTGCTCGGAATTGATGAAGGTTCACTTGATAATCATGCCTATCTACGCTACTCAGAAGTTAAAAGTGATCGCATGGCCAACCTCTTAAGCTACTCCAAAACTCAGTACCAAGAAGACTCGCTATATTTCAAAAAAGGCAGCACCAAAAAGGGCCCAAAAACAATGGGTGAAACTGGTAAATTAAACGGTGAAGAAAACGAAGATGTGACCACCACTTCAAACGCTCCTGGCAAAATGAAAATCAAACGAGGCAAAGAATCGCTTGAAGCGGAAGTAGGACAAGGTTCATTTTTTAGCCAGAGTCAATCACCGATTTTTTCTAATACCAACATGAATGTGAAAGTGAAAATTCCTCGTGGTATAAACATGGATAGGCTTAACCAACTCGACCTGATTTACACGTCGTTTATCGCGCGACTTTCACAAAATTTCCAAGCTTCGTTTCATCGAAATTTGAATAGTTTTATTTTCTCGAATCCGCATTTCCCGAGTCACATTCCCAATTACAAGCAAGAACTCACTGGCCTTCTCACCTACGATCGCGAAGGAAATTTGATGCGAATTCAAACGTTGAGACTTAGTGACGAACAAATGCTGACAGATTACTTTATGCAAGTTTTAAACGATGTTCATACCATTCAAAATTTACCAGAACCGTTAATTAATGATGATGATAACTTCGAAGTGACGGTGAATTTAACCCTGAATTAATTTAAGAAATTTTGCCCACCAGGTAAGTGGCTGAATCTTCTTTTTCTTAGTGATTTTTTGAATAAAAATATCGAGTTCGCTTTCAATTTGAATGCGGCTATCTTCGTCGATCATTTTGTTCATAATCGCATCCAATAAATTGGCGCGTTCACGTTTCTTTTTTAAGAAATAATCTTGGGCGTACGGATTTTCGAAGAGAATTTTTTCAAACGAAGCGCGCTCTTCGTGTTTAAGTTCTCCGTCCAAATAGAGAAAGCTTTTATCTTCAATTGTCTTATAAGCAGAATCTAGCGAGATCATAGATTAACGTTTCCTTTTTCGAGGGCCAGACGGAGTCCATTGCGTGAGCTATGGAGAAATTCAATCGCTTCAAATCTTTTGAGTTTTAAAATGACCGCAATATCATCCAAACTTCTCTGTGCTTTATGATACAAAAAGAGGACTGCTCGCTGTTTAATTCCTAAGCTTGAATAATAAATTTCATTTTTAGGTGAAATACTTTCAGCCGAGAAAACTTGGCCTTCCAATTGATAAGAACGACGTTCAGCTAGTTCGTAGATGCGTTTGAGAAGCTCTAACTGTATTTGCTCTTTCTCATTTCCTTCAAAGGAAACACGATCAAGCAAAGTGGCTTCGTAACTGTCGATGACCAGCTGTTGCGACTGAAGTTCGTCGGGAATCAATGTATAGGCAAAACTAAAACATTGGGGAATTTGTTGCTTTATCCATTTGGGATAATCATCCATACGCTATTAACTATACATCCGAACCCCACCCAAGATCAACACCCAGGTAAGGTTTCTCAAATGTAATTTCAATGGGTTACACAACTAACTATTTCCATCAAGGTTTATCCAGGAAATACCGATACTATATTCAGGTATGAAAAAAGTTATTTTATTTATCATCATTTTGACCGTTGCAAGCTGCGTGAAGGAGACCAAAGTTGTTAGCGATCCTTCAGAAAGCAATACAACCACCACCACCACGACAACCACTGCTGGGGTAACAACCACAACAGCGGGAACTCCAGGCTCGGGTACAACTTGTGCCGGAACTTCGCAAGATGGTGATGGTTCAGGCGCTTTTCCACTCATGATTCGTGATGTGACTTTGGCCGGTAACTATACTGGTACAAATAAAGAATGGATTCCCGTTTATTACGATTCAAATAACCCAAATCACAACACACCAGTTCCGGCAGGACAACAACCTTATAGTGATGCCGTTTTATTGGTAAACAGCGTGGATGCGACTCTTCGCGTACGTGCTAAAGTTTTACCACAACCTTCAAGCTGTCCGTTTAAGAAAAGCGGTGCTGAAAGTGTTCCAAACTACACAAAACTTCGTTTTAAAATTAGTATGTATGCTCTCGTTCCAGACCCTTCGATCTCAGGAAAATTCTTAATGGTACCAACTCCGCATTCGTACTCACCTCAGGCCCCGGTCAACGTTAACAGTTGTTCACAAATTTTTGATATCCCTTATAAACAATCAATCCAACCGGCTTACGCCAACCCAGTGGTCATCGCTGTAGAGGATGTACGCTCGGATTTTGAATGCCAAATTCACGGAGACAGCAACAATACTGTGAATTGCCCAGCGGAAAAGAAAGTACGTGATCAATCATGCTGGCGAGTTGTTCTTCAAGTGGCCACTGACGCGACTGACGACTTTAAATAATCAAAAAGATTTTACGATTTCGTTTGCGAGATTTGTCTTATAGGCATGAGACACTTCCACTAATAATCCCGGACAGGTTAAATTGATTTCAGTGATGTTATTACCCAGAATATCAAAGGCGATAAAAGGTACATCATACTCTTTTAAATCCCAGGCTATCTCTTCACAAACCGCTCTAATATTCGATGGTAGCGTATACTTCTCAAAGGTCGCCCCTTGCGCAATATTACTTAAAAATTCGCCCTGCTGAGGTGTTTTAAGGATACTGCCCAGTTCACGACCAGCGTAGAAAATGGAACGAACCTCGCCCTTATAAACCTCTTCCATAAACGGTTGGGCAATGACAGGCCCCATAGTCTCTTTCACTTTGCGATTAAAAGCTTCGATCAGGTATTTATTATTCAAATCGAGTTTCTCAACACCGATGCCACTGAAGCCGTCCATTGGTTTGAGAACAAGCTCTTTAAAGCCCGCGTCCTTAAGTTTGATCATGAAAGAGTGAAAACCCTCTTCCGATTGACCAGTGTAACTATGTACTGACATGTCTTTTTGTTTGAACGCAAAAAGTTTTTCATTATGATACATAATCCCTTTCGGATTATTAACAATGCGAACACCTTGATGATGCAAGAAATCCAGCAGCCATAAATTTTTCAGATACCGACCGTTAAACGGTGGATCTAAACGCATATGGATAACATCCTTTGGTTCTAGCTTGGTAGTGACCTTGCCTTTCAAACTCATACTTGAAAGATATGCGCCACCTTCATGAAATTTCCCATCGAATTCGTAAACCTCGAGTGTCGGTAGACCGTGATTCAGAATATAAAAATCGTTTTCAAATAAGAAATAAACTTCTTTGCCGGCATTTTTGAAAGTCAGCGCCATGAGCAAGCTGGAATCTTTTCGCGTATTAAGTTTCTCTAGTGGATCGATAAAAAAAACATGTTTCAATTTAAAGCTCTCTTGGTCAAGAATTCACTGAACTTTATTTTATCATTTTCTGAGTCATCTTGGTAAGCTTTATGCTCTTTTTCTAAATAAATAAAAAAATCAATCAAGCTTAGTTCTTTTACTTTACGAATTTGCTCAATAAGGTCTTGCTCTTTCTCATATGTCATAAACGCTGCGAAAACTGCGTTGTTCCATTGCGTTTGAAGTGGGAAGCAATCGGTACTTAGAATTTTTTTATATTTACAAAAGTTTTTCACTTCCGGGAAAAAACGGGCCTCAAGAAATTGATTAAGTATCATCTCCGAATCTGACTTTTCTAATTTTAAAATACTTTTTTTGTAATTCTGGTTTAACTCACTGGCCAAACTCACAACCAATTTTTTAAGTTCAGACTGTTGTTGTTTTTTGATTTTGGCTTTTTGAATTTCAACATCTTGCATTTCAAAATACAAAAATTGCATTTCCTCGGCAAAGTAAGTGGCTATATTCTCATTAAACTCGACATCGTTTTTCACAAATAAGATGGTGTGGAATAATTCATGAAAGATAAGATTCGCTAATTCAAAATCCGAATAATAAAAGAATGAAGAAAGAATCGGGTCTTCAAAAGCTCCCAGTGTGGAATAAGCATACACTGGTCGCATATAAGTCACATAATTTTCTTCATGCATTTTTTCGCGATATTTTTCAGCTGAACGCTTCTTGAAAAAACCTAAATAAGGAAATTTTCCATAAAATGGAAAACTGGTTTCATGAGCTTTGATGTAATTATGTGGAGATGCGATAACTAAGTAAGTCACCGCTTGTGAATTTAAGAAAGTTGTCTCCGTATAAATCTCACTCGGTGTTTTATTATAAAAATCATAAAAATATTTTTTATAATCCTGAATAAGACGAATTTTTAATTTGTGAAGCTCGTTAATTTTTTCATCTTTCAGGACATCTTCGTTATCTTCCGCATCCCATAACAAATCCATTTGCCCCCAACCCTGTTCCCACAAATAACCAAATTTGGCACAAGAAGAAAGACTCAACAGCAGAAGGAAAATTAAAAATTTCATTGAACCTTTGGATGAGACGGACGAGTCAGAACAAAACTAAGTACTGCACCAACAACAAGCAAAATCGTAACTTGTTGCCACAACTCTAAATCGATTGAAATGAAACTACTAACCACTGATATCATAATTAATATTGTACACAATATTTTGGCCCTCGGTCTAATAACTCCATTTTCATTCCAATCTTTGACCAAAGCACCCAGGTATTTGGTCCGCAAAATCCATTGATAAAGTTCGGGAGAGCTTTTTGAAAATAAAAAAGCCGCCAAAATAACAAAAGGCGCTGTCGGTAAAACCGGAATAGCAATTCCGATGATCCCAACAACAAGACTTAATAAACCTAGAGTTATAAGAAGGTATTTTTTCATTAATTTAAAAAACGACCGTAGCTCGTGATGAATTCGGCTTGGCACGATAAAGCTGTCGCCGAAACAACTTTTACATCCACCCAATTCCACTGCAGATTTTCACCCGCCGAAGTTTGGAAGTGAACAATACGATTACAGTTGGTACGAGCTTTCCACTTTTCTTCATTTTTGAATGCTGTTTTTTCTTCAACGAGTACGCGATAAGTTTTACCGACCATTTCTTGGCGAACTTCAGCTTGAATCTCAATCTGTTGAGCTTGAATTTGACGTAAACGCTGACCACGAACTTCATCATCTAAGATGTCATTCATACGAGCAGCTTTGGTGCCGGGACGAGAAGAGAAAGCATATGAATAAATAAAATCAAAACGTGCTTGTTTTAAAAGGTCTAACGTTGCTTGATGCTCTTCTTGCGTTTCATTCGGAAAACCCGCAATGATATCTGAAGAGATGACAATATTAGGATTCGATTTACGTAATTTTTCAACCAGACCTAGATAATGTTCAACCGTGTACTCACGTAACATTCTTTGCAGAACCGTATTAGAACCAGATTGAATTGGTAAATGTAAATGGTTTGATAATTTCTTCGAAGTTCCATGAACAGCAATGAGCTCATCACTCACATCATATGGGTGTGAAGTAGTATAACGAATTAATTGTAGACCCGAAATTTTCTCAAGCTCTGTAATTAACTGCGCTAACGACTCTCCGTTATCTTTGCCGTAAGAGTTTACGTTCTGACCAAGCAGCGTGACTTCTTGAATGCCAGAATGCTGCACTAGTTTTGTTACATCATCCACCACTTCTTGCAAACGACGAGATTTCTCACGACCACGAGTGAATGGAACAATACAATATGAACAGAATTTATCACAACCTTTGATGATGTTTACAAAAGCTTGTGGTGAACCGTGTGTGATTTTTGTTTCAATCGAATAATCGCCGGTTTTATCCCAAGACGTGACTGCAAATTTATCTTCGCCAGCGTAAGCGCGGTAAACCATTTCTTTCACGTTATCAACCGCGTCCGTTCCAAACGCGAAATTTAAATGCTTATATTTTTTAAGTAATTCTTTACTATCAGTTTGAGCGATGCAACCAGACACGCCAATTTTTACGTCTTTAAATTTTTTCGTTTCGCCTAAATGCGAATAAAATTTTTGGTTCGCTAGATCACGAATCGCGCAGGTATTAAACAATAATAAATCCGCGTCGTTTTGATCATCCGTTGGAGTGAAATTTAATTCACTTAAATGCGCCAGAATTCGTTCACTGTCATGATAATTCATCTGACAGCCATAAGTTTTTAACCACACTTTACGTGCAGGAAAACTTAAGTCACCAACTTGCTTATTTTCAGGGTTCGTCGTTAATTCCATAAGGCGCAAAAGCTAACATTGACTAGATGGGTTGTAAACGACTTAGACCGATTTACGGAGCCAGACAATCTGGATGGCAAAAAAGACAAAACTGGCCAAATAAAAACCAATAGTTTTGAAGAAAATCCACATATCACTTGAGAGTTTTAGCGCTACAAAGGCCATAAAACAGCCATAGGCCAGCATGAAATAGCCCGAATTACGCTCTAATAGCATCACCAGCGGTCGCGGTAGCTGACGGCCAGGCATAGATTGCATCATTTCAAAGATAAAACTACCATCGCGGGCAGTTTTCCAAAGAAGGACCACACCCATCACCACGCCGGTAATCGCCGGTTGAAGCTTAAACCAAATCCCGTCTTCGCCTAAGAAAGAGATAAGCCCTAGAAACACAATCAGTCCTAAATTAAGTTTTGAGATGGAGTGAACATGCTTGGTAAAAACCTTCTCTAAAATGATTTCGAGCACACCTAAAATGATACCCGCAATCAGCGCGATGCTGAGGCTGTAATGCTCTTCCATGTACCAGTAAACCAGTGATGGCAGAAACGAAATCAGGAAAAAGTTTTTGGATTGAGGAGTGTTATTCACAGCTAAAAATTATGCTGTTTTCTTGAGTTTGTCTTCACAATATTCAAGGAATTCGCGCTTGAAACTAATCGGATCCAAAATTTCAACTTCCGCACCCATGTTTAACAACCACGACTTCAGCGAATCATTAGGTTCAACGTAGGCGGCCCATATCGTATCACCTTGCGGATTTTTTATCAGACAAGGGCGACCAAAAAATTGGTGATCGACTTTTTGCGCTAGATGCTCTGGATTCGTTATTTTTAGAATCAGACGAATTTCTGTATCAGTAATAGCACGCAAACCTGAAATAAAATCTTCCACTTCTATCAGTGAATACGTCGGTTTATAGACTGACTCGACAGGCTTCGCTTCTAAGATATCTTTCAAATAAAGATGAATCATCGTTTTGTCTTTTCGCTCTTCAGAGATCAAAGACATTTGATTATCCAGATGCACTAACTTGTGCGGAAAAATTTCGTGTTGTTTATTATTACGCAAAGTAATTTCTAGCATTTGATTTTGCGCAATCGCCTTCTCAATTTCTTGGACAATTTCTTCACCGCCATCTTGAATTAAGGACAATTGATTACTCTCATCCGTCATTTCCGCGAGCGATTTTAGGCCGTGAGCTTCCAAGTGATTACGCTGGAAAACTTTCATCGCAGAAAAAATATCGTGCGACTTATTTTGATTTTCAAAATGCGCTAACTTATCTCTAAATTCCTGATGAAATTCAATATTGGGATTACTTGCAATTGAAGGAAAGTACGTTTGAAACTGTAACCATTCCAAAAATGAGAGCTGCAAATTCACGAACGGCTTCTGGGGTGGCGGCGTAATTAATTTGCCTTTCTTACCATCCGTCACAACCACCATAAAATTAAGGCTATGGAGAAATGAAATCATTGAATACAAAAAATCATCAGTAACCTGAGATTCCTCACAGGCTTGCTCGAAAGTCGTTGGCCCATTAAGGTTGGTCAGGTATGTAAGACATCGCCAAAATTGCTTATCGCTCAGTACATCATCAGCTGGCATAAAAACTCCTGCTTGACTAAACTTGTCGGCTATTTTGGTCAAAGACTTAATGCATTTTTTGAGGGGCGATGGCATAATGATTTCTATGTTCCTGAAAGCACTTATGAAAAAGCCTATATTCGCCATTGGACTCCTCATGTTCGTTGTTTTCCTTTTAAACGTTTATAGAACGGGTGAAGGTAAGTCATTGTTTTTCCGTGAGGATTGGGTACCGAGCTCTTGTAAGGCGGTTTTAGTCATGTTGGAAAAGCGGATTCCGGCCAATTGGGAAGTCAGTTGCGAAAGCAATAACCTTGCGATTGAAATGCATTATACAGAACCAGCGGCTGACTACAAGGACCTCAAAAGTGTTCTTTATAAGAGGCTTGCTAACGACATGGTTTTTATCGCACGTAATTCGCCCGAAGATAGTCTTTCACGCGTTTACTTAATTCGTATCCAAACTTATAGCCCTGGCATGGATATTAGTGCGATGACTGAAGGTCAGTTTATTTCAAAATTGAAAACGATCAAGAGTCCATCAAATATCGTTGAACATCTTAAGACAACGGTTCAGGTCAAAGAACGAATCAAATAGTTCGGCATTTTTCGAAACAAAGCGATACGTCTGATTTTCCCACACTACTTGATATGAAAGTGAATGAAGAAACAATCGTGAAGACGCTTTCCCTCCATAAAAAGTATCACCTAAAATCGGATTCCCCATAAACGCTAATTGCACGCGAAGCTGATGGCGATGTCCCGTTTCCAAATAAACTTTTACCAGACTCAGATTTTTCTCGCGAGAATATTCCAGACATTCAAAAGAAGCTTTCACCTCTTGACCGGAATCTGAAACAAAAACTTTGGAATTATTTTCACCTTTAGTCGCCAGCTTACAAATAAAATGACCTTTGTGTGTAAACTCGCCCTCAACGATCGCAAGATAGATTTTCTCTTTGGTTATCTGATTAAAATTTTCACGCATCTTTAAATATTCATCATACTTTTTGGCGAGCACTAAACAGCCTGATGTTTCAAAATCCAAGCGATGCAATAAGGTCGAATCATAAGCATTAGTTTGTTTCAGATGATAACCTTTTGAGAGAAGAAAACTTAGACAATTATTTTTTTCTAAGTAGCTAAGTGGATGTGAGTGAATCAGTTTAGGCTTATTCATCACCACAAAATGTTCATCTTCATAAACGATTTCAATCGCAGGGCCGTCGTAGCCAGGATTTACCGAAAAAGAATTGATGAGATTTATAGGGATTTGCAAAAGCATCTTACGAGCGATCTTTTTTTTTAACTCACCTTTGCTCAAATATTTTTTGATTTGATTTTTTGAATAGCCGATTGAAACCAAAAAATCTAAAAGGTTATCATAGGTATCAAGCGACGAAAGCTCGATTCGATCACTTAGAGTCAACACGATGACCTTCTGTTCCGAGGTCTGTTTTTCTTATGATAAATTCGACTCTTGAACTTTCAGCTGAATTAATATCACCTGTGAAGTCTTTAAATGGTCGTGAATCACCATAGAAAACCGTCGAAATTTTTTCAGGCTTTAAACCGCGCTTCATCAGTGAACGGGCCACAACCATGGCGCGTTTTGAAGAAAGCGTGAGTGCATCGTCGGTTCCGCCTCGAGCAACTTCACCAAGAGCAGCATGACCTTCGATAAAAATGGTCCAATCATTTTCGCGAACGAGCTTGATTAACTTTTGATAAACTTCAACATTCATGTTTTTAATATTGACCGTGCCCGGCTCAAACACAATCTTATCTTTAAACTTCACACGAATACCTTCTGACGTTTCGTAAATATCCACTGAATCGGTCAACTCATATTTACTTAATATCTCACGCATTGAACGTAAATTCTCTTCACTTTCGCGATTGATTTCATGCTTATCTAAAATGCCTTCTGCTGTCTGAAAATCTATCGGAAATGGTTTTACATCTTCCTGACTATCAAACATGGTGAAAGTATCTTCTGGCGATTTACCTGGCATAACAACTTCACCAAAACTTTTAGTGTTACCACCGAAAGCTTTACGAAGCGAACCTACCGCGGCCTTATATTTATCTGTTTCTGTTTTAGCGAATGAAAGAAGGAGAACGAAGAAGGTTAAAAGTAAGGTAACCATGTCTGAGAAGGTCGCCATCCAGCCCGGTAGACCTTCGGGTGGACACTGTGGACACTTAGGACATGGAGCTGCTTCCGCTGCACCACCGCCACCACCTCCACCTGCATTTTTTTTATCATCTTCAGCCACGATTTAATCCTCGTTTAAACGACTATTCTTTTGGTTCTTCTTTTAAACGATCAACTGGTGATAAGAATGAATCCAGTTTCTCGCGAATAACCCGTGGGTTTTCACCGGCAACAATTCCGAGCACGCCAGCAATAATAATACTCATTTTCATTTTTTCAGAACCTGAGCGATAAAGCAGTTTGTTAGCAATTGGTAGAGCAAAAATATTAGCAATAACCGAACCATAAAAAGTTGTTAAGAGTGCAACCGCCATCGCAGGACCGATTGACGATGGATCAGATAAGTTCTGTAACATTTGCACCAGACCGATAAGAGTTCCTAACATTCCCATAGCAGGACCGTCAGCTCCGATACCTTGAAGAATCGCGACACCACTTTTATGGCGCTCTTCCATTGCATCGATTTCGAGTTGTAAAATCGCCGTGATAACTTCTGGTGGACGGTTATCTGCTGCCAACGTAACGGCCTTCTTTAAGAAAGTATCTGCGACGGGAACTTTTTCGAGTGCGAAAACTGATTCACGTCGTGCCGTCTCTGCTAACTTTTGAATTTCTTCAATCATCGCTTTAGGATCAGGCGCCGTATAGAACACGCTTTTCATGTAAACTTTGACAACGGTGACAACCTTATCCATTGGCCATTTGATCATGGTGGTGGCGATACAACCCCCAATTACGACGAAGACTGAAGGTATATCGATGAAGATACTAAGTGGACTTCCGTAAAGGATTGAACCAATTACCGCTACTGTCGCTAAAATTAGCCCCACAATGGTTGCTATATCCATACTCATTTCCCTCTTTCAGATTTTTCTATCTGATTGAATTATCGGAAAACAAATAAGCATTCTTTAGGAATATCTATTGGAAATTTGGTCTAAGAATTTTCTAACATAGTTGAATCAATTAGACTGATCATTGCCTTGCGCAACTCTTCTAATTCAACTTCTTCCCCATTAATCATCAACTCTTCCTTGATTAATTCGATCGGGAATCCTGTTAATTTTGAGAACGATTGTAAATCCACTTTTACTCCCTCGCTCGTCGCCCCATCATTACTCATCTCATAACTCCTTGAGATTTCATACCTGTCCTAGGTAACATCTTGCATAAAAAAAGCATATAAATTGTATGATACCTATGTCAATAAAAGCTAATCAGCTGTAAGAATTTATTAGTATGTTATACTTGAGTTGAACGATTGTATATTAAGACTAGGTTAAGAATTTTTAGACAAAAAACTGGTGAAACTTTTCTGCTTTAATAACATTTCATCGAATTCATTTTCGCATTCACTAAGCAGCGTAACGCCGCCACCAGAGCCGTAAGTGAGAATATTTTTTTGAAAATCGATCGTCGCACTTCGGATGTTGATCGAAGCTTGTTTTTGTTCACCAAAGAATAATAAAGTTGATCCACAATAGAACCCTCGTGCGGACCATTCAACTTTTTTAAGAATCTCGAGCACTCTTTTTTTCGGAGCGCCGGTGATACTTCCACCTGGAAAAAGCGAACTTACAATTTTCCACATCGATGTGGACTTGTTGACCTTAACTGCGATTTTAGAATACTGATGAAGAATATCCGGCACACGTAAAGGTCTTTTTTTCTGTACCACTTTGGCCGTGGGAAGAGCGATTCGATTTAAATCGTTTCGAATCAAATCAGAAATCATAAATAATTCAGCTTGTTCTTTTTGACTGCTGCTTAGGGTTTTCCAAGTTTTTGAAAAATCTTTTTCTGATTCTAATTTAGCGCTACCTTTTATTGGAAGCGAAAATAAAGTTTCATTTTTAATTCCAAATAAACATTCAGGGGAATTACTAAAATACATTCGCTCTAAACTTGGAATGTATGTTAAATGTGCGTACGCCGCTGGCGAGCTACTTAAAAATAAATTCGTAAAATCTTGCGCACGGATTTCTTTCGGGAATTCATAAGTTGCGTTAGTCGTGAGATTCACTTGATAGCAATCCCCTGCTTTTAAGTGATTTTGTATTTGAGCGAAGGCCTTTTCATATC
The DNA here is from genome assembly GCA_016786485.1 of Bacteriovoracaceae bacterium. Classification (GTDB taxonomy): domain Bacteria; phylum Bdellovibrionota; class Bacteriovoracia; order Bacteriovoracales; family Bacteriovoracaceae; genus JAEUWD01. Next base: position 10,841 of record JAEUWD010000060.1, on the reverse strand, counting down.
TAGCAAAGGTAGCTTGCTTCGCTTTTCCAAGAGCAATCGACTTCGCTTTTTTTGGCGCGCAAGTCTTCACGTCCTGATATTTTACAACGAGCACCAGAGGTGCGGTCTTGTCGATATTTTTAAGTTCTATCAAATGAGAAAACTCGTAATACAAATGACAAACCCAAGGCTTGGAAAAAGTTGTCGAGACTTTCATTTCTTCTACTTCGCGAATAAACTCGGTAACACCAATGGCTTCAATTGTATTGCTTAATAAATTCAAACGTGAATTAGCGTAGTAGAGATAGGCATATTCGGCGTTTTGAAATTTTAAGTATTGATTTTTATTTTTGAAATAAAAAAGACTGTAAATCATTAATAATTATTTGGTTCATAGGCCAGGTTAGCAAACTTCGTTTGAGAACCAATCCAAGCTAATTTAACGGTACCAGTTTCACCCGAACGGTTTTTACCCACGATGATTTCGGCGATACCTTTATCTTTGGTTTCTTTATTATAAACTTCATCACGATAAACCAGCATGACGATATCCGCATCCTGTTCAATCGAACCTGATTCACGCAAATCAGAAACCATAGGACGTTTATCTACACGAGATTCAACCGCACGATTTAACTGAGAGAGTGCGACAACCGGACATTCCAATTCTTTGGCGAGGTTTTTTAAGCCTCGTGAAATTTCAGAAATCTGTTGTTCACGCTGAATAGAATTCGTATGTGATTGCATTAACTGAAGGTAGTCGATAACAACTAAAGCTAAACCTTGCTCAATTTTAATTTTACGACACTGACTGCGAATATCAACCAGAGTAATATCGGCAGCATCGTTAATAAAAAGTGGCAGATTGGTTAACTCTTGCACAGCAGTCGCAATATTTTTTAAATCCGAATCTAAAAAATTTTTGGTTTTCAAACGAGTCGCATCGATCGCCGCTTCAGATGAGAGAATTCTCATCCCTAATTCCGGCGACAACATCTCGAGAGAGAAAATAGCAACAGGAAGGGCCGAACTCTTGGCAGCGTTAACCGCAAAGTTTAAAGCGAGCGCCGTTTTACCCATCGCTGGACGAGCAGCTAAGACAACTAGCTGACCTGGCTGTAAGCCAAGTAAACGTTTATCAATTTCTTTAAAGCCGGTTGGTAAACCTGAAACTTCGCCCTTATTACGAGCAGCGTTTTCAAGTGATTTTAAATTAAGCTTCAAAATATTTTTCAGGTCTTTTAAACCTTCGTTTTTCGTTTGGCTGGTTAATTTAAAAAAACTTGATTCAACTTCGTTAATATATTCTGTGATATCACCCGAAAAATTATGCGCACCTTCAACCACACGTCCAGCGGTCTTAATAATTTCGCGAATAATGGATTTATCTTTAATGACCTTAGCGTAGTGATAAACGTTGGCCGATGAAGCTTGGTCTTCGATCAAATTGAGAATCGCTGTCTGGCCACCGACCACTTCGATTTTGCCGATGTCATTTAACTTTGAACAAACGGTAACGAGATCGATAGGCTGAGACTGAAAATGCAGGTCACGAATCGCTGAATAAATCAGCGCGTATTGCGGATGATAGAAATCTTCTTTAATCAAGCTCACGTCACTGATTTCATCAATGGCGCTACTATCAATTAAAAGACAACCTAAGAGCGATTTCTCGGCCAAAAGGTCATGCGGCATTTCTCTTGTTTTTTCCATGGTTCCCGTAGACTAAAAAAAACCCCACCTTCCAGTGGGGTTTTCATTTATTTTAATTAAGCTTCTTCAGATTCAGCGTCAGCTGGATCAGTTGGCTCACCTTCAATAACGGCAGAACCAGCAACTTCAGCAGCGGCTGCAGCGGCAGCGGCGTCAGCTTTACGTTTCTTCTTAGAAGAACCCGCAGCTTGAGCAGCTTTTAACTCTTCAACTTGTTTTGGGTCTAATTCAACTTTCACTTTGAAAGCGGCTTCGATACCATCAAAAACTTTGGCCACAACATCAAATGTTCCAACACTTTTAATCGCGCTTGGAATGTTGATGAATTTTCTTTCAACTGAGATACCCATTTTTTCAAGTTCTTTTACGATTTCAGAAGGACTTACTGTACCGAAAAGTTTTCCGTTAGCAGCAATTCTCTTTGTGAAACTCAAAGTTAAACCTTGTAGTTTTCCTTTCATTGATTCAGCAGCAGCTTTCGCTTGGTTTACTTTACCAGCTAATTTCTTTTGCTGATTCGCTAGAATAGTTTTGCTGTTTGCATCTACTAGCGTTCCAAGTTTGTTTGGAATTAAAAAATTTCTAGCATAGCCGACAGAAACGTTAACGATTTCACCTACGTTTCCTAAAGCTTTTACTTTTTCTGTTAATATAACTTTCATAAAATCTCCTTTAAATTATTTTTCTTTTTTTACTTTAAACATATTTCTAAAATCAAACCAAAGATCAAAAAGACCAACGAGAGCTAATAACCATGAAGCCATTAAAACTGTAATCATCACAATAAAAGTTCTGAAGATTCCTGAAACTTTAGTAAAATCCAAAAACTTGACGTAAATGCCAAAGCCTTGGAAGAAATAAAAAAGCCCCATACATTTAATAAGTGTCATCCCAACATCCGCTGGCCAAGTTTTATCTGGAATAATTTCGTTACCCCAAATCGCCAAACAGAGAGAAACAATTAATAAATAAACTACATTTTCCGGAACTTTAAAGTTGAGTAACGATAATTCCGTATAACGAAATTTACGGCCCAAGTATAAAATTCTTCGACTTTTAAGAACGAGAAACAGATTCGACCAAAGAATAAAAAAGATTGAGATAAAAAAATACGCAGGGGCCGACTTAATAATTTCTTTTGTAAGCAACTGAGGTTGCGACAAAAGAGACATTAATTGCATCGTCTCTTCAGAATTTCCATCACCTATTAACTGCTCTTTTTGTTCTTCAATTTGAGCAGCACCTTTTTTAACTTCAGCTAAAACCATGTCATTAACTGAGATGTCAGCTTTCTTCACCACATAGTATCCACATCCGGCAATCAATAAAATAAGTCCTAATCCAAACTTCACCATACTCTTAACTGGCGCTAAACCTCTTACTACGATTTCCGTAATAGCGATTGAGACCACTAAAGCCGTTGAATAAAGAATGAACGGAGTCATTTTTTGAAAGACAAATACTGATAAAACAAAAAAGATAACAAGACATAAACCACCCAGCACATATCCAAATCGGCGACCGTATAAAACTGAAGCCAATGAAATTGGAAATGGAGCGAAGACGGCCATCACAACACTAAAAGTCAAAACCATAGACGAGATTCCCAACATGAGGAGTCTCATCGGATTTGTCTCTAAATTTTGAGTTGTCTTATCCATCGTTTTTTACCTTATCTTGCAATTTGACCAGATAAGAAACTAATTAATCCCATCGTGCGAGCTTGCTTAATCGCGCGAGTCGCTGAACGTTGGAATTTTGGACGAAGGCCAGTTACTCTTGCTGGAGAGATTTTACCAAATTCATTTACTAACCATGAGTAAGTGTTTGGATCTTTCCAATCTGGTTGAGTTTTCTTAGCTGAGAACCAACAAGAACTTCTCTTAGCGAAAAGTTTCTTTTCTTTTTCAGCATCAAAACGACCGCGGTCAGCATCAGCTGAACGAGAGTTTGGATTCTTGTAATCTTTTTTAATTTTTTCTGCTTCAGCATCAGTTCCTAAGTTAACTACGATGAAACGCATAACTTCTTCACTGATTCTGTAACGACGCTCAATCTCAGTGTTACCTTGACCATTTGACTTGTACATGAAGTACACGTAACGGCCCTGAGTTTTTCCACCTTCCATTGGTTGTGCAAAAGTTTTTACACCCCAATCATCTTCAACTAGCAATTCGCCGTTGGTGCTTGTGATAGCATCTTTAATGTTAGCTTTGAGTTTTGCAAGGACATCGTCTCCTGCATCTGGACGCACAACTACTGCGGTCTCGTAAATCATTAGTTCCTCCTGGTTATATTAGCCCCTATACATAATCGCGTAGGAGCGAGTTTTTTGATGATCTTTCGATAACTTTTAATCTGTGGAACCTTAGCATAAGGCCACGCACGGCGCCAAGGCATTTTCGCTCTGTAGGATGAATTCTTTTTACAGGATCGGCGGACCTAAAGATGGGCGGTATTGAGTGACTTTCCTGCTAGTCTAAGTATTCGAAATTAGGTTTTGGTAGCACTCATATTTGGCGCATCGACAGCTGTCCCAAGCAAATTTAAATATTCTCTTATTTTTGGGGAATGGGGTCTGCTCAGTAGACAAGCAGGATAAAGAACGAAGTGAAAAAGAAGCGGTAAAAGGACAACTCTATAACTATGGTCTAAGCTTATTACTTTTAAGCCTTTTTTCTTTTGTGGGTATTTTTATTCTCTTGTTTTACTGATTGCCCATGTCCAGCTTAAGAAAAATTAACCTACTTGATATTTCTATACACAACAAACCAGTGATCTCTATAATTAATCATCAAAGGAATTTATATGAAAATACTTATGGTCTTAAGTTTTTTAACTTTCGTTGGGTGTTCTAGTAATCCCAAGAATTATTCGGCAGGCGAAATTGCAGGAGATTTTTATGGTAAGGCAGAGTTTGATGATAAAAGAATAGAATCTCTTTTTAATCGCCAAAAGCAGCTTAAGCGTGGTTTTGTCCTAGCTATTAATTTTCAACATCCGCAAGACGAAAGTATTTGGTTTTGGGACAAAGAGCGTAAAGAGAAAATTACGAAAATTTTAGACCGATATGTTGATAGCAAGTTAATCAGTAAATATGTTGAAATTTCCCCTACTTTCGTTGAGCGGGCCACAGATATCTGGTCAGTGCGTGAAGGTGCTGCTCGTTATGGTGCTGAAGCTGTCATGATTGTAAGTGGAAGCCATCGTCGAATTTTTAATTTAAATTCTTGGGCCTGGACTTACGTGGCTTTAATCCCGGCATTTTTTGTGAATGGAAATGATTACACAATGTTTTTTAGCCACTCGGCTTTAATATTTGATACGAGAAACGAGTTTCTATATTTATCAGCAGCCTCCGACAAACGAGTTAATTACTCGGGCCCAGTTTCATACAATCATGACGATAAAGTAAAAGCTCTTGAAAAAGAGTCATTAATCGAACTCGAAGAAACCTTGAATGAGCAGCTTAAGAAGATGTGAGTCATAAATTGCAATTTGTTATTGAAATTATCGCTGAATTCATATTTCATTTAATCGGCGGCTGGATACGTTGGGTGATTTCAGGTCGCAAAATTCCGTTTGAAGATTTTTTAGAAGAAAAAAGTATCATGTCATTGGACGGAGCAATAGGTATTGTCGTTTTAGTTTTGATAGTTTACGGAATTTACAGAGCGACTTTATGACCATTCTTATCGATAACAGTCAGAAACATAAAAATGTGTTTTTTTTAATTATAACTTCATGGTTAATCATTCCTTATAATTCATATGCTAAAAATTCATATCTATCTGCATCGATAGGTAATTATGAATTTTTTGGAAAATTTAATGAAGCACTTGAAAGGCGGGATAAAGAATATATCGGCGATTATGGCAGGATATCATATGGTACATTTTCTAGACGATATAAAGCTTTAATTATTTTTTCCGAAATTTCATTTGAAGGGTCTGAAAAATCAAAATTAGCCTTGGAAGTATATATTCTGAGCAAAACCGACACCAAAATGTACAGCTAGGCCCAGTATTTGGCCTTGAGGTGGCTTTGAATCACAAAACATTAAAATACATACTCGAAATAGTGTTTAAATGTGGGATTTTTGGCTGTTATGAAGGAGTAGTGGTACCTGATTTCTCCTTAGGAAAACCTAATTATGAAGTATATGCTAGTTCAATATCAACTTTTCGTGGTTTCTCTACTGAACGAGTTAATCGAAGTATTGAATGGGGTGTTCGGTATTATTTTTAAATCTGTAGGGTTAGAAGGTAATTATGCGAATCTGTCTTATTCTTTTTATATGCCTATTTACGCAAGCTCTTCGGGCCCAAAGACCAATCTCAGATATCTATGGCGTAGAATACATGGCCTTAGCCGCAAATCTATTAGAAGGCATTGCAGAGATGGGTAAAGCCAATGACTGTAACGCCAAATTTTATAATGATGTATCTCACCTATCAAACTGCCAAAAAATCACATCCCTCGCATATGGTGAAAGATACAAGAAACCTTTATTCAAAAACGAATGTGAGGAATTGAATCGCACTCTTGTCAGGTATGTTTGCGAAAATAAATACAAACATGTGCTCATACAAGTTCACGGTTCACAATGTAATCCCAAATTTATTGAAGCCATCGCTTATAGTTGTGAAACAAGCAATGAAGCTGGTAGATGATGAACACACTAATCATTTCACTTTTTATGTTCATATTTTCAGAGGCCTACTCATTCAGTTGGCAACAATGTCGCAGTCAAAGTCTTGTCAGCTCACTTGGATTTGCGATGTCTACTTCGGCCAGTCAGTTTATTAGTTCTACCGGTGGTTGTGCTATGCTAGGTTTAAGTAGGTCAGAGGAATCTAAGAGGTTTTACATTGTTAACTTTGATAAAATTCAAGAAGACGCGGCAAAAGGCAATGGGGAGTATTTGAAAGAGTTGGCGTATATCAATCGATGTTCAAGTCAAAATCGTGAAGAGCTGTTTAATTATTTAAGAACAAATTATCGTTCAATAATGCTTGTTGATGCTGATAAATCTTACGCCTTAATTGAACAAAAGTTGAATAATTGCGTAGCAAAACCGAATCTTAACATTTTAGAAACTTTGAAGAAGGCTACATCACCAACTTCCAAGAAAAACTCAAACCAATCAGAGAAAATTGAGGATTAAGAATAAGGGTTAAAATGAAAAAATTGTTAGACATAATTTACAACTTCACAAGCGTTGAATATATATTATTGCTTGTGCTGACAGTATTTCTTACGTTGCAACTAAAAAGCTGCCTTCTTGAAAATGATAATCCACTTGATGGAGCATACGATTATCCGACTACCGAAACTAATCAGCAACATTACCAACAACAGTTCACGCCAGAGAAATAAGGAATAAACATGAAACTCACGATCATTTTCCTAATCTCTTCCCTCTTTTTCCTGGCCCACGCCAAAGCACTAACTGATGATGAGCGAATCTCGGCTCTGATGATTTCTAATGGTACTGCAGAAAAAGAAAAATATTGCCCCAACGATTTTACAGAAATTGAAATGGACGGACTGGTAACTCAAGAAGATGCTGGAAATAAAGATGCCAAGCGTGTGATTTTGGCCAGGCTTTGTGGGGAATTGACCTCGTATTCAGATTATAAACCACTGAAGACAGTCAAGCTTAAGACCAAACCATGCTCGTGCATTTATGCACAGATGGGAGACTTCGAGGCAAAAGAAATAAAAGACGATTGGGAATTTCCTTCAAAGGATGAGAAAGGAAATTATAAATGTGAACTCATGAAGTATCACGTCTCATGTCACGTTATGCAAACTTGTGGTGAAGGATGCGCCAGTGGTGATATCCAGTGTCCTCTTAAGTGTGTTGAATATAAATAACCAAATTCATATTTGAAATATCGCTTTTAACTTAACTGAAAGAAATATCCTCTTTGATTAAATTATATTAAAAAATTTCTTCAATAAGGTCTCGTGAGAAACCTTGTAACCGTTCAATATCATAGGACTTTCAATCTTTATTTAAATCCAGATATCTGCTATACTGCATTTATCTGAAAAGGATGCTTCATGGACCTTCAGCAACACAACGTTTCAAAGAAAAACTATTTATCAGTGGATGAAATCCTCGCCCAAAAACCGCTTTTTAAAACGAAGAGTGAATATTTTCAATATGCCGAAATACAAATGAATCTTTTGGCAAAAAAATATTCTCTAAGTATTGAAAAACTTATCGAAAAAGCAGAAAGTTCGCACGAAGACAATCCCGATTTTTTTATTGTAATCAATTACGCTCGCGCTATTTACTGGTCTAAAAAATAACAAAATTTAGTAAAAAAAATGAAAAGAAAAAAGCACGGTGCTAATCACCTGAGCAACTATCTTGATATACATCGAAAAGTCCTTGCGGTTTACCAAGAAGGTCAAGAAACTCCCAGATTTTATGAAGAAAAATTTATCACACAGGAATACCTTCAATTAACGGTTGATAATGTCAAAATACAAACGAAAAGAGGCAATTGGATCAAAATCAAAATTCACAAGGATATTGAAGTCGAAAGAATTGGAAAAAAACCAGTCGCGAAAGTTCATGGTTATACTTATCATGCTCGCTATGCCGATGAAAAAATGGGCGGAAATATATTACGTTATTGTTCAGAACACCAACATCGCCCTTATCATCACAAACATATTTATAAAAAAGATGGTAAAGATTTCGAGACCATCGAAATAGCTAACGATGAATTTCCTCATGTTAATGAATTTTTCGATGAGTTAATTGAAAACTATTAATCGTTTTTATTCCAAAACAATATCTAAAACATCTCAGTAAATCGCAACGACTATATTGAAGTACAGGTCACTCCATTTAATTTAAAGCCATCTCCATCCCAGAAGACTTCCGTGTTTCCAGGACGCTGAACCTGAAAGCCAAAGCTCACACTAATTCCGTCCACCAGATTTTGGTTATAAGAATAACTGCTAACTGCGATACTTCCGCTCGTTGCTGAGAATGCTCCATTCCAACTGTTAACGACCACATGATTTTTTGGAAGTGAAAAACTCGCCATCCATCCTACGTGATTTGGCCCGTGATAAATCATCTCAACATCCACGATATAACCATCTTTCCAAATAGATGGTTGTCGAACATCCACCTTACAACTCACTTCTGCCGGAGGAGTTGGTTCGTTATCCTCACCGTCTTCCCCATCCTCACCATCTTGACCGTTACAAATTTCAGCCGAAGTTGTTTGTTGGTCACCAGCATCTAAAACATTATTGCGATTTACATCGAGTGCGAAAGTAAGTGTGATTCCTCCGCTCGGACAACTTGGTGCCGACGTAAGAATGTTGAAAACAATTCCGTATGGGCTAAATCCATCTTGTCCGTTCACACCATCGACACCGTTAGTTCCGTTTGTTCCGTCCACGCCATCCACTCCGCTTACGCCATCAGCACCATCTTCGCCGTCCTGACCATCTTGTCCGTTCGCGCCAGAACACACTGACGAGGTTTGCAAAATTTGCTCATCTTCATCTAATAAAAAATCTTCATTCGCATCAACGTAGGTGCGAATCGTAGTCCCACCAAAAGGACATTCATCCAACGTCGCCGCCTGCATATCAATCCTCTGCTGCTCCAACTCGGTTTGAGACAAAATGATTGATTGAGGATCTTCTGACTTAAGACATCCAACTAAAACAACAAGCGCGATATAGGCCATAAATGGGGTTTTCATAACCACCTCCGTTTTACCTTTATCGTTGCGAAAAAGAGGCCATTTACTAGGGCATAAAAACAATGGTTTAGCGCGCTTCCAGGGGCCATTTTGGCCATTCTAAGGTGCGAAATGAAATCAGAAATTTCGAGAATTCTTTACAATGCTAATGACGCGAAATCCGCACCATGTTAATTGAGTGCCAACAAACCATTTCTAGGAGTTTACTCATGAGAAAAATTCACCTCTTTTTGGCCATTACTTCGCTTGTTACCGTGTTTAGTTGTCGCGATGATTTAAGTGAAATTTTAGTCACACAAAAAGAAAGAGACGCTCAGCTGAGTCCTGGAGTTTGCGCCCTTGTAACTCTTACGAATAAACTCGAAACAAACCGTGTGAACAATCCTGATAAATCTTATCGTAAAGTCGATATGATTTCTTTTGATTTTAGTTACCAAATTACCGCCAGCGAAGGTGCTCCAGCTGAATATTTTAAATTTATTTTAGGCAGTGATCGAATCACAGTCGAAAAAGTGACTTATAATAAAGTTTGTGTGGCTTGGGATAGTGAAGGTGACTGTACTAGCACCGAAAATGAAAAAGAATACCAAACTGTACTTCCCTACGGTTCAACCAAAGTGGTGGAAGCTGAATTCACTGGCCTACTCGATCTTACAACTCAAGTTCCATCTGGTTTAAATTATGAAATCAGCAACATCTGGGCAGAGACTCGTGATGAAGCAAAAGTTTTTCAAGGCCTTAATTATATTTCGAGCTCAAAACTTGATTGTTACAAGAGTCACATCGTTACTCTTTATAATGCTCGTTTAGCTCCAAGTGATGCGGCCAGAACCAGCGGCACTACAGAGGATTCAATCAATGCTTCAGTTGTTTCAACAAACCTCTTAACGAAGGCTGAACAAAAAGAATTCACAACGGCTTCAGTCTACCGTCGTGAACAATTAGGTGCGGTAGCGACAGAGCGTGCTCGCGAATTAAAAACATACTTAATAGCTGAAGCTAAAGATAATTCATACGTGGATTATGCCATGGCGAAAATTAAAGCCAATCTCAATGCAAAAGCTAATAATCGCTCAGTTGAAGAACAACAAATTCTTGAAGTTTTTCCTAGTGCTAAAACTATTTTAGGCGATGAATTGGCTTCAGAATTTGCTCGCTCAGTTGTAAAAGCGATGGCATTTCAGAATTCTTTATAAGAAATAAAGTTTAATAATAATACCAAGGATTGCCCCTGGCTTCTTCAGGGGCTTCATACTTTATATAATCATCACAATGAATTCCCAAATCTTGAGTGAGCACTCGTATTTTATTTCGATCGTTTTCCGAGAAGTGCTCAAAGGGATGAGTGAGAATCCCTTCACGAATGGCCTTCGCTTCATTTTTAGTTAGTTGTCCATACCCTTTATA
>JAEUWD010000062.1 GCA_016786485.1 Bacteriovoracaceae bacterium | reverse complement strand
AATGGAAAATCCATGTAAAAAACTTGAACCCATGACTCAACATGGGTTCAAGTTAAAGAAAAAATCTTTTTTATCGGATAAATAACATATCAAAATACGTTGGAAGATCCCAATGACTTTCAGGAACCAGGTCTTCAATCTCATTACATAAATTGGCAGCTGCAACAGAAAGTGGCATCACTTCTTGCGCAATTTTAAATGCTGTTTTCTCATGGCCCGCGGCTTTCGCTGCTTCTAAAGCACTCTCAAGATTATTCACTGAAGTATAAAGATTCTCAGTTAAAATATTAAGATCCTTCAGATAAGTTTTTTCCACAACACTTTCGAAACCAATTTCTTTTTGTTCTAAAATGATTTGCGCTAATTGTTGCTTATAACGAATCGCCGAAGGCAATACATTTTTGCGAATCATTTCTGAGAGAACTTGGAATTCAATTTTTCGGTGAGTGATGTAACGTTCAAGCAGAACATTGTATCGAGTTTTAAGTTCACTTTGATGATAGACATTTGAAGTGGTTAAAAATTTCGTTTTTGATTCATCTTTTAGAACCGCAATCGCTTCAGGCATAGTTCTGAAGTTATTGAGACCGCGTGACTTCGCTTCTTTTACCCACTCTTCGCTATACCCATCGCCACCAAAGACGACGTTACGAGCATTTTTATACCACTTTTGAGCAATCATGATTAATGATTCATCAATGGTTTTTCCTGAAGCGATATATTCTTTAATCAAAGTATTCGTTTCACCTAAAATATCGTCAATGGCAGCGTTAAGAATACTCACTGGCCAACCGACTGCAGCTGATGAACCTACTGCTCGGAATTCAAATTTATTTCCAGTGAAAGCAAATGGAGAAGTTCTGTTTCTATCGGTAGTATCCTTTAATAATTGTGCTAACTGATTAGCACCTAAGTCCAACACGATTTTTCCATTTGGTTTATAAGCCGCATTGCTGATTAAACTTTCCATAATATTGGTCAGTGTTTCACCTAGGAAAACTGAGATAATTGAAGGAGGAGCTTCATTAGCACCTAAACGGTGATCGTTACCATGAGTTGCAATTCCCATTCTAATCGTATCAGCATGACGGAAAAGTGCTTCACATACCACACCGACTAAAGCTAAGAAACGATAGTTTTCATGTGGATTTGTTCCTGGTTCTAAAAGGTTTTTGCCCTCATCATCACTCATTGACCAGTTCACGTGCTTACCGCTTCCGTTGATACCAGCAAATGGTTTCTCATGAAGGATAGCTACGAAATCATGCTTAATCGCAACTTCGCGAATCGTAGTCATCACCAATTGGTTATGGTCAGCTGCAATGTTAGCTTCTTCAAAGATTGGAGCGATTTCAAATTGCCCAGGTGCCACTTCATTGTGACGGGTTTTCGCCGGAATACCCAAACGATATAATTCAATTTCTACTTCTTGCATAAACGAAAGAACGCGAGCTGGAATAGATCCAAAATAATGATCTTCTAACTGTTGGTTTTTGGCACTGAGCGAACCGAAAAGACTTCGACCAGTCATAACCAAGTCACTTCTTTGATGGTAGAAAGCTTTATCGATTAAGAAATATTCTTGTTCGCAACCACAAGTCGTGTTCACGCGTTTTACATTTGAACTACCAGTGATACGGCAGAATTCCGAAGCCGTTTCACTTAGTTTTGTAATACTTCGAAGAAGCGGTGTTTTAATATCTAACGCTTCACCATGGTAAGAAACGAAAGCCGTTGGAATAAAAAGTGTTCTACCGTTTTCATTTTCTTTAATAAAAATCGGTGAAGTCAAATCCCATGAAGTATATCCACGTGCTTCGAAAGTACTACGTGAACCACCGTTAGGAAAAGATGAAGCGTCTGGCTCCCCTTGCATTAACTGAGAAGCACTTAACTTTTCAACCGGATTGTTTTTTTCAAAACTTAAAAAGGCATCATGCTTTTCAGCCGTTGAACCTGTCAAAGGTTGGAACCAGTGACAGAAGTGAGTTGCACCTTTTTCAAGGGCCCACTCTAGTACGGCATGTGCATAAGACTTTGCCAATTTTTCTGACAAGGTGATTTTATGTTCTTGGATTTCTTGTAATTCATTTTTTTCTGATTGAGATAGATTTTTTGATAATCGAAAATCGAAAACATTTTCGCCGTAATACTGACTTACCGGAAGGAATTTTCCTTGAGGATTGGTCGGGATGTTACACATCTGAGGTGTGCGGGATGCTGCCAATAGTTTAGCCTGGTTTCTGGTTGTAATAGACACGTCTCTGCTCCTTGTGTGAATGTTTGGAAAATCATCTTACGGAATTTAACTATACAAAAACTCAAGGCCGCTAAGCAATAATATTGTGATTTTCAGAGGTAAAATAATTTTTTCGAAAAAAATTGTCGGATGAGACGAACCTTGTTAAACTTATTTTGAACCCCAAAAATGAAACCAATATATTCTGTTAAAACATTGAATGATGATACTGAACAGAGATTCTTTGAATCCAAAAGTGGTATTTTTCAGCATTATCCAAGCCTAAAACAATCACATCCTGATCGTGTTGAGCAATTTATCCTTTCTCGCATGGCTTTATTGGATTGTCTGAGTCAAATCGGTATTAAAACAGACATTGCTCGCCTCCAAACAAACCAGGACTTTCAACTTCAGGAATATCCGCAGGTTAAGGTTTCACTCTCACATACTGAGAAATACGGAGCAGCGGCACTTTCTCAGACTTCAAAGGCCATCGGAATTGATATTGAATACGCCAATCGAACAGTAAAACCTGATATTCAAAAAAAGATTACCCATAAAGACGATGTTCATGAGCATACTCTTTTAGAAGTTTGGTGTTTAAAAGAAGCAGGCTTTAAGACTTTTTCTTTCGCGCGTGGTTTACGTGGGATGGAACAAATTACGATTCGAGATAATCAATTGCACTTTGAAAATCATAGCTGTTCTTATGAACTAGGTCGCAGTGGCGAACTTTACGTTTGCACCACCTGGATTTAGCAACTTTCCAAAATAATTTTAAGACTCATTAAAGCTTCTTCCGCTGTGACGGGGTTTTTCTTTTCATGCACAATTGCTTGATAAAGATCGCGATAAAATTGAGCATAAGAAGTTTCACCTAAAGGAATTTTTTTTGCCTCGACCCCATCGAGATATAATTCGCCGTAAGTACTTTGAAAATCTTCAATCTTAAAACTACCTTTATCACCATGAATAAGAAAACGTGGTCCCGTTTTATAAGCGACACAACTAGCATGGAGGACACACCGCACGCGAGCGTATTTCAGCACTAAATGAAAATAATCTGGTTGCTTGGCCTCATTTCTTTGAATCGCGACATCGTAGAGAATTTTTTTCGGTTCACCAAAAAGAGTTATCGCTTGATCAATTAAATGCGGTCCTAAATCAAAAAGGATCCCACCGGCGACAGCTTTTTCATCTTCACGCCAATTTTGCTTATTAACATTTGGACGAAAGCGATCAAAATGCGATTCATAGAAATAAATCTCACCCAAAACACCACTACTAAGAATATTTTTAACTGTTTGAAAATCACCATCATATCTTCGGTTGTGATAGACACTGAGAATTCTTTTCTTTTTAATAGCTAATTTTCTTAGTTTTTCTCCTTCAGAAACGGTGGGTACAAAGGGTTTTTCCAACACGACATGCTTGTTTTTTTCAAGCGCCGCACAAGATTGCTTGTAGTGATATTCATTCGGTGAAGTAATGATAACTAAATCCACTTCTGGATCATTTAAAATATCTTCATAATTCTGAGTGATTTTCACCTGATGCAGAACCTTTTTCACTTTTTCCGTTTGGGAACTCATCACCCAAGTGATTTCAAATTCAGGCAAATCTTTAAGCGATGGCGCATGAAACTCCGAACCCGACAGACCAAAACCAACTATCCCTACTTTTATTTTTTTCATAAGTGCCCCGCTAAATTTTCCACATTATGAGTAAATTTTTTGGTTCCGTCTAATATTACTGTACAGATTGCTTGCGACTGGAGAAAAATACCTTCTTTTACTTCAAGGAAAACATATGCAATTGAATCTTTTCGATTATTCGGTTCTCGCACTTTATTTCATTTTAGTTTTTTGGGTTTCTTTTAAACCTATCAAATCTCAAGATAAAACATCGGAAGAATATTTCTTAGGCGGACGCGACTTAACTTGGTTTTTTGTTGGGGCTTCACTCTTTGCATCCAACATTGGTTCAGAACATTTGATTGGTCTGGCCGGAACTGGAGCTTCAAGTGGTGTCGCAGTTGCGCAGTTTGAATTACTGGCTTGCTTTATCGTACTAATTCTCGGTTGGGTTTTTGTTCCTTTCTATTTACGTAGCGGAGTTCACACTATGCCTGAATTCTTGGAGCAACGTTATAATTCTAAGGCCCGAACTTACTTATCATTTATTTCAGTTATTGCTTACGTTATCACAAAAATCTCCGTCACCATTTTCGCCGGTGCGATCATTTTTGAATCTTTGAATGTTAGTTTCTATACGGGTGCCATTATTGTCGTTGTGGTGACGGGCGTTTATACCGTTTTCGGTGGACTTAAGGCCGTTGTTTACACTGACGCTGTACAAACTGTTATTATGTTATTCGGTTCCGTGATTGTTACGTTACTCGGCTTACAGCATTTAGGTGGCTTTTCGGAATTAACCAATGCTGTACCTGAAACTTATTTTTCATTCTGGCGCGTGGCCACTGATCCAGACTTTCCTTGGACTGGAATTCTTTTTGGTGCTCCTATCTTAGGCGTTTGGTACTGGTGTACCGATCAATTTATTGTTCAAAGAGTTTTATCGGCCAAAAATATTCACCATGCTCGTCGTGGTGCGATCTTTGGCGGTTACTTAAAACTAACTCCGTTATTCTTGTTTGTTATGCCCGGAATTGTTTGTTTCGCGCTGGCGCAAAAAGGTATGCTCACGCTAGAGCGACCAGATAGCGCACTACCAACTTTAATTGGTCACGTTCTACCAAGTGGTCTCAAAGGTTTAGTGCTGGCAGGATTATTAGCAGCACTCATGAGTTCACTCTCTGGTGTTTTCAATTCTTGTTCAACACTGATTACTTATGATTTCTATAAGCGTTGGAAGCCAGATGCCTCAGATAAAAAACTGGTTATTATCGGACAGGTTTCAACCTTTGTTTTAGTTATTCTGGGGATTCTATGGATTCCACTCATGAAACATATCTCTGGTGAGATTTTTAAATATGTCCAAAGTGTACAAGCCTATATTTCGCCACCGATCGCGGCCATTTTCTTGTTTGGTATTTTCTTCCGCCGAATCAATTCAGCTGGAGCGCTAGCTTCTCTTGGAGCAGGTTTTGTGTTGGGTATTCTGCGCCTTATTTTAGAAATTAAAAAAGCTGACCTCTCAGGCTTCTGGCTCGATTATGCTTCAATCAATTTCCTGCACTTTGCACTTTGCCTATTTGTGGTTTGTTCGATCGTTTTATTTGTAGTGAGTTATGCAACCGCGGCACCCGACCAAAAACGAATTGCCAACATCACCTATGACTGGAATCAAAAATGGAATTTAGTTCGCGAAGCCAAAATTGATATTGTTTGGTCAGTTCTTTTAGTGGTGTCAGTCATTATCTTGTGGGTTCTTTTCTCATGAAAATAGCACTGGGAATTGACATTGGTGGTACGAATACTAAACTCGCGCTGGTCGATGAGTCAGGTAAAACCATGGATTATCTTTCCTTTTCCACTAATGCAGATCAAAAGTTTGAATTTTTTTTAAAGAATCTTTCTCTGCATGTGGATAAGTTATTAAAAAATCATTCCAATATTCAACTCTCCGGAATTGGTGTGGGTTGTCCCAATGTGGATGCTCGTACGGGAAAACTGGTTTCTCCTCCTAATCTTGGTTGGGGAAATATTGATATACAGAAAGCTTTTGAAAAAACTTTTAAAGGTCCGATCTTTTTTGGTAACGACGCTAACGTCGCTGCACTTGGTGAAAAAATTTGGGGTCATGGTCAAAAGTTCACAGATTTTATTGTTGTCACGCTTGGTACGGGAGTTGGCACCGGAGCTTTCATCAATAATAAATTAGTGATTGGTGGAAATGGCTTGGCAACGGAAGGTGGGCACATCATCACTCACGATAATGGTCGTAAATGTTTATGCGGTGGTGAAGGCCATCTTGAATGTTACGCTTCCATTCGTGGAATTAAGCAAACGGTTAAAGAGTTATCGGGTGAAGATTTAAAGTTTCGTGAAATCGCAGAAATGTTTAAGGCCGGTCACCCGATGGCCAAACAAGCTTTCAAACTAACCGCAGAATCTTTGGCCAAAGGTTTATCCATTATGGGCTCACTACTGGCACCTGAAGCTTTTATTCTTTCGGGCGGAATCGCTACGATTGGCGAAGATTTTTTGAAAGATGTTAAGGAAACTTACGAGAAATTAGTCTTTCCTAATTTTAGAAAACAAACTCAGATTTATATTTCAGAAATCGCGACAGAACACGGAGCAGTTCTCGGCGCTGCCGCACAGGTTTTCTTTCACCAAACTAAATTTTAAAAGCGGCTTCCACTTGCTTACGATCGGCAATTTCAAGCGCTTTAAGACGTTTTGGTGTTTCAGTTAAAATCACTTCTTGAGAAATGATTTCACCTAAACGAGATATCAGAAACTGATACGGTTTATTGACGAGGAGAACTTTTTCTAAATCGCTTGAATCTTTTTTCAAAAAACGTAGACCATTAATCGCCAAAATCTCATCGCCGGCATTCAACCCAGATTTATGCGCCGGAGAATCGAGTTTTACGCTCTGGATAAAGACTCTATCTCCTTGATGATCAAAATTAGCACCGAGATATGGCGTGTTCGGTTGCTCCCAAATAAATTTCAATCCGATTTTTTTGTAATATTTTTCGAAATCAATTTCATCGGTTGTAACAAGCATATGCTGAAAAAATTCGGCGGTTTCTGACCCAGCAAGTTTTTTAATAATGGCGAGCACTTCTTCTGTAGTCACCCCGACTTTTGGATTGGCCAAATAACGATCCCAAAGGGCCATAATAAAATCTTTAATGCCTAACTTTTTCTGAACTAATTCAATATGAAGAATTGAAAAAACTAAGCCGCCTTTTAAATAATAACTCACCGATGAGTTGTTTGAATTTTCATCAGGGCGATACAACTTAATCCAAGCATTAAAGGAACTGGCTTCGAGCGAATGAAATTTTCGACCAGGAGTTCCTAAATAACGAACAAGATTATCTTTCACGATTTCGACATATTCTTCCAAGGTACTTAAACCTGAAGCATAAATAAAAAAATCATCCACGAAATTGGTAAGACCTTCGGCAAGCCATAGCATCGAAGTATAATTTTCGTTGTTATAATCAAAAGGACCTAATTCTTTCGGACGAATTCTTTTAATATTCCATGTATGAAAATATTCATGGGCGACAAGCGAAATCCATTGCAGATACTCTTTGCGACTTTCGAGACGTCGACCATCGTAATGAAGGACACAGGAATTATGGTGCTCTAAACCACCATATTGGTTTGGTAGGAAATGAGTGATGAATTGATATTGCTCATAAGGCGTACCACCCATGACTTTCGAAATATACTCCACCACTTTTTGAATATCTTGCTTTAAGTTTCGACTGTTGGGATAAACGCCACCGTAGAAGGCCAAGTGATGAGGTTTTTTATCCACCATAAAACCATCTGTTTCATGGCAGCCAATTTCAATCGGTGTATCAATGAACTCGTCATAGTTTTTAGCAGAATAAAGAAAAACTTCACGTTCAGTTGAAATATCTTTCAGCGAGGTCGAAACCTTCGACCAGAGTGCAGGAAATTTTATTTCGAGCTCGATATCTTCCATGGTCTTATCTTGCACGCCCATAAAAAGACTTGGGCCGTTTAAGAAGGCATGTTGGGAAGAAACAAATGAGGTTCTGACTGAAATTTCATGGCAATAAACTTCATAGTGGATGCAAAAATCAGCAGATTCACGCTTAAATTCACTTTTTTTCCAGTCGATCGTCCATGTATTTTTACTCGATTGCTCAAAGTAATAAAATTCACCTACGGCATTGGTGGCGCGAAAACTACGAATATGGCGTGAATATTCCCGCACCAGATATGAACCAGGGCTCCAAACTGGTAGAAAAAAGGTCAAAGAGTCCTCATTTTGGGTTCTTTCGCCCCAAATCGTAATATCGACAATGTGATTTTCGGGGTTTTTAATCTCTAGACGATATTTTAATTTCATCATTTTCCTACTGGTGGTATAGACCTACTTATATCTTAAAAGTGAGGACAGATAATGTCTAACAATGAACTGGTTTTTAGTGAAATGGCGCTGCAGCAACTCAAATTGATGCAGGAAAATGACTATACCCTCGAAAATAAATTTCCTCGCATTCAAGTTTCTGGCAAAGGTTGCGGCGGTTTTGATTATGAAATCGGTTTTACAGAAAAAAGTGAAGCCGATCTCGTGTTCGAATTTCAGGGTTTGAAATATATCATGGACCCATTCACGGCCTTTTATCTCAAAAAAGGAACTGTGAATTTTGAGGCCGATTATAAAAATAATCAGGAAGGCTTTCACGTTATCAACGACGATGAAAAAAATTATCAAGGTAAGTTCTTCAAAAATACCGAAATGGTTCCTCATTTCTTAGAGAAAAAGGATCTTTAAGATGCCCGGTTTTAATCTCGACTACCGATACTTAAAGGCTTTTCAAGTTACCGCCGAATATCTCAATTTTTCGAAGGCCGCAAAAGAACTTAAAATTGCTCAATCAGCGGTCAGCCGTCAGATTAAATTATTAGAAAACTCCCTCGGCCAACAACTCATTATTCGTTCATCGAAAAAAGTTATTTTAACCACCAAAGGTGAAGAGTTGCATCACGCCCTCAACTTCTTTGAAAATAAGGCCAAGTCATTTTTAATGAACGCAGCTGAAAAACCACTACGAATTGGTATTCTCCACGGATTATTGGAAAATTGGTTTATTCATATTATTCGTGATTTATCAATGAACTATAATAATCTGCAGATTGAAACGGCGTATCCCGCGGATTTGAAACGCGAACTGATTGAAGGAAGTTACGAGTTAATTATCAGTACGGAAAACGTGCAAAGTGAGTTGGTAACATCACTCAAAATCTTGGATGAAAATTTAGTTCTTATCGGGCCAGAAAATATCGAACTTAAGCAATTAGAAAATTATCCCTGGATTGTTTACAATGAAGATGATTGGCTACTCAAGTTGCAGAAAAATACCTCATCGAAAATCATTCAAGTGAATTCGATGACGGCGATTACCAAGTTGGTTGAAGAAAAAGTGGGAATTGCCGTAGTACCGGAACATATCGTGCAAAAAAATCACACCTATAAGAAATATGCATTAAAAACGTTAACCGACCCTTGTATCTATTTATCAACCTTGAATTATCAAACGATGCCAGAGCATATTGATAAAATGATCAAGACTATTAAGAAATACTGTTAATCACAAACTCGTTTGCCAGGATAAAATCGTCCATTTTCACAGAGAGTGAAATCGCTATAGTACTTAGTATCCACATTCAATTTATAGCTTTTCTCAAGCGCCTGTGGAGATTGATCTTTTTGTGTTTTAGAATATGGCCAGGTTACACTAAGGGAGAGAATTTTTTCGGCTTTTTCTAAACCAAAAAAGATGCCCTCTTCATTTTGTGAAGGGAGCGCACCTTGTGAATATTCCACCCAATAACGTTTCGTCACTTCTTCATCACGTCTGAGCGTCGTCAGATTTATCATCGCACCAATCGCCAAAGAATTTGAAAGTTTGCCTCGCGGGTATAGGCGCAGAATACGCTTGCCGTCATAAGCATAATGGTTTTCAAAAACGTAAATCGTGTTTTTAATTTCCGCATTTCGAAGTTTTGACTGCGCGGTAATAATATCAGGTTTACCATCGCGATTAATATCTAATATCACTGAGCCGGTTGGATTTAAAATATCCACACCAGCTTTAGGTGCCACGTTTTCAAAAGCGTGATTTTGTTGTTGTTCAAACAAGACTAATCTCGACTGAGGAGGAAAACCTGAGTTATCCACCAATAAGTCGAGCAAACCATCAAAATTTAGATCGATCCAAATGCCTCGCCTGTCCCCTTGATTCCAATTAATGGTATCCGTATCATTCATGTATTCCGTTCGTAGAAATTCCGGCGGAAAATTTTTGGACGTACCAGTGAGAATGCTCGATTTATCTACCGTTAGCGGATCATATGAATATGAAAGTTCTCCCAGATAAACATCCATCATGCTGTCATTATTATAATCAGCACAAGCTGAGAAAAAACTTCGGCCGCCCCCACGTGGGTCCATCCGCCCTTCAACATCCGCCGAGTAATAACTCTTCATACCGTAATCGACAAATTCACGATTACCTTCTTTGAGTGTAAAGACATTCATCCAGAGTTTATTGGGATAGCGACTCGTCGAGGTGGTTAGGATATCTGGAAAACCATTACGATCAATATCACAAGTGGAAACACTGTAAGTGGGCTTGGCATTAAGATGAAAAACTTTATCTTTTAAATCATTTTCACCAACTAACGTATGGGAAACATCTTTAAATTGAAAGCCATTGCCTTTGAATAAGTAATCTTTGATGGGAATCGGTTTATCTTGATAGAGCCCAAACCAATTACCGATATACAGATCGAGTTCGCCATCTAAATCATAATCAAAAACCGTCACCGTCGTAGTTGGCATCGGTTCCAATTTAATGGCGTTTTTGACCTCTGCAAAAGAAAGTTTTCCATTTTTAAATGAGCCTTGAAAAATCTTAACCGGCAACTTACTTAGCTCAGAACGTTGATTAAGAACTCCGACAACAACATCGAGAATATTGTCGTGATTAAAATCTGCAAAAATAAGATATGAAGCAATCACCGCTTGCTCAAAAAGGTCTTCCGTTTTTATAAATTTTTTCTGTTTAGGAAGATATTCAAAAAATTGAGGTTGAGCGTACTGACTATCGACAATCACTAAATCGGAATAACCATCGTTATTAAAATCAATCACGTTAAAACGTTCGGCAACGATGCCTTCCAGACCATATTCGCGGCTGCGATTGAAAAAGTCTAAAGATTCGAGATTTTTATTGGTGAAGCCGTAATTATAGTAATTAGCGGTAAGCTGAACTGATGGTTGTGAATCTTCCTTTTGTTCCGGAGATGAGCATCCCCAGAACAGAAGGAATATTAAACTGTAAAAAAACATAATTAAAAATCAATAATGTCTAAACCATAACCATCGCGCTTACAAACATGTTTTGAAACTTCTGGAATAAGTGTGTCGTAAGTCGCACTAATTCGCTTGAAATTGCGCATAAACTCTTGGCGGTTATCACGACAAATAACTTCAGTCATTTTTAAGACGTAGTCTTTATCGTCTTCACTCACTGAAGCATCATTCAGAATGGCTGTCGTACGAAGAAGAACGGCCAACATAACATACAGCTCAATCGCCATATTAGCTAAGCGACGTTGTGGTAACTCACTACCGATGATGTTTTTACCTAACTTCATAATCGTGCTTTCAACCTTCAAATAGAAATCATGTAACATCGATGAGAAATTTTCAGCGTGCTTACTTAGTTTTGGATGAACTTTGGTTAAGGTTTTGGTTGAAACCATTTTTCCAATTTTCTTTGAAGCATAATCCGTTAAAACCCCTAGTGACTTAATCGGATTATGAAGAACATTTGAGAAGTCTGCAGCTCGGCCTAATTCTTTCAGTTCATCACCTGGGCCTTTCAGTCCTGAAAGAGCAATATAAATTCTTAAAATTTCGTTAGTTCCCTCGAAGATCATGTTGATTCTTGAATCGCGCATCAATCGCTCGTAAGGATATTCTTTCATGTATCCGTTACCAGCAGCAATTTGCATACATTGATCAACGCATTCCCAAAGTTTTTCTGAAGAATAAATTTTACAAATAGCTGATTCGATCGAATAGTTTTTCATGCCACGAGTAATTTGACCGGTCGTAAAATACGCCATCGACTCGCAAGCATAAATATGCGCTGCAATCGTCGCTAGTTTTTGCTGAATCATTCCATAATTGGCAATGACATCGCCAAACTGTTTACGGTTTTTAGCATGATCTACAGCGATTTTAAAAATCGACTTCATCCCACCTACACAACCAGAACCAATAGATAAACGCCCCGTATTTAAAACGTTCATGGCAATTTTGAAACCTTTGCCTGGCTCACCTAACATGTTCGTTGCTGGGACTTTAACTTTATCAAAGTAAACTGCGCGTGTTTCACTGGCGCGAATTCCCATCTTGTCTTCTTTTTCACCGAAGGAAATTCCAGGAAAATCTTTTTCAACGATAAAACAGCTGATTTTTTCTTCGATAATATCTTTGCCAGTTTTTTTATCTTTCCCAGGATGTTCCGTTTTGCAGAAAACGCTATAGAACCCGGCCCTACCACCGTTGGTGATCCATAATTTTTGACCATTGATGGTATAAGTTCCATCTTTGTTATCAGTCGCTTTGGTTTTGATCGAATAAGCATCCGAGCCTGAACCTGGTTCCGTTAAACAAAAAGCCGCAACCACTTCACCCGAAGCTAGTCGTGGTAACCACTTTTTCTTTTGTTCTTCCGTCCCTTCATTGAGAAGTGCTTTGTAACCAATCGACTGGTGAGCACCTAACATCGTTGCTACCGAACCATCAATTCCCGCAATTTCTTGAAAAACGCGTGCGTAAAGTGTGGTATCCAGATTTAAACCACCATACTCTTCACCAACAGCTAAACCAAATAATCCTAACCCTGCTAATTCTTGAAAAATTTCGTCAGGTATTTTTGATTCACGATCTAATTTTGTGGAATCGATACTGGCTTCACCAAATTTCTTAACAGCTGAAGTCATTTCTTTTGCCATCTCTTTCTGTTCTGGTGAAAAATGAGGAAATGGCAATAAATCAGCTTCATTTATTTCACCAAAAAACATCATTTCCGCTACTGAGGCAATTTCTTTTTTTTCATGGTCATTCGCTTTTGTCATAATTAACTCCAATTTGATGCAAAACTTAGCAAGCGTCTCAATTATACCTAAGTAGATTTCGTTTGGTTAGAGGTTTTGAGCAAAATAATGAAACAAAAATAGCTGACTAAAAAAATCACTTATAATTTAAGTCTAAGAAATCATTTACTTACTCTTGCGCTCCGTCGCAATTTAAAGGAAAATTAACTAATGGCCAAAGCATCACTGGAAATATTCAAGCAGAAGTTGAAAAGTTTACTCGATACTTTTCTAAAAAAGAAATCTGCAAAAAAAGAAAACTCGCAAGCGCAAGGTATGCAAGCTATTTCGATGGATGATTTTTCTGAAACGGAAGCACCAGAAGAACTCACAGCGACAAAAGTGCAACTCCCGGCCAAACCAAACATTAATCACAGTACTGTTCTTAAAGCGCTTTTTTTAAAGCTAAAAAATAAGCAATTCAAAGAAGTATGGAATGAGATTCAAAATTATCTTAAAACATTACTAAAAAATCGGGCCGCAGCACAAGCTGCTGCCGGTGGTTCAAATCAATTCAAATCAGGTGGTTTGAATATCGATTGGGTTAAAATACCTGACCTGATTTTCGCCCCTGAAAATCGAACGAAATGGCATCGTGGATTTCTTATTTGCGCCATTATGACCATTTCTTATGGCACCGGCAAAACTATCGCACTTTTTGTAAGCGGTGAAGAGACACGCTTGGAAGATACAGCGCCTTCTCTACCACCAGTTATTACGAAAGATTACACGCCAGCTGAAATTCAAATCATTGAAACGGCCAATATCTTCCGCTCTGAACTTAAACGTGCTGATGAAGATGGCAAAAAGAAAATGATTGATAAAAAAACCAAGTGTATAGCAGCTTCTCAAAAAACAACTCTCCCTATCACATTAGTTAATACTGTAGTCTTACAAGATTCGGTGAAGTCGATTGCTTCGGTTCAATTACGTTCAAAAACAGATACGCTCAACTTTCGAGAGGGCGAAACGATTGAAGAAGTCGCGAAAATCGATAAAATCACACGCCTTGAAGTTATTCTTAAAAATTTAAAAAACGGAAATTGTGAATATTTACGCAGTAAAGATTTATTGGAAAAGAAATTACCAATGAACGTTATGTCAGCTAGCGCAAGTAAAGCCTATTTAGATAATAAGAGTAAAAATACAACGGTTGCTAATAAAGGCAATAGCTTTGATATTTCCAAAAAATTTATTGGCGAAAAAATGAAAGACTTAAGTACTATTCTGACGCAAGCTAAGGCCATCCAACTGCGTAATCCAGACGGTACCTTAGCTTTTAAAATTACCGAAATTGTTCCCGACAGTGTTTATACTAATCTCGGCATTCAAAACGAAGATATTATTACTGGTATCGATGGCAAAAGTATTTCTGATCTGAACGAAGTTATGACCAAGTTTGGAAGAATTAATGAATTAGAACAATTAACAATAGATGTGCAAAGAGATGGAACCAAAGTTACTTTAGATTATAAATTTTCGCAGTAACTTAAACATCTCGAATTAAGACATGAGGTCTCCATGATTAAAAAAATTATTTGTTTATTGCTGTTGCTAGTCTCGCTTCCCGGGTTAGCACAGTTTAAGAAATATCGTTCTCGCAACACCACTGCGCCAGAAACAACAGAACAAGCCGCCACGCCAGATGCTAGCGTCGAAGAACCTGCCACTCCTGCTGATAGCTCAAGTGCCATCAACCAACAAGCTGAAGCGCTTGAAGCTTTAGAAGATACGGAAGATGAAAGTGAAAGCGAAACTTTTGGTCGTAACACACCAAAAGCGCCTGAAGATAAAGTCGTTACGAAGGATTACGTAAATCTGAACTTTGAAACGGCTTTCGGACCAGAAGTTGTCACGAGCTTTGACTTTCCAGATTCAGAAATTTTAGAAATTACCAAATTCATGCAGAAACTAACCGGAATCAATTTGATTTTGGATAAAGACGTTAAAGGTAAAGTTTCCATCACTGCCCCTACTCCGATTACGGTTGGGGATGCTTGGAAAGCTTATTTAACGGCACTTAATATGGCCGGCTACGCTCTCGTAAAATCTGGTGCTTTTTATAAAATCATTAACTCACGAGATATTCGCTATACTCCAACCAAAATTTATACTGGCTCATACACACCAGATACAGAAAATTTTGCAATGAGAATTATTTCGTTAAAACATATTAGTTCAAAAGAAATTACACGAAATTTCAGACCGTTCATGTCTCGTTATGGTCGAATTATTGAGATTGAACAAACTAACGCAGTTATTATCGCTGATACCGGCCAGAATATTAACCGTATGGTTCAGTTGATCAAGTTCTTAGATGTTCCAGGCCACGAAGAATCACTACACATCATTCCAGTTGTTAACTCTTCGGCGCAAGAGATTTCAAAACTACTTGATACTTTAGTTATTAAAAAATCAACCACAGCTTCGCGCCGAACAAGCCGCACTTCAACTGCTGCTGGCGCTGCGGAAAATATTAGTAAAATCATTGCGGAACCAAGAACTAACTCGATCATTGCACTTGCTAATGCTGACGGCGCAAAACAATTAAGAGAGTTAATTAAGCGTTTAGATGTTAAAGCGGTGGCGCAGGCCAGTGGTCGTGTACACGTTCACTATTTAAGCTTTGGCGACGCTGAAGAATTATCAAAAACACTTTCGGCGCTTGTTACTGGGGCAACTGCCGCAGCTTCAACTGGTTCAGGCAGTGCCGCTAGTCGCTTCACTCGTGGCGGCGCGATTGAAGATAACAATGTCTTCACTTCGGAAGTTAAAATCACAGCAGATAAACAAAATAATGCTCTCGTTGTTACTGCTTCTCCAACTGATTGGTTAACGCTCAAAGATGTTATCAGTCGTCTGGATATTCCACGGGAACAGGTTTACGTGGAAGGCCTCATTCTTGAAACGAACGTAACTAAAGGTCGCGAACTCGGGACCAGTTATGTCGGAGCTTATGGTGCAGGCCAAGCCGAAAGAATGGGATTTGGAGGCGGCAGTGGAAACACTGATTTAAGTTCGCTTATTACCGGACAAATTACCAATATCTCAGGTTTTTTTGCAGGGATTGGTATTGGTGGAACACAAACTGTTACGATTCCGAGTGGTACAGGTACTACTACGGTTGAAGTGAATAGTGTGTCGGCGCTGATTAAAGTTTTAAGTTCAAATAGTAAAACCAACGTGCTTGCGACCCCGCAAATTTTAGCGATGGATAATACTGAAGCTTCATTCGAAGTCGGTGAAACCGTTCCAACCACACAAACAACCACTAGTGCGGCGGGAAATACGACCAACTATAATCCACAAAAAGTTGCTTTAGTTCTCAAAATTACGCCACAAATTAATAAAGTCACTCGTTTCGTGAAATTAAAAATCGATCAAAGAATTGATGACTTCTCTTCTCAAGCTCGAGGGGCGAGTAACGCTGCCGGCGGGGTTGCAACAACCACTCGTAGTGCAGTAACTGAAGTTATGATTCGTGACCAAGATACCATTGCCATGGGCGGATTAATGCGCGATAAAACTGAAGAGCAAGTAGCTAAAGTCCCACTCTTAGGTGATATTCCGGTTTTAGGCTGGTTATTTAAGCAACAGTCTCGCAACACCAGTAAAGTTAACCTACTCTTCTTCCTGACTCCAAAAATCTTAGCTTCTTATGAAGATACCGCCGCGAAAAACTCACGTGAACAAATTTCACGACGTGCTAACGACATTAAAGAAGTTTTACTGGGCGATGATCCAAACGCAAAGTTAATGGAAGATTTGGATCGTAAATTAGAAAAACAAGACAAAGGTCCGCTTTATGACATTTCTTCATCACGTAAATACCGCGATCAAAACTCAAGCGGTGGCGTAAAATCAGGCGGTAGTGAAGAGCAATTTGATAATGCCAATGAAGAAACAGTGATAGACGAGAATGCTGATATGAACCAAGAAACAACGGATCAAAATTCATCGGTGATTGATGATGAACAATCAACCACCAGTCCGGCACTTGAAAGTATTGGCGAACAATAGTAGTTAAGGAAATAAGGTTATGAAAATTTCTGAACACTTAATGGAGAAGATTGAAACCAATAAAGAAAAGATTGGTCAACTCCTTCTTAAGTATACGTCATTAACCAAACAACAATTAGAAGAGGCCCTTCTCATCCAAAAAGAAGAAGGTCAGCTTTTAGGTGATATTCTGGTTCAAAAAAACTACGTAAACTCACACGATATTATCAAAGTAGTTTGCCACCAAGTTGAAATCCCCTATATTCACGACATTAAAGTGGATGAAATCGATCCGAATATCGTCAAAGATATTCCTATTAACTACGCCAAGGCCCACGAAGTTATTCCTCTACGCGAAACGGATTTTTACGTTACCATTTATACGAGTAACCCATTTGATTTTAATACCATTAATGATTTACATGGGATTTTTAGAAAAGAAATCAAAACGATTGTTACGACTCCACTCAAAATTCAAGACGCGATTAACCGCGTTTATGAAAAGGCCAATCGAAACATCGTTGATACTATAGAAAATGAATTTTCTGAAGAAAATTTAGATTTAGAAAGCACAACTGATATCTTAGATGCGACGGACGATGCGCCAGTTATTAAATTCGTGAACTCAGTTATTTTTCGCGCCGTAAAAGAAAAGGCTTCCGATATTCATATTGAACCTTACGATAAAGAAACAATTTTCCGTTACCGTATTAACGGCGTTATGCAAGAAATTCTGCGCCAACCGAAAAAAACTCATGCCGCGGTATCTTCCAGAATTAAAGTTATGGCGAAACTCGACATTGCGGAAAAACGTCTGCCTCAAGACGGAAGAATTAAAATTAAAATTGCCGGTAAAGATATCGATATCCGTCTTAGTACCACTCCTGTTCAGAATGGCGAGCGGATCGTTATGCGTATTCTCGAAAAAACCAATACAGTTCTGGAGCTGTCTAAGCTCGGCTTCCATGGACAAGTTTTAAAAGACCTTGAAGATCTTTCACGTCGTAAGCACGGAGTTCTTTACGTAACGGGTCCTACGGGTCACGGTAAAACGACAACACTCTTTGCGATCCTCGAAAAAATGAATTCTCCAGATAAAATGATTATCACCGTTGAAGACCCAGTCGAATACGAGTTAGCAGGTATTTCGCAAATTCAGGTGAATCATAAAATCGATCTCTCTTTTGCAGTCGCTCTGCGATCTATTCTTCGTCAGAACCCAGATATCGTCATG
Source organism: Bacteriovoracaceae bacterium (assembly GCA_016786485.1). Classification (GTDB taxonomy): domain Bacteria; phylum Bdellovibrionota; class Bacteriovoracia; order Bacteriovoracales; family Bacteriovoracaceae; genus JAEUWD01. The sequence goes on along the minus strand of JAEUWD010000062.1, from coordinate 40,674 downwards.
GTGGGGGAAACCCGTGACCAGGAAACAGCCGAGATGGCGATCAACGCTTCTCTTACAGGTCACTTTGTTCTTTCAACTCTCCACACCAACGATGCGGCTTCTGCTCCTACTCGTCTTATCGATATGGGAGTTCAACCCTTTTTGATCGCTTCGTCACTGGTCGCAGTTCTCGCTCAACGTCTCGTACGAGTTCTATGTGATAGTTGTAAAACACCAAGTGATATAACTGAATATGAAAAAACGCTCTTAGGTATTGATAATGTTCCGGCCGGCGCCAAAGTTTTTAAGGCCGTCGGATGTCCACATTGTAATCAATCAGGTTATTCAGGTCGTACCTGCGTTTCAGAATTGATGATGATTAATGATCAAATCCGTGCGCTTGTGCTACGACAAGCCGATGCCGCGACGGTTAAGAAAGCTGCGGTTAAGAGCGGAATGGTTACCTTAAGACAAGATGCTTTTACCAAAATTTTTAACGGCATTACATCAGTGGAAGAAATGTTACGTGCCATTAACAGTGAAGAAAACTACGAGTAATTAGACTATGCCAATTTATACTTATCGAGGTTTGGACAAATCAGGGAAAGAAGTGAAATCTTCTCTTACCACCGATAGTTTACCGACAGCTAAGGCCAAACTGAAAACCATGGGCATTATGCTCATTGATATTCGTGAGCAAACTTCGAAAAATAAAGGTAGTACTCCTGCTCTTTTAGGTGGCAAGGCCAGCGTTTCGGTTAACGATTTATCTTTGATGACTAGACAGCTTTCAACACTGATTAAAGCACGGATCCAAATCGTTGAAGCCTTGAGTGCTCTGGTTGATCAGGTTGATAACGGCACTTTAAAAGTTGTTCTTTCTGAAATGAAACAAAAAGTTAACGAAGGTTCATCTTTGGCCAAGGCCCTCGCTGATCACCCAAAAATTTTCAATAACGTTTTCGTCAACATGGTGGAAGCTGGTGAAGCTTCAGGGACACTGGATATCGTTCTCGTTCGCTTGGCGGAATTTACAGAGGCGCAAGTAAAACTCAAAAATAAAATTACGGCGGCGATGACCTACCCGATTATTATGGCAGTCTTTGGTTTTGTTATGATGAACGTTATTTTTATTTTCGTTATTCCTAAAATTGCCAAAATTTTTACTTCGATGAAAAAAGAATTACCTTTTCAAACTCAACTTTGCATTGAGATTTCGAACTTTATGCAGGAATACTGGTATGTCATTCCGGTCTTTTTATTTGGTTGTTGGTATAGTTTTAAAAAATATATTGCAACTGAAGACGGTCAACGTAAATGGCACGGACTTTTATTAAAAATGCCTGTTTTAGGTCAATTAATTAAAATGATTAACGTGAGTCGTTTTTGCTCAACCTTAGCTACTCTTTTAAATTCTGGGGTTCCCATTTTAGCTTCGATGACTATCGTGAAAAATCTTGTGCCAAATGTTCTGATGAAGGAAGCCATCGAGAAGTCTAGAATCTCCGTATCAGAGGGGGCTTCTTTGAGTGGCCCGCTTATGCAAAGCGGACACTTTCCGAGCCTGGTTACCCATATGATTAAATTAGGTGAACGTTCCGGAGAACTTGAACCTATGTTAAAAATTGTTTCGGAGAACTATCAGGACCAGGTAGAAACAAAGATTGCAGGTTTGACCTCTATCCTCGAGCCTATTATGATGGTAGCATTAGGACTTGCTGTAGGATTTATCGTATTCTCAGTAGTTGTTCCAATGATGGAAATTAACACCGTAAATTAAGATTTTTGAAAATCTATATTGTGAAGGAGTTTTAACATGTTTCACCAAGTGAATTTTTTAAAAAAATTGGCACAAACCCAAAAAGGTTTCAGCTTAATTGAAATTCTAATCGGTTTAACCCTGATTGGTTTCGCTGGTACTTTCGTTGCGACGAAAGTTTATGACCGCTTTCAAGAAGGAAAAATCCTAACGGTAAAGACTCAAATTTCAAAATTAGGTGAAACACTTCAAGATTTTAAAAGACACTGTGGTTTCTATCCTACAACCGACCAAGGACTAGATGCTCTTATAGAAAAACCATCAGGTCGTGAGTGTAAACGTTACGCTCCAGGTGGTTACTTAAGTAAAGGTTCAATCCCTCTTGATCCGTGGGATGGTGAGTACAGCTATGAGTCAGATGGCTCGACCTACAAAATCATTTCTTACGGAAATGATGGTATTGAAGGCGGCGAAGGTTTTGATGCTGACATTAGCTCTGAAGACCTCTAAACTGTAGGTAATGCACCTCAGAAATCAAAATGGTTTTAGTTTATTTGAGATACTTGTAGCTTTATTTTTAGTAACGCTCATTTTTATTTCAATTCCAAGCTCGAACCAAACCAATCGTAAAAATTTAGAATTGGCACTCGACGATATTGATCGTGCTATTCGTTTTGCTGGAAACGAAGCGATTCTTCGAAATTCTTTAGTCCGACTAACTATCGATATGAACGAAGCGCCTATTGTTTACAGTGTGGAAGCGGCCAACGATAGCAAAGTTCTGCAATTAGAAGAAAATGAGAAGACCGTCACTTCGTTAAAAGAAGATGAGTCCCAGCAAAAAAAAATTGCACAACTTGATTCTCAATTCCAAGCTGTGCCTGAATTTGAAAAAATGAAAAGAGAACTTTCTGAATTCGTTTCAGTTATTGGCAGTTATACCGGAAACAAAGACCGACTCATTCAAGAAGGGAAACTGAGTCTTTATTTTTATCCTTCAGGTGAGCGAGATAGCGCGCTGATTTTTTTCAGCAGTGATACGGAACTCGCAACTCTGGAAATTCTGCCCTATCAAAATAAAACGACGGTCAAAATGGTGGCCTATGATATGAATAGTCCGCTTGGGATGGAACAACAGCAAAAAGCGATTATGCAGGAGATGTATTCGGAATGGTTACGGGAATAAATTCTCAAAAAGGTTTTTCACTCATTGAGGTTATGATCGCCATCACCATGTTTTCTATTTTCTTAAGCGCCTTTCTGGTTTCTCAAGGTGGTAATATTGCTAGCTCACAAATGATTGCAGAAGAAGTTTTACTTAAAAATTTAGCGACGATGAAGGTCAATGAAACTATTCTTAATCCACCGGTTTTCACCGAATCACTCGATGGCAAAAAAGAAACAAAAACTTTTGAACAATCTGAATATTCGAATTACGAACATACGATTGAATTTAAAAAACTGGAAATCCCTGACTTTCAAGATATTTTAATGGGTGGGGAAAAAGACGAAGAAAAAGAAAATAAACAGGTCGATCAAATTCAACAATTAGTTTTTTCTCAACTTAAAGACAATGTAGAAAAAATTATTTGGCAAATGAGAGTAACTGTTAAAAATAAAGAAACAGGTTTCTTTTTTACTTTATCAACTTGGATGACTAATAATGATGTGCCGGTGCAACTTAATATTCAGTTCTAAAAATAAGGCCCAAGGCTTTACTTTATTAGAAGTTTTGATCGCCATTACGTTGCTTTCATTTGTTATGATTACGGTTGTTTCAGTAACTACTGATAGTACTAATCTGAAAGATCGAATCATTGGTGAAGATCGAGAAAACCTCCAAATTGAAACGGCAATGGCCCGACTCGAATGGGATTTTTCACAAATCTACTCTCCTCTTTATTTTTCACGTCGTTATCAAAAACCTTTTGTAGCACAAGGACAAGACAGCTCGGCCACTGACGCTGCGAGTGCCGCCATCAATGCTCGCTTTAATGGAAACGAACGTTTTGCTTTTCCCAATCAAGATGGACTACCCGTACCAAAATTTGAAGCTCCGGATAAATCGACTTTTATTTTTTTTACCACCAGTAATCGACGAAAAAGAGTAAATGCAAAAGAATCAAATTTTGCTTGGGTTAAATACACCCTCGAAGCTCCCACAGGAGAATCCGAAGATGGCACTGAAAGTAAAGGTGACGATCTGGTTCGTTATTTTATGACGACTGATCCTTTTAATGGTGAGGCCATCGACTTTACTAAGATTAAGGCGCACGTTTTACTAAACAATGTAAAGAAGCTGGAATTTCTTTATTGGGATCCGGCCCGCAAACAATTTTCAGATAGCTTATCTGTTATCAAAGACGGTCAGCATTTAATTCGTGGCCTACAAGTTAAAATCACTTGGATCGATGCTAATGACGTCGAACGAGAAGAAATAAAAATACTTAGACCGCTTTTCCCATTTTTTGTACCAGAAGATCTAAACAAAATTATGCAAGAATTAAGCGGGCAAAAAGCAGCTGGCACTGATGATGAAAATAGTGACGGAGACGAAGAACAAGATGACACTTAAAAATATTAAACGAATCTTAAATAATAATGCCGGTGTCGCCATCATGTTGGTTTTAACCGCGATTACACTACTTATGGCAATCATGGGTGATTTCACATTTGAAACTAAAATTAACAAAATTAAAAGTATGAATATACAAGACCAAGCACAGGCACAACTTATGGCCGAAGCTGGACTTAATTTAACCATGTTGCGTTTGCGCTTGTATAAAGAAGCCTTCAATTATTTAGAAAAAAATAAATCGGCCAAAGATACGGTCAAAATAACTTCGGTAAACCAAATTTGGGAAGTACCTTTTGTGTTTCCGATTCCCGTCGGAAGCAAAATGAGTGCAAAGCAAAAAGCGGCTATCCAGAAATTTATGAAAAATAGTTTACTAGATGGGGAAATGGCAGTGTCGGTGTCAAATATCTCGAATATGCTCAATCTCAACTTGTTACGAGTCTCCATGTTCCTTAAGAAAAATTCCAATACCAGTCAAGATGGCAGTGAAGATGATAATGAAGACGATACGCCGACTCCCGGTACGACGACAGTTGAAACCAAACCTGAAGATACCTATAACGAAGTAGTAAAACTGGTCAGCCAATCTATTCTCATGAAAAACAATACGGACCCGGAATTTGAAGAACGCAACGCTGGGACTAACGCGCTTGAACTTATTTCAAGTATTAAATTTTATATTAGTGATCCCGAAGCTCAGTATGATGATCCATTTAAGGCCACAGTTGAAAATAATTATAACAACATTAAGATCACACCTAAGCATGCTTCCATGGCATCCATGAGTGAACTTTACCTTTTGGCCGGATGGAGCGATGAACTTTTAGAAATTCTTAAAAATGAAGTCACCGTTCACGGTAACGTCATGATCGATCTGAATAAAATTACAGATAAAGTGCTTAGGCTTATTATCCCAAGTATTGATGATGAAGAAATTCGTGAATTTTTTGAATATCGTGACGATCCTGAGACACCACACCCTTTTAATTCAGAGTTGGATTTTAAAAATTACATCACAAATATTGGCCGTATTATGAGTGCCCCTGACTATGACGCCAGAAAAGCTGAATTTGATAAGGCGAATATTAAATTTGGTTCCGCTCCAACACTCTTTCGCGTCACTTCCGTCGGAAAATATGGACGTTCGACCTATACACTGGAAGCCTATGTCAGTATTCCATCCAAACCGGAAGCTCCTCCAAAACCTGTAACCCCGCCCCCAGTCGATCCAAATAATCCAACGCCACCACCACCAGGAAATCAGGCGCAAAAAGCTGTGCAAGTCACTCAACTTCTCGAGCCGCGCATCGTAGAAATCATCATAAAATAATACTGTTTTTGCTCGATGTTTGTTATTCTTAAAGAGTGAATATTTTAGCAATCGACATCGGGTCCTATTCAGTTAAATTTGTTGAAGCTTTCGTAGAAAAGAAGAAGACGACTATTCTCAGTTCGAGCGAAATTGTGCTCGATCAATATCGTCAAAAAAATACGACAGTCGTTGAACAACAAGAACTGCAATTTGAAATTATTAAAGAATATTTAGCAAAGATTAGTGCTAATGTGCGCATCGTATTTCAAGTGCCTTTTGAATTAGTAACGAATCGCTTTCTTGTTATTCCAGTAAAAAATAAACGTAAAGCAGAACAAATGATTCCATTCCAATTGGAAGAAGATATTCCTTATCCATTAAGTGAAAGTCACTACGCTAGTTACTTGATTCCGATGAATAAAAGCACTGATGCTTTTATTTCTATTATTAATAAAAAAGCCTTTGATGAACTTCATCAAAGATTAAATAAGCAACAACTGCTTCCAAGTATTTTAACTTATGAAGCGACGGCCTTTGCAGCCTATGTTGAAAAAAATAATTTAACAGGGCCACTCTGTTTTATGGATATGGGCCACTCGTTAACGAAAGCTTATTTTTTTAACGAAGGAAAATTAGTTTTTATTAATAGCTCATACGTCGGCGGAAAAGATATTAATGAATTTATTGTTAAGAATTACGGAATTTCATTAGAAGAAGTTATTGCTTATAAACACCGCAATTGTTTCCTTCTTACTGAAAATCAATACAGTGACGTGAATGAGAGCCAAAAAGAATTCGCGCTCCTCATGCACCAGGTTTTCTCGACCTTAATTAATGATTTTAAAAAATGGGATATAGGTTTCCGTATTGCCTACGGCGCTCGTCTGAACAATGTCTTTATCACCGGCGGAACCTCGCAAATAAAAGGTGTTACCCATTACCTCACTATGTATCTCGATACTCGTGTTCAAAAATTTAATCCTTACAGTGAAGTCGATAATCTGGCCGAAGCTTCACCTGAATCGATGGCCAAGTACTCGGTGGCCAATCTTATGGCACGAGCGGCACGCGGTAAAACCAAGCTGATTAATTTCCTCACCGGAAATTACTCACATGTGACGACGGATGAATTTCCTATTCACTCGCTCTCATTCATCGGTTCGCGCATGCTTTATCTTTCGATGGTTCTCCTTGCTTTTTTAGGTATCGAAATGTTTATGCTTCAATCAAAAATCACAGATCTCGATAAACGCATTCAAAACAATTATTTAAAAAATCCTGTTTTAGAATTTTCGCCAAAAGATCGACGTAGCTTTAATGTGGAACCAGAAAAGATTTTCACAAAGCTGAAAAGAAAACAAAAGTTCATTGAGCAAGAAATTAAAACCATTCAATCGGCAGCAAAAATTAATTCTATTGCTCCACTCATTAAATTAAGCAATATCGTGGGCAGCACTAACGAAGCCGCGCTTGTTTCTTTTGATAGCGATGAAACGGGTTACGTCAAAGGGACTTTCACCGCCGAAGAAATTGAGCCACTTAAAGCGCTCGACAGTATTCTCAAGGGTCATAACTTTAGTGGTTTAAACACCAATTTAAATGAACTAAAAAAACAATTTACCTTTGAATTCTCAGGTGGTGAATAATGAACAAGTTTTTAAATCTGTTCAAAACTATCGATACTTTCATTTTTGCGCAAATTGATGTCTTAAAAACAAAACCTGAGTATAACCAGTTAATAGAAGGCATTGCTCGTATTGATGACGAAATCAAAGATTTCGTTAAGCTTGCAGCGACCGTTGTTTTCTTAGGTGCACCTTTGGTTATTATTGCGCTTATTTGGTATGGAAACACCCAACTCACTTCACAGATTCAAATCCGCAAAGACTTTATTAAGCTGGCTTCAAGCATTATTGAAAATAGCAAACAAATCCAAGAATCTTCGGCAAAAATTATTTCAAGCACTCCAGTCGATTCCCAAACTGGTTTCAACTCTCGTCTGTCACAAATTTTAACGACTGCCGGAGTGGATGTTGAAAAAATTCAGGTAAGTAATTTTGTGCGTGAAGATACCGCCGGAAATATTATTCGTTCTGAAGGAGATTTTCGATTCACCAATCTTACGACAGATGAACTAACCAAACTTTTTATCGCACTTTTAACTAAAGAAAGAATGAAAATTTCGACCATTCGTGTGACAAAAGGTCAAAATAATATGCTGAACGGAAATTTTCGCGTAGTTCACTTCGGAAAAACGGAAGTTATCGATGACAGCGAAGAATAAAAACGCCGCTCCTAATCCATTAGATATGGTCGATTACAACTTATCGGGACTACCTTATTTTCAAATCTTAATCGGCTCAAGCATTCTGTTTGTGCTTGGCTTTTTTCTCTACTTCCCTTTTGTTAAAAAATTCGAACAAGGCATTCACGCTGCGCTGGAAAATGTTCCGGGTTGTAAGATTAGCTACGGCAGCCTTAATCTCGAGTTCTTTTTACCTAAAGTTATCATTAGTAATGTGAATGTTCCCTCTTACTGTTTTAAAACATCAAATGACCTTTATTTTGAAAAAATTAATCTGAATTTCACAGGGATGAGTTTCTCACCTATTGGCTTATCGACTTCACTTGCTACACAAATAGAAAAAGACAAAATTAAGTCTTATCAATCAATTGGTTTAGGTCGTCAGGTTTTTAAAATCGAAGATCAAAGCATTTCATTCAACACTATTTCAAAACTTGTTTCTTTACCGTTAACCATTGATGGCGATTTGATTATTGGGGCATTGGCACAATTTCAAAATAACCAAGTGGATGAGGCACTGATTCGAATTAAGTCTAAAAACCTCATGATTCCGGCCCAAACTGTGTTAATTTTAGGTATACCAGAACTGGCGATTGGAAACGTTTCGCTTAAAGCTGAACTTATGAACCCGACACAAGTCAAATTAGAAGAGCTGATTATTGGCGACGAACGCTCACCAATACGAGCGAACTTTCGAGGTATGATTTATCCAGTGCAAGGTCATATCCCATCCTCACGTATTGATCTCAAGGGAGAACTCGCCATTTCAGAAGAATTGATGGCGGACGAGAAATTCGCCCTGCTTAAAATGTTTTTATCCCAATTCTCTCAAAAAGATGGTTTTTACCAGATAAAACTGGGAGGAACCATTGGACAACCTCGCACGAGTTCACTATAAAACTCCCATGACAGCTGTTTCATTTGAGTATTTTTACCAAAATCTATCCCATTTTTTACCAAAGCATCGGTTTACTGAAACCTATCAATATGCGCTCTATCCGAGTGGTAAACTGTTTCGCCCTCAGTTATTTTTAAAGCTGTTAAATGACTTCGAGATTCGTCATCACTCTGACCATTATTTTTTAGCATCGGCACTCGAGGTTCATCATACCTACACGCTTCTACACGATGATTTGCCTTGTATGGATAACGATGATTATCGCCGAGGCAAACTAAGTACGCATAAAAAATTTGGTGAATGGCAGGCGGTTTTGGCGGGCGATGGTCTCCTGAATTTTTCTTACGAACTTTTGTCTCAAATGAAAGCTTCTCCCATACATAAATACCTCCGAATTTTTTCACGCTACTTAGGACCCCAAGGATTGATTCTCGGACAAGCGATGGACTTAGGTGAAAAACAAAAATCAGTCGCTGAATATTTAAAATTGCATGAATTAAAAACGGCTCGCTTGATTCAAGTCAGCTGTCTCTCTGCCGCGGTTGCTGGGAACCTAGATTTCAAAAAAAAATGGGCAATGTGGAGTCTTGGAAAAGATCTTGGACTACTCTTTCAAATCCTGGATGATTTATCAGATTTTACTGATAACACGATGGATTCCGCCAATATTTTCATGACTTCTTCAAATGAAATTCTCGACTACAGCATCAATCTTTTAAATCAAATTGAAAATTGTATGAGTAAATACTCGCTGGAAGAAACTAAAAAATACTTTGGAATTTATCTTTCAAAAACAGTCAATGATCTTCAGAGTAAAAAACTAATTGAGCCAGTTACGTTGTTTCTTGATCTCTTGAATCAACGCTTGCGTTTCTTTCAAAGATAAATAAACGTCTTGATTCATTTCAACTTTGGCCGGTGCCTCAGCAGGTGCAGCTATCACAACTTCCGGAATAGAAACTGGCGCAGCTTCAACCACCGTTACCACTTTAACTTCAGGAATTTCTGAAATAACTCTTTCCACTTCAGCTTCGACTTCACTACTCACAACCGCTTCCAATACACGTGGGTCAACCGCCGTTGGTTGAGTTTCTTTCTGACCTAAAAGTTGTCGGGCCTTAGGAATAGTCAGTTTATGCTCAAACAATAGATTCTTGATTTGAATAATAGTTTCGAGGTCTTTTTTCTCATAGAGCTTCTCGCCATCATGCCCGAGCGACGGCGTGATTTGCTCAAATTCAGTTTCCCAAAATCTTAGAACATAGGGCTTAACACCGGCGATCGAAGCCACTTCCCCAAAACGAAACAAACTCTTCGCGGGCAAATTTACGGAAACTTCCATGGCAAATCCTTATTCTTCGTGACCTTGAAGGAACGAGCTTAGTGCTTTTGGTTTTCCCTCTTTTGGTGGAATTGAAGTATCTTCTTTACCATTCTGGTCAATTCGATGCCCAAAACGTTCAGTAATATCTTCTTTGAGAATTTGTGATGGCTTATAAGTTAAAACCCGACGTGCTGTAATATTCATAGCATCACCAGTTTGAGGGTTACGACCAACACGAGTTGATTTATCACGTATTGAAAAGTTCCCAAACCCTGAGATTTTTACTTTTTCACCCTTGGATAATGTATCTTTAATAACATCAAAGACGAGATCGACAAGTTCAGCCGCTTCCTTCTTAGAAAAACCAGCTTCCTTATAAACTCTTTCGACAATATCTGCTTTTGTCATGCTCATCTTAATCCCTCCGTGAATTAATCATGCATTTCTGCCCTTATTCCAATAGGTTAGCAGACAACCAAATCAGATGCTATAAAAAAAACGCCCATCGAGAAGTTTTTCTGATGGGCGCTCTAAAATATGTAACAAAATGTCTTAGTTTAGTGACTCAACCAATGCCTTGAAACCATTAAAGTCTCTTGAAGCCATTTCTGATAACATTTTACGGTTAAGTTCAATGTTATTAACCTTGAGTTTATTGATCAGTCTTGAATAAGACGTGCCTAACATACGAGCACCAGCGTTGATTCTGAGAATCCAAAGCTTGCGCATATCTCTTTTAAGGAATTTACGACTTTTGAACATGTAGGCCATAGCACGTTCAACAGTAGCTTTCGCCATTCTGAACTTGTTACGACGGTCAAAGTGAAAACCTTTGGCCATTTTTAAAATCTTGTTTCTTCTTCTGCGGGCCTTAAACCCTCTCTTAACGCGAGCCATATTATCTCCTCTTCACCAAGGGGGGAAACCGTTAGGGTTTCACTTAACCACCAGGGCAATAGTTCTTATTAAATTACACTCCAGCGTATGGAAGTGTTCTAAATAGTTGCTTCTCATCTGCTTGATGAACATAGTTAGCGCCTCTTTTTCCGCGCTTAAGTTTACGTGATTTTTTAGTCAAAATATGACGTAAACCAGACATCTTAATTTTAATCTTACCGTTAGCAGTGATTTTAAATCGTTTTGCAGCGGCTCTTTTAGTCTTCATCTTAGGCATGAGATAACTCCATCAGTTTCAAAATATAGAGGGAGATAATTACCATGATTAATGCGAAAGTCAAACAGCTTTCCCTTCAATCCGAGTAAAAATCACCTGCTAAATCGAGTGTTTGTTTATTTTTTCTTCTTAGCGCTCGGACTAAGCATAACTGCGATTCGACTACCCATGAACTTGGCCGGCTGATCAATCTCGGCCCCGTACTCGCAAATTTGCTTAATGATGCTATTAAAGCGCTCTAATCCGATATCTTTATGGGCCAATTCACGACCTCTAAATTGCATCAACAACTTCACCTTATCCCCGTCATCCAGGAAACTATAGGCTTTCTTCATTTTTACTTCTAAATCATGAGTATCAATCGTCGGACGTAGCTTAATTTCTTTGATATCCACTACCGTTTGCTTCTTCTTGGCCTCACTGGCCTTCTTCTGCATTTGGTACTTAAACTTACCGTAATCAATCAGCTTTACCACCGGTGGCTTAGCCGCGGGCGATACTTCTACGAGGTCTAATCCAGCTTCTCGAGCAATGATTTTTGCCTGCTCCATGGTCACAACACCATAAGCATGACCATCATCACCAACTAGTCTGATTTCGGGTACACGAATCTGCTCGTTGACCCTTGGTCCATCAAACTTCTTTTTACTTTCGAAACGATCTTCTGAAATAACCCACCTCCGTGAATTTACGCAATTTTTTAATATTTAATACCCTATCCGTAAAAACCAAGCAACTACTCATTTAAAGTCATGCTTAGCTGGTCATGGATATCTTTAGCAAATTTATCTTTATATTCTTTAATGTCTTGCGCTTTTACCACTTTGTAAATGGCTTCATTCTTCTCCACCGCACCTAAATTAATGAAAAAGGTTAAGACGTTCTCGATGACTGGGACGGTGTAGCTTTCATGATATTTCACCACCCGACCATGCTCACGCTCTAACTCGAAAAGCTCACGGGCAACATTAATAAAACGTTGCTTCGAAAATTCCTCATTATGAAGGAAATCGAGCGCAGCAGCTCCCAAATAATAAGCTTCATCTAAGTAGATAAAAGCAGTGGAAAAAGGCTTAATAATATTAGCAACTTTAATAATTTCTTTTTTACTTAATTTAAGGATGTCATCCAGTTTTGAAACTTTCTCATCTAGAGCCAGGTTTACGATTTCCATCGCCGATAAGAACATTTCTTTAACTGAAGGAAGATAGAACTCATATTTGAGTTCAAGGCGTTGCTCAGTTATGTAATCACGTAATTCTTGCGTTGAAGTGAGTGTTCCATTAAACAAATTGGTCAGCGCCGAGTTCATAATTCCTGGAATCAAGAAATGGTGAATGATCATGTTTTTGAAATAAAGAATCTCGACTCGAGCTTTCGGAACAATATGGAAATAAATTTCCCCTAAATTTTCTTTATAAAGCGAATCGATCTTACCGTTTTCAACCATGATCTCAAGCGCGTGTTTTAAACTAACAGTTTCTTTTTCTTCATTAAGAGAATTGGAAAGAGGAATCTTAAGCGCTCGACAGTAACGTAAAACTTTAAGTGCTCGTTCCTCGATACCTTCCCAAGTTAGAGCTCCAGTGGCTTCATTTAACATGACTAACGAAATCATCGCGGTCGGCGTAATCGGCATCGCTTTGGCGATCGAACCGAAACAATCAAAAGCTAAATTTTGGACTTCACTTTTCAAATCCTGATATTCATTAATCACAATGCCAGGACTGAAACGAACGTGAATAGTACCTAATTGACGATTGAAAATTTTAAAGATTTTTAATAATTGCGAAGTACTTTCTTGTTTCTTTTTAGCTCCAAATAATTCTTTTGCATGTGAACGCGCTTCAGGCACTTGCTCATGCGCCAACGTTACCGGAATAAACATTAAGGGCTTTTTATCATCGAGTTGCTTGTGTGCTTCTAGTAACATTTGGAACAAACCGTACTTTGGCTTCAATAATTTCCCAGTACGTGAGCGTCCACCTTCAAAGAAAAATTCAATGATGGAACCATTTTTCAAAAGTGAATAAACATAAGCTTCAAAAACTAATTTATACAAAATATCTGAACTGAAAGTTCGTCGAATAAAAAAAGCGCCCGTTTTTCGAAATAAACTACCGATGGGAAAAACGTTGAGATTAATTCCTCCCGCAATATAAATAGGTAAAGAGTAGACTCCATAGACAACATACGTAAGTGCAATATAGTCAGCATGTGATTGATGGTTAGGAACAAGAATAACGTGATTTTCTTCACTTAGTTTTTTAAGATCAAAATTCTCAGGAACATCAAAACTTACACCATCGTAAAGCCTGGCAAAAGTGGCATCAATAAACTTAATACAAGCATCAACTAGTTTGGGACTAAAATCACCAGCAATCTCTTTTAAAAGCTTAGCTGCTTGTTCTTTCTCAGCAGGTTTTTCGATAAGTCTTTGGCTTAATTTCGGGTAGGATAAAACCGTATTTAAGACCTGAGTGAACTCCATTTATACTTCTCTTTCATTCATCCGATTAAGCGCTTGCGCCACATTTAACGCATGAGACCTAATCTTCCTGACGGCCACAACCATATCAGAAAATGTCATTGATGATAAAGGATCATATTCTCCTTTTGACACTCTATCAATATGTTTGTCACGGATGCCATCGGCCATAATTCTTAACTTTTCAGAGGTGCGTTCACATAATTTTAAATCATGGACACTTACTTGATTAAGTCCGCGACAACAAAGATTGGTAAATTCCCAAACCTCATCCATAAATTCCATAAACTCAGCTTTATTTTCTCCATTAAGAGCTAATTTCTGATTATATTTTGCTAAATAATTTGCGGTTCTTGCAAGGTAGTCAGCAATACTCTCAAACTCGTCTGCGATTCTAATTATAGCTTGAGCATCAATCGATTGATTATGAGATAAGCTCTTTTCCATCACGACACCGATAAAAACCGTGACTTCTTTTTGAATATTATCTGTGATGTTTTCATAATCATGAATCTTGGCCAAAATTTTTGCATCTGGCTTATCTTGAGACAGATATTCTTTAGTCATACGATACATCCGATCAAGAATTTCTTTGCATTTTTTCATTTCTTCAATGGCTTGAACAATGGCAGTAGCAGGAAAAATATCAGCTGGATTACCCAATACCACTAAATGATGAGCATCTTTTCCGATCTTACTATCGGGAGTAATTTTAGTTACAAAACGCGCTAAATAATTAATGAATGGCAGAAAACATAAGGTGGCAGTGATATTAAACATGGAGTGGGCCAAAGCAATATGTTTTGCCACAAGTGGTTTAGTCCCATCATTTAAAGTGAAGTCGGCGACACCATCTAAAAGATAATCGATAAACTCGACGTAATAAGGTATGGCAGTGAAAATAATCAATACACCTAGCAGATTAAAAGTGGCATGAGCACGAGCCGCGCGTTTAGCATTCACATTAGCACCAATACTGGCCAGAATCGCCGTAATCGTCGTTCCAATATTTTCTCCCAGAACCAATGCCACTGCGGTATGGAAACTGATCACGCCAGAAGAAGCAAGCGCAATGGTGATCCCAAGCATTGCCGATGAAGATTGAACAATCATCGTTAACAAACAACCCATCATGATGGATGCAAAATAATTAGCGTAATTTTGCCCGGAAAAATAAGCAATACTGTTTAAAAATTCTTGGTTTGTTCGAAGTGGCTTAAAAGCATCAGACATGGTTTCTAGACCAATAAAAACCATCCCAACACCTAGTGATGCATAACCGATTTGTCTCCAACGATTGGAAGTTGCAAACAGAGCAGGAATAAAACCTAAAGCGACAAAAACTAAACCGTACTTACTCACACTCACTGAAATCAACCAGCCAGTGATCGTTGTCCCAATATTAGCACCAAATATAA
Source organism: Bacteriovoracaceae bacterium (assembly GCA_016786485.1). Taxonomy (GTDB): domain Bacteria; phylum Bdellovibrionota; class Bacteriovoracia; order Bacteriovoracales; family Bacteriovoracaceae; genus JAEUWD01. Next base: position 25,439 of record JAEUWD010000062.1, on the reverse strand, counting down.
CACCGATGGCTTGGGTTAAGGTCATAAGACCTGCATTCACAAAACCAACGACCATGACTGTCGTCACTGAAGAACTTTGAATAATCATCGTAACAACTAATCCAACTAAAACCGCAAAAATTCGGTTTGAGGTTAGTGAATTAATAATTTGTCGAATAACATCTCCAGCAATCGACTGAAGTGAATCGGACAATAACTTCATACCATAGAAGAAAATTCCTAACCCGCCAAAAAGCATATAAATAACTTTAAATGATGATTCCATAATTCCTCTATTCCACAACCGTGGCTAAATAAATGGGTATAATAATGTAAAGAATGGTGTCTCGAACTAAATAAAAAAGAAAAAAATAAATGAAAGCTTTTGGACTCTTCAAAAAAAGTTTTTCAATACCTAAAATTTGCAATTTTTTAGACATTGAGATCATGAATTTTGATTTTCCAAAGTGCTTTACAAAGAAACTGATAGCTCCATCTACTTTCTGATCGAAAGCCAGAAATAACTGCTTGGGCTTAGTTATAAAAATCATGAGTGTATTCATTTATGCCGCATCCTACCAAAGCATTTGCATTAGTTCAAAAATTTTCAAAAAAAAATTGCCGATTACAATTCTGTGACAATTCTTCGTGATCGTTCTTTTAAACTAAGGTCATGTTAAATCAACTTCACCTATACAATTTCCCAACGGGTTATTCCATCGACCATCATATCGAAAAGTCACATTTCATTCTTAAAACATGCCAACGTACTTTGGTTTTAAGTTATGGTCAAAAGTTAAATTTCAATCCGGCCCTTCGCATGGAAACAGAGCATGGCGTCAATGCCTATATTTACTTACTTGAGACCATTTGTGGCCTCAAAAGTAAACTTTTAGGCGAAAATGAAATTGTAGGTCAATTTAAAGAGGCTTTTAAAAGCTATCTTAACCAGCCCATGATTGAAAAAAAGATGATTCGCGTCCTGGAAAAATTACTTAAAGACGCTAAGGATATTCGAACTCAGCATTTAATTGGAATTTCACAAAAAACTTACGCCAGCATCACTAAAAAAATTATGCTTCGTCATGGCCTGAGCGAAAATATTTTGATTTTAGGCTCAGGAGCTTTGGCAGAAGATCTGATTAACCAATTTAAAAAACGCGCAAAAATTTTTGTGAGTGCTAGAAATCAAGAACGACTTTCTCAATTGGCACAAATTCATCAAATAGAAATTGTTCCATGGAATGATCACACACAATTTCTCGAACATGCTTTTATTGCTAATACTATCGGATGTAAAAGCGAAGTTATTTTAAGTGCAGACTTCTTTGAAGCTTGGAATAAAAAACATAAGCAAAAAGCTTTTATCGATTTGGGCTCGCCTTCAACCATACGAACGAATTTGACGGTCGAAAATAATCTCTATCGTTTAGAAAATATTTTTGAAGAAGGTGCGATTCACCAAACTTTAAAAATGGAAAAATTAAATCAAGCACATGAAGCTATTCGTTTCGCGGCCACCCGTCGTGAGCAACTCTTCGTTATACCAGAATTCATGCCGGTCACGGTTGGAGCAAACTTTGTCTAAAACTTTTAAGCTAGGCACTAGAGGTAGTCTCTTGGCCTACACTCAATCTACTCTCATAAAAAATGAGCTCGAAGAAAAAACGGGACACCGATTTGAATTAGTCAAAATCACCACCCAAGGCGATCTCAATACCAGCGTACCGCTCTGGCAAATGGACGGAAAAGACTTCTTCACAAAAGAATTAGATGAAGCACTTTTAAGAAATGAAATTGATTTGGTCGTGCATTCCTATAAAGATCTCGGCTCCGTTCGTCCAGCCGGAATTCAATTAGCGGCCATCACTAAAAGAACTTTTGCCAATGATATTTTACTTATAAAAAAATCGACACAAGCTAAACTGGGAGCTTTTAAAACCTTGAAAATTGGAACGAGTTCCCCTCGACGCATTTATCATATCGAAAAAAATCTCGGCGAATTTCTACCTGGACTACAAACTGAATGCCAAATCAAATGTGAAATGTTGCGAGGAAATGTAAATACTCGGATTTCCAAATTACAAAAGGGTGATTACGATGCCATTATTCTGGCATTCGCAGGCCTTGAACGTCTCGCCTCACACCCAGATTCACTTAAAGAATTAAAAGCACTCGTGCAAGATTTAGACTTCATGGTTTTACCACAGAGTCACTTCACTTCCGCCCCTTCTCAAGGGGCGCTGGCGATCGAATGTCGTCAGAATGATAAGGCGCTACTCGAAATTCTCAGCTGTATTCATAATAAAAATACGGCGGAAGCTGTCACGATTGAAAAAGAATGTTTCCAAAGCTTTGGTGGTGGTTGCCATCTTGCTATGGGAATTTATGTTAAGAATCTCACTTTTGATCAATACATTATTCAGCAAGGTATTCACGGCGAAAAAGAGTATTTTGAAAAGAAATTGCAGAAGAACTCACTCACGACAAAAATTAAACCTATAAAAAAGCAAAATGTCTTTTTAGGCTTACCTAAAGCAAAATCAAATCGTGAATCTTTTCTTTATGATGAAGTGATTTTAAAAAAGCCTTTTCAGGCCAAGTTAAAAAATGATCAAGCCTATTTTATTACCACTAATTATGCGCTTGAAAGTATGGATAAGATCGAAGGCTTTAAATTTGTCGCCGGGACCAAAACTTGGCAGGCGATGATTCAAGCTGGGCATTGGATACATGGAAGCGCCGATTCCCTAGGACACGATGAAATAAATGAATTAAAACATAGCCGTTTTCTTAAACTTTTTTATGAAAACCGTGAATGGTTTGTCCTGACAAATAAAGACTCCAAGAGTGAAATCGGCAAAACGATCGCTTGTTATGAACGAGAAATCCTCAAGCCAAAAAGCGATTATTTGGCCAAACTAGAGCAGATTCGGGTTTTCTATTGGACCAGCTTCGCCCAGTACCAAGCTTTTCTTCCTTTCCTCACTAAGACTGAGAGCATTCATTGCTGTGGTCTAGGGAAAACCCTTGATGAATTCAAACAAAATAATGTAAATGTACTACCAGTTGCTGATATGTCTGAATTTACCCAATTCTTTCTCCCATAGGAGACTTTATGAATTCCAATGAACTCTATCAAAAATCACTTAAATTAGTGCCAGGTGGAGTGCATTCACCAGTAAGAAGTTTTAAAGGCTTGCACACGACCCCGCGTTTTATCAAAAACTCCGATGGTGCTTATCTCACCGATGAAGACGGCAAAGAGTATATCGATTTTTGCATGAGTTTCGGTCCGTTGATTTTAGGTCACCGCAATCCAAAAGTTGAAACAGCGATTATCGATGCGGTTAAACGCGGTTGGAGTTACGGTGCTTGTGAAAAATATTCTCTAGAGCTCGCTGAATATATTATTTCACGCATTCCTTTTATTGAACAAATTCGTTTTATGAATTCAGGCACTGAAGCTGTCATGACAGCACTCAGACTTGCTCGTGGTTATACCGGAAAATCAAAAGTGATTAAATTTGATGGTTGTTACCATGGTCACTTAGATTCCATGTTAATTAAAGCTGGTTCAGGCTTAGCTGGAACAGCGGAAGCTTCTTCTCGTGGAGTAACTGAAGAGACAGCGAAAGATACTCTCATTTGTGAATTAGGCGATGAAGCGGCAGTGAAAGCTTGCTTTGCTGCTCATCATAATCAAATCGCTGCTATCGTGATTGAGCCACTACCGGCCAATAACGGTTTAATGCCACAGTCAGAAAGTTTTTTAAAATTCTTAAGAAAAATGGCGACAGATAACGGTGCCCTACTTATTTTCGATGAAGTTATTTCGGGCTTCCGCGTGCAGTTTGATGGATACGCTGGATTCTCAGGTATTCGTCCAGACATTTTAACTTATGGAAAAATTATCGGTGGTGGTATGCCAGTGGGCGCAGTCGCGGGGCCAAAGGCCATCATGCAAGAGCTTGCTCCTGTCGGCGGTGTTTACCAAGCCGGTACTTTAAGCGCAAATCCGGTGGCGATGAGTGCGGGACTGGCAACGCTAATGCAATTAACTCCACAAACATACAAGCAAATTGAAACGCAATCACAAAAAATTCAAACACTCATGACAGAGTGGATGAAAGAATTTGGCTTTGCGGATTATTATATGACTCGTTCTGGCTCGTTGTTCTGGAATCACCCAGATATGGCCAGCGTAAGTAAAATCAGTGAAATTCCAAAAAATTTAGGAACACGTTTCTATCAATTGTTCCAAACGATGCTAGAAAAAGGCATTTATCTTGCACCAAACGCATACGAAGTTGGATTCGTCAGTCTTGCTCATAATAATGACGTGATTGAAGATCTTAAAAATAAATTATGGAATTAAATAAGAATAAACGCTGGATTTATCTTCTAACCGGACTATTGTTATTTCTTATTTTAACTTTAGGTGTGTGGTGGTTGTATCTCGTGCTCAACTTGAGTGCGACTTTGCACCAACTTAATCTTGACGAGGTTGGCGGTCACCAGAGGCTAGTAAATATTGTTAAGTGGGAAGGCCTAACCTTTTTTATTCTACTTTCCAGTGTTGCGCTGACACTTTTTTATCTCTTTTTTCAAGAAAACAAAAAGACCAATGCCCTTCACCACTTTTTTGCTTCGCTTACGCATGAATTAAAAACACCGCTTACAAGTATCCGCTTACAATCAGAAGTGATTCAAGAATTTAAGTTTGAAGATCCAAAATTAAAAAAAATTACGACTCGTTTAGTGCAAGACAGTCAAAAGCTTGAAAGCGAACTTGAAAACAGCTTACAACTTTCTCGAGTCCTACGCGGCGGGACTTTTGAATTACATCCGCTCAATTTACAAGAATATTTAGTGAATCTTATTAAGCGCACACCAGAATTGAATTTTGAACTAGATTGTCCTCAAGACATTAATATTATGGTGGATGAGCACGCCCTTAACACCATTATGCGGAATTTAATCCAAAACACACGAAGACATCGAAAACTCGATAAGCCTGTACTCATCATGATTCAGCCCGATACGAAAAACAATACCGTTCAATTAATCTATAACGATCGAGGTGAAGCATTTACAGGGGCACGAAAAAAACTGAGTGAACTTTACTACAAACACAACTCGAATAAAGGCACAGGTATTGGATTATTTTTAATTAAAAATTTAATGAATAAACTGCAAGGAAAATTTGAAATTCTAAATACAGAAAACCTGGTTTTTAGTTTAACTTTTAAACGAGAAGCACTATGAGCGAAAATATCCTTCTGGTTGAAGATGAAACAAATTTAGGTGAAACGCTCCAAGATTACCTCAACTCGGTTGGCTTCCAGTGTCAGTGGGTAACTAACGTAGGACAAGCGAAGACTCATTTTATTAAAGATAATCCACAAATTGTTTTACTTGATATCAACCTTCCCGATGGAAACGGTCTCGAGCTGGCGCAAGAATTAAGAAAATTAAATAAAAACTTCGTTCTCCTTTTTTTATCCGCCATGAATGATCCTGAAACTCGACTTGAGGGTTTTGAATTAGGAGCGGAGGATTTTATATCGAAACCTTTTGCCTTAAAAGAACTTACTATTCGCTTGGAGAAAATCTTAAAATCGCAAAAACTCCTCAATGAAAATCCGGATGTGATTGAATTTGGAAAACTCAAAGTTTGGTTCAAGCGTTACGAAATTCAAAATGGCCAGGGACAGATTTTGAATTTATCTCAAAAAGAATGCGGCATCCTACAACTACTCTATCAGCGGATGAATGATGTTATTAGTCGCGATGAAATTATTGAAAAAATTTGGGGAGAAAATAGCTTCCCTTCCAATCGTACGGTAGATAATTATATTGTAAAACTTAGAAAATGGACGGAAAGCGATACTCATTCTGGACTGCATATTAGTTCGCATCGAGGAATCGGTTATCGCTTAGAATATAAAGGAAAATAATTATGGGTCTCTTTCAACGACAAAAAACAGCAAATGGGAAAACACAAGTGCCAGTATGGTTTATGCGACAAGCGGGTCGTTATCATGAACATTACCAAAATATAAAAAAGAATTCGGACTTTATGACTATGTGTAAAAATCCAGAACTTGCCTGCGAAATTACGATGGGACCGATTCAAGATTTTAAATTTGATGCCGCTATTTTATTTTCAGATTTATTATTTCCGCTTGAGCAACTTGGTATGGGTCTTTCCTACATCAGTGGGCCACCAACCCTAAAATATCATATAAAAAATCACGAAGATTTCAAGCAGCTTAAATTAGTGGATAAAGCAGAAAATTTTTATGCCTTTCAGAACAAAGCACTTACACTTTTAAAAAAGACGCTTCCTGCGCAGACAGACCTCTTAGGTTTTGTGGGCGCTCCTTTTACTCTTTACGCCTATGCGGTCGAAGGTGGTCACTCAGGAAATCTGGTGAGCTCAAAGAAAGGTCTTTACGATGGTCGCTTCCAAGCTTTCATGGAAATCTTGCTGCCTCAATTGTTAGCGAATATGGATATACAGGCCAAGGCCAATCCAACGGCAGTTTGCCTTTTCGATACAGCAGCTGGTGAGCTTGCTCTAAGTGATTATCAACAATTTATCGTCCCTGTTTTACGACAAGTTTGCGAAACTTTCAAAAAACAACATCCACATACGAAGATTATTTATTATTCAAAATTTACTCACCTTCATTTCTTAGAAATTTTGGACAATCCTTTTATAGATGTACTGGGTGTTGACTGGAGAATGGATCTTTCACAAGCGCTCAAAACTTTCTCAAAAAATTATTACATTCAGGGCAATATTGATCCGGCTTGGTTACACTTGCCGTGGGCACAGCTTGAAAAAAACCTAGCTGGTTTTTTTAAGACTTTAGAAAAAAATAATGTCAATTTTGAGAAATGGATCTGTGGTTTAGGCCATGGAGTGTTGATCGAAACACCTCAAGACAACGTAAGAAAAACGGTTGAATTCATTCATAAGAATTTTATTTATTAAAAAAAGCGGGATCGAGGCCGACTTTGATCAGATCTCTCATTTTTGCGGGAACTAGGCCCGTAAACTCGAAAGTGTCTTCTTTGTAAGCACCAATTTCTTGCTGAAGAATACGATCTTCTTCCATGCCAACAACTTCGGTGACACTCATAAGCACGCGTTCACCTTCTTTATTGCGACCGATTTGTATGACATAATCAATCGCCTTCGCAATTTGATAACGTAAGGGACGAGTTGGAATATCATAGCCAGCTAATAGAAAGAGATTTTCTAGGCGAATTAACGCTTCTGATGGACTATTTGAATGTAACGTCGACATACTTCCATCGTGACCAGTGTTCATGGCCTGCAACAAATCAAAAGCTTCCTCGCCTCTGACCTCACCTACAATAATTCGGTCTGGACGCATTCTTAAAGTATTTTTCAAAAGCTGACGGGTGGTAAGTGCGTTAGTGGTATTAAATACTGTGTTCTTAGCTTCCAATCGAACGACATTCGTCAGATTAAATTGCAACTCCCGTGTATCTTCAATCGTGATCACCCTTTGAGTTTTGGGAATTTCTTGTAACATTAAATTCATGAAAGTGGTTTTACCAGCGCCAGTTCCACCTGAAATAAGAATATTACTGCGAGCATTTACTAAAGCGCGGAAGAACTCGATCCAACGTAGATCCTTAATCCCAAAAATGCCGGGAGAGCTATCGAAAGTCTTAATGTGTTTTAAATATTTTCGAATGGTGATGGCGTGGGTTCCAGTGGTATACATATCAGAAATAATATTGATACGCGAACCATCTGGCAGACGACCATCAATGATCGGATTGGTTTCAGTTAATGTGGTTTTGTTAAATTGCGCAATCTCTTGGCAAAATTGATAAATGTCTTCACGTTTAAGCTCTGTGCTTAATCGAATAAACTCGTTTGCTCTTTCAACATAAACATTATTGCTACCATTAATAATAATATCAGTAATACCTGCTTTGCTAGAAAGTTCCTTTAACAAATGCCAAACCGAATTTTTCGATGCTAATTCATCCGTATTCATTGCTACACTTTATCGTTGAGAAACAATTCTGTTTCGTTGATCGAACAACCATAGGCCAGACAATTTCTTAAAAAAAGATTTTGTTCACCAGCACTGAGTGTTTGATAAATATTCATATAAGTATTATTTTTCTTAATTTCATTTTTCAAAGTTCCTTTAGGTAAAATCTGACTTAGTTGCCAAATAATCAGCACCAGCCAATCGATTTTTTCAGTTTTAGCGCTCGATAAATTAATGATCTCAAAGACCTCATCGGGGATTTCCAAAAAATTAGCATTGTGAGATTGTCCTTCCTTGCGAAATTGAATTTGCATAATTTTCAAATACAAACCCAATAAGAATGAACGCGAGTGAGATTTCTGTGTAACATTTTCTAATCTATCTTCAAAATTTTGAATATCATTGATGAGATTCATTTGAGATTTGCTTGGATATTTACCATGAACAGCGTGATAAACATAAATCGAAGAAAAATGGTCACGAAAAGTATTCCAATTAATTTTTTTCAAAACTTGTGGAAGTCTTTTTTGAGAATCAAATTCAGCAAAAAGATCTTCGAGTAATTGTACTAACGCAGTATTTTTATTTACGATCGAAAAAATTATTTTTTCTTTACCCTCGTTATTGGCCATATTCGTTTTCAACAACTCGACCAACTCAAAAGGTAGATTAACAACCGGAAAATTAAGCATTTTTTTCCCCTCTAAATCATTTTATAGATACTTTTGATATCCTTAAATAAGTGCAATAACTGCCCATATAACTGATTGAAATGAAATGATATTACCAGCGTATAAAGAATTACTCGTTAAAAGATCAGACCGTGAGGTTATTAAAAATTTATTGGCCGCAAGTTCTATTGGCCGTAGTCCCCTGGTTATCAAAGTTGATCATCTTAAGTCCACCCAAGCTTCCGCTTTAAGTATCCTAGAAGAAATTTTCAAAAATAATAATCTCTCAGCTCACTTCCCTTACCCCATTTATGTTCTTAGTAGCTTAAATGAATATAATGGCATTTTTAACCTCATCCGCCATATGGATGAATTACCGAAATTTTATAAAAAAAAAGAGAAAACACTTAATGTGAAAGAACAAGAAGCTCTGATGAAAGTAAAACTTTTCCAAAATAAAGTTTTAAATTTAGATATCAATGAGCAAATGGGAAAAATCAAAACTTTTGCCAATGAACATAAAAAACTTTTTCTCCTTTCAAAAGAAGGTAGTTATTACGAAATGTTACTCAAGAAAATTAAGAGGAAAAAATAGTGCCAAAGAAGAAAGTTGAAAAGAATGAAGGTTTTGACGAGTTTTTGCAGGAAACAAAAATTGCTCCTCCCTCGGAGAATCGTAAAAAAACCAGCCGTAATGAAAGCTCAGGGCTCGAACTGCTTACCTTTATTGAAGATGAATTCCGACGCCTTTCCAAATTATGTGATTTTTTTGATAATAAGCTCAGAAATTCGAACATGTATTCGCAAACTGCAACATTAATTGCGAAACAAAAAGATCAAAACGAAAGAACGATTAATAGCATCGTGTCCGAAGTCAATAGTCCTGATTCTGATCTACAGAAGAACATTGCGCGAATGTTTGATAACCACTTTAAGCAGATTTAATTTTTTAGAGTATTAAGCAGAATCGGCCCACCCACATGGCGAAAGTCTTCATCTTTTAAATCATTAAAATTATAATTACTTAAATTTTCATCGAGAATTTCATAAAGATAAGCTTCGAATTTTTTCACGACACCAAAGCCATAAGCTTCTGCAAAATCTTGGACTTTCTTTTGCAAGTTTTTATCTGAACTAGCTCGTAGTTTATGATTACCATCTACCAATTCAAAATGTGCATCGATGAACTTTTTAAATTCACTAGTGGTAAGACCCATTTTATTTACGTCTTTATTTTGATAATTACCTAAACTGAAATTAGCAAAACTGCTCAAGAGAATCGACTCGAAATCGATATTATCGACAGTATAGTTGAGGTAGAAATTATCATTTAGTTTTCCCTCTTTATTGAGTTTTTGAATGGTCTCAAAAAAGGTTTTAATGAAAGGAAGAATCTGTACAAAAGTTTCGACCCGCTCACGCCAAATTTCATATAACTCGACTGTCGCAATTTCTTTGGCCTTTTCAGCACGTGGATGAATTAATTTGGGAATATCATCCATACTATCGGTCACGAAAGTATTCCAGTATTGTCCCATGAAATATTCAAAATCATCTTGTTCAAATGGTGTGTTTTCAATCGATTTCTTAATTTTGTTTTTTGGCAAGTTGATCAAAGAATTACCAATTTTGAATAATTCAGTGAAATCAAATACATCAAAAATGTTTTTATTTTTTGATTGTCTTAAAGCATAGTCATAACCCAAAAGGATTTTACTTCGAACTTTATTACCTGTTCGTGTAATGGCGATACTTCCTTCTTTCAGTGAATCATCCAATGTAATATTGGCATTTACTAAACGAACAAAATTAAACTGAAGATAATCAATACGTTTTTCACTTTTAACTTTCTCGAGACTTTCGTGAATACTTTCTAAGCCTTTTTTAAAAGCTAAAAGCGCGGTTGAATGCAATGACTGATTTTTTGAATGAGCATCAATCTCGCCAGTGGTGGCCGTTTTCTTGCTAATATAATGATCAATGGTGCTCAGATTAGGGAAAGCCGAACGAATTTCTAGTGCATCAAAATAATCCACAAAACCGTAATCGATAAGACGATTACGCTTATCTTGATAAATTTCTTCCTGAAAAGAATAAAAAGAATCGTTAATCAAACGCATAAGTAGAGCATTAGCTTCTTCCACGCCAAGATCAGCAAATAACATCCTCACTAGAAATTGCACTTCTTTGGCGCAACCTAATTCGCTATCGTACTCCAAAAGAAATTGATTATCGTCAGTTAAAAAGAAGTTATCGTGATCAGGATATTGTGGATTTTCCAGATCAAAAGTATAAACGGTAAATTTGGATTTTAAATACAACAAGAATTCATTTGAACGAGCAAATTCTTTTACTACCTTGTGATCACCACAACGAGCAAAAACCAATGGCCAGTTTTCAAAAGATTCAATATCCAGATTATCTTTCTGCCAAACATCTATGTCTAAAATCGCCTGACGCTGCTCAGATGAAAGTTTAGGCAATATCATTGAGAGTTGATCGGCCGGTGTCGTTCTAAGCGATAAATAAAGTGGCTGAAGGGGTAATGATGAGAGCTCGACCCCACTTTCAACTAACTTCTCAATATCATCAAAATTTTTGTATGACTCAGACTCCATGAGCAAATAGCTCAGAAAGTCAGTATGCTTGACTGGCTTCACAGGTATCCTCCGATTAGCCTTTCTTTTACCTTGTCTGGGTCAAAGCATCAAGCTTCTTGAGATTCTCGATTCTGATTAAGAATATTTTGCAGAACTGAGCGTTCTTTATCTGAAAACTGCACAAAACTCATTGATAGTGCGTCTTTAACCTTACCGACGGTCTCTGGCTGCGTAGGATCGTTCATTAAAACCCCATCCGCTTCTTGAATTTTACGAACACCCGGTGATATTTCGACCGGATCAACCATCGCTTTTTCTTTCGCTATCGCTTTAGCTTTGTTGGCCTGAACCTTTTGGCGAATCTCCTCTGCTGATGGCATCGGTTGACTGACCTTCTCACGCACTTGCCCCCCAGTTTTTTTAGAACTTTTTGGTGCCACATTTTCAAAATCAGTCATGAGTCGCATTTAGATCTCCGCAATCTATGCTATAGTTAATTAGTATTTTAAACAAAAAATGCGATATTTGTTGAAAAGGCAAAAAAGTGCTCATAACCAAAGAAGTTCCCACTTTAGACGAAATCAAAAAACAGCTTCCCGCTCTTGAATGTTTAATATTTGACATGGATGGTACGTTATATAATACCGAACCACACCATGCCATCGCCTTTAAAATGATCTTGGATGAAGCTGGCTTTAATATCAAACTCGATTGGAGCGCTTTAGAAGTTAAGTATAAGGGCTGGTCTGATATTCAGCTCTATCATGAATTTATGAAATTTCAAAAAGTGGATTTAACACTCGCTGATTTCTTAAAACGTAAGAATGAAGTGATTATAAAAATGTTTAAAGAAAATCCACCACAAATGCATCCGCAAATGAAGGCGCTTATTGAAGAGGCCCAAAAGAAAAAACTCAAACGAGGCTTGGTCACTTCCAGCGAAAGACAAATCACCATGGAATTATTGAGCACAGAAAAAAAACTCTTTGAATGCATCATCACGCGTGAAGATACACCTAAAAATAAACCTGATCCCGCGCCTTATTTCTTGGGCTTCAAAAAATTAAATTGTGATGCAAAAAGAACAGTTATCTTCGAGGACTCTCCTACCGGACTAGCTTCGGCAAATGCAACCTCGGCCCTTGTTTATAAAGTTGAATGGTTTGCTTAATTTTTTAGTAGACTAATTTGCCAAGCGTAATTGGTGCTAATGTCATTTTTTAATTGAATCAAATACACTTTTGAAACTTCATCTTCGAAATTATTAAAAATATAAAATTTATCACTTAGAATGAGGGTCATATTAAAAAGTGACTGGTGATTCTCAGTATCAATCATGTACTTGATAAAACTCAAAGGCACAGGGGCTTTCTTCTCTCCCAACTTATCCTTCTTTTTCATATTACTTAACATCGAATGTGAACTGTACTTTTTTAAAGCATTATCTAACTTCTGAATTGTTTCTGGCGTAAAAAAATAATCATATTTGAATTTTAGCATTTCTAAATCAACTTGCTGAACACCTTCGTTGGCCAGAATATCCACGGCCACCTTAAAGGCCTTTTCTGTTTTCTCAGTCGGTTTCTCAATTACCACTTCTTTTGGCACTTCTTCTTTCGGCTTGGCCTTAACTTCGATTTTTGCTTCATCACCTAATTCCTTATTTGGTTCTATTTTGGTGACTTCAATAACTTCGTGAATTTTTGGCTCAAAAATTTCGGTTAAACCTTTTTCGGTAAACTCGCGTAAGGCACCTGGAATAAATAACATTCCTTGGAGAAAGCGATTTCCATATTGAGTGGTCAAGTTCTGACGTATTTGAGCATATAAACCCGGTAAAAAATCCGCCGGTTCTTCGCTATTTTTTTTCAATTGTGAGTAACGGCGTAAACAACCTAGCGCTAAACCTTCTTGATTGAAAACGTTAATGACATTTGAACGACTTAAAAGATCAAAGGCCAAAATATTATTGGCGCTTCCATAAAGATCATCTTCTTCTGAGCAAATCTTCTGGAAAAGTTTTTTATCAGCATAACAAATTTTATTAAATTCACTCACGACTTGCTCTGACTTACAGTTTTTTTTTGTACACCACGACTGTAAACGCGACTGGAGCACTGAAGCTTTACTGCTGGTTAGCAGTTGAGAAAGTGCATTTTGGGTAGCAGGAATACTCGTACTGGTCAGACGAAAATCATTATATTTACTTAAAAAAACCAGCGCGTGTTGAATAAAGTTTTTCATTTCTGATGTTTTTGGCTGGCATTTATTTAAGAGTTCTTGGTAATTAAGTTGACAATCTTCCATACTTGCGTGCAACTTGGATAGCTGATGATAGTCAGAGAAAGCTTCATAAAGATAACTCAGATTTAATAAACGATAACTATATTGAATATAATCCACATGACGATCTAAAACTGAATTAGGACAATTCATTCCCATGGGAACTGAAGTTTGAAAAAAAGCTTTAAGCATCGTGAGATCCTTCACGATAAAACGATCAAAATAATCTGCGTAGTACTGCGTTTCAAAATCTTCGAAACTGCCTAAATATTCATTCTGATGAACAGAAGGAAAAGTTCGGCCTGAAAAATTTTCGGGATTTTTTTCACCAAGGTAAAGTGTGTCGTAATAGTGAGTATTTGCAAAAAGCGGTGCGGCCATGGCAAAGGCCAAGAAAAAACTGATTAATGTGTAAATGCGACGCTCAACCATGGTATGTAAGTAATAATTAATAATCCTATTAATAATACTACTAGAAAACCGACCGATGCTCTATAGATTTCCATCATTGGTTTATTAAAACGGTAGCTACTAATAAATAAATTAAGTCCGACTGGTGGAGTAATATAACCAATTTCTAAATTGGTTAGGAAAATCATCGCCAAATGGATCGGATCAACGCCGAATTTATTCGCAATCGGCAGAATGAGTGGGACGACCACAATGATGGCGCTAAAAATATCCATCATACAACCCACAATCAATAAGAAAATATTTAGCACAAATAAGAAAATATATTTGTTAGTAATCAGATTTTCCATAGAGGCCAAAATTTTCATTGGTATTTCTTCATCAACCAAGAAATTAGTAAACCCCATCGCACAACAAAGAATAAGTAAAATGGCACCAACTAAGAGCATACTTTCTTTAATAATCCGCACCAGATCTTTTCCAATACTTAAGTCTTTATACAACCAGAATTCCACGATAAAGGTATAAACCAAAGTTAAAGTTGCGGCTTCGGTAATGGTAATCATCCCGCCGTAAATACTGCCTAAAATAACAATCGGAAGCGGCAATTCATAACGAGCAGCTTTGATTGCCGCCACCACATCTGGTGTTGAAAAGTTCTTTTTAGTCGCACTTTTATTAACTTGGAAATATGAATAGATTGCTAAAATCGTAATTAAAAAAGCTGCGGGTAAAATCCCTGCCCGAAATAAAGTATCAATATCAACTTTCGCGACAATCCCATAAAGAATGAGTGGCAAGCTTGGAGGCAATAATAAACCAAGTGAACCAGAAGAAGTAATTAGTCCCAGTGCAAATCTTTCTGAAAAACCTTCAGCGATAAGAATGGGAAAAATAAGTCCGCCTAAAGCAATAATAGTAACGCCTGAAGCGCCAGTGAAAGCGGTGAAGAAAGCACACAATAATAATCCGACCACCGCTGAGCCACCTGGTAACCAACCGAAGATGGCCTGTGTGAATAATAATAATCTTTTTGGTGCCTTGGATTCTGCTAGAAAGAAACCCGCGATAGTAAACATCGGAATTGTTGAAAGTGTTGGCGCAGATGCAATACGATAAATTTCAACCATCACAGCTGAAGCATCAATGCCATTTAAAGTGAAGGCCACTAGTGCAAAGTAACCTAAGACTAAAAAGAGTGGCATCCCGATTAAAGCAAATCCTAAACCTAAAAGATAAAAAAGAATATCGTAGGTCATTGAGTTTTTTCACATTTTAAAAGATTTAAAAACAAACGAAATAACATCAATCCCAATCCGGCCGTCATGGAACCGATCCAGAAACTAGTAGGAATACCAAGAAAGCCAATATCAGCATACGTTTTTTCAACTTGATAAAATTGCCAAGAAGCATAGGTCAACCAGCCTAAAACAAAAAAAGAAGAAAGCATCACGGCATAGGACGTAAACTTGGAAAGTTTCACTCGCTTTTCCAAAATATTTTTTAAGATTTCAATTTTAATGTGCTTATCATCGGCCACGGCCAAAGCTGCTGCCAAAAAGGAACTGATAAAAATTAAGTGGCGAATAAGTGGTTCTAACCACAGAAAAGTGACTTGAAACTGTCGAAGAATAATTCCGAGTAATGAAAGTAGCGTGACTAAACTGATAACAGCCACAAGGACATGAGAAATCAGTTTGTCCAAAAGACCCGAGAGTTTTTTTATCATTTAAGGAGCTTCTCCAGTTTCTGATAACCTTGCGTTGAAATAAATTGTGGAACAATTCTTTTTACTACGTCTTTACGAATATTATCAGCTTGCTGAATATCGCTGTCTGGAAACTTAATAAAAGTAATTCCACTATTTTTTAAAGCGTTCAATGCTTCCGTATTATCTAAGACTGTTTGCGCATTAGTTTGCTTGATGTACTTACTTGCAATTTCTTTAATAATTTTTTGATTGGCAGGACTGATCTTATCCCAAATTTTATTTGAGATCAGGAGCGCACCAATTGAAAAAGCCACCGGATAGTCGACGAGATATTTAATCTTGGTTTGCCATTGAAGCGCTAAAATTCCCATCGGAGGAGCATACGCCGCTTCGATAATGCCCGTTGAAAGTGATGAAAGAACATCAGGAAGTGCTAATGGAATTGAAACCAGTTGCAATGAGTCCACCATCGCCTTCACAATCTGATCACCTTCCCATGACCAAATTTTTATCCCTTTAAGCTCATTTAATGTATTCACTTTCTTCGTCGAAATCACATAGACTTGGCCAATTTCATAATAGCCCAAACTCTCGAAACCATTTTTACGGAGCGAAGTTGAAAAATCATTTGTTAAAGCTTCCACCATTTTCCAAGCTTTGGCGCGGTCATGGTGGAAAGTAAAAGGTATTTCGACCACTCTTAAATCGTTCGTAAACTCACCTAGAGTCTTGCCTGTGAAAAATCCACCGTGTAATTGACCTACGCGAATTTTTCGAACAACGTCACTTTCATCTCCTGCGACCCCACCATAATAAATGCGAAAATCAATTTCACCCTTGGTAACACTTTTGATTTCTTTGGTCATATCTGCTAAAGAATTCGACCACGATGTTCCTTCTGGAGTCAGTACCGCTAATTTAATTTTTTCGGCATGGGCCATCGTCACAAGTAAACAAGAGAATAAAATTAAAAACATTTTCATCATTAACACCTAGTAATAAAAACTTTTGTCATATCTTCTGATAATTTGAAATTTCTTTTCTGCAATCGCATTCAGCAAATTAAGCTCTGGATGCTTAGCAAAGGCACTACGCGAGTTCAGATTTTTTCCGAAGTTTCGCTGACGAGCAAACTCACCAAAATCTTTATCTAAATTGGTTTTATGATCACGGTATAATTTTTTATCATCTTCTTTCATGACAACAAATTCTAAAAAAGTCACTTTCGCCAACATGTTATATGGGTAAGCTTTCATATAATCTTGCAGAATTTTTTTACCTTTCGCCGGATCGCCACCTAGCATACGCGGGCGACTCAACTCGTACAGACCATAGAAAAGTGAACAGGCACCATTTTCGATTTTGGGATTTTTATCACAAACCCAATCCATTAAGTTTTTAACTAATGGCATTTGTGCCAGAATTGAAACATCGGTTCTTTGTAAATTGATGAGTGAACCCCACGATTGCGCCAAGTAAAAAACGGTGACTTCATCATCCGTTCCTAAACGGGAATCCATCTCTTTAAAGAGCGCCTCGCTATTGAGCATGTTCTGAAAAAGAAACTTACTATCGATACCTTTAAGACCCAAATAGATCAGACCGTACTCAATAGACTTGGTATAAGAAGCGATTGCCTGTAATTGGTGATACTTTTCACCATTATCTTTAAATTTTTCTTCTGAATGCTCAACCTCGTGAATGCCAAAACCCACGCCTGCATAGCCTTTTACCATGAGGCCCAATAATTTCAGATTATCAGGATCGGCGTATAAGAGCCCTTCCACCGTTTTAATGTTAGGGATAGCTGCCGAGCGAAAGACCTCCCAATTGGCCTCTTGCTCTATTTCCTTAGAACCTTCTAGTAAAATAGCGGAAGAAGTCTGCTTTCCAATACTTTTTATTGTCCCACAACCCGCAAAAAGACCCATGATAAGCAAAAAATTTAATGATTTTTTCATATTGATTTACACTCTAAGTAATTAAATTTACGTCTAAAATGATAACGAAACTCACTATAAATAACAACTTTATTTCTTGTGGTTAAGAAAAATCAATCCCTTAATGATAAAAATCAAAATTTGTGCTAAATTAGGGGAGTACTTATCTGACTTTAGGGAACTTAACTTGACGTCGATAAGTATGAAGTTTATTGCGACAAAGGAGTCCTATTGAAACTTGATTCAATGAGTGGCTTCTCTGTTTTTCTGATCGCCTCAACTTAACCTGAAAACCTCGTTAAGTATTGCTATCAGAAGACGGTGGAAGCTGGGTTTTTGATGGTAATTAACTTTAACAACGAGGTGTTTATGAAAGCTTACAGACAACGTTACTTGATCGATGACAGAAAACTTCAAGGTTTTGAGGAATCGACATTAACCACAACCAAAAGACCAGAAAGCGTAAGACCAACTAAGTCTTTAGCTAAAACAAAAAATTTAAAAATGCACAGCATGAGACCACTCAGACATTTGCTTTCAAGCAAAAGAAAAACTGAGACAGGTGTTATTTCCGACGGGATTTAGCCTTATCTCTTGCGGCTTTTTGATAATTCTCTTCTAATCCAGCGATAATAGCGTTTTTCGTAGTTTGCAATTGCTGTAATTGTTGCTGGTGTAAATTCTTTAAAATTTTCTCTCTTTGTTTAAAGATTTCTTCCGTGATTCGAATTTCAAATCCTTTTAATTCTAAAAAACAAGCTTCTTTTTCCTCGGCGGAGAGGTCTTTTCTTTCTTCGTTACTTACACCCTCTTGGGTCACATTCAAAACACTATACTGGCCAGAGCATTGCTGTTTTTTCGTTTCAACAAATCTTTCACCACTGATACGAGCTTGATAAACAATTTTAGCAAAAGCATCTACATCTGACGTATCAGCTTCACGAATCTTTTTTAAAATCTGATCTTTATCTTCGATCACATTCGGTGCCGTCACTTCAGCATGAACGACAAAAAGAGTTAAAAAATAAATCCACATTTAAAACCACCTATCCTGAATAAACAATTCTTTAAGCGAATGTTTTTTAAGTTTAAATTGTGCCTTTAAGCTATCACAAAATAATCCGAGAGGGAAACCAACCACACTGGAATAATTACCTTCGATTTTCTTTAAAAACATTTGAGGATAGCCCTGAAGACCGTAAGCACCCGCTTTATCCATCGGTTGACCCGAAGCCACATATTCATCAATGAGCCATTGATCAATTGGATAAAAAGTCACTTTCACTTTATCCACCAAATTCACGCTACAAATTTTGTTTTTATTGAACCATTGATAAGACAAAGCCGTATAAACATAATGACTTTTACCCGAAAGTTCCTTAAGCATTTTTTTCGCATGGGCCTGATCTGCTGGTTTACCTAAAACTTTATTTCCAAGAACAACCACCGTATCGCTAGTCACCATTAATGGGTTCCAGGCCTTGGGAACTTTCTCCCATAGATCATTCATTTTTAAGCGTGAAATTTCTTTCACATAAGCCGCTTTGTTTTTTTTATCCGAGTGCTCATCCACCTGTGAAGCCATTTGATAAAAAGGCACACCTAAATGAGATAGTAATTCTTTACGACGAGGACTTTGACTCCCAAGAATCAAATGAAAAGGTTTATTTTGCATAGTGAAGCATCCAGTAATAATACTCTTTTTCCGAATAGAATTTGACGTATTCACGTTGTTTTAACTTACGCCCTGAAATAAATTGGAAGTGACTGCTAAGTGCATCGGCATTATAACTCAGTGATAAATCTTTGAGTGGTACCAGCTCCTTCTGAACGCTGTCGGCCATCAGTTTTTTAAGTGAAACCAAGTTCGATGTTTCAGTTCTTCTCGTGTATTCATTTAAAAAAAGTATTCGGCGTTCAATATCTTTTTGTAGCCATAAACTATAGCCATGTTCTTCCGCCAATTTTTTGCGTTCAAGCGGTTGGTAAAGGGCTTGAAAATCTTTAAACATTAATTCACGACTGAGCCAAGTGGAAGGTGTTCGCTTGGTGAGTAGTGAGAATAAATTTAAATCTTTGGATTCAAAATTGGATTGATAAGATTTTCCAAATTCATCCACGATGTGCCACTGCTTCCCACTAATTTCGGCTGACTCAAAAACTTCGTAACCACGTAACGAAAGTTGATATTTAGAATTAAGATTCACCTCGCCTTCGAACTGATCATTGTAGGCATCGGTGCGGATATAACCGCTGCCGGCCACCACGTAAATCGCTTCAAAAATCGGATTTTTCATACTCAGCGTGAAGTTCGGTGCGACTAAAAAGAGTGATGTATTTTTTCGCGTTTGGCGAAGCGGATTATTACTTTCGATAAGTTGATTTAGTTTATTTAACTGGGCCGTGTATTGAGCAGTATTATCAAGGAAATAAAGCATTTTTTCTTCCTGCGACTTAGATGAATACAACATCAACTCGTAATACTCTCGATTGGCTTCAGGCAACATAATGGGTTGAAAAAGACTATCGGTGTCGGCCAAGAAATCGCTCTTAATTTTGTTCTCTAAACGAACCTGCCAATGAATATGTCCTTCGTTTAAACGAATATAAAAGAAAAAATCTTCTTCGCTTAAATTGACCTCATTGAAACTGAGTGACGTGTGCTCGGCCACTCTTACCATCGAGCCATCGATGAGCATAACGAGGGCATATCCGCCTTTATTGGTTTTCAATAAATCGCCTTCATAAATTTGAGAAAGAAATTGTGCCTTCGCATATTTTTTACCGCGGTACAATTGACACTCACCAACACAACGAATCACCTTCCCCATCAGCTCTTGGATATTTCTTTCTTGGAAATAACGTCTACGATCCGCTTTAGAGGTGAAGATTTTTTGTTCGTTTAGCCAGTTATCGATATTTAATAAATCATCTGGATCGGATTTTTCAAAATCAATTAAACTTTTGCTCGAATCCTTGAAGCGGATTTCACCGTTTTCTGGAGCTTCCTCTGATGGGGCGAATGAGAGGAAAAGACTTAGTATGAGTAAGATGGATGACATAAGCTTATTTTAGCTCAAAACTGCTATTTTTTTGGCCTTTTTTTTGATAAATTATGTACCTAGTCGACTAATTTGTTCTGTTATCATTTGATGAGGCCCCATGACTGAAGAAAGTAATTTATCCTTTTCCTTTGTAGAAGCTGAAAAAAAGATCTTAGATTTTTGGAAAAAAGAAAATATTTTTCAAAAATCACTCAAAAAGACAGAAAAAAATAAGCCTTATATTTTTTATGATGGTCCGCCCTTTGCAACAGGTCTACCTCACCACGGCCATTTAGTTGCCAATACTCTTAAAGATGTTATCCCTCGTTATTTTACAATGAGAGGACGTTATGTTGACCGTCGATTTGGTTGGGACTGCCATGGTCTTCCGATTGAACACGAAATTGATAAAAAGCTAGGGATGTCGGCCCATGATGCTGTGGCCAAACTAGGCGTTAGAAAATACAACGAAGAATGTCGCGGAATTGTTAGCCGCTATACTCAAGAATGGGAAAAAACCATTTCACGTTTAGGTCGCTGGGTTGATTTTGAAAATGACTACAAGACCATGGACCTAAGTTTCATGGAATCAGTTTGGTGGGTTTTCAAACAATGTTGGGACAAAGGACTTATTTATCAAGGTAACAAAGTTGTTCCTTTTTCGACGGCCCTAGGAACGGCGCTTTCTAATTTCGAAGCTAATCTTAACTATCAAGACACACAAGATCCTGCTGTTACTGTTTTATTTAAACTACAAGATGAACCAGGGTACGTGGCTGCTTGGACGACAACTCCGTGGACCCTTCCATCGAATCTTGGTCTTTGTGTGAACGCTGAAGTGGATTATGTAAAAGTGAAAGACCTAGAAAAGAATATGGAATTCTATATTGCTGAAGCGCGTGTTGAAGCTTATAGCAAAAAACACAAACTGGAAGTCGTTCAGAAACTGAAAGGTTCTGCACTTAAAGGAAAAAAATATCAACCACTCTTTCCTTTTTTTAAAGACTTAAAATCAGAAGGTGCTTTCCAAATTTTTAATGATGATTATGTTACCACCACTGACGGTACCGGTGTCGTACACTTGGCGCCAGCTTTTGGTGAAGACGATAATCGAGTTATGAAAAATGCCGGTGTCAAAACGATTGTTTGCCCAATCGATACCGCAGGGAAATTTACTGATGAGGTTCCGGCGTTCAAAGGTGAATACGTTAAAGAAGCGGACAAAAATATTATTAAAGCGCTTAAAGATCAAGGTCAGCTCTTTGAACAAGCAACTATCAATCACAGTTATCCATTCTGCTATCGTTCCGATACTCCACTCATCTACCGAGCGATTCCGTCTTGGTATTTAGCGGTTGAAAAAATTAAAGAAGATCTCTTGGCCTCAAATCAGGAAACGAATTGGGTACCTGATCATATTAAAGATGGTCGTTTCGGAAAATGGTTAGAGAGTGCACGTGATTGGGCGATTTCAAGAAATCGTGTTTGGGGAACGCCACTGCCGATTTGGCAAAACGAAGAATCAGGTAAATTTATTTGCTTAGGTTCAGTTGAAGAATTAGAAAAATTATCTCACACCAAAGTGACCGATATTCACCGTGAGAATGTAGATGAATTAGTTTTTGAAGTAAAAGGTGAAAAAGGTAAATACCGTCGTATAACTGATGTTCTCGATTGTTGGTTTGAATCAGGTTCAATGCCATACGCGCAACTCCACTATCCATTTGAAAATCAAAAATTATTTGGCGAAGGTTTCCCTGCGGAATTTATCGCAGAAGGTTTAGATCAAACACGTGGATGGTTTTATACCCTTACCGTTTTATCGACAGCGCTTTATAAAAAACCTGCTTTCAAAAACGTTATTGTTAACGGTTTAGTTCTCGCTAAAGACGGCAAGAAAATGTCGAAACGTCTAAAGAACTACACAGCACCAGATGAATTAATGGAAAACTTCGGTGCCGATGCACTTAGACTTTTCTACATCAACTCCGCTCTCGTTAAGGGCGAAGAAATGCGCTTTAATGATGAAGGCGTGAAAGAAATGGTACGTAAGGCATTACTTCCTTGGTACAACTCTTTCAAGTTTTTCCAAACGTATGCTGAAGTCGATAAGTGGAATCCGAATAAACATTACCGTGAAGGTACAAATATTTTAGACCAGTGGTTAATTTCAAGACAACAAACACTGATCTCCAACGTTTCAAAAGAGATGGAAGCTTATCATCTCTACAACGTCGTTCCAGAATTATTTAACTTCATCGAAGAATTAACCAATTGGTATATTCGATTAAATCGCCGTCGTTTCTGGGAAAGCGATCTTTCGCAAGATAAGTGTGAAGCTTACAGCACTCTCTACTCGGCTTTAAAAACGCTAAGCCAATTGATGGCACCGTTTGCACCGTTTCTTTCTGATTATCTCTATCTCGAACTCGCGAAGTTTGGAGAAATAAAAGAGCAATCAGTGCATTTGTGTGATTATCCAATGGCCCAAGATAAGAAGAAGAGTCCAGAACTCGAGGCTGCGGTTGAACGCATGCAACAGATAGTTCTACTTGGTCGCCAGAAACGAAATCAAAAACAAATCAAAGTAAAAACTCCGCTTTCAACTTTAACTATCATCCATAAAGACAAAAAGCTTTTAGATGAAATTAGTAAGCTCGAAGAATTTATTAAAATCGAACTTAACGTAAAAGATTTGGAGTATTCGCAAGAAGAAGACAAATTTATTAATCTTTACTGCAAACCAAACTCTCCCGTTCTTGGAAAGAGATTAGGTAAAAACTTTGCACAATTCCGTCAGAAAATTGAAGCCTTGAAGCCTGAACAGTTAACCGAGGTAGAAAAAGGTAAAGCCGTTAAAATTGATAACGAAAGTTTTACCAAAGATGATTTACTAGTCTTTCGTGAAGCGAAAGCTGGTTCTGAAGCACTTTCAAATAGTCTGATTACCATTGATTTGAATTGCACGCTTGATCAAAATCTCATCGACGAAGGTTTAGCACGTGAAGTGGTTAACCGTATTCAGAAAACGCGTAAAGATTTAGAGTTTAACGTCGCTGATCGAATTCATGTTTCTTATCAAGCTTCGCCAAAAATGAGTGAAGTTATTGAGAAATTTAAATCTTATATCTCAAGCGAAACACTTTCGACGAAGATTACCAGTGCCATAAAACTCGATGACCCAAAAGAATTTGATATCGATGAAGAAATCATTAAGATTTCTTTGAAAAAGGAATAATGAAGTACCTCTTTCTACTTTTTTTCTATTCGGTATCAGCGTTCAGTTTTTTTATGGAAGACGCGGAAGTTAACGAACAAATGTACAAACGTTATGTTCGACCTCAGGTAAAAAGTATTATTGTTGATTTCTATTCGGCCATCAAAGGTTTTGAAGGGGCACAAGCCGATTTGGCGAACGCCATTAAAAATCTGAGTGAAACCAAGGAACAACTTTATGAACTGGCCGCGGAATGTCCAACTTATATCGAAGAAAAATGTAGCGCTAAATTGTCTCAAATCTACCGCAGTCTTGCTTTGTTTGAAGAACAACACACCATGCTTTCAGGAAAATTACAGTGCCCACTCGATTATTTTTCAGGCTGTTTTCAATCTTATAAGGCCAGTTTTGAAGCGAAAAACCACCTTTTAAAACTCATGGCCAATATTGAACAAGTTCAAATTATTTTGGCCAAAAAAGAAAAACAAACCATCATGGATCATTGGAAACTGGAAAAAGATTTTGGTCAGGTTGAATATTTTGCGCACATTATGTTGTTTTCAAGTTTGAATGAAAAATACCAAGAACCATTCACCACGGTTTATTTGTTTTATATAAAACCGATTCAAGATTGGTTTTTAAATCCAAGCAATTCACAAAAATTGCTTTTACAAAATGTTGAAACGTTCAACCATTCTTGGAATGAATTCAATTTCAAGATGCTAAAAACTTTAGTTAAGGAATCTCCACGAAAAGTCACCATCATGGTCAGTACAATGCATGGTCGATGGAACAGTATTTTGAGAATTATTTTGAAGCAATAAAAAAACCCCTCCGAAGAGGGGTTCTTATTTAAAAACTAGATTTTTTTAGAAAAACGACTTGATTTAAACACCGTTTTTTCACGACGCTTAACTGAAGCTTCGATCTTTTCTTTCATACGAACAGATGGTTTTTTATACTCTGAACGCTTTCTGTATTCTTTTACGATCCCGTAAGAATCGCACATTCTTTTGAACTTTCTTAGACTTTTATCGACTCCAAATCTTTCGTCGATAATAACTGTAATTTGTTGGGACATGGGTATTCACCCCCCTTCACTAAACATTCCCGTTTAAATATGAGTAAAATCAAGGTGATAATCTAACAGCCTGAGTTAAAAAGTCAAGCAATCGTACGTATTAAATTTGTTTAATATTGGTTTCCATAGTTCCGATAGGTTAAGTGAGGTTAATGCATGAAAAAATGTACCTTAATTCTGGTTCTTTTAAGCTTCGGCTTCAATTTAGTGCTTAAGGCCGAGGATGTTTACCGTTATCACCCAACCTCAACTCACCTGACTTCGCTCTTTGATTTAGATAAACGAGTTCAAGCGGCTGATAATTATGCCCTTCATATTTGGACCAATCTCCTAAACCATGACCCAGAAATTGGTTTAATGACGTTTTTTTTAGTCGAAAAAATTTATACCCATAAAATCTATAATTCAGATGAATTCTTTGCTTACCTGGATAAGTCGAATAAAAAGCCGACGGCCT
>JAEUWD010000013.1 GCA_016786485.1 Bacteriovoracaceae bacterium | reverse complement strand
AACTCGAAAATTATAAAGATTTGCTAAATCGGTCGCTAAACCAACGCCTAAATAATCATCTTCCGAAAGAAGGAGATTGATCTCAAGTGCTTTGTTTTGCAGACTTTCGAATTTTTGACTTAGTTTTTGAGCCAACTCATTTGCCGTTACCACATCGTGAATAACAACAACTCTTTTTGAATCTTTAACTTCAGTAATTTCCGTTTGACGAGTAATACCATTAAAGATTTTTTTCTTTTTAGCAGGACTATAAATTTGTGTCCCAACATAAGAAGAAGCTAGTTTCATTTCTTCTTCAGCTCTTAACAATGTAATTTCTTGAGAACGATTCGCTGTAGCTTTTTTACTTACCGCAGTCGCCATGGCGCCAAAGCGCTTTTTCGACTTATCATCATCACTCATTGCTTCACTATCAACACCAGGTTCTACAGCATCATCCGTGCCGGCAGCTGTTGATTGAGTCGCACGATAAAGCGTGGTCTTATCAGATTTCGCAGGTACATCTTCCGGAACATACACAGGAGTAAAAGTATGCAGCGAAGATTTGGCATCAAGATAATCTTTTTGCACAACTTCACGCTCAGGCGCTTTTACCACTACTGGTTGCTCTTCTTTTGTTTCTTCAACAGTCTCGTCTGCCTCATCAGCCTTTTTAAGAATTTTCGATTTTCTTTTAACTGTTACCGATTTGGTTGAAGCTTTTTCATCTGCAACTTTCACTTGAGCTTCAGTTGCCTCTGAATCATCTTTCTTAACTGCTTTGCGAGTTACTTTCTTTACCGTTTTTGAAGCTACAACTGGAGCTGGTGCTAAAGCCGCTCTTGCCTTAACCACTTCTTCATCGGTCAACGCAACCATGTGATTTCGAACTGTCATCCCAATTGATTTCAGCTTGTCGACTAGATCAATCGCACCGATGTCTAGTTCTTTAGCAAGTTCAAAAACTTTCATAATGATTTTACTCCGTAAGTATTATTTTAACTTAAATGCAGCTAATTCTTCTCTTAATCTTCTTTCTGCTTCCGAGAACTTGCTTCCATCAACAGCACCACCTGCTCCTTCAGCATCTTTCTTTTTAATTGAGCTTGATTGAACTTGAGGAACAGCTGAAGCAGAAACAATTTCTTCACCAACTGTAGGTTCAAGTGTCAATTCGCCAGCATCAACTGCTGCAGTCGCAATGTCTTTGTATTTTTGTGCATATTCAGCAGAAGCTTTTGTAATTTTTTGAATATCTTCTACGTCAGCAGCACTTAAATCGATGATTGAAGTGATACCACCCTGAACAAGAACTTGAGCAGTAGCTTCATTAATACCATCCAACTGAACAAGGTTGATAACTGCGTTCTTGATTTTTTCTTGTAACTTGGCTTTAGAGATAATGTTTACTTTCCAACCAGTTAACATTGCCGCTAAACGAACGTTTTGACCGCGACGACCGATGGCCAAAGATAATTGATCTTCTTCCACGATAACATCAAGAATTTTCTCTGCTTCGTTCATACCGATTGAAGTAATTTCAGCCGGCGCAAGTGCTGCACGAGCAAATGTATCTAACTCTTCTGACCACTTAACGATATCAATTTTTTCACCTTGAAGTTCGTTAACAACGTTCTGAACTCTTGAACCTTTCATACCAACGCAAGCACCAACAGGATCGATATCTCTATCTTCAGTATAAACTGCGATTTTTGCTCTATGACCCGGCTCACGAGCAGCAGCTTTAATTTCAATTGTGCCATCTGCAATTTCTGGAACTTCGACTTCAAATAATTTTACCAAGAACATTGGAGATGTTCGGCTTAAACGAATTTCAGGTCCACGGTTTGTCATAACGACTTCTGATAAGTAGGTTTGAATTCTATCACCTGGCTTGAATGTTTCACCGAAGATAATTTCACGACGCGATAAAACCGCATCAGCTTTTCCAAGGTCAACAATAACGTTACCTCTTTCGTAGCGACGAGCAATACCAGTTACTAACTCACCTTCACGGTGTTTAAATTCTGAGAACAGAATATCTCTTTCAGCATCACGAACTCTTTGGAAAATAATTTGTTTTGCCGTTTGAATATCAACGCGACTAAAGCGTGGGTCTTCAATTTTTAATCCTAATTGGTCACCAAGCTCTGCATCTGAATCAAGTTCTTTGGCTGCTCCGAAATCAATTTCAAGAATAGGATCTTTAACTTTATCGACAACGTTCTTATATTGAAAAATTTCAACTTCGCCATCGTCTTCGTTATATCTGGCTTCATATTCGCCCTGAATTCCAAACTTTTTTCTCGCTGTAACTAAAAAAGCTTGCTCGATTGCGCCGATAACAACGTCTTTTTTAATCCCACGATCTTTGCCTAATTGTTCAATGACTCTTCCAAGTTCTGAAAAATTCACGATTGACTCCTAATTTCTATCCGTTTAATTCCGGATCTAAGTTTGATTTTTTAATTTGTTCAAAATTTAATTTTACGTTCATATCTTCAACTGAAATTTCAATTCCGTTTTCATTCACTGATTTTAAAACACCACGAAACTTCTTTTGCTTCAAAAGGCTGCCTTTTAATCCCTTATTCAAATTTTCATCAACATTACCGGTAATAACGGCACTGATAATTTTCCCTTGTGCATCAGTAAAGTGCTCTATTGTTCGCAAATTACGAAAAACCCCAGGTGACGAAACTTCTAATACTAAAGCACTTGGCACCCATTCTTCCGTATCAATATAAGGACTTAATGCCCGATCGATTTTTACACAATCTTCGATAACCGCATTTTTAGTCGTAGGATTTTGAATAAATACTCGAAGGGTTGATGAACCTGTTAGATAGTCCATATCATAAAGTTCAAAGCCTTCTTCAACTATGACTTTTGAGCATAGATCAAAAAATTTCTTTTCAATTCCGGCACGTGCCTTGTTTAACATTTTCTCAGCTTCCCATAAAAAAAAAGGGTGAAAACGAGAGATTTCACCCTTAACAAAGTAACAATTTAGTTAAAAGATGCTTTCTTATAGCAGTAATTCGAAAACAAATCAACTTTTACTGCGCTTAACTATAAAAACAACCGACTAAAGATAGCTCTCGCCAACCTATTTAACGTTTTGAAATTATTGGTTTTTCTCTATTTATCCAGCTTTCGCTGCATGATCAAGGCGGTTTCGCCGGAGGAATAAAACTTAGCTTGCGTATGAAGCGTCAAAAACTGGTTTTTTTGGTAAAAATGAATAGCGCTAGCATTGGAGTTTCGGACCTCAAGATTTATATTCTTTTTCCCTTCTTTTTGCTGCCATTGAATTAAAAAATCGAAGAGTTTTTGGGCGAGACCCTGTCGACGATAGTTTTTTTCGACCACAATTTTAAGTAAGTGAAAATTATCCGGGTCCGCTGAACCCAAAATAAAACCTACGAGTTTATCTGCATCTAACATCAACACCAAACAGTAATTTTCAAAATGCTTAAAAATTTTCTGCCAATGTTCTGCCGCCCAAGGAAAATCCATCAATTCCTTATCGCTACTGATAATTTGGTTTTGTAGCTCCGTCGGCAAGTTGCCTTGATTTTTCTGATGGTAAAATTGAATTTTCATTTAATAATATTTCTCATGAAAAATTTGCTTTTCAACGGAATCGATGAACTGTTGAATTTGTTGTTTCGAATCTACCGAATTAGTGACCATCGCTTGGTCTAAGAATCTCGATCGAAAATAAATTTCCATCTTGATATTTTTCTTGGTCATCGGAGCTTCAAAATCGAGAGTGCTGCAACGATTTACTTCCGCTGAACTTTTGAGTGCGCCATAAACACTTTGTGTCACGGTTACGTTCTGTGCTTCGATGTACACATGAATTTTTTCTATAATTCGAAGTGTATCTAAAGTTTTAAGAATTTTTTCGGGATATGTGGCCTGGTATTTAAGTTTACCGATTTCAACCAAGTCTAAAGCTTTCAAATTGAAGGCTTTAAAAACCACTGAGTCGCTGAGGGCGCAAGAAAAATTTCGTAAACCTACTGTCAGCTTCTTCACTTCATCCAGCGTGTAGACGTTATCAACGACTCGAAACAGCGCCATGTTTTGCTTAACGACCTGTCCTTGAGCATAAATCTGCTCGGGTGTTTGTGACCAAACACCCTGAGCATTATAAAAAAGAGTCAAAACGAATAGTTTAAAGAGAAGCTTAAACTGGAGAACTGATTTCAACGTTTGCAATTGTTTTCTGTCCGCCGGTCTCTGTTTCTTTATGGAAGCGAGCTCTGACTTGATTGTTAAATGTATAACCATCTTTGCCACGGATAATGTACTTCCTTGAACCTTCAGTTGGCTCAATTAATTTTCTTAATCGGCTCACAGAAGTATAGATAAGCTTATCGTGGATTAATGGATTGTATTCATCTTTCCAAATTAATTTCGCTAAATCATCTTTGTTGAAATATTGACCTGGATTTCTTGCTAACAAGAAAAGGATTTCTAGAAGAACAAAGCGGTGTTTAAAGTCGATTGTTCCAATATTTTTCTCATGGATAACACGATTGTTACGGTCTAAGTATAAATCCACACTTGAATCGTTAACATCATCAACTTCTTGAGCAATTTTTTGTTTCAAACGTTTGAAATTTCTTTCATCGATTGAATTTTTCGCGAGATTAAAGAAGATAAGTGCCTTCGTGAATTCACCTAATTTTTTATAAACAACCCCTTGGTATAAAAGGATGTAGCTATAAAGATTCCAAGATGTTTTCCCCTGAAGGGTGCGAATCGCTTTATGATACGAATCAAGTGATTCAGCCAGTTTGTTCAAGCCTGAATAAACATGACCAAAGAGAATGTACATACTGCCTTTCAAGTAATCTTTTCTTAAAATATTCAGTAGTTCATCTAATTGCTTCAAGTAAGTAAGGGATAAATCAAATTCACC
Source organism: Bacteriovoracaceae bacterium (assembly GCA_016786485.1). Classification (GTDB taxonomy): domain Bacteria; phylum Bdellovibrionota; class Bacteriovoracia; order Bacteriovoracales; family Bacteriovoracaceae; genus JAEUWD01. The sequence goes on along the minus strand of JAEUWD010000013.1, from coordinate 60,864 downwards.
AGTATTGTAATAGTTCGTTGCTAACGCAAATAAAGATTTTGAAACCAGCTCAGGCTCATGCTCTTCCTGCGCCTTTTTGTACGAAAGCATGAAATTCTTTCGTGCATCTCTGAAGTCACCTTTATAAGTGTTCACAACACCGAGATTGTAGAAATACTCTGCATTCAGTGTACCTAAAGAGCTTGCTAATTTTTCCAGTAGCATCTCAGAAGATTGAATATGGTGATTAGCTTTAGATTCTTGCAAACTCTCTGAATAGATACGAATCAAGAAACCGTGAATCTTAAACATCGCAAACGCGTCTCTTGGAAACTGCGTACGCTCCAAAGACTTGATGAAGAATTCTTCGGCCTTATTAAGATCTGATTTATCGTAATAAACTTTTGCTAGTCGGTAATAACCTTGCCCTTGGACTCTATCTTCGTCCTCGTAATTGGCAACGTAACTATCATCTTTCTTAAAGTTCAATGTGGCTCTCGCAATCACACTGTCCATCTTCGATTGATCCGACTTTTGAGCTGTTCCTGACTGATTCGAATTTTGTATCATAGCGACCCCTCCGTCTCTCGATTTGACGAATCTTACAATGCTGATCCCTGGAAGTAAAATAAGAATATTTACGATTATTACCTTTTTTCACATACTTATTGAAAATTTTATCTAGGAATCAGAAAAAATCTTACATTTGAACCAGTCTTTTTTATGGAGTTACTTCGGGATTGAGAAAAGATTTTTTTGCAAAAATTAGATAAACTAGGGAAATTGTTGATTTTTTTTGAATGAAACATTGATTAACTCTGGGACGGCCGATAAATTCAAGCCAAAATTGAAGAAAAGCTTTAGGAGCAGTGATGAATAATAAATTTGACTTAGACACAATTCGACATTCGTGTGCCCACCTGATGGCACAAGCGATCCAAGAGCTTTTTCCTAACGAAGAAGTCCAACTCGGTATAGGTCCGGTTATTGAACATGGTTTTTATTACGATATCGATATGAAAACTCGCCTCTCTGAGGAAGATCTTAAAAATGTTGAAGCAAAAATGGCAGCAATCATCGAAGAAAATCTTCCCATCGTTAGAAAAGAAATTTCTCGCGAAGAAGCGGTGAAACTTTTTACCAAAATGGGACAAACATTAAAAGTTGAACTTATAAAAGATCTACCGGCTAATGAAGTTATCACTTGTTACAGTACTGGTGGCGAAGATCGTTTCATCGACTTATGTCGTGGACCTCACGTTGAGAATACCAAACAAATTAGTCAGCACTTTAAACTCCTTCACACTGCTGGAGCTTACTGGCGTGGAGACGAAAAACGTCCCATGTTACAACGCGTGTATGCGGCTTGTTTTGATGATAGAAAAAAATTAAAAGAACATCTCACTTTCCTCGAAGAAGCAAAAAAACGAGATCACCGTAAACTTGGTACTGAATTGGAACTCTTTCACTTCGATCCAGTAGCGCCAGGTTCACCATTCTTTATGCCAAAAGGTACAATTGTTTATAACGGCTTGATTGATTTCATTCGTAGAATGTATTTAAAGTATGATTACAAAGAGGTTATCACTCCACAAATTCTAGATGTAGAACTTTGGCACACCAGCGGCCACTACGAAAACTACAAAGAGAATATGTTTTTTACTCCGATTGAAAATCGCGAGTTTGCGGTAAAACCGATGAACTGTCCATGTCACATGTTAATGTATCGACATTATCAATACAGCTACCGTGACCTGCCATTACGTTTTGCGGATTTCGGAAGACTTCACCGCTATGAAAAATCTGGTACGCTAGCAGGTCTAACTCGCGTTAGAACTTTCTGCCAAGATGACTGCCATATCTTTTTACCTATCAGCGAAATTACGGCTGAAGTTCAACGAGTTATGGAAACGTTTTTTATTATCTATAAACACTTCGGATTCAAAAATATTAAATTAGGTGTTTCAACTCGTCCGGCGAAAAAGATCGGCTCAGATGAAGTTTGGGATCAAGCGGAACAAGCACTGATGAAAGCGCTGGACTCAGCTGGGCATCCATACACAATCAATGAAGGCGATGGTGCTTTCTACGGCCCCAAAATTGATATTCTCATTTCAGATGCAATTGGTAGATATCACCAGTTAGGAACTTGTCAGTTAGATTTCCATCTTCCTGAACGTTTTGATTTACGCTTCACCAATCAGAATGGTGAAATGGAGCGACCAGTAGTTATTCACCGAGCGCTTCTTGGTTCACTAGAAAGATTCTTTGGAGTTTACCTTGAACACGTCGCTGGTGTTTTCCCATTCTGGTTAGCACCTGAGCAAATGGTGATTGTTCCTGTCAACAATGCTATTCACTTAGAACATGCACAAAAATTAAATCGCACACTAACCTACTTAGGTTACCGTACACGCGTGGATGACCGTAACGAATCTATGGGTTACAAAACTCGACAAATTCAGAAAGGTAAAATTCCTTTTATGATTGTTATTGGTGATAGAGAAATGGAAAGTAATAGTGTTAGTATAAGAAAGTACGGAGAAAACTTTAGTAAGACTCTGTCATGGGATGAATTGCAAAATCTTTTAGGAGAATTGAGCAAAGAAAAAGATCCCATTGAAATGAGATAGTAAAAATAACCAAGGATGGTCTATGAAAAATCTTCTTCTCATCTACGGCGGCGGCGGTAGTGAACACGATGTTTCTGTTGTTTCGAGTAAATACTTAAAAGAACTTTTACGTGGGCAAACTGAATATAATGTTTTCGTCGTTGAAATTGGCAAAGACCGTATTTGGCGGACGGAAGACGGTGATGTTTGCGAATTAAATTATCAAAAAGAATTAACCTTTGGGCATCAAAAACACCATATTCATGTGGTGGTTCCGTGTATCCATGGTTTTCCAGGAGAAACAGGAGAACTTCCAGCTTATTTCGAAGTCATCGGCTTGCCATATATTGGCTGTAGCTCTGAGGCCAGTCATATTTGCTTTAACAAAGTCACAACGAAATTATGGTTAAACGCCGTAGGAGTCGCTAATACTCCGTTTGCTTTTTTAACCAATACACATTCAGCTGAAATGGAAAAAGCCAAAGACTTTCAGAAAAAACATAAAGACGTTTTCATTAAGGCCGCCAGCCAAGGTTCATCGGTTGGTTGTTACCCTGCTCCGAATGGAAAAGATTTCGAAAAAAATATTAAAGAAGCTTTTAAATATTCAGAAAACGTTATCATTGAGAAAATGGTTAACGGCCGAGAATTAGAAGTATCCGTTTACGAATATGACGGCAAAGTTCATGTTTCACGACCAGGCGAGATTATTTGTCCTTCGAAGTTCTATTCATATGAAGAGAAATATTCAAAAACCAGTAAAACAGAGGCCATTGTTGTGGCTGAAAATGTCCCTGCTGATATTGTAAAGAAGATGCAGGAGATGGCCGAGAAAGCGTTTAAGGCATTAAAACTACGTCACCTCTCGCGCATTGATTTCTTTCTTGAAGGCAATGAATTGTATATTAATGAAATTAATACCTTCCCAGGCTTCACACCAATTTCCATGTTCCCTAAAATGCTAGAGGCCAACGGACATAGTGTTCAAATTTTTCTTATGCAGGTGATTGCAAAAGCTTCCGCATAGTTCTGCTCTCGACTCTGAGTTAAACTAACCCTAGGGGTAGTGTCCCAGGAGTTAATGGCCGACATGAGCAGTAAGGCATCACAGGATTCCATCAATATTTTAAAGCAGAACCTGCTTGCCATGCAGTTACGCGAAGTCACGTTTAAAGACTTGCTACTACTCGATATGCCTCTTGATGATGTTTACACTTTTAACGATAACCAATTTTTCGTTATCATTTCAGAAGCGACCCCTATCACCAGAGAACTCATTAAAAGTCTTCTTAATGAGGGTGTAAAAACCGTTTTTATTAAGCAAAAAGATCTCGATGTTATAAATAACAAATTAAAGAATGAACTCTTACGAGTTACGCGTGGGTTATCCGTCGGTAATGCCAAAGAAAACGGCGTCAAACAAATCAATTATCTCTCGAAAAATATGGCCGAACTCTATAAAGACCCGCTCAATGATGAGAATCTTAAGACTCAGTTTCAATGTACGACCAACCTAAGCAAGCTCCTGATTGAACACAGAAGTTTTATGCCAGAGTTCTACACAGAGTTACAGAAGCAAAGTCATCACTTTACGATTTCTCAACCAATGATGGCCTCACTACTCCTTATGGGATTTTTACAACAGTTCAGACTCTTCCATGAAAAAGACATCGAGATGATTTTCATGACCAGCTATTTTAAAGATATTGGTATGTCATTTGTGCCAGAAGAAAAACTTGAAAAAAAGGGACTTGATATTTTTGATCGCAAGATTATTGGCAAACATGCCGAGAATTCCCTTTCGATTTTAGAAGGCCGTGTTCCGTTCAGCCGTAACCATTTAAACATCATTAAAAATCATCACTACTTAAATGAACGTATCAAAGCGATTTATAAAAATGAAAATTTTGAACCAAGTGATAAAATGCTGATCGGGCTGGAAACCACTATAGTAGCGGTTATGGACGTTTTAGTCGCCATGATTAGCGACCGTCCTTATCGAAATGGACAAACTTTATTTCAGAGTTTAGAGCTGATCAAAAAAATCATGGCCGACGATTACCCTCTAGAATACAAAGCACTTGTAAACTACCTTCGTTACTTTTTTACAAAATTAGGATAATTTTTCTTTTCAATCACATTCATTACATGTTTCAATTTTATTATGGGTCGAGCATGGAATGCTTGAACCTGCCACGTTTCTAAGGAGGGAATTTCTATGGCATCCTACGAAGTAAGTCCTGTAACCGGTATTTTGTCTGAAGATCAAGTTTTTGTAGATTTTGGGGAGCATGAAGGTAAATCAATCCTAGAGATTGCCGACACTAAGCCAACTTTTTACAATTTCCTCATCGAACAGCGTGAGACTGGTAACTTTGCGATTAAACGCTGTAAAGATAAAGTCTATCGACTTTATATTCACAACAACAATCTGAACTAAATTATTAGAGAATAGAGAGTTCAGCGATGGGCTTTCTATTCTTTTTTAAGCTTTTCACTAAATTGAAGATAGAAATGATAAGCAAACCACATCGAAATCCCGCTTAAGATATGCCATAAAGCATGCCCTTGCAGAAAGTGATTATCAGGATCACACATAATACGTTTCATATCTAATTGAGAAAACATTTGGGCCACGGCCATTAAAGCGAGTGCAATCTTTAATTGTTTGTAGTTAATTGGAGATGTTGATTTTTTATAGGCCATGTATTCCAAACTCAGAATAACTCCAACATCTAGAGCAATAATCAGCTGTACAGGAATTCCAATCATCGGGAAAACAAAGAAGATAACATTATTGATCATGATTGCCGCTAAATACGCCCAACATCTCTGAGCTTTGCTGATGTAACCCGCTCTTAACAAATTATATACAATCAATAGCGAGGTATAGAGATACATACCGATAAAGTCTAAAAACTGGGTTAAAGCATTATTAGTTGAATGATAAATTAATGAAAAAAATCCTACTAAAAGAACCGCTGGAACAAAATAAGGTAATTTAACATCATTCCGTTTTTTCTGAACATACCAAAGTGCTAGCCCTACAAAAATATAACTAAAATTAGTAAGAGCATTAGCGGGCTCATTGATGATGTGACAAACGGTATTTTCACACCAATTAATATTTGGCATGCCAAATTTAACCTGTCCTTCGTACCATGGACAGCCTTGAGGAATAGTCGGTTCACCCGGAAAAAGCTTTTGAAATAATTCTGAAATCATTAGCTAAGTTTATTTTCTATCTTCAATTTTTTCAAGTGTGAACGAATATTCTCCAATGCATAAGGGAGAAGTTTGCTCGGGGTTTCAAAATAAATTGTCGATAAAATTTTATCTTCACTATGTCCTTGTAAATACAGTTCTTTAACTTGCTCTTCACGCATGAGTCGATGCTCGAGCGTTTTTTTCATAATTTCTACGCCACCAAGCCCGATACCATGGGAAGGAAATAATACTTGAGGGTTTAACTGAATGACTCGGCGTAAAGTATTAAAATATTTTATCATATCGCCTTCTTCGCCGCCGACAACGACTGTTCCCGCGCCTTGAAATAAATCGCCTGCGATAAACCATTCCTGACTTTCAGGGGCGAGGGCCAATTGACCTTCATCATGACCAGGGATTTCAAAAACTTTTACTATTTTTCCTAACCACTTTGTAACAACATCGCCCTCTTTCACAATTCTGACTTTAACATCTTTGAAATATCCTGGACGCTTTAATAATTTATCATGAGTGTATTGAGATAAAGAAATAGGACAATTTAAATCTCGTGCTAACTGATCCGCATACTGACAATGATCAATATGATGATGTGTGATAAAAATATCAGTGATTTGAAGATTCTTAATCGTATTTACCAGTTTTTTATATTCATCTTCATCTTTGGGTGAAGGATCCACGGCAAAGACTTTCTCGCCTTTATCACCAATGACAAAACAATTGGTTCGATTCGCCGGTGGTAAGGTATTTGACAATGGCATGAGTTGTTTCAAACCATTGATGGATTCAATCATCGGAACTTCAGTCGCATCATCATAAGTGAAATCCAAATCTTTTATTTCTTGTAACTTAATATTTTCGGCTAAACGAGAATAAGTTTTGAGAACCGGTGGCACCGCCAACATTCGACCGGAGCGATAGACATCCAAAAGTTCTTTGCCACTCATCCAATCCGCAAAAAAAGCTTCATTCTCATCGACTTTCATCTTGGGACGAGTTTTCAATTCAACTTTGAAAAAATAAGTCGCAAATCGATAAGGATTAAAATCAGGAGTAATCGCTAAACCTAAAAAAAAGATATCAACGACTGCTTTTTTTTCAGCTAATTCGATTAAATCGATACCTAATTCTTCATGGGACTCACGAATAAGAGCATTCATTAAATGCCTCGGATGTTTTTTAAAAAAAGCTGGTAGTGTTCCAACCTTGTCCGCCTCGTCCACTTTTCCACCCGGAAAGGCCCAGTAGCCTGGAAAGGCCTTGAGAAAATTTTGTCGTTTAATCGCAAAAACCGAATCTTTATGAGTCAGAATAATCGCTACAGCATCTAAAATTGGTTTCATATTAAATTATCATTAAAATATTCGCGTGCTTTTTGGTAGCGAATATTTCGATAGCCTTTTATATTATCAAGTTTTTTTAGCGCCATATATCTTTCACTTTCTGTTTTCATGCTCGCAATAGTTTCGGTAAGTTCAGCGACAATGCGAGAAGAAATATATTTTTCTTTAGCATGCCACTTAGGCAATAAATTACGTAAAATGCGCATATGCTTCATGATTTCCAACATCCAATCACGACTATTGATATCGAATTCAATTTTCCATGGCCCGACATTGAAGTGCGGACGGTTAATGTGAGTCACTTTAAATTTGGTACCGAGTTGAGCATAACTTTTTTGATCAGCTAGGTATTTCAGCTGACTCGTTAATTGGTGAGCGACAAAAACCTCATCTTTAATCCAATAGGTTTTTGCCAGAATTCTAAAAACCAATTGAATGTGCTTCGTGTCTGAATATTTTGATAGGATAGAAGCCGCTAAACTTAGGAAACTTGGAAGTTTTTTTCCATGATCAAAAACATAGAAATCATGCACATACTGAAAAACATCTTTTTCTAATAGGCTTGGGGCCAACTTTTGAACTTTTTCGATATCCGCCAAAAATTTCCCGCGATAAACTTTTTTACTCTGCCAAAAATATAAACTTTGCTCCATGCTCTTTACGTAATCATCCAGAAGGTAAATGGAGTTTTTTAATGCTTTATTTTTATTATATTCTTTATCTAAATAAAACTTTCGACCGGTTTGGAAAGCTTGCCAGTTATTTTCAAACTCAATTTTAGGTACAGCACGCTGAAAGGCTTCTTCTAGATTTTTTAAGCTAAAAGGTAACCGCCCCATCTGAAAAACAAAACCTAAAATCATTGCTGAGGCGTAAACATTTTTTTGGTAAACAGAGAAACTTTTTTCTTTGAAGAACGCTAAACAACAATGGCCATCAAGCGCGTGTATAAGTTTTTCATAAATCTGAGCTTGAGTCATCGGATCAGCTTCCAATCCTTTATCGAGTAATAGTGATAATGGCATTTGAAATTCGGTATCCGAAACCAGCATACCGTCAGCGCGCAAGAAATTTGAATTTCTAGCAGCTTCCAGTAAATCCGGCGATAAAACTAAATCAGCGCTGGCCACCGGTGTAATTTGTGAATGCGCCTGACCTTTTTTGAAAATAGATAAGTGACCGGTTACACTTCCGTTTCTTTGAGCTAAGCCCTTTTGTTCAACGAATTTAAAATCGAGGTCAGTATGACCATCCATATCTTTGGCGGCTTCTGCTAAAATACGAGAAATAGTTGTAACACCCGTTCCGCCAACGCCAGTAACCACCACTCGAAAATCGCGACCTTTGGCGATTTGATTCAAGCTCGTCACGGTTTCTTTAGGAAGTGGCAACGAATGATTCGTTCCACTGGTCGAATAATATTTAGTTGGATGATAGTCAGTGACTTGAACTAATTCAAAACTTGGACACGCTTTAATTTTAGTACAGTAACTATCGCTCACACAAATTTGTGGATCAATTTTCACCTTTGTTCCGTAAGCATCCTCTGTTTGAGAAAGACCCGGACAACCAGTCATTTCCACACAAGCACGGCAATCTTCACAGGCAAAAGTATTGATTTGATAAAATGATTTTACTTCTTGGGTTTTGCCTTCAGCAAAAAATTTACGCTCTTCTGATTTTTTACGACCAAAATAAGTCAGTGCACATTCTTTATTGGAAACTACCACTTTTACGCCAGGTTTTTTAATAAAATCTAAAAGGAGATTCTTATAAAAATATCGGTCTGATGGATTCACTTCCACCACCTCATTCACTTTCATTGCTTTAACAATATCAATAATACTTTGACGTGGACGCTGCTGCCCCTCAACATTAAGACCGGTACGTGGAGTCACCTGGTGACCCGTCATCGCGGTATTGTCATTATCTAAAAGAATATAAGTAATACTGTGACCGATTTGTACTGAGTTTGAAATATTGGTCATCCCCGAATGAAAGAAGGTTGAATCTCCCATCAAAACGACGGATGGATTGCTGGTAAAAATGTCGGTTCCGGCACCGAGCGCACCACCTTGCCCCATCGCTGACAAATCATGCATTTCTTTAAAGGGCTCAAGAAAAGAAAGTGAATAACAACCAACATCGCCGTGGCTGATCAGTTTAATTCCTTCGCGTTTGAAATCAGCGCGAATATCTTTAAGCAAACTCAAAGTTTCTCGGTGCGGACAACCTGGACAAAAAGTCGGCAGACGTTTTGGCGCTTCAAATTTCACATCAAAAACAGGTTGAATTTTAGTTAAGTCTAAAATATTTTTCTTTTTTTCTAATAAACTAAGCGCAGTTAAAATACGCTCAAAAACGATTTCATAGTTAAGCCCACCAAAAGCTGGAAAACCTGATGACGTTTGAAATTTCTTTCCGAAAATTTCCAGTTTTAAACCATTACGATGCACTAATTCATGAATTTCCGTTTCGAGAAATCCGCGTTTTTCTTCAACAACAACAACGTGTGCGAGATTTTCAAGGTAAGGTAATAATTGTGATTCATTTAATGGAAATGGCGTCGCCACTTTGTATAATGAATATTTATCCATTAAATCATTTTCTTCGAGCACGTGCTTTAAAATTTCAAAAGTCGCACCCGAACTTAAAAATCCAATTTTAGCTTTTTCATTCCCATAAACTTTGTCCAAACTTAATTTTTTTAAAACAGCTTCCACTCGAGGAAAACGTTCTAAAATCATTTTTCGATCGGCCTTCAGTGAATTAGGTGGCACCATAACGTGCTCACTCAAATCAAAATGCTCGGGGTCAAGTTCGACTTTTTTCGAATCGAGTACTTTTTTAGTACCGATTTCCACTCGTCCACCACCTTCGGCCATAAAAGTCGTGAGTAAAAGTCCGCAATACACCGAGGAATCTTGTGAAATGGTCAGCGCAACTTTCATCCAATCTTTTAATTCTTGAGGAGTACTTGGCTCTAAAAAAGGCATGTGCAAATGTTTGTAGAGATAACGCGAATCAGCTGGGGTTGAAGTCGAAATCGACCAAGGATCGTCCCCGACCGCTACAACGACGCCAGATAGACCTTGTGATTTTGCACTTGGAGCAGGATTAGCGAAGTTTCCGACGGAAAGTGCATCACTTGCCACATGCAATCCCATGGATTTCATTCCTAGCAAGACGTTTTTACCTGCCATTTTCGCGCCGCTCGCCATAGCTGCTGCGTTGGCCTCAGAGTTCGCAATAACAACATGAATGCCGTCTTTCGCTAAATTCTTTTTTTCTTTTTCTAAAACACCGAAAAAGTCCGCTAGCGGAGAGCCTGGATAACCCGTGTAGAGATCAAATCCAGCCTCGAGGCCGCCTTCAATCAGCAATTCATTTCCATTTAATATTTTGTACATAATTCTTTTTTTGATGATAGATGACTTGTAATTGAAGTTAAACCCATATTTTTGTAAGTTTTACAAATCCCATTGCCATAACCCCCTATTATCACGAAACTATAAGTGTAGTTTATAGCTTCAATAAGTCACTCTTCTTAAATGTAAATATTACACCTGCTGCGTGTTTCAATTGTTTTATTCAAAAAATCTTATATTATGCGTCTACAAAAACTCTCTCCCTCTCTCTCATTAAGGTCCATTTTCAACTGAAAAATACTCTCTTGAAAATGGGCCCTTTTTTTGCCCTTTTTTTTGACAACAATAATCCTTCGTGAAATCCTTGTCAGCAGAACTAATTATCGAGGTTTTCATGGAAAACAATCCTATAGGCATCAAGGCCATTGATCACTTAGAATTCACTTGTGATTCACTAACAACCAATACCGCAAAAGATTTTTCGCGTTTGGGATTTGCACGCACAGAAGTAAATCCGGAGCAAGCCACCGAACTTTTCACGCAAGGACAAATTCGTTTTTTGCTTAATGCTAATAAAAAAGCGGATTCGGCTTCTCGCAAATATTTTAATCAGCACGGCGAGGGTGTTTCTAAAATTTCTTTCTTGGTTGATAATGCTGAGAAGGCCATTGAAACAGCAGTAAAAAGAGGAGCTGTAGCAAGAGCGGATTTAAAAGTAACCGAAGATGAAGCTGGTGTTTATAAAACTGCAGCGATTCAAGGTTTTGGTGATGTTCTCAACGAATTTGTTGAACGTCCAATGACTAAATTTCGTAGTGGTTATAAAAAACTCGAACAAGACAAAGACGCGAACCCACTCAAAGTTCGTGTGGCACGTATCGATCACCTCACTAACAATGTACCTAAAGGTGAAATGCCTCATTGGGTAGATTTTTATAAAAGAATCTACGGCTTCGTAGAAACTCGTTATTTCGATATCAAAGGTATAAAAACCGGTCTTCAATCAAAAGTTGTTCAGCTAGCCAGTGGCGCGGTTATTATTCCGATCAACGAACCAGAAGCTCATAACGGAAAATCACAAATCCAAGAATTTCTAGATCGCCACAAAGGTCCTGGAGTTCAACATATAGCACTGACCACTCCAGATATCATTACTACTGTAGCTGAACTGCGAGAAAGGGAAATTCAGTTTTTGAACGTTCCTGATACTTATTACGAAGATATTCCAAAAAGAAAACTAAACGTAACAGAAGATTTAAATATTCTTCGTAAAAATCAAATTCTTGTTGATGGTGATCATGAAGGATATTTGCTACAAATTTTTAGTGATACTTACGTTGGACCACTTTTTTATGAATTTATTCAAAGAAAAAATCATATGGGATTTGGCGAAGGAAACTTTCAAGCGTTGTTCGATGCGATTGAACGTGATCAAATTAAACGCGGATATTTAAAATAATAAGGAGTTCATATGTATAAAGTTATTGCAGTTTATAAGGTTCCAGAAAACAAAGAAGCTTTCGAGTCCCACTATAAAGAAGTACATGAGCCAATTACACTCAAAATTCCTAACATGACTGAATTTCGTGTGAATAAAGTTTTCGGCGGGCCAACCGGAACATCAGAACTCTACATGATTGCTGAAATGTGTTTTGCTGATAAAAACTCATGGAAAGATGCCATGAAAACTAAAGAAATGATGGAAAGTGGCAAGGATGCAATGAAGTTTGCGGGTAAATTAGTTTCAGTCCACTTTGCAGAAGAAAAAGTTATTAAACTATGAAAAAATTTGAAAATATTCTTTGTGAATTTCCTTACCGTGGGCATCCGCACATAGCATTGGTAAGTCTTAATCGACCGAAAGTTTTAAATGCGCTTTCGACAGCTCTCATGCAAGATGTGATTGATTGTTTTTTTATGTTAGAAGATAACACTGATGTCAGAGTTATTATTCTAACTGGCAACGATAAAGCATTTGCAGCAGGTGCTGATATTGCAGAGATGGTAGAAGCTACTCCGATTCACCAAATTCAGGAAAATCGTTTCCGTTCTTGGAAACAAATTCCGTTAATTACTAAACCTATTATTGCGGCCGTTAACGGTTTTGCTTTAGGTGGTGGTTGCGAATTAGCAATGTCGTGCGATTTGATTATTGCCAGCGACACTGCAAAATTTGGTCAACCAGAAATTAAAATCGGAACCATACCTGGTGCTGGTGGTACCCAGAGACTGACACGAGCTTTAGGAAAATCTAAGGCCATGTATCATATTTTAACTGGTGACATGCTCGATGCACATGATGCTGAGAAAGCTGGTTTAGTGGCCAAAGTTGTTCCAACTGAATCGCTCATGAATGAAACTTTTGAGTGTGCAAAACTTATTGCCAATAAAGCACCAGTTGCGATTAAACTCGCGAAAGAAGCGGTTAACGCTGCTTTTGAAAGCCCATTGAAAGAAGGTCTTGAGTTTGAGCGAAGAAATTTTTATTTAACATTTGCAAGTCAGGATCAAAAAGAAGGCATGCGTGCTTTTCTGGAAAAACGAGAACCTGATTATAAAGGAAATTAATGAGTCAGTTTCAATACACAATTGTCGAAACTAAAAATGCGACCGGAATTATTAAGCTCAATCGACCTGATGTTTATAATGCCCTCAACGCTAAAGGAAAATTTGAAATTATTTCCGCGATTCGGGAATTAAATAAAAATACTCAGATTCGTTCGATTATTTTAACGGCTGAAGGTAAAGCTTTTTGTTCAGGCCAGGACTTGACTGATAAAAGTGTCAACTCGACAGATGGAAGCCCAGTAGATATTGGCCGCGTTTTAGAAACAGAATGGAATCCACTGATTGAAGCTATTCGTGGCTCAGAAAAACCTATCATCGCTGCTATCAACGGTGTTTGTGCTGGAGCTGGTTTATCCGTCGTGCTTGCGACAGATTTAAAAGTGGCAGCACCGAAAGTTCGTTTTATTAGTGGCTTCACACAGATTGGTCTGGCACCTGATGCAGGTATGAGCTTCACTTTAGTTCAGGCTTTAGGTTATTCACGAGCTTTAGATTTTTCACTTTTTGGGAAACCACTCATGAGTGAAGAAATGCAGCAATATGGTTTAGTGAATGAAGTTTCAGAAAATTTCCTAGCGCGTGCTTTCGAAATTTGTGATGCTATTAATGCTTTACCTCCCCTCTCAGTAAAAATGGTGAAGAAAAACCTTCACTATGCTTCTAAAAACGTTTTTGCTGAAGTTATTGCCCGAGAGACTTATGCGCAAAGATATTTAGGCTTTAGCCAAGATTATCGTGAAGGTGTAAGTGCTTTCATGGAAAAAAGAAAACCAAGCTTTAAAGGAATTTAATTAAGGAGATACATATGAGCACAGCAAGAGAATACAGCAAAGAAGATTTAAAACTTTTTGATGAAATTAAAAATGGACGCACTTTCAAAGAAGGTGAAGAATTGCCAGAAACTTATCGCAAGAATTTATTAAATTTATTATGGATGCAAGGTGATAGCGAATACGCAGGCGCACTTGGATATATGCCTTGGATCGCTAAAGCTCCAAATGCCCACGAACGCGTACTAGTAGCTCAAATAGTAAAAGATGAAATGAGACATGCTCATGCGATCTACCGTATTTTAGATAAACTAGGACAAGAAACTCATGAGCATTGCCTAAAGCATGAATTTGATTATCGTGTTCCTGATGACAAAAGTAATATCGGTTTCACTCGTGCAAAAACCGATGCACGCGTAAATATTTTTTACTACCCTATTAACTACTGGGAAGATTTTTGTCTTTTCAATTTCTTAATGGATCGAGCAGCAGGACACCAACTAGAAGATACGCTTCACTCAAGTTATATTCCATGGAAAGAAGCGATTGGTCCCATAGTAAAAGAAGAAGCTATGCACTTAGCTCACGGAGATAAAACGGTAAAAGAAATGGCGCAAAATCCAGAACGCAAAGCTTTCTTACAAGAAAGATTAAACTTGTGGTGGCCGCGAGTCATGAACGTTTTTGGAAGTTCAAAAGGTTTGAGTAACGATATTTATATTCGCTTAGGTCTTAAAAAACGTACAAATGGCGAAATTCGTGAAGTTTTCTTAAAAGAAATTCAAGATCGTTGTAAAGAATGGGGATTAGTCCTGCCTGTTTACCGTGAAGAAGATCAGCTGAAGGCTTAAACCAATGCAATTGCAAAACGTTTTAGTTATCGGCGCGGGAACAATGGGTTCCGGTATTGCCCAGTGGTTGGTGCAAGCTGGTCTCAATGTTACACTCGCTGATAATAATTACGAACAGACGGAAAAAGCTTACACGAATATTCATAAGTCGTGGCAAGATCTTCTTACTAAAAAGAAATTCTCAGAAACACAAACCGCACAATTTAAAAAGAATTTACAACTTCAAAAATTAAATGACGTTACTGCTGATTTTGATCTGGTCATCGAAGCTATTATTGAAGATTTAGGTATTAAGAAAAAACTTTTTCAAGAATTAGATGCAAAAATCCAAACCTCTTCTATTTTTGCAAGTAATACCAGTAGCTTTTCAATTGAAGAAATTGCTAAAAACTTAAGCAGTGAACGTAAAAATAAGTTTATCGGGTTACATTTCTTTAACCCGGCCACTGTCATGAAGCTGGTGGAAATTATCCAAACACCGGATAGCAATCCTGAAATTGCTCAGGACCTGTATCAATGGTTTGAAGCTAAAGATAAAAAACCTGCCCTTTGCAAAGACTCTCCAGCCTTTATCGTGAATCGTGTTGCTCGCAATTTCTATGGTGAGGCCCTTCGTATCGTCGAACAATATGACTTAGAAAAAATCAAAGAAGTCGATTTAGTCATGAAAGAAGTAGCTGGTTTTAAAATGGGCCCATTTGAATTAATGGATTTGATTGGGATCGATATTAATTATTCTGTCACAACTTCTGTTTGGAATGCCTATAAGAAAATTGATCGTTTTGCCCCCCACTCACTGCAAAAGCAAATGGTGGATGAAAACAAATTAGGCAAAAAAACCAAAGAAGGTTTCTATCAGTATGAATAACTTTTATTCACTTCACGATAACGAATCACAAGTCTGCAAAGTTGGTAACTACTTTACTCCTAACGAGCTAGGACAAATCCCTGACGGCTCTGTCGTGATTGATTTTACAGGCGGAGATAAAAATCATAAGAAATCGCTTTTGAAAAATTTAAGTGAAAAAAATTGTATTATCTATTCTGATTTAACCTGCTTTAATCCAGAAGAATTTTATGCAGAATTTCCGAAACTTTACGGTGTTTTTTCCGCGCTTTTGTTAACACCGAAAAACAAAATTGAACTTCATTGGAAGAATTACTCTAAGGACGTTGAAACTTTCTTTAAAGAATCAAAATTAGAATTAGTTCCCATTAAAACTTTATCTATCGGGTTTATCTATCCAAGAATTTTGGCCCAGATTATCAACGAAGCCTACTTTGCACTCGCTGAAAAAATTGCGACGCCGGAAGATATCGACCGCGCGATGCTCTTCGGGGTCAATTATCCACAAGGTCCTTTTGCTTGGTCGAAAGGACGTGAAGCCGTTATTGCTCGGTTAATTAATGAATTAAAATTGAATACAAAAAACAAGAGGTATGACCTGTGCGAAAGTTTGCAATCTTATCTTTAAGCTTATTACTCCTCGGGTGTTCTCATTGGGATAAAAACAATTGTAAAAAAACCGATTGGGGCATAATTGGATACGAAGACAGTCTACAAGGCAGACCTGCTAATGAATATGAAGTCTACGTCCGAGCTTGCGAAGCTTATAAAGTCAAAATTGATGTGGAGGACTATAAAGAGCAACACACGGCCGGACTTAAAAAGTTCTGTACCTATGATATGGGACTTAGATGGGGACGTGAAAAAAAAGAGTATCTAAAAACCTGCACACCTGATTTGGAATATGGTTTTATGCTAGGTTATGAACGTGGACTAAAAGAGGAATTATGAAAAATATTTATATCACTTACGCTAAGCGCACCCCGATTGGAAACTTTGCTGGCTCACTTTCTAGTGTAAGAGTGGATGATTTGCTCGCTACACTTTTTAAGCATTTCAAAAATCAGTGCTCATTTGATTTAAAAGAAATTGATGATGTGATTGTTGGTTGCGCCAATCAAGCTGGTGAAGATAACCGTAATCTCGCTCGCATGTCTTCACTTCTGGCCGGTTTTCCTTTTGAAGTTCCCGGTACGACTGTTAACCGTCTTTGTGGTTCATCGTTAGATGCGATTCAACTCGCCTACGCTAAAATACAAGCAGGCCTTGGTGATTGCATCGTGGTTGGTGGGGCCGAGAGTATGAGTCGCGCTCCTTATGTGATGAGTAAAGCTGATAATGCTTTCTCTCGAGCACAGCAAATGTGGGATACATCTCTTGGCTGGCGTTTTCCAAATGCAGAAATGGAAAAATTATTTCCACTGCTAAGCATGGGAGAGACCGCTGAAGAAGTGGCGAAAGAATATAAAATTGCACGTGCGGACCAAGATAAATTTGCTTTTGCTTCTCATCAAAAAGCATTGAAGGCACAAAAAGAGAATCTATTTAAAGATGAGATCGTTCCGGTTCTCGTTAAAGATAAAAAACAAGAAAAACTTATCGCAACGGATGAAGGTCCACGTGCCGATACTAATTTAGATAAGCTGGCGAGCTTACGCCCAGTTTTTAAGAAAGATGGTAGTGTCACTGCTGGAAACTCTTCTTCCATTAATGATGGTGCGAGTTGCGTACTTGTTGTTTCTGAAGAATTTTTAAAAAGACATAATCTAAAGCCATTACTTAAAATTACGGGAGCAGCGGTGGCCGGATTACATCCCAATGTGATGGGCGTTGGCCCGATTTATGCCACTCAAAAGCTGTGTCAAAAACTAAAAATAAAAGCGACAGATTTTGATGCCGTTGAATTAAACGAAGCCTTTGCAGCGCAGAGCTTAGCGTGCTTACGCGAGTTAAAATTAGATGAAGCGAAAGTGAATATGAACGGTGGTGCCATTGCTCTTGGCCACCCCTTGGGTTCATCGGGCGCTCGAATCGTCACCACACTCGCGCATATTATGCAAAAAAATAATTTGCAAAAAGGTCTGGCAACCATGTGCATCGGTGTTGGCCAGGGCATTGCTCTATCAGTAGAAAATTGTAAATAAAATTGGAGAATATATGAAAGAAATCAAACTTTTTATCAATGGCGAATTCGTTAATTCAAGTTCAAATAAAACTTATCTCACGCAAAACTCTGGCACTGGTGAAGATATTGCTAAAGTCCATCTACCCAGTTCGAAAGATATCGATAATGCCGTGGAAGCCGCTGATAAAGCTTTTTACTCAGAAGCTTGGCGCGGTTGTGACCAAAATAAAAGATCTGAACTTCTGCTCGCTATTTCTGAGAAAATTCTAGAAAGAAAAAAGGATTTTATCGATTGGGAAATTAAAGATTCTGGTTCAACCGTAAGAAAAGCTAAAGCCGATATCCATAACACGGCCTCATATTTTAAAGTCATGAGTAAAGTCACTAAAAGTTTTCAGTTTGAACGTAAAGATGAAAATGCTTCACGTCCTGGTTTCTCAGAAAACTTCCGCCTCTACTCTCCAGTTGGCGTTTGTGCGCAAATTATTCCATGGAACTTTCCACTCGTAATGGCAGGATGGAAAATCGGTCCGGTCTTAGCAAGTGGTTGTACAACTGTTTTAAAATCTGCTCAAGAGACTCCAATTACGGCCAATCTTTTAGCGGAAGTCATTAAAGACGTTGGAATACCAGCTGGTGTTGTTAATATTATTACAGGTGGAGCAGCCGAAGGCGAACAACTTATTTCTCACGCTAAAGTGAAAAAAATTGCGTTTACCGGTTCAACTGAAGTCGGCCGTAAGATCATGAGCAAAGCTGCTGGCACACTTAAAAAACTCTCGCTAGAACTAGGTGGAAAATCGGCCAATATTGTTCTTAATGATGCTGATTTAGATATTGCAGTTGATGGTGCGCTCTACGCTTTCCTTTATCACTCAGGTCAAGCCTGCGATTCAGGCACTCGCCTCCTCGTTCAAGAAAAAATTTATGATAGTTTTATCGCGAAATTTGTAAAACGAATTTCAGAAATCAAAGTTTCAACACTTGAGGATGCTAATGCTGGCATGGGACCAGTGATTAATAAAAATCAATTTGATCGCATCATGGGTTATATCGAAAAAACAAAAAAAGAAGGCGCTAAAGTTCTTTACGGTGCAACTCAAATTAAAGATGGAAATTTCTCAAAAGGAAATTACATTCAGCCAACAGCGTTTGAAATCACACCTGATAATACTATTTGGCACGAAGAAATATTTGGACCAGTCGTAGGTATCACCAAATTTAAAACAGAAGACGAAGCTATCCGTTTAGCAAATAATTCTATTTACGGTTTAGCTGCTGCCATTTGGTCGACAGACGAAGCTAAAGCAAAAAGATTAGCGTTTCAATTAGAAGCTGGTACGATCTGGATTAATGAGTATCACTTATTAAACCCAGGTATGCCGTTTGGTGGCTTCAAGCAATCTGGTATCGGTCGTGAAATGGGCGAAGAAGGAATGTTAGCTTACTTAGAAGTGAAACATCTTTGGCGCTCTGACTGTAACAAGCGTGAACAGAAACAATGGTTTGATGCGATTTTTTAACGATCATGGTTAAAAACAGCCTTAAGACTAAAAGTTTCACTTGGCTGGCAATATTCATTTAATAATTCAGATAATTTATATTTATCGATGTCCCTATTATTATTTAAAATTTTCTCCAAAGGCTCAACATAAAGTTCCTGAAAATATTTTAGGTATTTTGTAGCTGTGTGCTGCTCGCCCGCTTCTTGTAATATGGCATCGGCAGCATTGTAACCTCGGTATTCCAAAATAAATTGGTACAAAGTATTTTTAATTTCAGTTTGATTCGAAATATCAGAAATTTTGCTTAAAAGATCTGAGACAAAATTAGGTTTTGTATTATCTTCAAAATGTTGATCTTCATGAACCACTGTTTTCAAATCAAGATTGGCCTTAAAAATCATGGCCACTTTATCATTTTCATTGCCAATGGTAGAAAGCAAATCCTGCGCAAAAGACGTCTCACGTACAGCTGTTAGTGCGCGCCAGTCGTTATTGGTTGCATGTATAAAAATTTTCTTCCCTTGAGCTATTAATTCATGGATTTTTTCACGGACTGCATTCGAGTTAACATAGAATTGGGTATGCTCAAATTTGGTGTCTGCCCCAGGCATTTTCTCTACAGCAATATAATGTCTCTCAGAATTGTGAGATGAAGAAGCGTCATAATCATTTTTTATATAAATTTTAGAAAAGACAGTCTTATACCTTACAACTTTTCCACGTCCGCCACCCAAATAAAAATTTCTTAAAAAATTGTATTCCTGCAACATCGAAATCGAATGGTAAAAAAGCTTATTAAGCGAAACGACTTTTCTTCCACCTGTTACATAATCTTGAAGTTCTAACTTATCAGAATGGACTCGATTAACGACGTAAGGTTTAAATAAAAGTCCATTGGAGTTTTCTTCAGGATAAAAAACAATTTGATTCACATCAACATAGTTGGAGACAAAATGTTCAAGCGCTGTTTTTTCAAAAAGTTCATATTCCATTTTTTCTAATATCGCACCATCTTCAAGAGGAATTCTCTCTCTTTCAACCGTCATAAATTTTTGATAATAAATATACTCTTTTCCGTTTTCACTAAAAGGCACCCCATAAACTTTGATAATATAATATTTTTTTTCAGCAGGAATTTCAGCTAAGTGAAAATCAAAATAACGAAACGGCCGCGCATGCTCATTAACAACATCACTTGGGCTCAAAATACTGTTAAATTTCATGAACTCCATTTTCTCTTGCCACGAATTCCCGATACCTGGATCTTCAGGGCCTAAAATATAGGGATCGCAGCTATTGGCCTGAGCACCCAATGTCATGACTAAACAAATAAAAGCTAGCAAAATGTAGATATTCTTACACTTCATGGAAGCTTTCTAACGGCCCAACACTTTGCAGGATATTTAAAGCTTAACTTAATGAAACCATTACACTATTTTCGTTTTTTTACGGGTCACTTCTGACTTTTTCTTACATTTGTTCTTACTTTGGGCCCTAAAATAAAAAAAGCCCCAATTTAGGGGCTTTTTTTAAAACATTTTAAGTCTTAGAGAGACTAACCAATAAGTTTAAGGGCATTTTGGCCGTTCATATTGGCTTGAGCTAAAACTGCAGTACCAGCTGAGTTTAAGATACCATTTCTAGCATTGTTAGCAGTTTCACTTGCGTAATCAACATCGCGAATACGAGAGTTTGCAGATTGTAAATTCTCATTAGAAATTTGCAAGTTTTGAGAAGTCGAAATTAAGCGGTTTTGTACGGCACCAAGATTTGCTCTGTATCTTGATACTTGTTCAATTGCTTGGTCAACCACATCTAATGAACCTTGAGCGCCTTCTTTCGAAGCAATTGATTGGTCATCAATTCCTAGAGCAGAAACTCTAGCGTTGGTTTGTGCAGCATCGAATTTGATTCTGTCTTGGAAATCATCATTGTTGATACCAATTTGAAAATCATAAACGTCGCCTGAACCATCAAGTAGCTTTGTACCGTTGAACTCAGTCACTTGCGCAATACGCTCAACTTCAAGCTTTAATTGTTGGTACTCCATGTCCGTGAACTGTCTTTCAGTGTCTCCAACTGTGTCAGATGAAGCCTGGATAGCAAGTTCGCGTAAACGAGTTAAGATGTTTTGTACTTCATTCAATCCACCTTCAGCAACCTGAACCATTGAAATACCATCGTTGGCGTTTCGGTCAGCTTGTGCAGTTGAACGGATGTACGATCTTAACTTTTCACTAATCGCTAATCCTGCAGCATCATCAGCTGCTTTAGTGATTCTTGAGCCCGAAGATAACTTTGCGAGTGAATCTTCAAGCGCGCGATTGTTCATTGAAAGTGCCCGCTGAGACGCGATCGAAGCGGTGTTGGTGTTAATACGGAAACCCATCTAAATCCTCCTAGGTTTTTTATTCGCGTCATCCTGTGACACCAAACCTCAAACCTTTGAGGATGCTAGCTTCCGTGCTAAAAACTTCTGCTGACTTCATCGGCGCAGAGTCTTCGGACTTGATGAATTTATGGGGGAGGCAAAGTTTACCTAGGTGTATTCGTCGTACGGTAAATCAGATTTTCCGAGCCAGTGATTAAGGTCTACTGTGTAGTTTTCACTAGCTTTTTCTTTGATTTCACTAGAAATATCGATCTGGGCAAAAGTCAAAGAACGACCACTTTGCAAGCGATTAAAATCGAGATTGATCATTTTAGTCCAGGTTCCGGTATTCAAAAACATCGTTCCATCTTTAAATGTCTGAAGATTTGGTTGATGAGTGTGCCCTACGATTAACACTTTTGCATCCGGAGTTTTTTCAAAAAATTCGCGTGTAAGTGATTCGAAGTTTTGAAAAAGTTGCAATTCCTGCTCGAGGTTACTGCGGATTTTTTTCCAATCAGGATTCTGCATAAAATAATGCCAAAATCTTACCATCAGAAAATAAAAGACGTTCGCTAACATAAAACGAATGGTAAAGAAGGTATCAAAAATAAGACCGTGAATAAGAAAATTCTTAATCGGGCGAACTTCATTGATATAACTTCTTTCGACTTTAAATTTATTCACGACTCTCGTCACATAATATGACCCCCATGGCGGGACAAAATACTTGCGGCCATTTTGGGACAAGATAATACAATCTTGTAGATGAAAATGATGAGCACGTTCATATTGATGACCGTGTTGAATATAAATTCCCTTGTGTGGATTATAGGTTTCAATATTATTTGAAATAATAAAACGATCTTTCACGTCGTTAAAATATCCCAGTAACTCTTCTTTGAGAGAATCAAACACCATCTCGGCATCATGATTACCAATGATGTAAATTATCTTTTTATTTTTTGCGTGAAGAAATTTGCGAAGTGAATTTAAAACCTCAGGATGCGCATTCATAATGATTTTTAGCTTATCCAGAGCTGCAATCTCGCTCCAATATTCATCATCAAAATATTTCACATAAGGTACGGCCAAGAAATCAAAGAAGTCACCATTGATAACTAGCTCTACCTCTCTCTGAGCATAATCACCAGTACAAAAATATTCGATAAAATCAACAAACTCGTGGTCAGAGTTGAAATCCTCAAGCGGATTACGATGACCTTCAAAATAAACGCCAGCGCCTAAATGAATATCAGAAATAACTAGAAGCGTTTTTTGGATTTTAGTTTTTCGAAGGAATCGCATAGGCTTTTCTCGAGAATACTAGTTCAATTTCTTGCATCGAAGGAGAAAGTGGAACTACAAAAAGTTTTTCATTGTTTTTTAGTTTAATATCAAAAACTTTTGTCATCTGAGAAGGCACCGAAAAAAATTCGATATCATTATCGACGGTCGATAACTTGCTAGTCAGTTTATCCAAAGTATTATTTTTAATGACTACGCTAACTTGATTTCGTCTCACGTCCGGCGATAAAACTTGGATATTGCTATCGTTAAATTCCACCACAAAAGCTTCAGATTTTTGCGAAGCCTTTACGCTGAGAGAAACGAGAACAAAAAAGATAATAACTAAGACTTGTTTCATAGAGATATTGTACAAAATTATTAGAATGAATAAGAGGTGGAATATAATTCCTGAGTTAAGACATCAACTTCATTTCAGTGAGTTGTTTTATTTGATCTCGTAACTTGGCCGCTTCTTCAAAATTGAGGTCTTTGGCGGCTTGTTTCATGAGAGCTCGTAATTCAATAATCTTCTTATCAATGGTTTCCTCGTTAAAACTTAACTCCCCTTCCATAGTCGATTTGATTCTTCCCTGTTTTTTAGTTCCACGTAGTGTTTCGATAATACCACCTGAAACTTTTTTCTTAATCGTTTGGGGAGTGATTCCATGCTCTTGATTGAATTTACTTTGAATTTCTCGTCGGCGTTTCGTTTCATTGATCGCCACATCCATACTCTTAGTATTTTGATAGGCATAAAGAATAACTTTACCTTGATCATTTCGAGCGGCACGACCAATGGTTTGAATAAGTGCCCGGGCCGAACGCAAAAAACCTTCTTTATCAGCATCCAGGATCGCAACTAAAGCCACCTCAGGAATATCCAAACCTTCACGCAAGAGATTGATACCAACCAGAACATCAATTTCACCCAAACGTAAATCGCGAATAATTTCCACGCGCTCGAGCGTATCTATATCTGAATGGAGATAACGAACTTTTATCCCAACACCTTTTAAAAACTGAGTTAACTCTTCAGCCAATTTTTTTGTTAAGGTCGTAATCAGTACGCGGAAGCCTTTGGCGATAACCTTTCGAGCTTCCACCATGACGTCATCAACCTGATTTTTCGCATCTCGAACTTCAACCTCAGGGTCAATCAGACCAGTTGGGCGAATGATCTGTTCAATATATTCGCCTTTGGTTTTTTCTAATTCGTATTCCGCCGGGGTGGCAGAAACAAACATGACTTGATCGAGCTTTGATTCGAATTCTTGAAAGTTGAGCGGACGATTATCTAAAGCACTTGGTAAACGAAATCCATATTCCACCAGATTAAGTTTGCGCGCGCGATCGCCTCGATACATGCCACCCACTTGTGGAATCGTCATGTGAGACTCATCGATAATTAAGAGAAAATCTTTATTAAAAAAGTCGATGAGTGTTGGAGGGGGATCACCCGGCTTAGCTCCCGTTAAATGGCGCGAGTAATTTTCAATACCAGAACAAAACCCCATTTCTTCCATCATCTCAACATCCAGGAGTGTTCGTTGAGTAATTCTTTGCGCTTCGACTAATTTATTTTCTTGTTCAAATTGCTGGATACGTTCACGTAATTCTTCTTTAATTGTTCCTAGCGCTTGTTTTAATTTATTGGCACCAACTACATAATGGCTAGAAGGATAAATCACCACTTTAGTTAAAGGTCGATGAATTTTTCCAAGCAATGGATCAACGAGATACAATCCATCAATTTCATCACCAAAAAACTCCACACGAATAACAAAACTGTCTTCGTGAGCGGGAAAAACTTCGACGGTATCACCACGTACACGGAAAGCTCCACGCGAAAAATCAATATCATTTCGGCGGTATTGAATTGAGACTAATTGACGAAGAAAATCATCACGGTCCATTTTATCACCAGTAAAAAGAGTCATTCGATGAGATGAATATTCTTCAGGTGAACCAATCCCGTAGATACAGCTCACGCTGGCAATAACAATCACGTCATCACGCTCTAACAAACTACGCGTGGCCGAGTGTCGCAACTTATCGATTTCTTCATTTACTGCCGAGTCTTTTTCGATATAAGTATCAGTACCAGGAACATAAGCTTCTGGTTGATAATAATCGTAATAACTCACGAAATATTCCACTGCATTATTAGGGAAAAATTCTTTAAATTCTGAGTAGAGCTGGGCCGCGAGCGTTTTATTATGGGCCAAAATTAAGGTTTTCTTCTGTAAGTTTTGAATAACGTTGGCCATGGTAAAGGTTTTACCCGAGCCTGTGACACCTAGTAATGTTTGAAATTTTTCTTTTTTAGAAAAAGCTTTCGAGAGTGCCTTAATGGCCTCAACTTGATCGCCTGCCGCTTTAAAAGGGGCTTCGATTTTCAGCGCTATTTTTTCTTCTTTAACGTCTTTCATGTTATCAAATTTTGCTTGCCAAATGCTACCTAAAAAGTGATTCTTTCATGAGGTAAATTAACACATTGAAGGTTCGAAGTTAATGGCTTTCTTGTCTGTGAACAAAAGACAAAATTTCGCCAACAAAAAATCAAAGAATTTTTTCCAGAACGACTTTTTCTTAAGAAGAGGAGTTTAGTATTAAGCATTTATTGGCCATTAAAGATTTGACTCAACCGCAAGTTGAGCGACTCCTCAAGAAAGCGCAAGATTATGCTGTGAATCCAGCCAAATTCTATCAACATCTTAATCATATTATTGTCGCCAATCTTTTTTTCGAAGATAGCACCAGAACACGTTTTTCCTTTGAAGTAGCAGAAAAAAAATTAGGCTGCCACGTGCTGAATTTTTCAGCGGAAAATTCTAGCATGAATAAGGGTGAGACTATTCCGGATACGATAAAAACGCTGGAACAACTCGGCGTTAAAATCGCTGTTATCCGCCACCCAGATGACCACTTATTAGAAACACTAAAAAATGAAAGTAGCATTTCCTTTATTAACGCTGGTGCTGGCAAATACGAACATCCGACGCAAGCATTACTCGATTTAATGACTATCAAACAGGAATTTGGTGATTTAAAAAACCTGACCGTCAGTATTTGTGGCGATATTAAATATTCACGTGTCGCACGTTCCAATGTCCACCTCCTCAACATGTTTGGAATTAAAGTGAATATCTGTGAACCAGAAGAACTTCGAGTGAAAGACGCTACCCTAGATAAACTCGTCACCAAAAAAACGATTGATGAAGCCTTACCTGAATCAGATGTGATTATGTTATTGCGAGTTCAAAGTGAACGTCATGACGGTCAAGAATTAAATAAAGCTGAATATTTAAAACAATATGGTCTTACCGCTGCTCGCCTCAAGAAAGCTAAAGCAAAAACGATTATTATGCATCCGGCACCGATCAATCGCGGTGTCGAAATTGAGAGCGACTTAGTGGAACATGCAAAATCCAGAATTTTAAAGCAGATGAGTAATGGTGTTTATATGAGAATGGCAATCATTGATGAAATAGCAGGTACAATGTGAAATTAAAACTTATTTTGGCCGACGGAACAGAATTTATTGGTGATAGTTTTGGTTACCACCCCACTGAAGAAAGTTGTTTAGGTGAAGTGGTTTTTAATACCAGTATGACGGGTTACCAAGAAATTTTATCTGACCCTTCTTATTGCGACCAAATGGTGGTGATGACCTATCCCCTGATAGGAAACTACGGAGTGAATCGAGACGATTTCGAATCACTTACACCGGCCCTGAAAGCTTTGATTGTAAGAGAGCATTGCGAAGAACCAAATAACTGGCGAAATGAAACAAAACTTTCTGAACTACTCACTCATTTTAAAATTCCGGCCATTCAAGGCATTGATACCAGACAACTCACACGTATCATTCGTATGCATGGAAGTATGAAAGCAATTATCGTTTCAGAAAAAACGGATAAATCAAAATACAAAGAATTATTAGCGCAAAATTTAGGCAATGATCAAATTGCACGAGTTTCAACGCAAAAACCCGCTCACCATCCTGGCGATGGTCATCGTATTGTACTTGTCGATTATGGTTACAAAAAAAATATTTTAAAATCATTACTGAAACGTAAGTGTGATGTGATTGTTGTTCCCTACAACACCTCGTTTGAAGAAATCACTCGTTATCATCCCGATGGAATTTTACTTTCTAACGGTCCAGGCGATCCAAAAGATATTCCTGAAACACTAGAGACTATTCGCAAAATCCAAGAGCGTTATCCACTCTTCTGTATTTGCATGGGCCACCAAGTTTTCGCTCTGGCCAATGGTGCTGATACAGAAAAAATGAAATTTGGTCATCGTGGGGCCAATCACCCGGTACTTGATTTAAAAACGGAAAAAGTTTTTATCACTTCACAAAACCATGGTTATGCGGTGAAAAGTGAAAGTATCGCCAAAACTCATTTAGAAATTACGCAAATTAATCTTAATGATAAAACGGTCGAAGGCTTGAAGCATAAAAAATATCCTGCTTTCTCAGTTCAATATCACCCAGAAGCTAATCCAGGACCAGATGATACTCATTGGTTGTTTGATGAATTCTTAGAATCAGTTTTTAAAAACGAGGTAGCACGTGCCAAAGTATAAGGATATCAACCGCGTCTTAGTTATTGGTTCAGGTCCGATTATTATTGGACAAGCGGCTGAGTTTGATTACTCGGGCACGCAAGCAGTCCAAGCGTTGAAAGAAGCAGGACTGGAAGTTATTCTTATAAACAGCAACCCTGCAACCATCATGACGGACTCCGATATTGCGGACAAAGTTTATATCGAACCACTAACTAAAGATTTTCTTTTAAAAGTGCTTTATCTGGAAAGACCCGATGGTGTCATTCCAACTCTCGGCGGACAAACGGCACTAAACCTTGCAATGGAATTAGCGGAAGATGGATTCTTTGAAAGAGAAAATATAAAACTACTTGGTTGTGACCCAGACGTTATTCGTAAAGCGGAAGATCGCTTACTTTTTAGAAATGTCCTAGAATCAATCGGTGAGCCTTTTTGTGAAAGTGTCATTGTTAGTAATCTCTCAGATGCAAAAGTTTTTGCAGATCGAATTGGTTACCCTCTTGTTATCAGACCTGCGTTCACATTAGGTGGAACCGGTGGTGGCCATGTTCATAGTGAAACAGAACTCGAGGCCATCGTTAAGAGTGGCTTACAAAATAGTCCTATCAAACAAGTTCTGGTTGAAAAAAGTATTGCTGGTTATAAAGAAATTGAATACGAAGTTATGCGCGATGAAAAAGACAACGCGATTATTATTTGTAACATGGAAAATATCGATCCAGTCGGTGTTCACACTGGCGACTCTATTGTTGTGGCCCCAAGTCAGACTTTAAGTGATCGCGAGTACCAATTACTACGTAACAGTTCATTAAAAATTATTCGCACTCTTGGTATCAAAGGTGGATGTAACGTCCAGCTCGCTCTTGATCCTCATAGCTATAAATATTTTGTGATTGAAGTTAATCCGCGTGTGAGTCGTTCATCGGCGCTAGCCAGTAAAGCAACGGGTTATCCAATTGCA
Source organism: Bacteriovoracaceae bacterium (assembly GCA_016786485.1). Lineage (GTDB taxonomy): Bacteria > Bdellovibrionota > Bacteriovoracia > Bacteriovoracales > Bacteriovoracaceae > JAEUWD01. The sequence continues at coordinate 32,471 of JAEUWD010000013.1, read as the reverse complement.
AAAATTGCTGCGAAGATTGCTGTCGGCTTTACCCTGGATGAAATGATTAATCCCATTACTAAAACTTCATATGCTTGTTTTGAACCAACACTGGATTATGTCGTCACAAAAATTCCACGTTGGCCATTTGATAAATTTGTCACTGCTAATCGTAAACTTGGAACACAAATGAAGGCGACTGGAGAAGTCATGGCGATTGGTCGTAACTTAGAAGAATCGATGCTTAAAGCCGTTCGTTCACTTGAAATCGGTACGCACCATTTAGAATTAGAAAAATTAAAAACATATTCAAAAGAAGAATTATTAAAAGCGTTGGATTTGATTGATGATGAACGACTTTTTGTTTTGGCCGAAGCTTTACGCAAAGGTATTACGCCTGAAGTGATTGTGGCGAAAACCAAAATCGATATGTTCTTTGTTCAGAAGATTTTTAATATTGTAAAAATGGAAAACAAGCTAACGACAGAAAATTTGACTCCAGAGTTAATGTTAAAAGCAAAAAGAATTGGTATCACTGACCGAAAAATCGCTTCGCTAAAAAAAATAAAAGAAGATGAAGTTTTCGATTTTAGATTAAAAAATAAAATTATTCCAGTTTATAAGATGATTGATACTTGTGCCTCTGAGTTTGCTTCGACTACACCTTACTACTATTCAACCTATGAAGTTGAAAACGAAGTCAGTGCTAGTAGTAAAAAGAAAATTATCGTTTTAGGTTCAGGTCCAATTCGTATCGGCCAAGGAATCGAATTTGACTACGCTACAGTTCACGCGGTTCAAGCCATTCGAGAGATGGGCCTAGAAGCGATTATCATCAACTCAAACCCTGAAACCGTTTCAACTGACTTTAACATCTCTGATCGCCTCTACTTCGAACCACTTTATATCGAAGATATTTATCATATTATTTTACAAGAGAAGCCTGAAGGCGTGATTGTTCAATTCGGTGGTCAAACAGCCATTAACTTAGCTGAACCCTTGAGTAAAAAAGGCGTTAAGATTCTAGGAACAACGCTCGAAAATATTGATCGTTCAGAAGATAGAAAAAAATTTGAAGCTCTTTTAAAGGATCTTCATATCGCACAACCTATGGGTGTGACGGCCAGAAGTTCAGAAGAAGCACTTCAACGCGCGAAAGAAATCGGCTTCCCTGTTATCATCCGACCGTCATACGTTATCGGTGGACGTGCAATGCAAATTGTTTATGGAGACACTGATCTTCTGCATTATATGAAAAGCGCTGTTCATGTGAATCCAGAGCATCCAGTTCTAATTGATCGTTATATGATCGGAAAAGAACTTGAGGTCGATGCCATTTGTGACGGACAAGACGTTATCATTCCAGGCATCATGGAGCATATTGAAAAAGCTGGAGTCCACTCGGGCGACTCCATTGCAGTTTATCCTCCACAAAGTATCGAAAAGAAAATTCTGGATGAGCTAGTGGAAACCACAATCAAAATTTCAAAAGCATTAGAAACCAAAGGCCTTATCAACATTCAGTTTATTTTAAGTAACGATAAACTTTATGTGCTAGAAGTAAATCCGCGCTCATCGCGAACCGTGCCTTTCCTAAGTAAAGTAACAAAAATTCCTATGGCAAAAATCGCCACGAAATTTATTTTAGGTGAAACGATTAAATCTCTAAAACTAAAATCTGGTTTACAACCAGATCAAGCTCTCGTTTCGGTAAAAGCGCCAGTCTTCTCATTTGCCAAGCTCGTTGATGTGGATATTGCTTTAGGACCTGAAATGAAATCAACTGGTGAAGTCATGGGACGTGATCATACTTTTGAAAAGGCCTTATACAAATCACTCCTGGCCGCAGGAATTAAAATTCCGCAATTTGGTACCATTTTAGTGACAGTCGCAGACAAAGATAAAGATGAAGCGGTTCAACTGATGAAACGTTATTACCGTTTAGGATTCAAATTCCTAGCGACCGCAGGAACAGCGAAAGCTTTACGTGAAGCAAAGCTACCAGTTCGTGAAGTTCGTAAAATTCATGAGAGTACACCCAACCTACTGGACGAAGTTCGCTCGGGACATGCCCAACTGGTTATCAACACTTTATCTAAAGGCAAAGACGTCGCAAGTGATGGTTTCCAAGTCCGAAGAGCAGCGGTTGAAAGCGGTGTTCACTGTTTGACCAGTTTAGATACAACTAGTGCTTTAATTAAAGCGCTTGAAAATCATAATTACGGAGTAGAACCCCTTGAATCATAGAGAACAAATTATTGTCGCCCTGGATGTTCAAACGCATGAAGATTTCATGCAAATCACCCATGCACTCCAAGGTCACGCGACTTATGTGAAAGTGGGCATGGAACTTTTTTATACATTTGGACCAGAAGCGATTAAGCATTTGAAAAAATCCAAGTTTAAAATTTTTCTCGATTTAAAATTGCACGATATCCCCAATACCGTTTTGAAATCAGTTAAAACACTTTGTCGTTTAGGTGTCGATATGTTGAATGTGCACGCCGCGGGTGGTTCACAAATGTTAGAGGCTGCGGTGGCGGGACTTAAAGCAGCACAAATGGAACAACCACAAGTGAAAACAAAATTAATTGCTGTTACCCATTTAACAAGTGTAAATGAACAAATTCTTAAACAAGAAATTGGTATTCAAATTGCCCTGCAAGAAAGTGTGCTTCAATACGCGAGTCTCGCCAAAAAAGCTCAACTTGATGGCGTGGTGGCGAGTGCTCAAGACGTGATGCAAATTAAGGCCGAGCTAGGTAAAAACTTTCTGTGTGTGACACCTGGTATTCGTCCGCTTGGTTCAGATGGACATGATCAAAAGCGTATCACAACTCCAAAAGACGCCATTAAATTTGGGAGTGATTACTTAGTTATCGGTCGCGCGATTACGAATTCACAAAATCCCGGGCATAGTTTCGAAGAAATTCTTAAGGAAATTCAAGCATGATTAGTAGCAAAGAAATTTCACAAATTCTTTTAGATATTAAAGCGGTTCATCTTAATCCAACCAACTACTTCACTTGGACCTCGGGTATCAAATCTCCTATTTACTGTGATAATCGAAAAATTATTTCTCACCATGAATATCGCACACAAATTACTAAGGCCTTTGCTGATCATATCCAAACTTTCCATAAAGAAGTGGAAGTGATTGCAGGAACGGCGACGGCAGGAATCCCCTGGGCGAGCTGGATTGCACAGGAATTAAAACTGCCCTTAGTTTATGTCCGCAGTGGAGCGAAAGCTCATGGCTTAAAAAATCAAGTCGAAGGTAGCTTATCGCCACAACAAAAAGTTATTTTAATTGAAGATCTTATTTCCACTGGAAAAAGCTCCATTGAAGCGGCCCAAGCCATCACCGGTAGTGGCGCTGAAGTTTTAAGTATTATTTCTATTTTCAGCTACGACTTTGAAAGTATTCCGCAGATTTTTAAAAAAGCAGGATACAATTATACATCGTTAACCAATTTAAATTCATTGCTGACTGTAGCTGAAGGCCAATCGATAATTACCAAAGCTCAAGTTGAGGAAATTAAAACGTGGAAAAAAACTATCACCCTTTAAATTACAAAAACCAAAAACTGCATTTTGATAATGTTCTTATTGAAAACATTGTACAAAAATATCCGACTCCTTTTTATCTTTATAGTGAACAATCGCTCAAGCATCAATATCGAAGTTTTGAAGCTGCGGCGAAAGCAGCAGGTATTAAAAATTTCTTAATTTGTTATGCGCTAAAATCGAATTCAAACTTACAACTCTTAAAAATACTCTCCAGTCTCGGGGCAGGTGCCGATATCGTATCGAGCGGCGAACTTAAACGTTCATTAGAAGCTTCTATTACACCAGACAAAATTGTTTTCTCTGGTGTCGGTAAAACAGCAGCTGAAATCGAAGAGGCTTTGCTTTGTGATCCCAAAGGCATTCAAGCTTTTAATGTCGAATCTCTTGAAGAGTTAGAAGAGATTAATCAAATCGCTTCACGTTTAAATAAAACAGCACGAATTAGTTTCCGTTTGAACCCAAAAGTTCACGCTAAAACTCATCGCCATATTTCAACCGGCTTCAAAACACACAAATTTGGTTTACTTCAATCCGATATTTTAAAAGCAATCAAACAAAAAAAATATTGGTCACACAGTAAATTAGTGGGGCTAAGTGTCCATATTGGTAGTCAGCTCACCGAACTTAAAGCGACTAAAATGGCCTTAAAAAAATTGATGGAAACGGCTGAAAGCTGCCCTCCTTTAGAAATTATCGATGTCGGCGGCGGCTTAGGAATTTCTTACGAACATTTTAAAAACAAGAAAATTTCAACCATGAAAAATTATATGGAATTAGTGGCAGAACATGTCAATCAACCTTTCGTTTCAGATAAATGCAAAATTGTCTTTGAACCAGGTCGAATTATTTCTGCCCGTTCTGGAGCTTTTATAACCAAAGTTCTTCGCACAAAAATGTCAGAAAATTGCCGTTTTGTGATTGTGGATGGTGGGATGAATGATTTTGTACGACCATCGTTATACAATGCTTATCACGAAATTTATTCTAGTAAAGAATACAAAAAAAGTAAGGCGCATGACCTCACTGATGTGGTTGGACCCATTTGCGAAACGGCCGATTGTTTTGCGACTAAGCGCTTGCTACCCAAACTCGAGAATGGAGATTTCTTGGCGATTGCCGACACTGGTGCTTATGGAATGTCGATGGCGAGTAATTACAATTTGCGTCCACGCACACAAGAGATTCTGATTACCGAAGACGGAAAACAAAAACTTATTACTCAAGCTGAAAATTATCAGAACTTAAGATAATTTTTTACCTAATTCTTTTTTTAATTTTTTTATAACTGGTTTGTAATTTCAAATCATAGAGATTCAATAAATTATCCAGTGGCAGGTTATAGAAAACATTAACCTTCATTCGATATTTGGCCGGCGATAGAACCACGCCATAATGTTTCAACTCCATCAAAAAATGACTAATCCCATCGGTAGTTGCCACAAATAATTCTTTAGCAGGAAAAACTTTATCAAAAAGTATTTCAGGTGCTCGCATAAAAGTAATTTCTTCTAATTTTACTTCAAACTTATAAAAATCAAGATACTTAGGTTCGCTGATATAGAACTCAATCCTCTCTTTAGCTAAACTCAGATTTTGAATCCGGTTATCGACAACTTCTTTAAGCGCGTGCAAGTCATAGAACTTAATAAAGTATTCCGCTTTAATTTTTTTCTTTTTAGCATTGCTTTCTTCTTGTTGAGACTTGGTAAAATGAATCAGGTGATTACGCGAGGTTTTTACGGTCATATCTAAATCATCACCATTGAGAGTGATTTTGAAAATTTCTGCGGCGTAAACATTTTCAGGAACAGCACCAAAATGAATTTTAATTTCGGCGACAACATCAAAGTCTAATACCTCGATGGGGTTTTTCATCGTGACCGTACAATCATAAGTTTCAGTTTTGTAAACTTTCTTATTACGACAAACCTTTTTGTCTTTTACCCATACACATTCTGTTTCATAACCTTGAAAAACATTACGTTGGCACTGTCTTGCCTCTTCGTAATATTCATACTCAGTATGTTTCTTGGTAGAATTAAGAACGACTTTTTCGGTAAAAGCTTTACCAGAGTAATTAATATATTTGTGGTCCTCGGAACTGGCGTAGGCAAAAGAAGAAATCAATAAACTACTTATGAATGCCAATAACATGAAGGCTTCTGCTTATGTTAATAAGTTTTTAACTCGTGCTTTTAAAACATCCACTGGTGTTAACGGAATCAATTGGTTTAATTCTGGCCCATGATCATGACCGGTTAAACTCACACGCACACCCATGAAAAGTGGCTTACCCTTGATTTTTAATTCAGTTTTAATTTTATCCATCCACTGATTAAAAGTCGCTGCTTCCACATAATGCGTTTTAATCTGCTCCAATTCTTTACTTAAAAAAGCAGCAATTTGAGGAGTCGTGGGCCACGAGAGAATCTCATTGAGCTTCTCATCACGGACTAGCTCTTTAGAATGAAGAGCTTCTAAATGCGGAATAATCTCTTGGAAGAATTGAATTTGCTCTTTAAATAAAGCGATACAAGCAATTTTCCAATCGTGTGGTTGCTTATGAAACCAATGACCTGAATCAATGAAAGCATCTAATTGTTTTACTAATATCTCATTATCAATTTTACGTAAGTGTTGACCGTTAACCCACTTAAGTTTTTCAATATCATAAATGGCAGGCGACTTGCTGAAACGATCAAGATTGAAAACTGGAGCAATCTCCTGAAGGGTGAAAATATCTTTCTCTTCTGGATGTGACCAACCTAGTAAACATAAGTAATTCACGAGGGCTTGTGGAGCATACGATTCTTCACGATATAAATTAACTGAAGTCGCTCCGTGCCGCTTCGATAATTTCTGACGGTCGTTACCAATCAGAAGTGAAACGTGAACCATTTCAGGAATAGTGGCATCAAAAGCTTCATATAGCATCATCTGACGTAGAGTATTTGAAAGGTGATCTTCACCCCGAATGACGTGTGTGATTTTCATCAGCATATCATCCACCACACAACAGAAGTTATAAACCGGTTGACCGTTAGAACGAATCAACACGAAATCCCCTACCATGTTTTCAGGAAAAACGATTCGCCCACGAACGCGGTCATTTAAAATATAAGATTTCTGAGAAGCTTTGAAACGAATCGCACCTTTTTCACCTGCTGCCAGTTTCGCCTGAGCTTCTTCCCAATACTTTTCATTTTTCCACTTACCATCGTAATGAGGTGGACGGCCTTCTTGCGTGGCCCGCTCTTTCATCGCCTCTAGTTCAGCATCCGTACAAAAATCATAATAAGCCAAACCTTTATCCACTAACATCTGGGCGTATTTTAAATAAATGTCTGTGCGTTCAGATTGGCGGTAAGGACCATACTTGCCTGGCTTCTCTGGACTTTCATCAAATTCAATTCCAAGCCATTTTAAATCGGCCACCTGGAGAACTTCATATTCGCGCTTACTGCGTTCTAAATCCGTATCTTCAATACGTAAAATCAATGTTCCATTATTGGCCTTAGCAAATAAGTAATTATAAATAGCTGTTCGGGCCCCACCAATATGCAAATAACCAGTCGGACTAGGTGCAAAACGTACACGTGCGCTCATCATTAACTCCTAAAGAATTCACTAGATTACTAAGTATCCTTAGGTACGTTAATTGGCAAGAATGCAGCGATTTATGCGTCGATAGATGAAGAATAGAAAGTATCAATTTTACCAGAAACTTCTTTTTCAGCTTCGCCACTTGAAAGCGATATTTCCTTAACCAAAAGCTCTTTGCACTGCTCGAGCATTTTCTTTTCGCCGAACGAAAGTTTTTTTGAAATTTTCAAAAGTAGCAATTGGCGTAAAACATCAGCGATTTCTTTTAAAGAACCGGTCTTAACTTTCGCCAAATACTCGCGATGACGACGGTTCCAAGTTGAATTATCTACTTTTACGTCATGATTAGCTAAAAGGGTGAAAACTTCTTGAATTTCATTGCCTGAAACTAAGCCACGAACACCGTCTTTACTGTCAGTCGGCACCATAATAGTCATGCCATTAGTTATAATTTTGATGATGTAAAATGATTTATCGACACCGGAAAGGGTCTTAGTTTCAATATTGCTTATTTGTCCAACACCGTGGCCTGGACAAACAACGTAGTCACCGATCTGAAACTCCATGCCAATCCTCCGAGGCTGCCCTACTAAGTAAAAAGGGCTTCCAATTATTCCACTGTAAATATAACGCAAAGGGACATTTGACGCAATGTCATTGAAATCATTACACTAATTCACTCTCTAAGAATCATGGATTTCAGGTAAAAATTACTCAAAAAAGCAATTTTGGATAATTTTTACATAGTAAGTTATGCCATAATTATCATATGAGTTTTTTATTTATCCTCCTCCTTAGCTACTTCGACCTTAACGCGATGGAAGTCCTTAAGGCCAAAGGCCATAAGGCCGTTATCAAGCATGCCGAAGAAGATAAAGTTCAAGTCGGTCAAATTCTGAATATTACCGATGCCGGCAATACACCTATGGGAAAATTCAAAATCACCAAAGTCGAAGGCAAATTTGCTCTAGGTGTATTAGAAAGCGGAATCATTCGTGAAGGTTTTATTGTTCACAGTCAGCCAAATGCCGTGCCCGTTGAAGCAGCGCCAGCTCCAGTAACAGAACCTCAACCGGTGGTTCAGGAAGAAAAACCGAAAGAAGAACCAGTTGTTAGCCAAGCCCCAGAAACTAAAGAGCAACCAAATATTTATGGCGCGAGCTACATTAGTTTTGGAGCAGGTGTTTTAAATTCCAGTGCCATTACTGACAATACAGATAACATCGACTTCACGCCTGGTTCTTGGAGTAACTTTTATTTTCATTATGGTTCGGTGGGAAAAACCGGCATTATCTTCGAAACAGAATTATTTTCTGGCTCGGGCTCAACGAGTTGTACCGCTGCTGATTGTGGGTCCGCGACTGAATTCGACAATACTGAGTATGGCCTTAATTTTTACCTTGGTTATCATTTCACTCCATCGATTTATTTAAAATTAGGCCTGGGTGGTCGCTATTTAAATTTTGAAAACAGTACGGTTATTGATGATTTCCAACTCTTTGGTTACCAGTATGGCGCGGCCCTCGGATACATTTACCAATTTAATTCGTTCTTTTTTATGGGTGTCGAAGCGAAATACATGATGACTCAGTTTACGAAAAGTATTTCAGATACTCCAACACTCGATTTGAATGTTGATATCACCCAAACCTATACCAACTTTATGTTTCGTTTTGGCTTCATGTTCTAAGGCATTTGTTTGAAATATAAAAACCTAAGTGATTTACAGAAAATTCAAACACTAAATCTCACTCCCAAAGAAATTCGAAATTATTTAAGAGAAGAATCTTTTTTTAAATCTCCCGAAGAGCATGAGCCTGGCCGCAGGCAGCACTCGGAAATTATCGATCAAATTTTAAAATTTCAAATCAAAAAAATTGAAAATGATTTAGTGGTTCGAGGGAAAATCGCCAATCCTTACGGCAATTATAAAACCTGGGGACCAGAACTGCACCAAGGTGTGCAAAGCTGGGTCGGACTTGATCCTCGTACCCTTCAGACTCCCTACGCCACTCTCCTGGAATTTCTGAAAGCGCTGGATTTTAAAGACGGTCAAAAATTCATTGATTTCGGAGCAGCCTATGGACGAGTCGGTATTTTAGTCGGAGCACTTTACCCACAATCATTCTTCGTGGGTTATGAAATAGCCAAAGAAAGAGTCGATGAAGGGAATCGCATTTTTCAATTATATAATTTTAAAAATGCGACTCTCGAGCACACAAATTTAGCAGATCAAAAATTTGAATACCCCGAAGCCGATGCTTATTTTATTTATGATTATGGCCAAGAAAAACATATCACTTATACGCTAGAACAATTACGAAGCATGGCAAAGAAAAGAGAAATTAAAATTGTGGCGAGAGGAAATATCACAAAACATTGCTTGAAGGATTTTACAGACTTTTATTTAATTAATGAGCAATTGGGAATTTATAAGATGGAGGCCACCGAAGTGGCCTCTAAAATTTAGAATCTATCAAAAATTTCGTTTTTCTCGAAAAAGTATGAAATTTCTCTTTGGGCAGAAGCAGCTGAATCAGAACCGTGAACAGCGTTCTCTTCAATTGAAGCAGCATAAAGTTTTCTTAGAGTACCTTCTTCAGCATTAGCTGGATTTGTAGCACCCATGATTTGACGGTTTTTTGCAACAGCATCGTTACCTTCAAGCACCATAAGAACCACAAGGTTCGAAGTCATGAAGTTAACAAGCGAGTTAAAAAATGGTCTTTCTTTGTGTTCAATATAAAAGCCTTCAGCTTTTTCTTTAGTTAGACGAACGAGTTTCATTGCTGAAATTCTTAGTCCTTCTTTTTCAAAACGAGCAATAATATTTCCAATATTATTATCTTTGGTTGCGTTAGGCTTAATAATACTAAACGTTCTTTCTTTTGCCATGGACTTGCTCCTACTTTTAAATTTTTTGTATCAGTTACTTATCATCTCTTATAACACTTCGGCAACTTTTTCGCCCAATTCTGCCGGCGAGCGAGCGATGGTTACGCCACACTCTTGAAGGATACGAAATTTAGCTTCGGCCGTATCATCGCCACCAGAAATAATAGCGCCAGCGTGGCCCATTCTTTTGCCTTTAGGAGCACTTGCACCTGCGATAAAGCTGACGACTGGCTTGCTGAAATTTTGTTTAATCCAACGAGCAGCTTCCGTTTCCGCGCTACCGCCGATTTCACCGATCATAATAACTGCATCTGTGTCTTTATCTTTTTCAAATAACTTTAAACAATCAATAAAGTTTGTCCCGTTAACTGGGTCACCACCAATACCAACACATGTTGATTGACCAATTTCACGTTGTGTAAGTTGGTAAACCGCTTCGTAAGTTAAAGTACCTGAACGTGAAATAACGCCTACACGACCCGGCATGTGAATATGGCCTGGCATAATACCAATTTTGCATTCCCCTGGAGTGATAATCCCCGGGCAGTTTGGACCAATTAAACGTGTCTTCGAGTTTTGAAGAGCCGCTTTAATTTTGATCATATCTAAAATAGGAATCCCTTCAGTGATCGCAATAACTAATGGCATTTCCATTTCAATACATTCAAGAATTGAATCTGCAGCAAAAGCCGGTGGAACAAAAACCATCGCTGCATTGGCTTCTGTTTCGCCAACCGCATCTGCGACAGTGTTATAAACCGGAATACCTTCGTGCTTAATTCCACCTTTACCTGGAGTTACGCCTCCAACAACTTTCGTACCGTAATCACGAGACTGAAGAGTGTGGAACGTACCTTGTTTCCCTGTTAGACCAATAGTAATTAACTTTGTATCTCTACCTACTAGAATAGCCATAATTAGTTTCCTCCCTTAGCAGCAGCTACAACTTTCTTAGCAGCATCGGCCAAGTCATCAGCTGGAGTAATTTTTAATCCTGATTCATTTAACATTTTTTTCCCAAGTGCCACGTTCGTACCTTCTAAACGTACAACCAATGGAACCTTAAGTGCTAATTCTCTCGCAGCTGAAATAACACCATCAGCGATGATGTCACATTTCATAATCCCACCAAAGATATTGACCAGGATTGCCTTAACGTTTTTATCTTGAAGAATAATAGTAAAAGCTTTTTGAACTGTTTCTTTGGTAGCACCGCCGCCTACATCAAGGAAGTTCGCTGGAGTTCCACCGTGGATTTTAATAATATCCAAAGTTCCCATTGCTAAACCGGCACCGTTAACTAAACAACCGATGTTACCGTCGAGAGAAATATAAGAAAGACCATATTTATGCGCTTCTAATTCTTGCGCTGATTCTTCTGTAGGGTCACGAAGCGCTTCAATTTCTGGATGACGGAAAAGAGCGTTCTCATCAAAATTTAATTTTGCATCTAACGCAATCACATCACCTTGCTTAGTCACAACCAATGGATTGATCTCAGCGATTGAACAATCTTTTTGGATGTATAGGTTGTAGAGACCTTCAAAAAACTTAATCGCTTTTTTCTGAATATCACCTTCCAGACCAAGACCGTAGGCTAACTTTCTTCCGGTTGAAGGAGCGAAACCACTTGCAGGATCAATGGTTGCTTTAATAATTTTTTCAGGCGACTCAGCAGCTACTTTTTCAATCTCAACCCCACCTTCGCGTGAAGCCATCATGATGATTTTACCTTTACTTCTATCGAGAACAATCCCGACATAATATTCGTGGGCTATCTCACAACCTTGTTCAATTAAAATTTGATTAACTTTTTTACCTTCAGGACCGGTTTGGTGTGTTACCAGTTGCATGCCTAAAATTTGTGAAGCATATTTTTTTACTTCATCCATTGATTTAGCAACTTTAACGCCACCACCTTTACCGCGTCCACCAGCGTGAATCTGAGCTTTTACCACCCAAACTTTTCCACCAAGTTTTTTTGCTACTTCCACGGCTTCATCTGCAGTTTTGGCAACGCCACCGTTTAATAAAGAGATGCCAAATTGTCTCATCAATTCTTTCGCTTGATACTCATGAACGTTCATCATTTCTCCGTTGGTAAATTTTCATCTCAAAGATTAGGCCACCTGAGGGGGATTTTCAAGAAATCAAAACAATGCACAGTGCCGTTTCTGTTTGTCCTGAAGGCTGGAAAATGGACCAAAGGAATTTATATGCAGCCAATATATTCATGTATCAACTCAGGAACTCTCAAATTAGACGGCGGGGCCATGTTTGGCATCATTCCCAAGCCACTTTGGAATAAAAAAATAGCAGCCGACGAAAGTAATCGGATTGATATGACAATGAGAGTGCAGGTCATTCAAGTTGGAAAACGTGTCATTTTGATTGATACCGGGATTGGCGACTACCATGATGAACGATTCCGCCAAAATTTTGCTTTAAGCGATACTAGTGACCCTTTGCTTTCGCCGCTTAAAAAAGCCGGGATCGGGCCGGATGCCGTGACGGATATTATTATTTCCCATCTCCATTTTGATCACGTGGGAGGTTTAGGTTCTTTTGAAAATAATCAAAAAGAACTTCTTTTCCCGAAGGCGGATATACATGTTCATCAAAAACACTATGAATATTCACAAAAACCAAATATTCGTGACGCGGGTTCGTTTCAGCACAAACATTTTCTCCCTATTTTGACCAAATACAAAGAACTCGGACAACTCAAACTCCTAACTGAAGATTCCGGCACAATTTTGAGCGAAGGCAAATATCAATTAAAATACAAAACCACTTCCGGCCACACACCTTTTCAGCTTCACCCTTACGATGAAAAATTTTTCTTTTTTGGGGATATTATTCCGACGGCCCATCATGTGGGAATTCCTTGGGTCATGGGTTACGACATGAATCCAGGTGTAACAACCGTTGAAAAATTAAAACTACTGGAATGGATTGAAATACAAAAATTGCGTGTGATTTTTAACCATGATCGTGACCATTGGGGCGCAACGGTTAAAAAAGATGAAAAAGGCCAATTCATTTTTACTGATTTTAAAAAGAGTTCACAACAAGCGTGGGAAAAACTCGCTCTTTAGTTCGCTAGAAAAGGCTCTAGTTCTAATAACGATTTTTCAACTTTCTCAGTGATTTTAGCATAACGAGCAAGAATTTTTTCTTCGAGCTGTATCCATTCAGTGGCACTCGGAGCACGACTATAGCGTTGCATGTCTCCCATCGAGCGAACAGAATATCCAGCCGCATCGCCAGTTAATCCAACCAGTGCTTCATGATAAGAACTTAACTTGCGAACATCTTCAGATAAAATCTCTTCCGCGCCTGCAATATCACGAAAATCTTTTGAAACAAAATTGGTAAAAAATGTTCCAAAATAACTTTCGTATTTTTGCTGAAAGCCAGCTAGTTTTTCCTGCCATTCAGTATTTGACATATGCTCATTATAAACCTGCAACAACTCATCTTTGATCTGCGAAGAAACAGTACTCAAAGTATGAAACTTTTGTTGCAACTCGATCCAAGCACGCTTGCCGGCCACTTTTCTTTTGTCATTTAATTCATTTAACTTTGCATCATAAACATGTTTTTCTGCGACTGAAATCAGCTCTTCAGAAACCGAACTGAGTTTGTGATTCAGTGGGTGAAATTTTTCTAAGAAAAAAGATTTCTCAATCGGCGAAATAAAACTGACTTTTAATTTATAGTAACCTGGTAACAAACGAGTCCCTACCAAATAATTCAGTTTTGGAAAAGTCACCAAACGATTATTCAAATAACCTTCACCATAAATTTTAATGATTTCAGGATGGAGCATTTTATCGTGATTGCTCTCCATCTCTAGCAGCACTTTTCCATTAAAAGCAAAGTTTGTTGCCATCCAAATTTCAGACATATCTTTTGAAACAGCGAAAGCTACTTTTGATTCATTAAAGGCGTTACGACTTACTTCTACCAGTCTTTCGTAATCGCTATTTTTCATTCCATTAGGGCGAGAAAATTTTGAATTTGAAATTTTATAAAATTCATAACCTAACGGCAGAACCGCCAAGCATAATAAAAAACATAGACCAAAAACTAATTTTCCTAATGGGAATGCTGTCGTTCCATTGGAAAGCTTGAAAGGCTCTTGATGTTGTAAAACATGTAAGCCACCTTCGAGGCGCTTAACCGCTTCTTGCTCGCGAGTTTTATATTTATTCTTTGGTGGATCATCATGCAAATAAAGTTGAATCTCGTGATAATAGATCGCCTTCGGCAAACCTTTACGCCAAACTTTCGTTTCTTTAGTAATGGACTTTTGACCAAAAAAATCTTTGAGATCAAGATGTGAATAAGGTCCTAAATGTTCTTCCGCTTTGACGATAAACCAATTTTTTTTCATGGCCAGTTTTTCCTAATGATGATATTTCGATCAAATGAACAACATATTCCGCACTGAACTCTTTCGGTACATTGTCCAAGAATGTGAGTACTTTTTATGAATAAAAATCTTTTTTCAGATCCTAATAGAAATCAGGAAAAAATCAAATCACAGTTTAAGCCTGGCCAAAACAAACTGTTTTTTCTTTGTTCATCTTCTGATGTAGGAGTTATGCGTAACCTAGGGAAAAATGGTAGCGCCTTTGGCCCGAAAGTCATTTTGAATCAATTTAAAGAACTGCATTTTCATCAAGAACAATCTTTTAAATTGGCTGAAGTTTCTAGTCAGACACTCGAGTTCGAAAATTTCGATGAAGCCCAATTGCTTGAATCTCAAAAAATAGCAGAGATTTTGAAAACTCAATCAAGCCAACACTTTGTCCACTTAGGTGGAGGTCATGATCATATCTATACCCTACTAAAAGCATTAGAACTCAAAGGTTATAAAAAAATTGGTGTCATTAATATAGATCCTCACGCCGACACTCGAGTTTCCGAAACGAATCACTCAGGTACCCCCTTCCGCCAATTTGCCCAAGAATTTAAAAATGAGTTTCATCTTATACAATATGGGCTCAAGGCCCTGGCCAACGGCCAATCAACTTTAAGTAAGATAAAGACGAAGCAGACAATTCTTTGGCATGAGGAGCTGGCCAATGAAACAAAACACTTCGAGCAGTTGCCCGCCGTGTTAAACAAAGTAGCAAAAGAGTACCAATCAACTGATGCGATTCTCGTTTTAAGCTTAGATTGTGATTCGGTCGAAAGTTCAACCATGTCTGCAGTTAGTGCCGTGGCGCATGACGGCATACCAACTCATCATATTAATATGATGTTTGATTGGTTTCAAAAACTCGATAACAAAAATAAAATCACAGGAATTTACGAGTATAATCCACTCTTTGATAATCTTGGCTCTCGCGGAGCAAGATTTATAGCTCAACTCATTTACAGATTATTATAAAAAAAAAGCCAGTCATGGAGACTGGCTTTTTTTTCGAGAGACGTAAGGAGAAGCTATAAAAAAATCCTTTTCTTATAACCCCAACACACACACAACTATAGGCATTGCAACCCTCGTGCCAACTTTTGAGTGTTGTGCGCACCGATTTAAAGGCGTTAATTTTGTTTTCGTGTGTAGTTTATGTCATTGATTTGACATAAATTAAAAATATGAGTCAAAAAACTGACTAATATTTATTAAAAAAATTTAATAAAAGTGTGATAAAATTTTTTTTGCGTTCAAAACGTAACATATGTGACATAATTCGTTGAAAAGACTACAACTTTTGACTATTATTAGTAACTTAAAACAGTCCATACAAGGGAGTATCTATGTTGGCTTCGTTTCAAAAAAGATTTCTGAGCGTATTCGCTCTCGTATTAACACTTGCGTTCGTTGGTTGTTCTAGCAACCCAAAAAACAATCAAGATGGTGAAGGTCTTGACGGTGCAGGTAATGAAGGTTTAACACTTGAATTAAACGGTGATTCAGATTCTGGCAAAGCTGGAAACTTACGTACTGTTTACTTCGATTTTGATTCATCATCATTATCATCAAGCACTCGTAAAACTTTAGATGCAAACGCTGCTTACTTAAAAGAAAACAGCAACATCGATATCCAAATTGAAGGTCACTCTGATGAAAGAGGCGGGATTCAATATAACTTAGCACTTGGCGAAAGAAGAGCTAAAGCGACTAAAGACTATTTAGTAGCTAAAGGTATTTCTTCAAGCCGCGTTTCAATCGTTTCTTTCGGAAAAGAAAGACCAGTTGAATTTGGTCATGACGAAAGTGCATGGTCAAAAAACCGTCGTGCTAATTTTGTAGTTACAGCAAAATAATTGAAATTATTAGTACTACTTCCCTTTTTTCTAATATTCATTTCGGGCTGCGGTTTAACTACCGCACGCCCGAAATTTGAAATGTCACTCGCCCAAGCTGCCTTTCTCGCCGCCAAAGAAGCAAAAGCCGATGAAAAAGCCCCAAATACCTTTCGCAAAGCTGAAGTTTACTATCTAAAAGCTAAATCGTATTACCGACGAAAGTATTTCAACAAAGCTAAAGAGTACGCTCTACTCTCAAAGAAATTTGCAGAGGAAGCGGAGTTTGCCGCCATCAAAAAAACGACCTTAGAAGAGAATAATTAAAAGTATTTCTAGTTTACCCTCAACATATTTGATAAAATACCTTTTATGAAATACATCCTTTTTCCTATTATGCTTCTCGCCTTAACTTCATGTCTTAAAACGACAGAAGAAATCAAACGTGAACAAAACATGAGTGCTCAGTTAGAGCAAACACAAAAATTTTCGGCGGATTTCTTAGTTAAAGTAAGAGATATGGAATCTAAGGTGGATCAGTTTAACGGCCGTCTAGAAGATATTGAGCATCAGCAAGGCAAACAAAATGCTGAGAATCAAGAAAATCAAAAAAAGACGATGGAAAAGATGGAAGAACAACTTGAGGCCCTCAAGAAGTTATCAGAAACTAACCGCAAAAATTTAGAAACTTTAAAAAATGAACTGGATGAACAAAAAAAATATTTAGAGCGCGTAACAAAATCGCTCTCTTCACTTGGGTCTGAGCCTGCAAAAAAAAAAGACCAAGAACCAAGCAGTGAACTGAAAACAGCTGATGATTTCTTCGCTCGTAAACGCTATAAACAAGCCAAACCTATTTATGAACAACTATTGGCCGGCAACACACTTAGTTCTGGTAAAATTAATTCGGTTCAGTTGAATTTAGGTATTATTGATTATCATTACAAAAACTATAATGAAGCGTTAGTTTATTTTAGTAAAATTTATACAAATTTCCCGCAATCATCAAAAGCACCAAGTGCTCTCTACCATATTGGAATGTGCTTCAAAGCTTTAGGTCAGAATGCTGAAGCTAAAGAGACTTTTAATGAAGTCATAGCAAAATATTCCAATACCAACTTTGCAAAATTGGCCAAGGATGAAATTAAAAATTAATTTTCTCTTTCTTTGCCTTCTTTTGTTTTCCTGCAATAAACAAAAAGAGCAAAATAAAATTCAATTATCGGGTAGAAATAATTCCTTCTCACTGGTTTTTTCTCACAATATTAATGGAGAAACTCAACCCTGCGGATGTCGTCACTTTCCCTTGGGGGGCTTGCCACAAGTGGCGGGATTGATGCATAAGCTGTCTCTGCAATCAGAACTTTTTTACGTCGATAACGGCGATACTTTTTACCCGAATATTTTTGTTCCACCTCATCACCATAAATCCTATCAGTTTATCGCCACCGAAATCGCGGGTTTATTAGATAAATTAAATTTAAAACTTATCATCCCTGGTGAATACGATTTGGCCTTGGGCCCTGAATCCTTTTCCGAATTAATTAAAAATAAAAAGTATCAAGTTTTATTCAGTAATATTGAATCATCATCTATTCCTTTCATACCTGAATATCAAATTGAATTACCAGGGATGACATTACTCCTGCTCGGAATTGCCACGACTGACCTAGGTGGTAAATTTGAATTTATTGAATTATCTAAAGTCCTGAAAAATAAAATCCCAGAAAAGAAAAACGATAATTTGAAAATTATTGTTTTTTCACATTTGGGAATGACTACTGACAAAAAAATGGCAGAAGACTTTCCAGCAATTGATTGGATTGTGGGCTCACACACACAGAGTTTTACTCAAGCCGCTGAAGTTGTAGGCAAAACGAAAATTGTGCAAGTTCTTTCAAAAAATCATTACCTCGGTGAAATCAAATTTGATCTAACTAACGGCCAAAGTCAGTTTGCTTTGCATGAAGTTCGTGATGAGCTAAAAAATGAATTAAATCCCAATCCTTTGGCTGAACTTTTAGTTAAACATCATGAAGCACTTAAAGAAATTCAAAAAGAAGAGCAACTCAAGATGATGCCGGAACAAGCGCCTAAAGCAGCACCGGCCATTTCAAGTTGTGTTGAATGTCACCAAAAGCAAGTGGAATTCTGGCAATCAACTGCTCACGCGCTCGCCTTTCAAACACTGGTAAAAAATAATAAAGATTATGATCCTCAATGCATCGGATGTCATAGTCTGCATTTTGGTAAACCGACTGGGTTTTCAAAACGCGATGATATTGTGAAATTAAAAGAAGAAAATCAGACAAAAGCATATTGGGCAGAATTGGAAACCAGTTTTAAAAATGCTGGTTCTATTCGTGAAATGAAAACTAAACAAAGAGTCGACTTGAATCAGCGCTGGATGAAACTGGATCAAAAATTTGAAGTGACTCATAACTTTGCTAATATTCAGTGTTTTCATTGTCATAACGTCGCCAGCGACCATCCTTTTAATACGGAGCCGATGCCACGGATGGAACATAAATCTGAATGCTTAAAATGTCACACCACCGATCAATCCATTCACTGGTACAAATCTCAGCAATTAGATGAGAAGATATTTCATGAGAAGTTAAAATCCGTGACCTGTCCAAAGGATGCTAAATGATTGTTCTTGGCATAGAAACAAGCTGTGATGACACATCGATTGCTTTGATTGAAGAAAAAAATCAAGTGGTCACGGTGCTATCTCATTTGAGTTTTTCCCAAGATGAAATTCTGCGAATGTGGGGGGGAGTTGTGCCTGAAATCGCAGCACGTAATCACTTGGATAAATTAACTCCGCTCTTAAATGAAGCTTTTAATAAGGCCAAATTAAAAATCCAAGATGTGGATTTGATTGGTGTCACAACTTTCCCTGGCCTACTCGGGCCTTTGCTGACAGGGATTAATGCAGCAAA
This sequence comes from Bacteriovoracaceae bacterium, assembly GCA_016786485.1. Classification (GTDB taxonomy): domain Bacteria; phylum Bdellovibrionota; class Bacteriovoracia; order Bacteriovoracales; family Bacteriovoracaceae; genus JAEUWD01. The sequence goes on along the minus strand of JAEUWD010000013.1, from coordinate 13,218 downwards.
AACTATTTCATTATTGATCCAAAAACCAATCGTGGCGGTAAATCACCTTTTTGCACATTTAGAAGCTATTCATTTGCAACAAGCTCAAACCTATCCTTATTTAGGACTACTGGTAAGTGGTGGACACTCAGCTTTCTTTTATGTCGAAGCTGCGAATAAATTTAAACTCATTGGTACGACACTCGACGATGCTGCAGGTGAAGCTTTTGATAAAGGTGGAAAACTTTTAGGTCTCGGATATCCGGCGGGAAGAATCATTGATCAAATGGCTAAATTTGGTGATCCTAAAAAAGTTCCTTTTTCATTACCAATGAAAAACCTGAGTTCCGCTGATTTGAGTTTTTCAGGAATTAAAACAGCACTGCGAGTTTATCTGGATAAAAATCCTAAAATTTTAGAATTAAAACCAACGCAATATCAAACCAAAGAAAATGCTTCCCAAGACTTTTATGATTTGTGTGCTTCTTACCAAGAAATTATTATCGAAAATATTTCTCAAAAACTGACGCAAGCTCTAAAGACCGTGCCCAAAAAAACACCGATTGTGGTCGGTGGTGGAGTGGCCTGTAATAGCGCTTTAAGAACAAAGCTTTCGGCACAGTACAAGCAAGTCTCTTTTGTAAAACCAGAATACTGCACAGATAATGGAGCGATGATTGCGAACTACGCTCTACGCACGAAACATGAAGCACTCACCTTTCCAGAATGCTTGAAGCTCGATGCTAAAAGTCGTTTTATCGAAAAGGTCGCCCATGAGTAAAGTACCTGTTGCGAATAAACAGCTTGGTCAGCATTATTTAAAAGATCAAAATGTCATAAAGAAAATCTGCACAAACTTTTCAGAACAAGCTGAAGTCATCATCGAAATTGGTCCAGGTCCAGGTGTTCTCACGCAACAATTGGCCGCCACCGGAAAGCCCCTTTATTTGATTGAGAAAGACACACGTTTTCGAGATATTTTATTAAACCTTTGTCCTGAAGATCATGTGTACTTCACCGACGCCATGGATTTTTACTGGGAAGAATTTTTTAAGAAGCACCAGCTACATGGGAAAAAAATCTGGTTGGTTTCAAATCTACCTTACAATATTAGTTCTCAATTATTTATTTCATTTATCACGTTACCCGATATCGCTTACATGACACTCATGTTTCAAAAAGAAGTGGCCGAAAAAATTGCACCGCCACTGCACCAAAAAAATTCGATGAGTTCACTGGCAGTTTATGGACATCTCTTCTTTGAGACAAAGCTACTAGTCAAAGTTTCGCCGGGGGCCTTTTTACCTCCGCCTAAAGTTGATTCACAGGTTTTAAGTTTTATTCGACACCAAAATATTGCCGAAGTCGCCGATTTTAAGAATCTGGAAAAATTTAGCCGCATTCTCTTTTCCCAGAAACGTAAACAGCTCGGAACAGTCCTAAAAGCGCTTGCGCCGATTGAAAAGCTGACGCTTATTCTTGAGCGTTGCAAAATTTCACCGCAAATTCGCGCTGAGGCCCTAGACGTAAAAGAGGTCTTAGCGTTATATCATGAGTTAAAGGCCGAATAAGATGGGAATTAAGGTTATTATCAACAATAAGCGTGTAGGTTTCGACTACTTCATTGAAGAGAAGTTTGAGGCCGGAATTATGCTTCAGGGAACGGAAGTGAAAAGCCTACGGGCCGGAAAAGGCAATATCACAGACGCATTTGTGACGATTGATGACCAACACGAAGTTTGGTGCCATAACATGCTTATTCCTCATTACGCTTTTGGAAACCTCAATAACCATGAAGAAACGCGTAAACGCAAACTGTTACTTAATAAAAGTGAAATTCTCAATCTCAAAAAGCAATTAATGGTTCGAGGCTTAACACTCGTTTTAACCAGTGTTTATTTCAAAGAATCCAATATCAAAGTTGAAGTGGCGTTAGTGAAAGGTAAAAAACTTCACGATAAACGCGAATCCGCAGCGAAAAAAGATGTCGAAAGAAAACTAAGAAGAGGCGAATATGACTAGTCGAGTGTTTGAAAAAATTCCTTTTAAATCTTTCTTATGGTTAGCATTTCTACTTTGCCTAATTGGAGATCTGCTTCATGCGTGGTACGCGCACTCGATTTGGCTTTCGCCAACTTCGTTTGACGCAAGCTTTGTTCGTGCACTTAGTTTACAAGGTATCGATCCGAATGATGTACCAGTGAATGAACTACAAGAAGTACAATCGCTACTCTACCAAACCATTTGGACCATTTTGATTAGTTTTATGGTAATTAACATCGTTTCCTATTTTTTATTAACGAAGCAAAATGCCTGGGGTATCAAATATACCAAGTTCATTTGCTTCACTTCTATTTTTCTGTGTTTCCTTTCTTTTTTAAAAGAGCTTTTCACACCAGATATTTGGCTCGCAAGCACGACGCTACAATTGGCGATTTATATTTTTGTTTATTTAGGCTTTCGTTTTTATCCAGACTTTAAAAAACCGGCACAATAAATTGATTTTCTTCTGGGCGAGTCCAAGCTTCTAAGCGTACCGTTTGCTGCAATAAATAACGTTGACCACTTAAAGCGAGAAGAAAAGAATCAAAAGCTCGTGAGTTCTTGATAATTAAGTCAACATCATGTTCGTAAATAAAAACATTTAATTTCTTTTCAATATTTCGAAGAATTTCTAAACGACCCAAGACTTGCTGATCAAGCGAGTTGAGTGCCTCAATATGTTTTTTTTCAATAATGCCTGATTTATATAATTCGATTAAACAAATATATTTATTCCCTTCTAACATCTTGAGTGAGGCTGGAAAGTGCCGAAGAAGATATTTAAATTTAAAAAGTACAATCATTGAAACATTGCTGAAGGAATCATAACTAATTTTAAATAAAGTCAGCAATTGGTCGTAATATTTCTGCCAAACCCAAAAATCAATAGGACGATTCCAATAAGGTAGAAAACCGGACTTAAGTTTTCGCTTAAACGACTTGGATAAAATATGGTGTGCAGGTTCTTTATCTAAAACATTGCGTGAATAATGAACCAGATTATCTTCGACTCTCTCTTGTTCATATTTTTTCGGATTGGTTTGAATCAGCTGAGTATCTTCATCTAATAGCTTTTCCATCATGTTTCGAACCGTCGTTACCACTGGATTATGACACTTCTGTACACCTGGACAACTGAGCTCGCAGGTTTCACATACAGGACGCGATAAAGGAAAATCCACAATCAAATGCTCGAGTTCATACTCATTTACCCAACTGGAAATGATTTCGTCTGAATCTTTGCTCTCTTCTTCACGTACTTGATGCAAACCAGATAAAAACCAGCGCTGACTGTGCTCAAAATATTCAAGGAGGCAAAAGAAAAAATTTTCTTTTTTACCACCACCAATACTTAAGCCTGCAACTGTAAGTGAGGTTTTTTTATTCATGTGAGAGGTTTATCAACCTTGAAGGCCAGAACCTTCATGCCCGCTTTTACCACGGCCGCTTGGATATCTTTAGCATCGGTACTTGGATGAACGAGAATAAAACATCCGCCGCCGCCTGCACCACACATCTTAATTCCAACTTTTGGATGATGTTTTTTAAGAGAACTAAAAAAGCTTTGAATTTCTTTACTTTCAATTCCTGGGAAAAGTTTTTTACGAGTCTCGCCTTCTTTACCAATGAGCTCGATAATATCGTTATAATTTTTCTTTTTGATGGCTTCATAAGTAGCATAAGAAATATCCGCAATTTCTTTCATACCCTGACGAGTTTCTTTTTTGCCGTCAAAAAAAGCTTTATAAACTTCCCAATTATTAATACCTGAATGTCGACTTTGCCCTGAATAGACTAACGTCACGTGCTCTTCTAAGAAACGCTTTAGATCTTCACTATAAAGTTGGTCGACAACCACTTCGCCAACGGCTGCCTTTAACCCAAGAATACCACCAAAAAGTGCCGGGTAGTAATCTTGATATCCTGCGATTCCTTGATTGAGAATACGACTTTCAATCGCCTTTACTTTCGTTATCATTTCTAATTTTGATTTTTTCTGTTCGGTTAATTCGCAAAGAGCAGATACTAAAGTTACACCCATCGCTGATGAACCACCGAGGCCAGAACCAGTCGGGGCCCCTGAAGAAAGAGTAATAGTGATTCCTGAAGTGACATTGAAGTAATCTAAAATCTGACAAACAAAAGTCATCGGTCCAAAATGCTGGCTGTGATATAAATTTTCTGAATTAAATTCTGACTTATCAAACTTCTGAGAGGTTCCATAATCTTCTGAAATAATTTCGATATAATTTTCTTTATTTCTTTCGAGTTTTACTTTGGCCTTGAGTGAAGTCGCCACGTTAATAGTCACCACATTTTTTAGAATAAGATGAATGGGCTCAAGATCGAGTGTACCACCGACTAAATCAACTCGGACACTGCCCTCTTTAATGACCGGCATTTAAAATTCCTATATAAGGTAATTCACGATAGCGGCCAGCATAATCTAAACCATAACCAATTACAAATTTGTCTTCAATTTCGAAGGCCAGGTAATCAATATCGATGGAATATTTTAAGCGGCTTGGCTTGTATAATAAACTAGCGAGCTTTAAACTTTTTGGTCGACGCAATTTAAATGTCTCAAGCAACGTCTTAATGGTTAGACCAGTGTCAACGATATCTTCCACAATGATGACGTTTTGATTTTCAATCGAACCAGTCACATCTAAATCGATGTGTACATTCCCCGAGCTGCTCATGGATTCACCGTAAGAAGAACACGCTACAAATTCTAAACGTAATGGAAGTTGAATTTTACGAATTAGATCGGCACAGAAAACGTATGAACCTTTCAAAACACAAATAACTACCACTTCCTGGTTTTCAAAGTCTTTGGTTATTTGATTGCCCAAGGCTTCGATTCGCGCAGCGATTTCATCATCAGATATTAAAATTTCGGGCGTATAATGTTCCACGTTCACCTCTTTAATTAAGGTTACACGACATTTTTAAAAAGCTAAAGATTTCTAGATTAATTTTCTAAGCTAGTGCGATTTTCTTGAGGCATTACTACTGGAGTAAATTCATCTTCTTCATCGTATTCATAATGGGCCCGACATCTTGCTTCATAACTATCTTTTTCACCAAGCAATACTTGTTCTTTGGCCTTAGTAATACGCTGACTGCGAGTCGCAGGCACACCACAAACAGTACAAATGGCGTGGATTTTTGTCACTTCATCTGCGATGGCCAAGAGTACTGGCATCGGACCAAATGGTATGCCCCGATAGTCTAAATCCAGACCAGCACAAATCACGCGCACACCACGGCGAGCGAGTTTCGTCGCAACCATAATCACGGCTTCATCAAAGAATTGCACTTCATCAATCGCCACAACACGAGTTGAGTCTTTAAGCTTCAGAAGAATGTCCATAGCACATGAAACAGGAACAGCCTTAATGGACTGTGAAGAGTGACTTACCACTTCTTCTTCCGCATATCTTTTATCAATTTCAGGTTTAAATATTTGGATTTTTTGACGAGCAATTTCCGCTCTTCTCACTCTACGAATAAGCTCCTCTGTTTTACCAGAAAACATCGGACCGCAAACAACTTCAATTGAGCCGTGTGATAGAAAATGCATCGAAATCCCCCTCTAGACTGGGCGACATTTTTCCAAAAATCCGAATGGATGACAATCTAAAAAAGCATGAAAAAAAGCAGAAAGAGAGTCGAGGCAATCATAACCAAAATAAACGAGGGAATAAGGAGAATGATGACGCAAAGCAAACTAGAAGCCTGTAAATTCTTCCGCAATCCTGCAAATAATAGAAAAAAACGATACAAACCCTGCATAAGATCCCCAAAAATAGGAACGATAGAAAGCACGTGCGCGCTCTCAGCAGCAGTCAACGTATTGAGAATTTTTTGATTCATGTCTTCAGTAATTTCAAGTAAACCACCAACCCAAGTCAGGAGTAGAATCCAAAATTCAGTGATAAAAATTTTATAAACCGGAAATAAAATCACCTGAACGATAGTGAAAAAAATAACAAAATAGTGCCATGATAAGCTTGGCCCTTCTGAAATCTCTCTTAAAAATGGCCAATCTTGACCATAAAAAGCAAAGAGCCCAGTAAAGGTTAGATAGATGAGGAAAATACGTAAAAAGCCTCGAAGCACTTCAAAAAACCAAGACAAACCGATCGCCTGATAGAGAGTTAATTTCTTCGGTTGGTGCTGTGGAGCTTCTGGCAACATGATGTTGTAAGAAAGGTAATCATGAATTCGAAAAGGATAAACAATCGTCGTCAGATACGAAAAGAATAATTCTTTAATATCTTTTACCCACTGATTTAAATTCATTACTGATACCCGCTTTTAAAAAATGCATCTATCGTATTACCAAATATCAAATTTTCTGTATTTCGATAATATAAAAGATGACCATCAGTCACATTTGCCAGAATTATCTCATGACCAGCAAAATAAAGATCAATATTTCGTCCTTGCACACCCAGTCGAATTTCACGGAATTTTTTATTCTCTTCATAAAACTGATGTGTATAAGGCTCTACTCGCTCGGCCATAAAGAAGTTATCAATTGAAAAAAGAATTTTGATCAGCTGAACAAATTTTTCACGAACCGGACGAAGCTCAGAGTGATCAATAACTTCGAGATTTAAGTTTTTATCATCAACGATACGAACTAGGTACTTTTTCTCTTCGCTGCTTTCAAAGAAAGTAATAAAGAATTCAAAATTCTTTAAATTATCAATTTTAGATAAAAAGGTTAATTTTTTATCCCAAAAATCTTGAACATTCGAAAAGAAAAGTTTGGCCTGATACTCGCCTATTTCAAAAACAAAAAGTGAATCAGAGAAACTAATAAAGTATCCTTCTTTACCTGAATACTTTTTATAAAGCCTTACGTCTAAATTTCGATCAAATGTCACTTCTGCCAGCATTTCGTCTAAGGCATTTTTATTTTCGTAAATATTCTTAAGTTTCATTTGCTGAAATTCTTGTAAGAAATGAAGAAAGTAGCGTTCATTATAATTCATAGATTGTAAAATTTCAGGAATAGTACTCTTGTTATGAAAATTCACTTGGTAAAAGCGGTTACGGTTATTTTTTATTTCGGCCACTTTCACTTTAGAAAAATATGCTGATGGAAAAATTAATGGCTCAACAAAGTCTAAAAGTTGTGACGAAAGCAATTGATACAAACGGTAAAAACGCTTGAGTTCCACATCTTCCTGGCTTTGATAAACTCCGTCGTAAAGAGAATCATCTCGACACAGGAAAAACTCTGCTTGATATCCTACTTGTCTTGAAACGTAGAAATGACCCGTTAGAGAAGGTTCACTACCTATCGTATAGACGGTTGAGACATTATCGCTCGTCACCGTAAAGCTTAAACTGTCGGCATTAAATATTTCCTTAATAAAAGCTTCATCATCAACATTGTTTTCAATTTTTTTAATAATTCGAATATTAGATAAGGCCTCTACTAACTTTGCCATTTTTTCATTTGAGATAGGGAAAATGGTATTCATTATGCGTAAATTGTTATTTTCTTTTATGATAGTAACATTTTTCAAATCGATGCGTTCAAAACGATTTAGTTTGATCATTGAATGTTGAGTTTTCTCTTCTAATAAATTACGCTTCGGAATATATTCTTCCAACACATAGGCCAGACCTAAAAGAGCAATCAAAAGTACCAATAAAACTGAATTTTTCATTATAGATTATTCATCCTTTTATACATAAAAAGCGCAATTCCAGCTAAAAGGATTGGAACAACTATCACTGAAAAATAAAAAATAAGTTGAACTTGCCCTGCACTTAAGAGAATGACTTGATTTTGCAAGCCTGGGCGATTAAAGGAAATAAGTTTTTCATCATCTAATAACCATGAAAGCGTATTCAAAAACAAATTATAATTGGCACTCATGGAATGATAACCATTGATGAGAAAAGCCGAGTTTCCAAACGCCGCAATTTTGGTTTCACCTTTGGTGAGTGCGCCCATAACAGCTTGAGGACCGCGACGATCGCGGGCATCAAATTGTGCTTTGCCAGCAGCAACCGCTTTTAAATCTGTTTCGGCCCAACTCGCTGGAAAATTCTGACTTTTGGCCAAAAGAAAAACCTGAGCATCTTTGACACGCTCATTTTTTAACAGCGAACTTGTCAGAGGGAAAACGGTTTTATCTTTAAAATTTTTAGTAATCGGATGTTCTTGGTCATAATCATTAATAAAAGGAATGGTGGCATCAGAATTAAAGTTTTGGGCCAAGGTATCAACCACAATATCATTATTAAAGATAAGGCCATATTCTGCAATTAAAGCAATTAAGGAAGCGTGGATATTTCCATTAAATTCTGGTCCAAGTGTAATTAATAATTTTCCGCCTTGCTCTAAAAATTGGCGAAGTTGTTTGAGTTCAGTATCGAAAAATGGCTGACGAGGGCCTAAAATCATTAAGGCATAGGTATCACGTGGGATACCATCTTTTTGGATATTTAGCGATTCAACATGGTAAGAATCTGTTTGCATCAAATCCATCAAGTGGCTTCCACCTTCACGTTCAGAATTATAGAGATCAACTTCGTTATGACCGACCGTTGAATAAACTTTAATTGTCTTATTTTTTAGAACCTTAAGAAGCGCGTTGGTTAAATTCAGTTCATTTTTAAGCGGGATAATCATTTTGCGCTCAAGATACTCAATCAATAAGGAATTATCTTTTTCAATTTTATTCGCACGGGCGATTTGTGGTTGTAATTCAATGTCTATAGCATTGATAATAAGATTGCTTTTTTCGGCACGGTACAAATTAAGTAGGGCCATGCTTCTTTCCCATAAAGTACGTTTTGCAAAGTAAGTGAGCTTTAGTTCTGCTGGCATTGAATTCAAAACGGCTTTGGTTTGTTCTGATAAACTATTGCGATTTTCTTTCGTTAAATCAAAAAAAGATGATTTTTTATAAATCATAAATTGTGCTATCGACAAAATACAAAAAATTAAAAAAAGATTTAATAGGTGTGAAAACAATTTTTTAGCAAAAAAACTATGACACCATTGATAAATTTGCACTCGCCGAGGATAAAGTAACACGATACTTAATAAGGTTGAAGCTAATAAAATTCCTACGTTTAGGTATAGATGTTCTGGCATAATAATCCAGGTGGCTATCCCTACTAAATAGAGAATCAAATTCAAACCAATCCAGAGCTTAAGATAAAAACTTTTCACCAATTTCTCGCATTTAAAATTTTTCTCGAAACTAAGAGTGCAAAAAAAGTTCCTGAAAAATAATAGGCCAGGTCACTATAATTAAGTATTCCCTTGGCCACTGATTCAAAGTGCAAACTCAGCCCAATGTAATGGAAGAGTTCAACAAAATAATAATTTGCAGTAATTTGTGTTACCCACGATAACATCCAGGTCGCCATAATCATGGCAAATGAAATGAGGCCTGACACCATTTGATTTTCAGAAAGGCATGAACCTAAAACACCCAAACTAGTATAAAGTAAAATATTAAAGAAGAGAGCCAGGTAACCAGAAAAGAAAAAGCTCTTATCCGATAAACCAGCAAAATGTAAAATAACAGGAAATATAAAAGTTAAACAAATCATAAAAAGTGCGACAAAAACCGCCGCAAAATATTTCCCAAGAATAATTTCCCAGTCATCAATCGGAGCTGAATATAGAACAAAAATAGATTTGTATTTTTTTTCAGTGGAAATTAATCCCATAGTCAAAAGTGGGATAATAAAAAGTAATAAAAAATTCACATTTCCAAAAAGCGAGAAAATAATATTATCGAAAGAAATTTGACCTTCCCCGCCCGGACCGATGGCCTGAATCTGAGCGATATACTGAATAATCGAATTAAAAAACATCCATCCGACAGTAATACTAAAGACTGCCGATATAACATAAGCTACAGGAGAATAAAAATATCTTTTTAATTCGTTAAAAAAAATGGTTAATGTCATTTTATTTAATTACCTCTAAGAATAATTTTTCTAAATCTAATTTTTCTTCGTTAAAAGTCAAAAGACCCATTTTATTTTTGATAATAGCTTCGCTTAACTCTGCCCGCATATCATTGGTTGAATTAATATCTACACGCAATTCGTATTCATGCTCTGATAATTGTTTTGTTTCCAGTTTATTCACATACTCAAGGTTTTGGATTTTTTCTAAATGAGAAATCGAATGCACACGGCAAACTAAAATATTTTTGGTTTTAAACTGCTGATGGATTTCTTCCACAGTTCCCGTCGCCATGATTTTACCACGATTAATAATGGTTAAATCATTACACATTAAACTGACTTCACTTAAAATATGGCTAGATAAGAAAATGGTATGATCTTTTTTCAAACTTAAAATGAGTTCGCGAATTTCTTTTACACTATTCGGATCAAGCCCGACTGTCGGCTCATCCAAAATAAGAATCTTTGGTTTAAATACCATGGCCTGAGCAAGCGCCACTCTTTGCTTGTAACCACGAGAAAGGTTTCCAATAATGCGCCCACGGTTTTCTTCTAAACCCGTTTTCTTTAAGCACTCATCAACATATTGCTCGATTAATAGCAGATCAACCCCATTAAGACGTGCCACAAAATGTAAAAAATCACTCACCACCATATCGTAATAAAGCGGTAACTCGTCTGGTAAAATTCCGATTTGTTTTTTCACTTTTTTCTGATGCTCGGTCAAACTCTCGCCGAAAATTTTCACTTCGCCTGAATGTGGCGCTAAAAGACCAGAGAGGATTTTCATCGTGGTCGATTTACCTGCTCCATTTGGCCCCAAGAATCCATGAATACTTCCTTCCTTAATAGAAAAAGAAAGGTTATCCAGAACCTTGTTCACCCCAAATGACCTACTGATTTTATCGACTACTACTGCATGCATAATATTTTGAAATTATCCGTGTTGAGAAAAAGAATAACAATAAATTTATCATGTGCAAACATTCAGATTACAATATGTTGGCATTATCCAAGTACTTTAATCTGTTTACTGCCACCAGAATATAACCGAAAATAAGTTAAATGGATTTAACTCAAAAATTTAAAGCAAAGATTCAATCTGCTAAACGAATCTTGATTACCACACACATGATGCCAGACGCTGACGGAATCGGAAGTGAGATTGGCTTATGTATGGCGCTGAAAAAAATGGGCGTCGACGCTGCTTGTGTTAATGAAGAGGGCCTACTTGAGCGGTATCACTACCTTGACCCTAAATCGATCGTAAAGCCGATGGACGCTGTTATTAAAAAGAAAACTGAAGCTTTTGATTTATGTATTGTCGTCGACACCAACTCCATTGAACGAGTAGGTAATCGCATGTATGAATATCTAAAAAAGTATGATCCCAAAGATATACTTTTTGTTGATCACCACCCGGCCAAGGCAGCTCTTGTTAAAGAACATTGTATTGATATTACAGCAGCGGCCACGGGGCAAATCGTTGGACTGATGATTCAAGCTTTGGGAATTAAGTTTGATAAAGAACTAGCGCTACCGATTTATACGGCAATTCTGATTGATACGAGTAGCTTTCGCTATCCTACGGTCTCGGGCAAAACTCACCGTCTCATTGCCGATTTGCTCGATACGGGAATTGAAGCTCCTATTGCCTATAATGGTATCTACGGAACGAAAAAAGTTTCTCATATGCACCTATTGGGTACGATTCTAACATCCACGCACTCAAATAAGTCAGGGGAAATTGCCTGGATTACGCTCAATAATTCAACACTGACAAAGTTTAATGGTGACATGGAAGATACTCACGCTTTTATTAATCACCTCTTAGTTCTCGATAATATCAAAGTCGCTTGCATGTTCCGTGAAGACGGTGATGAACTCAAGGTCAGCTTGCGTTCCGGTGGTGATATTGATGTCGGAAATATTGCACGCGCTATTGGTGGTGGTGGACACTCTCATTCTGCGGCCACAATCCTTAATATCAAGAATAAAAAAATTGATACGGTTATCAGTGAAACCATTTTAAAAATGGAAGATTTACTTAAACTTCAAAAGTAAGAAAACGCCCGACACGCGATTTAAAAATTCGACCATTATATTTCAGAGCCTCTCTTCTTAAAAATTTCGAATCAACATTGTTTTTAAAATTCAAAAAAGAAGGAAGCGCATTCGCAATATCGTTTTTTGATTTAATGAACAACGCACCTGAAGTTGTTAAAAACTCACGACTAAAATCATTTTCAATTGCCATCACTGGTCGACCTGCGGCAAAAGCTTGCAAACATTTGTAGGGCAAATCTTGTTGGCGTAAATCGATAAAGGCGGAGGAAACTTTTAATGCTGCTGCAAAGTCGCCGTCACATTTCATCGGGTTAACTCGAATCAGACTTAGGTTATGATTCGCAAAAAGCGGTTTTAATTTTTCTTCTGTCGTTACGTCGTTTTCATCTAACATGATGGTGATTTGATTTTCAATCGTGGCTTGAGCTTCAAACAAAGGAAAGTCATCAGTTCGCACCACTGGCGGTAACACCTCACCAGCGTAAGGATAAAATTTCTTAATACTTTGGGAACAGTAAAAATTATTTCCCGGAATGTCTTGGCCAATCCATTTGGCCAAAAAAGGGGCGAACAGTTTTCGCACAAAAAGACCCAAGATATCTTCGGTAAAATTGTAACGATAGAAATAATTTATACGTTTGATCTTTTCTGAAGTGGCGAGGCGATGAATGTAACCACAAGAAATCACCACTATTTGTTCCACGTCACTAGGGATAGCCAATTGCTTGATCGCGCCAGGAACTAACCATAACTTTGAACGAAAATCAGTTTTCGATTTCACCATGTGACTTAAAAAGGTGGAATGAATTTTGTGTGATTCAATATTACCACCAATTTTTCCTTGGCAGTGTACAAGCGTATAGATTTCCGCTTCAGGAAACATATGAAGCATGAGTTCCAGATAATGAATGGAATCATCACGTTCAATTAATGTATCAATAGCAATAACCGTTTTCATTAATATTTTCTCAATTGAATCAAGGTTGAGCCTACTAATAATAGACCACCACCACATAATTGAACAAGCGTTAACGTCTTGCCTAAGAAAAGCCAATTAACGATGATGGCGCAGAATGGGAAAAACAATTCACTTAAGGCCACACTACGCGCTGAAATATATTGCATACCAAGATAATAAACATACATTCCTAGCAAACCTGATATCAGCAC
>JAEUWD010000043.1 GCA_016786485.1 Bacteriovoracaceae bacterium | reverse complement strand
TTCTTGGAAATCAGCAAAGTCACCTAAGAGCGTCCAGTTTGATAGACCTGTGGTAAAAACCAAGGTGCGAGCGTTAATTCTTTTTTCATTAAATAATCTTTTAAGCAAATCTATACTGAAGGGACCATAGTCATTAGGAATTGACCCGCGATCAGCACCAATCCGAATAAAAATATTTTTCTTATCTGCCACTAATTCCAATAACGACGGAGCGCTTGTGCTGGCACCTATTTGCGACGGTAGCGAAAAAGAAAGTTCGGTAACATCTTTAATTTTTGTCCAGTTAGCAAAACCGTTTTTCCAAACGTAAGAATCATCATTTAACTGACCAGATTGAAAAAGCTGCTGAAGCATTGATTCATCAACTGGACCTTTTCTTTCCTTACCATCGACGTAGTACCACATGTTTATTTCCTTCAACTCTTCGATTTTACTATATCTTTATAATATCGAGTAATTCCATTCTCTCATACTTTATGAAAATTTTGCCTTTTGTTACTCATACCCGACCAAAACCATCCATCAATCTTTATTCACTTAATTTCTTACGAAACGATCCGATAGGTTATATGAGTCGGAGTAAATAAAATGAAAAAATGGCTTCTGTTACCACTCTTATTGTTAATCAGCTGTAACACTGAAGAATTCGGTGCGAGTTCACAAGGTGGTAGTGTTGGTGTCGATCCGATTGTTCAGTATCAAGTACAAGGTTGCTCTGCTAGCACCTTAGTGAAACCACCGGTTGATATTTTATTTTTAATTGATAATTCGGCCAGCGTTTATCATCTTAACGATGCCTTAAGACAAGCTATGGCCAATACGCTGACACAAGTTTCTGATGACTTTGACTACCGTGCGATGGTCGCTCCACTGATTCCAGAATCAACAAATGAAAATCTTACCAATTTTCCAGTCGTAGCAAGTAAACCGATTGCCTCAACTTTAGTTAACTATATTGGTTCTGCTGAAAAGCTTGCGACTGACATCCAGCCTTTTAGTCAGCTCGTTGGTGGTTCAAGTGAATTTGGGGTTAAACGAGCAATTGATATCATCAATGCTAACCACCGCAGTAATGCTAATGATACTGTTTTCAGAAAAGGTGCATATACTCATGTTCTTTTAGTTTCTAACGGTGATGATAATGAGGCTATTTATTCTGGTGGATATCTTGATATTCCAGCAACCACTGCATTACAAACACAACGAGTGACACAATTAAAACAATTTACTCGTAAATATTATGATTCACTTCCATCAGGTGATGCTTCGAAACCAAGTCTTTTAAGAAGTGAACAATTCCGTTTCATTACAATTGTCCCTCACTCTTCTTGCGGCAACGGAATGATAAATGCTGTTCGGTACAAAGATGTTTCAAGACAAATCTATAACTACTCAACCAATAGTAACGTGACTTCAGGCTCGATTGCTGATTCTTTTAACTTATGTTCACAAAGCTTGGCCAACGTCTTCCAGTCTGCAAGTCAGAATATTTCTCAAGTGACAGTTCCACATATTTACAACTGGTGGCCAGTAGCAACTACTAATACTTTTGATACAACTCAAATTAGAGTCGTAAAAAGCAATGGATATGAATGTACTCGTAATGATTTAACGAACGGTTTCCGTTACGATAACGTTTTCTATAATAATAAAAACACTCGTGAAAGTCCTATCCCTCCAGCGGGTCAGCCAGCCGAGCCATACACAGGTTACTTGGTTGAGCTTTTTGGAAATTGTAAAGCCACCTTCCCTGAGTGTGTGTATGTCAAATTACAAAATCCACCAGAATATCGAGGATTTATCGTTCTTGATCGCCAACCAAATACTAGCACCATTGCTATTTTTAAAAACGGAACTCAAATTCCAGAAAGTATGGTGAATGGTTGGAGTTACTATGGTGAATTTAGCGGCAACATTTTGATCAAATCAGCTGCTGATCGTACACCGGTTGAGCCAGGGATTTATCAAACAGGTTATGCAATTAAATTAAATGGGACAGCGGTTATTTCAAACGGCGATAAGATTGACTATTACTTCACGTCGATCGCAACCAACACTCCGTAATTAATAATTAGTTTTTTCTTGATTAGCTTTTTTCATCATGCTGTTGAATTTAATGATCGGTAATGACTTGTTTAATTTCTCAACATCAATTTGTAATCTGACCGTGCCCGTATCATCGACCAATGGTTCGGCACAAATTCCATAATTTTGAGCATCCGCTAAATTAGCAATGCCAATTTTCATACTACGCTCTTCAAAAAATTTAAGAATTGGATTGATAACAATTTCGATGGCCTCAACGTTTGGATTCACTTTTTTGATATGTTCAGAAATTTTTTCTAAAAACATTTCACACTGTGAACTAACTTTGAGTTTTTTGCCTTCTTCCAAGAAACGCTCAGTATTTAAATGCAGGAAGATATGTCGAATCATTTCGATATTTTTTACTAAAATCGTAGCTTCGCCATCACCCTTATCATCAATCAAAACGTGCTCGAGTTGTTGCAGAAGCAGCAACAGTGAATCAAGCTTCACTTCCAATAGACTAAAGATATCGCTGGTGTAAAAAAGTAGCGTTTTCTTATCGAGAATAGTTCCCATCGGATGAGTTTTTCCGTGGGCCTTAAGTACCAAGAAAAAAGCCCCTAACATTTTCACGAGCTCAAGCGGCTTCATGAATTCATATTCACCCTGTTTACCGGTACCGTAATCAATCGCCACGCTGTTTGATTCGAGTTCTTTCACTCTCGCATTAGTTTTTCGTAAGCGATTGGCCAGTGTATTAATAATTGTTTTAAACCAAGGATTTAAACTCGACATGGTTTTAGCAAATGCTGTGAACGAAATTTCGATAATTTCAGAACTGGTCATTGCGGCAGCTGAACAACTTCT
This sequence comes from Bacteriovoracaceae bacterium, assembly GCA_016786485.1. Taxonomy (GTDB): domain Bacteria; phylum Bdellovibrionota; class Bacteriovoracia; order Bacteriovoracales; family Bacteriovoracaceae; genus JAEUWD01. The sequence goes on along the minus strand of JAEUWD010000043.1, from coordinate 30,275 downwards.
TCTTCCGCCACCATCATCATCGAAGAATGCCATCTCACCGATAACTTCTCCGGTTCTTAGAACAGCAATTTCAACGAAGCCACGGCCTTTAGGTTTATAAAGTCGAAGCTGACCTTTTTGAATAATGAAAAGTGAATCCGCTGGTTCACCATCGTTAAATAAAACTTCCGCTGGAGCAAGTTTTCGTAAACCAGATTTTGAGTTTGCCGAAGCTGCTGGGGTCGCCATGTTCTCTTTGTATCCTAATAGAAAATTATACTCTCTCTATTATGATACTCAATGCTTCGCCGCCGCCAATACATATGGCCGCACAACCCATTTTTGCCGCCTTCTTCTCCATTGCATTCATTAAAGTCACTAAAATTCTGGTTCCAGAACAACCAATTGGGTGTCCAAGGGCAATCGCCCCCCCAAAAATGTTGACCCGCTCGCTCGGAATTTCAAGTTCTTTCATTGCAACCATGGTGACACAAGCGAAAGCTTCGTTGATTTCGAACAAATCAATTTGTGAAATATTGAGTTTGCACTGACGTAAATTTTTCTTCATTGCTTCGACTGGCGCGGTTGTAAACCAAGTTGGTGCTTGAGCATGTGAGGCCCAACCGACAATACGAAATTGTGCTTTTGATTTATGTTTAGCACTAGTTAAAACAATCGCAGCTGCACCATCATTGATAGTTGAAGCATTCGCCGCTGTGATACTTCCATCTTTCTCAAAAGCGGGAGAAAGTTTTGGCAACTTTTCAAAATTAACTTTGCTTGGGCCTTCATCGCTCGTGATACTGATATCACCTTTTTTATCTTTAATCACAACTGCTGATATTTCATTTTGGAACGAACCATTTTTCTGTGCTTCAAGTGCACGCTTAAATGAATTGATTGCAAATTCATCCTGCGCCTCACGAGTCAGATTATATTTCTTGACGGCTTCTTCCGCACAATTTCCCATCGGACGATTACTGTACACGTCCCACAAGCCATCCCATTGCATTGAATCTTTTATTTCTGATGTTCCAAATTTAAAACCTGAGCGATAGAAAGGAAGTAAACCTGGAGCGAGCGACATGTTCTCCATTCCACCTGCGATTGCGACATCAATCCCATCCAGCATAATCGACTTCGCCGCAAGGATTACGGCCTGTAAACCTGAACCGCAAACTTTATTTACTGTCGTACAAGGGGTCGCATCTGAAAGACCAGCAAACAAGGCTGCTTGTCTGGCCGGCGCCTGACCTACTCCAGCTTGAACCACGTGTCCCATGAAAACTTCTTGCACATCATTTTTCTCAAAATGAGCTTTTTTAAGGGCAGCTTCAATCGCTACGGCACCTAACTTCGGCGCAGAAACTTGCGCTAAACTCCCCATAAAACTACCAATCGCGGTCCGCTGACCAGCACTCAAATAGACTTCCATAATCACCTCTTTTACCCAGTATACAGTAAGCGGTTGATAGTCATCAAATTTTGTTGTAAAAGTTGCGTATGTTTTCAAGAAAAGAACACGACATTAATGAAGGGATTGACATCCCTGCTGAGTGGCAAGAAGAGATTGTTATCATCCTTAACCAGACTTTTGAAGCTGAGTGCGTAGCGCAGAATAAAAGTTTTGACCTCTATGGCAAAATTTATAATGACGAGCTACTGATTGTCGCTTCCTGGGTGGATAATTCTGATACTAGTGTCTTACCAGTTTCATGCTTTCTGTCAGTCGATATTACAAAAGAAACTAAAACCGATAAAATTCTCGATGTCCTTGTCGATTTGGCCGGAGCTTTCTTTGATGAGTATTTTTCAAACAAAGACTGGGATGATTTCGAACCAAATTGGCAGGAAACCAAACACAAAAAAGATGTCATCTATTATAAAGTCACGCGCGAAAATGTGGCATTATCATTAGAGGCTGAAAATATTTTAAAAGAAGATATTAGAAAAAATCAGTAAATTTTAGTCTTCTTCGAAGGCTTCAGTGCTTCCACTGAATTTACCAGCTTCAATAATAACATCATCATCATCTTCTTCTTCTGTATCAACAAATTCTGCTTCGTCTTCAAATTCTAAGTCAGCAGCGATATTTAATTCATTCAATGCTTTAAAGAATTCTTTATCATCAGCAAAATCGTTCATAATGCTTTCGATGTAATTAAGAGGGTATTTTTTAACTAGTTCTTCGATAATATCTTGTAGTTTACCAGCTGATAAAATTTCTGCTTTCTTCTTAATTTTGCTCCAGTTTGCAATGTAGTGCAGTCGACAATACTGAGCCGTTGATTTCAAGTTATCACAACCATTCTCGACACATTCATCTGACTTATCATCAATGAAAAACTCCATTGAAGCGATAGCATCTTTGATATCTCCCCAACTGAAATCTTCAATCAAACCTTGGATTTCTGTTTTGATTTTGCCTTGGATTTCTTTTGCATCATCATGCTTGCTTTTTTTGGCAGCTTCTTTGGCACGCTTAAGCTCAAGCTTCATATTTTTTTCGAAATCGCCAGCACCAAAACCATCTTCATCTTCTTCATCAGAATTTTTGGCCTTAGTATTAACCTCTTCGTCTAATTCTTCATCATTAGCTTTCTTTTTGCCTTTCTTTGCTTCAACTTTTCCAGCGGCTTTTTTTCCAGCGGCTTTTTTCGCTTCAACTTTTGCTTCTTTAACCGCTACGGCTTTTTTCGAAGGAGCAGTAGCTTTCTTCGCCTCAGCTTTAACAGGAGCGGCTTTTTTTGCTGCTACTTTTTTATTTTCTTTAACGGCTTCCTTGGCCGCTTTAACTTTTTCTTTTTTAACGGCAGGAGCTTTCGCTTTTAGCGCAGGTTTCGCGGCCTTTACTTTTTTTGTATTATCTTTTTTTGCAACTTTTTTAGGTGCCGCTTTCTTTGCTGCTTTTTTTCCCATAAGCTTTCTCCATTTATCGAAAATCATAGACGAAATAAACTAACACCACTCGCAAATTTTGCCAATGTTTTAGATCTCTTTTAACTCGTATGACGCAATAACTATACGCTGAATTTCAGAAGTACCTTCATAAATCTCGGTAATTTTGGCATCTCTAAAGAAACGCTCCAAGGGATATTCTTTGGTATAGCCGTTTCCGCCGCAAAGTTGAATAGCCTTGGTGCTAATCCACATGGCAGCTTCTGAAGCAAAAAGTTTGGCTTGAGCAGCTTCTTTTGCGAAGGGTAAACCCTTATCTTTTCTAGTACTTGCGTCATATAACATCAATCTGGCGGCAGCGATTTTCGTACTCATATCGGCCAACATAAATTGAATGGCCTGAAGTTTAGCAATCGGCTGACCGAACTGAATTCGTTCCATCGAATACTTTCTTGCATACTCAAAGGCCCCGCGAGCAATCCCCAGCGCCTGGGCCGCAATCCCCATTCGACCGCCATCAAGCGTCGCCATCGCAACTCTAAAACCTTTCTCTAATGGCCCTAAAAGGTTAGCTTTTGGGACTTTTATCTTATCAAAGGCCAATTGAGCAGTTGATGAGCCCTTAATCCCTAATTTATCTTCGATTTTAATAATACTAAATCCAGGAGAGCTCGTTTCGACAATGAAGGCTGATATCCCTTTGTAGTCATCGGTCTTGCGAGTTTTGGCAAAAACGATAGCGACATTCGCTTCCTTACCATTTGTAATCCAGTTTTTAACACCATTAAGTTCGTAATAATCACCTTTATCAATCGCTGTCGTCGTTAATGATCCTGCATCTGACCCAGCATTGGGCTCACTCAAACAGAAACAACCTGTCCACTCACCAGAAGCTAATTTGGGTAGATATTTTTTCTTTTGTTCTTCGGTTCCAAACTCAAGAATCGGCCAGCTACAAAGCGAAGTATGGGCCGAAATCAGAACTCCTGTCGAAGCACAGCTACGAGAGATTTCTTCAACTAAAATGGCGTATGAAAGATAGTCCATGCCAGCGCCGCCATATTCCTCAGGAATATAACAACCCATAAAGCCATTTTCGCCTAATTGATTTCTGAGTTCTTTAGGAATTTCACCTTCAGAATCAATTTTTGCGGCAATCGGTGCAACGGCAGAGTCGGAAAATTTCTTCACCAGGTCTCGCAATTCGCTGTAGTTCTCATCCAACATTTTATTTTCCTTTAAAGCTTGCCTTGCGTTTTTCAACAAAGGCCTTTGTCCCTTCTTTCATATCGTATGAGTTAAAAATAGCAGCAAATCTTTCACGTTCCAATCTTAAACCTTCAGCAATCGTTAGATCATTACCATTATTCATAACTTTTTTGGCAATCCCAACGGCATAAGGAGATTTTTGAGCAATTTCTTTGATCGTCTCCTCAGCTGCTTGCAATAATTCAGCCTTCGTTTTTAAAATTTTATTTACCAAACCAATGCGCAAGGCCTCTTCAGCATTAATCATTCGACCAGTGTAGACCATTTCACGGGCATAGTTTCGGCCAATCACATTTTCTAATCGTTGTGTTCCACCAAAACCAGGAATTAATCCCAAACTCACTTCAGGCAGAGCAAAACGAGCATTTTCAGTCGCATAAATAAAGTCACATGCCAGCGACATTTCACAGCCGCCACCAAGAGCAAAACCGTTTACAGCTGCAATAACGGGAATCTTGAGTGCTTCAAATAAAAAAGTGACTTGCTGACCTAATGTCGCAAAAGCTTCACCTTTCTTTTCATCCATTTCACTCATCGAAGCGATGTCCGCACCTGCAATAAAAGATTTCTCGCCAGCTCCGGTGAAAATAAGACCATTGATAGGCTTTGGTTCATGAATAAAATTTTCTAGAAACTCTCGTAATTCTTGGAGCACTTTCTCATTTAAAGCATTTAGTTTATCTTCACGATTAAGCGTTAAAAAACCGACCTGATTTTTTTCTTCGTATTTTAAAAATTGAAAATTAGTACTCATAAAAACCCTTTCCGTTTTTGCGGCCAAGGCGACCCGCGGCCACATATTGTTTCAAGAGCGGACAAGGACGATACTTAGTATCACCTAATCCATCGAAGAGAACTTCCATGATCGCTAAACAAGTATCCAAGCCGATAAAATCGGCCAAAGTTAGTGGCCCCATAGGCTGATTCGTTCCCAAAGTCATGGCAGCATCAATGTCTTTCACTGATGCAATACCTTCGTGAAGAACATAAACCGCTTCGTTAATCATCGGCATAAGAATACGGTTAACTGCAAAGCCTGGCATATCTTTAACAGCAACAAAAACTTTACCCATTTTCTTCGAAGCTTCTTCAATCGCGGTGAAGGTCTCAGCGGAAGTCTCTAAGCCTTTAATACCTTCGACTAATTTCATAACTGGAACAGGGTTCATAAAATGCATGCCCGCCACTTTTTCCGGGCGCTTCGTTTGAGCGGCAATTTCAGTGATCGAAATGGAAGATGTATTACTGACGAGAAGGGCTTCTTTTTTCACCACTTCATCCAGCTTTTTAAAAAGTTCAAATTTGATTTTCTTATTTTCAGTAGCAGCTTCAATCACTAAATCCACCTGAGAAAGATCAGAGAGTTTAGTCGAAACTGTCAGTTTTTTAAGTGCATTTTTAGCGTCAGCATCGCTCCACTTAGACTTTTCGACGCCTTTATTCAGTTGATTCTTGATGAAATCGGCACCTTTAGTGATAGATTCTTCTGCGATATCGTACAAGATAACGCCAAATCCAGCTTGGATTGCCACTTGAGCAATTCCTCTTCCCATTTGACCGGCCCCAATAACCCCAATCGATTTGATGTCTGACATTTTGACCCCTTGTGCAATTTCAATGAGTTAGAATTAAATTTTAATATGCTTTTTTGCTTACGAGAGGTCAACACAATTTCCCTTAGCGGTTTTTTTAATGCTTGCCATAAAACTAGGAATGTTTTATAAAATGCCCTCGAATATTAAGTATTTAAAGGAGCATCGAGTGGCAAACCACAAGTCGTCAGAAAAAAGAGCAAAACAAACTATCGTTCGTAGAGCTCGTAACAAAATTAAGCTTTCTAAAATGAGAACGCTAACTAAAAAAATTAAAAAAGCTATTGAAGACAAAAATAAAACTGAAGCGCTTAAACTATTACCAGAGCTACAATCAGCTTTAGGTAAAATGGCGAAGACGAATGTTATTAAGAAGCAACAAGTTGCTCGTAGAACTTCAAGAATCGCGACTCAAATTAAAAAACTATCTTAATTCGCTTAGTATTGACTAAAATTTAAAAAGAACCGAAGCTACCCATGCTTCGGTTTTTTTTTGCCTTTAGGAGGTACTATGAAAAAGATTTTTTTAATTCTCTTAACCCTAACGATTACATCTTGTGGCGTTCAATCTATCCCAACTGCTGTGAATGAAGTGGAAGCGACTTGGGCCGAAGTTTTAAACCAATATAAAAGAAGAACTGATCTCGTTCCTAATTTAGTTGAAACGGTTAAAGGTTACGCAAAACACGAAGCTGAAACTTTGAATGCCGTTGTTACTGCTCGTTCAAAAGCTTCACAGGTAGAAATTTCGACGAATAAAATCGACAACAACACTTTTAAAGAATACCAAAAATCACAAGATTCACTGACGCAAGCTTTAGGCAAATTAATGGTAGTGGTCGAAAAATATCCTGACCTTAAGGCCAATACGAATTTCCAAGCACTTCAAGTTCAATTAGAAGGAACGGAAAATCGTATCGCTATTGCACGAAGAAGATACATTGAAAGCGTTAAAGAATTTAATAATTTAATTAGCGTTTTTCCTACGAATTTAGCAAATATGATTTTCTTTCATCACGAAAAGAAACCACAATTTTCGATTAGCGAAGCTGAAACTGCTAATCCGCAAGTTCAATTCTAAGTATGCTAAATCGTTTCCTCCCGATTTTCTTTTTGTTTTCATGCCTGATGGCAAATGCTTTCTCGCTTGAACTTCCAACGCTTCGACAAGCGGTCGAAGATCAAGTTGGACTAATGAGTAGCGAGGAAAAAGCTGCACTCACGAGCATGATCGAAAACCTTTATAATAAAGGTGGACCGCAAATTCAGGTTTTAACCATCGATAGTCTCGAAGGTGTACCGATTGAAGAATACTCCATTCAATTAGCGGAAAAATGGAAAATCGGCCGTGAGAAACAAGATGACGGGATTATGATTGTGATTGCGATTAAAGATCGCAAGATTCGTATCGAAGTTGGGCAAGGACTCGAAGGTGCTATCACTGACGTGGAAGCAGTTGACATGATCTATAAGTATCTCGTGCCAAACTTTAAAAATCGCCAATATGGCTACGGTATTGGTTTAGTGGTAGAAGAAATTTCTAAAAAAACTGATTTTGCCATCGAGCAAGTCGTTGAAACCAAGAAACCAGCTTATTCCGTTCGGCAGGAATACCATCAAAATAGTCTCTATTTTTTTCCGTTCCTTATTTTTCTGATGATTTTATACCCTCTCTACCGTCGCATTTTCGGTCAGGGAGTTTTTAGTAAAGGTCTTTTTGGTTCACTTAGTGCCACAGGATTAATCTGGTTACTACTGGGCACGCTCAGCGTAGGCGTGCTGGTACTCACCATTACTTTTGGTTTTTTTATCGGTTTAGTTGGCCTCAATAATTTTCTATTCTATCTCCTTACAAATGGGCGTCGCAGTGGTTATCGCGGCGGAAGTATGGGGGGATTGGGTGGACGTTCCAGCTGGGGCGGAGGTGGTGGTGGTTTTAGTGGTGGTGGCGCCTCGGGGAGTTGGTAATGAATTGGAAAAGAAAATTCTTAGCTTCTGATGAGGAAGAAAAAATTGAAAATAAAATCAAGGCTTTTGAATCTAACACAGGTAGCGAACTAGTTCTTTGTATCGCCAAAAGCAGTGACCAGTATCCTGCGGCCATTTTACGATTTGCGGTTATCTTGTCTTTTATTTGCAGTTTTTGTATTAGTTTTTATTTCGAATTTGAATTTAGTTTTTACCCAATTATTCTACAATTTCTCTTTTTTGTGTTCTTTGCTTTCATTGGTAAATTAAAGTTTTTGAAAAAATACTTTCTCTCAACGGTTGAAGTACTGCGCGAAGTAGACGAGAAATCGATTGAAGTATTTTACCTCTTAGGAAGTTCACAAGATCATAACGGCCATATTTTGCTTTACATTTCTTTGCTTGAGAGAAAAATCAAATTGCTTGTGGGTAAAAAAATTGCTCAGCAAATGACCCAAGAAGAATTAAATGAAATGGTGCTGATGTTACAGGGGGAATTTAAGCAAAAGCACTTTTTCACTGGCTTAAGCCGTTCGATTGAATTGCTAGAAGCACAAATCAAAAAATATTTTCCAGAAAAGGTTATTCAAAACCTGCCGAATCAAATTGAGAATCGAATCTTCTGGCAAGATTTCACTTAATCTTTTTTCGTTCTTCGATCAGCAACTCAACTACGTTTGGTTCTGAAAGTGTAGATATATCGCCCAAACCAGTAAATTCAGAGCAAGCAATTTTACGCAAAATTCTTCTCATGACTTTCCCGCTGCGGGTTTTTGGTAAACCAGTCGTCACATGCACGATATCTGGTGAGGCGAATTTTCCAATGCCCTTCTGAACTGAAGCTTTAATTTCTTTAATGATATCGTCCGAAGCTTTGACGCCTTTTTGTAAAACTACGTAAGCGTAAATCCCAGTTCCCTTAATATCGTGAGAATAACCAACAACTGCGGCTTCTGCGACGTTTTTATTTTCGACAATCGCTCCTTCAATTTCCGCTGTGCCTAGGCGATGCCCAGAACAATTGAGGACATCATCGATACGACCGGTGATCCAATAAAAACCATCAGCATCGCGATTACAACCGTCACCAGTAAAATAGAAGCCTTTATATTGTGAAAAATAAGTTTGAATAAATCTTTCGTGGTCACCGTAAATGGTGCGAGCTTGGCCTGGCCATGAACGTTTCAGGCATAAGGCACCCTGTGCTTCTATTTCGGTCTGAATTTTACCATTTTCCGCTTGGACAATGATCGGTTCAACTCCGAACAACGGCAATGTGGCTGAACCCGGTTTCATCTTCGTTACCCCCGGAATAGGCGAAATAAGAATACCACCCGTTTCCGTTTGCCACCAAGTATCAACCAGTGAGCATTTCTCATGACCGACCTTATGGTAATACCACTCCCAAATTTCTGGATTAATCGGTTCTCCAACGCTTCCTAAAACTTCTAATGAAGAACGCTTGGAAGTGTTCAGCCACTCATCACCTTGGGCGGCGAGCGTTCTGAGCGCCGTCGGTGCGGTATAAAAAATTTGAACCTTCAAATCATCAATAATTTTCCAATAACGATCGGCCGCTGGATAAAGCGGTGTTGATTCAAAAATGACAGAAGTGGCCGCATTAGAAAGTGGTCCGTAGACAATATAACTATGACCTGTCACCCATCCAATATCAGCAGCGCAGAAATAAATTTGTCCTGGCTTATAATTAAAAACTAATTCATGTGTGTATGAGGCATATAGTAAATAACCAGCGCTCGTGTGAAGCAAGCCTTTCGGTTTTCCGGTACTACCCGATGTATAGAGAATAAAAAGTGGATCTTCCGCCTTCATCGATTCTGGTTTACATTCAGCCGATTGTTTCACCACCAGCTCTTCATATTTTACATCTTTTTTCTGATAATTCACTTTGGCATCAGTGCGATGAACCACAATCACATTTTTTACAAAATCAAAACCTGCGATAGCATCATCGGTAATTTGCTTCAGTGGAATTAACTTTCCACCGCGCTTACCTTCGTTAGCGGTAATAACGATATTACATTTCGCATCTTCGATACGACCACGCAGAGACTCGGCACTAAAACCTGCAAAGACAATGGAATGAACCGCTCCGATACGTGCACAGGCCAGCATACTGTAGACGAGTTCAGGGATCATTGGCAGATACAAGCAAACACGATCACCTTTTTTCACTCCCAGCGACTTAAGCATGTTGGCGCAGCGACCAACATTTTCAGAAAGTTGCTGATAAGTGATTCGTTCATATTCGCCCAATTCATCTTTGGCCCATATAAGAGCCACCTCATTTTTTTTGGTCGGCAAATGTCGGTCAATACAATTTATAGAAACATTTAAAACACCATCATCAAACCACTTAAAATTCACTTGTTCATAGTTACCCTCAAGGGACTTAGTAGGTGCTTTTATCCAATCCAAACGCTTCGAGGTTTCCATCCAAAAATCATGGTTATGCTTTAGAGAATGTTCATAAGTCTTAAGATAGTTTTTTTGAGCTGATGGAGCTTTCTTAGGTTCGTATGTTCTGTTCATAAAAGGTACCTTTTATTGTTATAAATTTGTACATTTAAAAATCAAAATGTCATACTGACATAGAATGGAATATTTTAACATACAGGTCGCAGCACAAGTTTCAGGTGTTTCTCCCCATACCATTCGAGCATGGGAAAAACGTTACCAAGCAATTGTCCCAAAGAGAAGTGAAAATGGGCGGCGTTTATACTCAGAACAAGACATTGAAAGATTAAGTCTACTTTCTCAATTAACTAACTTTGGGAGTTCTATTAGCCAGGTGGCCAATCTGAATGATAAAGAGTTAAAACAGCTTATTCAGAAGTTTCAAAAAAATTCACCTAATGAATTCTCAAATATAAAAAAATCAAAAAATTTAATTTCTCCTGATGAAATTTTAAAAAATATTCTCATGGCACTTTCGACATTTAAGTTAGATATCATCTCTCATGAAATGGAAAAAGCACGGGATAATTTATCCTCAGAAGATCTGGCACTGAAATTAATTTTACCTCTTTTTCAGAACGTAGGTAGAAAGATTGAAGCAGGAACTTTTTCCATCGCCCAAGAGCATAGTCTTTCGGCCATCGTGAAATTTCATGTGGGGCAAATCATCCACACTCATTATATAAAAAAGTCTAAACATCGAATTAAAATCGCTTTGGCCACTCCAACAGATGAACGTCATGCTTTCGGTATTCTGTGTGCCAGCCTTATTTTTTGTCATTATAACTTTGATGTTTTTTATCTTGGTCGTGATTTACCAGCTGAGGCTTTGGCCCAAGCCGCAAATGCGATACGTGTGGATTACATCGTCCTTGGTGTAAGCCCTTATTACGAAAGCATTAGCAAACAAACGTTAAAAATCTACTTAGAGGAACTCCAAGATAAATTAAATGAAAAAATTAAAATTTGGATTGGTGGTGATGATAAAATTGCAAAGAAAATGCCTCACTCCCCACAAATTGAATTTATCGGGAGTTTAGAAGAACTGAAACCTAAAATCCTTAAGCTGCTCCAACCTTAATTAAAAAGATTATTTATCATTAGCTCGAATTGAAGACCGGTGAGCGAACCTTTCGATTCAAATTCATTACCACCTGTTTCCATCGCCCCTTTAACCATATCAGCATATACACCTAAGCTAAATGCGAATTGGTCTTGGTAAAAATGTGAGCCAACCTTTAGCCACACACGGTGAAAATTATCTAATGACTCCAGGTAAGTGCTGACATTTTTTTTATTTTCATCAAATTTACTATAAGAATAACCAAGTTGAATAAATGAATCGTGAAAACTCTCATATTGAGCGACAATTCCCAATAATATTTCGTTGTAAGCTTCACCTTCATAAAGCGCAAAAGCTTCATCTACTTCTTCGTAATCACCGTACATTTTATATTTTCCAAAAATCTTGTATTCGAAATGAGAAAACTGTCGGGCAAAATCAATCCCAAAAGATTGCATACTTCCGCCGCGCAAATTGTTACCTTTCACCCCCACACCAGGGCGCTTCCCCTTACCTTGCTCAGGAGCAATAAGATATTCTAAATCTATATAAAACTTGTAAGTTGGTTGACGGAAAGCGCGCCAGCGAAGACCTATAGCGACTTCACTCATTCCACTCGATTTCATTTCTGTTTCAGTTCCGCTAGTGAAGGAAAATTCTTCTTTATTACCGATTTGATAGAAACTTTGGGTAAATAAAGTCAGGCGATTACTTATACCGTAGGCAATATATTGATTAACTCCTGTGCGAGTTGATTTCTTTTCTTCATCTCCTACCGTTTCGACCCAAGCTAAATTTTGTGTCGACATCTCGGTCGAAAGCTTAAAAAAGAAAGTATCTTTCACTGGAAAAAAAATGACAGAATGAATCGGATTTCGATGGGAAAGTTCATAAACAACATCTGGTAACATATCCTGTGAGAATGCGTTCACCGAAAATAAAAAAAAGAATGAAAGTATTATTTTTATCATTTAATCAAAAGTTCAAGCGTATCAATTGCTTGCTCCCAAGCAACTTTCTTATCATCTTTCAGGGGCTTCATTTTAATCTGAATAAATTTAAGAGTCGACTGTACCGAACGCTTATAATCATCAAAGTTGACGGGATTGGTGGCAATAATCGTTTTCTTTTTTTCAGTAAAAAAAGTTTGAATATGAGAAGCGGCCAGTTCACTATTATTGCTCATCGAATCTAGCAATCCCATTGCAGTCGTATTTTCGCTTACCAGTTCATCTTTATTAATCTTAGGTAATTTCTTAGTATTACTAAAAAAGTTATTTGCAATCTCCAAACTCTTTTCATACGAAGCCACGATCTCAACTCTTAAAAGCGGACCAGAAGAAAGTGAGAGTGGAATATAAAAAATCTGAAAAGATTTTTTTGGAATATGAGAATCGATACGAATATGATCATTTCCAAGTTGATTAGTAATCGTAAATTTATCAAAGATAGCAACTCCCAATTCCTTTACTAGAGATTCACGCAAACTAATATAAGCATTCGTCATCGGTCCTTGTGTCATCACATGATCCATCAAGCTCATTAAATTAAGACCGAAAGATTTTAAAAAGAGATCTTGCAATTCAGTTGTGACATCACTTTTTAATTGATTCGACTCTAAAGCTTGATTTAGCATCGGATAGCTCATGCTAAAAAATAAATCAGACTGCTGAAATTGACGGAGTAAATTGACTAACATTTTATGGTCATATTTTCTTAATCTAAAGCTTACATCATCTTTTTTGTGCACGAACAGCAATTCTGTTTCGGTCAGATCGCCTTGTGGGGAGAATACAGGCAGAACTTCGAAATCAGATTCAAACGATGATAAAACTTGCAATTCATAGAACAAAGAGTTTTGAAAACTTAAAGCTTCGTTATTTTGTTTAGTCGCCTTCTTTTCGACATTCACCACAAATTCTTCTTTTAAAGAAAAATCTTTCAAGAGAGGATTGAGCATAAAAATGACTAACGACAACGGCACCAAAACAATAGAATAAACAATCGCTGAAACTTTTGATTGTAGTCCAATCGGATATCTTGAAAGCGTCTCTTTTAACGTCGGCTTATGGAGAATTAAAATCCAATCTAAACATAACGAAATCGGTAACAAAATAAGACCAATCCCTTCACGAATAATTCCACCTAAACGAGGTGAACTACCGTCCGATTGTGAAGCAAACGAAAGAATAAACTGACTGTATGACACTGAAAAAGCGACAACACTGATCAAACGTAAAAGAGAAAAGACCATTAAGGTAATTAGTAATTCTTTATAATCTGTGAAAATAAAATCTAATTCAGGTAGTGCTAATGTATTTTTTATTTCGAGCAAAATTCCTTCAAAAGTGAAAGTCAGGTCAAATAAGGCTTGATGATAAAGAAAATTCGCAAAACTTAATTCGACTAAAACCGATAACAATCGAACCATCGCCTCGACGGGTCCATAATTGGAAGCAATCTTCATCACTTTCACTTTCTGAACTTTGGTTTTCTTTGGCTTGCTGGAAAAAAGATTATCTAATTCCAGTTTAAAACCTTTCTTTTTCTTAGGTGCTTTAAACTCTTTTGGAATCTGAATATTGTCAGAAGTTTTATCTTCCGGTGAAATTTCTTTAGTCGCATGGAGCTTTAGGATTTGAGTCGCACTAATTTTGCCTGAAGGTTCTGGTTTTTCTTCAACGACTGGACCGGCCATATCAACTTCATTAATGATTTGGTCAACAAATAATTGTTCAACCGATTTGGCTTCAGCTTTGGCCTGAGAACCTAGTTGATATAAATATAAGTTGCCCGACATGTCGCCCTCTTGAAATTTCACTTCTGCCGCGACATCACCAATTTTTAATTTGTCACCATTCATGAGAATAACAAAACGATCAGAAGGAATACGTTGACCGTCGATATAAGTCCCTAAACTACTATTGTGGTCAATGACCGAAGCCACGTTATCGTTGACTATAAAGCTACAGTGTTTCCCTTCAACCGTAGGATCATTGATAAGCAAATCCCCTTCCTGACTCCCAACAGTAAAAAATTTGTCAACCCGATGCATCGGGTTATCATTTAGAGAAGGAATATTTAATAAAAAAGCGAATGACAAAAATTATCTCCTACCAAATATTTTAAATGAGTTTTTGATTAATTTCCAACTCAAGCTGGTGGTTTTTTTTTTAACATCGTTATATTATGATAAGGCTTTAAGTAAAATCCAACAAGACAAGAGGTGATATATGGGAAAAATGGCGGAAAATTCAGGTTTTTTATGTGCCGAAGACGATGCAACAATGAGAGCAAATTTGATCAAAGATCTTAGAGGCCTTGGTTTCACAGGTCAGATTTATGAAGCTGAAAACGGAGAGGCTGCCTTTAAAGTTCTTAAAGATAAAGCGGCTGATATTAAGTTTATTATCAGCGATCTGATGATGCCAGGAACAAATGGTATCGAGTTTTTGAAATTAGCACGTGCAGAAGCGGCTTTCAAAAATGTCCCATTCCTACTTTTAACCAGCGAAAATGATCGCAATACAGTTGTTTCAGCGGTTCAATCAGGTGCTTCAAACTATCTTTTGAAACCATGGACAAAGCAAAGCTTAGCAGAGAAGATCGTTTTCTGCTGGGATAAGCATAATAAGTAATTTTTAATTGATTTATTGACGACGGAAAGGGACTTGAATGATGAATTTGGTCCCTTTTTTTACTTCAGATTCCACCCAAATTGTTCCATTTAAACTCTTGCAAACGTTCATGATCGCATCCATTCCAACGCCACGACCTGACAAATCAGTAACTTCTGTATTAGTTGAAAAGCCTGGCGCAAAGATTTGCTGGATGACTTCTTGATCATCCATGCCTTGAATAACATCTGCTTTACCATCATTAGTAAGTTTTTTGCGAATTCTTTCTGGGTCAACCCCGCCCCCATCATCTTGCATGATAATTTGCAGCATCGTACCACTATCAGATTGAATTTTTTCCACAAAGAATTGAATAGTTCCTTTGCGCGGCTTGCCTCGCTCTTCCCGAACATCCGGTTTTTCAATCCCGTGATCAATCGCGTTTCGAACGGCATGAACTAAACTTGAGAATAGTTCATCGTAAACTTTACCATTCAAACGGATTTCTCCTCCGAAAATTTGTAATGGATTAATTTCTTTACCAAGCTTAGTTGCAACTTCCTCGGTTAATTCTTCATACTGAGCTAAGAAGTTGTAAGTTGCTTCAGAATAAATAGTATCCATAAAATTATCGAGTAATTCATCGTGAACGTTATGGGTTTTCATTTTATCTAAGAATGTTTGGAGTTTATCAACCGAAACCTCAAAAGCTTTTTCAAAGTTATTCCAAGACTTAATACCAAGCACTTTTTTATTGGCGCTGACAAAATTCTTAAAAATATCCTCCATGTTTTCTAACATGATAATAAGTGTTTCATACTTTTTGGCTTTTTGTGGTACCGGGGAATTTTTAATGTCTGTAATATGGTTTTCAATTTCGTGAGCATATTTATGCACCTCGATCATATGGAAAAGACCAGAATTTCCTTTCAGTGTATGCATTCCTCTAAAGAGAACGTCTTCACGCAACTCACCACTTTTTGGTTCTTCGCCACTTAAAACGAAGTCCTTGGTTTCTTTTAAATATTTTTTTGTTTCTTGCAGAAATTTTAAGAATTGTCCTTTATTACTCATCATCTTAACAATCATTTCCACGAACTTCCTTTCTTTTTCTGCTTCTTTTAAGGCCTTTACTTCTTCTGTTTTATCCGTCGCAACTACAACGACGCCGCTAATTTTCGAACTCTCATCGCGAATTGGATTGTATTCGACAAAGATTGAACGATCTTCGCGGTTTACGCGGTTGGGTGCCATAATCGCCAAATCTTGGAATGGTAAATCTTCATTGATCATACTGCGACAAAAATCTTTGAAAGAGTTTTTTTCACCTTCAGGAACATTTAAAAGATCACCAATAAATTTCCCACTGGGAGTTGTGTTAAAAATTCTTTCGCTGGCCTTGGAATAAACGGGGAGAATCTCACCACTCTCATTAAAAATAAAAAATCCTTGACCTAAACTATCAACCATCGCTTCCTGTAACTTCAAAGCACGATTTAATTCTGCAGTTCTTTCTTGAACCTTTAATTCTAAGGTTTCGCTGTATTCCTTTAATTCTGTTAAAAGTTTAGAAATTTTAGTCGCCATCAAGTTGAACGACTCACCTAAACGCCCGATCTCATCACCTGAGTCAATTTGGATTCGCACTCCGAAATTCCCTTTACCAATTTCTTCTGACCCTAGTAAAAGTTTGCGAAGCGTGGAAGTTAATTTATTGGAAGCGATAACACTTAATATAATAGAGAGAGAAACAATAAAGACTAAGAATATGAGAGATTTAATAATTAAGGTGTACAACGCACGGAGTGCAAATTCTTTTTCAAGGACGGTGACAATAGTATAGCCTAAATCTGGCAAGCGAGTGAATGCAACTAATAACTCCGGTTTTTCAAATTCTCGTGCTTCTAAAGTTCCCTGATCAAATTTGTTTTCCAGTATTTTTTTATAGAATGAAAGTGAATTGAAGTTATAGATACTTTCCCCCCAAATTTCCGATTTACCCATAATGATTTTGCCATCATTACCCAGGAGATAATTACTAAAGAGACTATCACCATAAAAGGCTTCTAAAATCAGGTTTGATTTGAAAACCGTGGCGACTAAGTAGCCTTTACCTTGACGCGTTTTCAAGAGTGAAAATGACGAAAAGATACCTTCAGTCGAATTGACTACTTTTACAATTTGTTGGTTATTAATAACTTCCGACAATGCTGTTTTAATATTCGCGTCAACGAAATTGAGAATTTCATCTTTTAAATTGGGTTGCTTTAATTCAGCTGCGAGATTTAAATCAGCTAAGCCTTTATTAGCATAAACCTGTATAAGAAGAATGGAATTTTCATCATCGAAAGTGTTTTGCGAAATAACATCAAATGATTCTACTTCTGTATTGAAACCAGTAAGAATAACGTCCTTGGTTTTATCAACAATTTCCAAATCACTTCTCAATTGAGTTGAGAGTGTTTTTACATTGGTAAGATTGGAACTGTAAATATAAGCAAGCTTATCTTCTTCAAAAATATCCGTCGCCATCAAAAGATAGCTAAGTAGTGTGAATACTGGTGCGGCCACCAGTAACAGAAGTAATTTGTATTTTAGCGAAACTTTTTTAAACATTACTCATTCTTCTCTTGGGATGAAATTCTCTCCTCATCTAGTAAATGTCCAAATACATAATATAATTATAGAGTGTGACAAACATTCGTAATACTAGGCATAAAAGGCATGAAGAAGTTGAGTGATTAAGTTAAGCTTTTTAGATTTTCAAGATCCAGAAAAAAAAGTTGATAACATTGTTATCTCGGTGGCAGCTTTTTTCCTTTTTGTTTCGGGTCTCCTCATTTTAGACGACAAGATTTTATTCCAAAACATTATGGCCAAGAAACGCCAGCAACAAGAAAACCCGGTAGCTACCCTTTATGATCCAGAAAACGACGTTAGAAAGAAATTACCTTCTGACTTAGTCTGGATTCCCGCCAGTAGTGAACAAAGAGTGACTGAAAATGAAACCATCTTCACCGGGAAAAATTCTTCGGTTGTGGTGAAATTTGATGACGGTTCCACTTTCACAATCGAACCTGACAGTATGGTTGTTATCAGCAAAAAAGATGCTAATGCCAGTATCGATATCGCCAGCGGCGGAATTTCTGGAAAACTTGGTAAAAACGTAAAACTTAAAACGGTTGGGAATGATGATTTCGAGTTAAGCTCAGAAGAAGGCGCGGAAATTAATTTAAATATGAAAGATGGTCAAGCTGCCAAAGTTGACGTTCTTTCAGGTAACGCGAATTTTAATACTGCTGATGGTTCTCAAAACGTAGGTCAAAACCAAACAGTTGAGATGTCTGGCAATAATATTGGTAACGTCAGTAAGCACACCGTAAAACTCAGCTCACCTTCTATCAATGACGAAATTATTCTTTCACCAAAAGAAAAAATTCAATACAACTGGACACCATTAGTGGAAGCCGACTCTTATCTTTTTGAATTCGCTAGCGATCGTTATTTTAAAGAAATGTATTTCAGCTACAAAACAACAAAAACGGAATTTGAAACACCACGACCTAAAAAGTCAGGAAACTACTTTTGGAAAATTAAAGTTATCAAAAACAATATCATTGTTGGTGAAAGTATTTCACACAAGTTCAGTGTTATCTTAGAAGAACCGCCACAACTGATTTTACCTGAAGGTAATACAGACTTATATTACCCTTATCTTTTTGACTACATAGAAGATTTATCAAAAGCGTCTTTTGATATTAACTTTAAATGGGTCTTTAATATTAAAGATAGTGGTTTCGACTTTGAGTTGGCCCACGATAAAAAGTTCACCGATATCGTGGTTCAGGAAAAAGTTCCACAAACATTTATTAATCATGCCCTGGCCCCAGGTGAATATCACTGGCGGATAAAACTAGACGACCGCAAGGGTAAAGAACGAACATGGTCACAGATTGGGAAATTTCGAATCCTCTTAAAAAAGAGTGATGAAACCATTAAATTATTACAGCCACAGAAAAATGAAATCTTTAAGCTTTTTGATAATACCGTTAAAGTGAAATTTGAATGGGAAAATAATCCGACCTTCACCGATTATCAAATCGAGATTTCGGCCAATAAAGTTTTTAAGCAAGAAGAACTAGTCCTGCTCCAGTTAACGAAAAATCACACTTTCGAATGGGAAACCGACGAGAAGAAAACTTTTTATTGGCGCGTTCGAGGCATTAACCTGAAAGGTGTTATTAATGAGTATACTGAAGCCATTCCATTCAAAGTGGATGACCCACCCCCGCCTGCTCCACCGAAGCTAAAAAATGATAAGCTTGAGCAGAAGTTTACTTTCAATAAGTTTATCAATTTTTTTTTGGATTTGATTTTACCTAGTGCTTACGGTGCTGATGCGACAACGGAAGTTACGCTTGAGTGGGAGACGGTTGAACGTGCACGAAAATATCGATTAGAAATTGGCCCGGATAAAAAATTTAACAAGAACATTGTCGACATGGTTATTGAAGACACTAAATTTGTTTGGGAACACGATTCAGTTGGGACATATTATTGGCGTGTTCGTGCTATTGATAAAAAAGGCATGGAAGGTGTCGCCAGTGAACCTGGTAGTATAAAACTTTTTTTTGCAACACCTGTAGCAGATACTTCGCGCAACTATGAAGTCGAGCTCAATGAAGAAAATAAAAAAACTTTATCGGAATATATTACGCTTAGTTGGAAACCAAGCAAGTATGCCAAAACATATCAGATCGAACTGGCGGATAATCTCCAGTTCCAACATGCTAATAAATTAAAATCAGAAAAGGATGAGATCGAGTTGGAGCTTTTTATTAATAAAAATTTTTACTGGCGCGTACGAGCGATTGATAAAATGGGCCGTATCGCAAGTCACTACTCTGAACCAGCCGAAGTGATTATCAAGCCAATTATTGATGATTTAAAACCTAAAGTGCATAGTTTTGAAAATAAAAGGCGTTACAAATATACCGAAGATATTAAGCCCGCCATTATGATGAATTGGGATTCCATTAATTATGTCGATGAATATGAATTACAAGTTTCCCATGACGATGATTTTGATGAAATTAAATTTGAAACCAAAGTCTTAAAAAATCAATACGGATATGTGGCCGCTCCCTCATATTTAAAAACCTTTTACTGGCGCGTGAGGGGTTCTAATAAATATTCAAAAACCAAGTGGTCAGAGACTTATGAGTTTAATATACTCTCGAATGAGAATTTACCACCACCGACTCCTATTTACCCTTCGAAAAATACCTTCCTAGGTCAGAACCAAGATGTCGATGTTTATTTCCAATGGACAGCAAATGAAGATGCGCTCAGTTATTACATTATTATTGCTGAAGACGAAAATTTCAAATATGGACGACAAGTCTATTTAGCATCGAATAACCGCGCCGTTTTGAAATTAAAAAATAAAAAGAATTATTACTATCAGCTCGTAACTTCTTTTGATTTTCCAAAAGATGAAAATGTCACAGCAGTTAAAGAATTACCCGCTAAAGGACACGGGGTTCCGAGTAAAATTTATCAATTTACACTTAATAAGGGTTATCAATACGAAATTGAATTAACCATGGGTGCTAGTACTAATACATTTAAAAATGATTTTACCTCCACTAACGCTAGCATTGTTGAAGGTGAAGCTAAAGGTAGTGCTCTCAATGTTTCCCTCGCCTACACGCACTGGCCGAAGTTTCTAGCAGGAAATTTTGGTTACGGGCTTTCTTATCGCCGTAATGACGGTAATTTTGTTTTTTACGATGCTACTAACGATGCTCACGGTGAATTTAAATTTAACAATGAAGTGGCGCGTTTCTTTTTTAACTACCGCACCACTATTACCAATCGCACCAGCCTTTTCATGAATTTTGGCCCTGCGCTTAATCGCTTTTCATATCCCATTTTAAGCGGTGCAAATTATCTGACAGAACGAACAAGTCATGTCTATTATATGCACGACATTTCTTTTCGCTGGAATCGACAAGGCAACTTGTATGATATCATCGGATTGGAATTTTTAAAAAATGTCACAAACTCAGAAGACGGTATGTCTTATGGTGGTTGGTATGAGCGTAGGTTCTATAAACAGATTTATTGGTTAGGGATAAAAATGAAATACTCACTTACCAATTTAGGTTACGCTTTCAATGATAGTTTAACCACGGAAGAGAGTTCTAAAATTTCTGAGTTTAGTTTGAACTTCTCAGTAGGAGCAGGTTTCTAAATGTCACTACAAAGAAAAATTAATAAAAATACAATTTTGCTAGTCGAGCCGGATGTTGAAAAACGTGACAAGGCCCGTAGTTTTCTACTCATCCAAGGAGCTAAAAAAGTATTTGTCGCAACTGATTTTGAAGACGCGTTTACGCTTGCGATGAAAGCTTCCATTGATTATGTGATTTGCGATTATCGATTAACCAATGAAGTTGCACAAAATTTCTTAAAAAAAATGAAAGTAAAAAAACTGTTAGATTCGGATGATAAACTAATCATGTTAAGTGATTTTTATACAGACATAGAAAATATTGAAAAACAAAAAACTTCTAGTGTTTTGGGTGGCAGTAGCACCACTGAAATCGATGATAGACCTAAAACGATGGATGAATCATATAAAGCATACGTCAGAGAAGACCCTGCAATGATTCTAGGAGCTTTCTGCAAAATCAAGGCTCAGATGCTACTCAAGGCCACTAATACGATGATAGAAGCCAGCATTTTGAATATAAACCCAGAAGAACTCACGGTGACAATATCAAGTAGCTCCTTAGAGAAAATCGAAGCCTACGCTCGCCAGATTAAATTTGAATCAAGTATTAATGGCGTTATTAAGCATTATACGATTATTGGTGATATGAAGTTAGTCGATGACTCAGATCAATTCACACGTGAATTTGAACTAAAAGTGCCTGAACAATACAAAGACATCCTACTTGAAATCGAAAATGATCTCTTTGTCGTCCACGATAAAACCAAGGCCCTTCTCAGTATAATGAAAGGTGACCAGGAAAAACCTTAATTCGAAAATTTATATTTATTATTATTTAAAATATTGTTTAACGAATTGATAAAAGCTTCACGCTCTTCCGTGCTATAACCTCTACTCTCCAATTCAGATTCACTCATTTTTTCTAACTCTGAAGTATCAAGATTCTTAAGGAATCTTAAAACAAGTGGAGATTGCTCAGCAAATCGTAAAGGAACAGCTTTTTGGTATGCACCAACACCTGAAACTCGCACGATACTTCTTAAGAAATCACGATCAGCAATAACTTTTTCCATAATTTTTCGATAGAAATCTAAATCCCCGTCATGAATTAATGGTTTTTCATAACTACTTGCTTCACTGCTTTCAAGCTTGCTTAAAGCTTTTTCTAAATTCTTCGCGTTTTTAGCTTCACGATTTTTAATCATATTATCAATCTTAGCGATTTCTTTTTTAGCTTTTTCTGATTTCTTAACATCACCAGAAGCTTCTGCTGCACGATAGTCAGACTCATAAGTCGCTTTCATCTCTAAAAGCTCCTCTAGTTTCCCCAGTGAATCCGCTGCTTCATTGTTATACTCTTCGTCAGCTAAAAAATTTGGGGTCCAGCTACTTAAGAGCATCGAAACTTTTGTAAAAAGACCATCATCAAGATTTGAGATTTGTTTAATCGCAACCATTGGTAAGAACTTCACACGTAAATCAAGAATATAGATAAATTCTTTTTCGTTTCGTGTAATAACTTTTTGGTAATCTTTTAATTCTTCAACACTTTTACCTTCAACATATTTCGCACGGTAAGCATCTTTGATAATTTCAAGCATGCTACACTGACGGCCAATTTTTGGACCCGCGACCACTTCGCAGAGAGGATTTATTTCATGAAGCGCAAGGGCAATGGCCTTAATATTCCCATCCTTTCCTTTCATTTTCGAAATTTCAAATTTACCTGAACTTGGACGATTTTCGTTAATAACACGCCAAACCTTATTCACGTCCTCAGTTAATTTCAGATCGTAATAAGCTTCAAATTGTTCATCTGTCATGAATTTCATGGCATCTAATTTATAAATAGTTTGATAAGTAAGAGATTTGATCATGGAAGCAGCGTAACGAGTTTTCTGGGCCATCTCATCAGCATTGATCATTTTATTTTCGTATTCAGAAAAACTTGCGTCTGATTCTTTACTTTGAGCACCATAGTGAAGTGATTCACCGGTTCCTGCGGCACGGCCAGAGTTCTGAGCCGATTTTTCAGCGTTCTCACCGGCTTCTTTTAAGGCGTTACAAGAAACTGCAAGAACTGACAGAACTAAAACGATAGGCAAATGAATAAACATTTTCATAACAAAAACTCCCTAACCATAGGATGGTTGCATGAGGAAATATCCTAACATGTCACTAAACTTACAACATATTCATTGTATTTTTTACATGGTGTTCGAAGGTATTGTAACTATTTTTTAGAAACCGCTTGAGAGGGAAAGAACCCATCTTCGATCTTCAATCGCTCGGAAGTTATTCGGAGTAGCTTCGGTGGCGTAGGTGGTTAAATCATAATAGAAACTGTCAGTTCTAAAGCCGATACCTCCCGAACCATAACCATCACCATATCCAGCACGAATATAAAAGATACGTGAGAAATCAATTTCCATCCCGGCCATCGCACGTCTTTCGAAACGGACATCGTACTTATCTTTCACATCTTTGACATTGGCCTCGAGATGGACTCGCACGGAACGGCCAAATTGTGGAGTAAGCGAAAAACCGAGATCGACCGTTTGCTCAATATCATCTGGAGCTCCGGCACCGCTCGCATTGGAAAATTTCTGAGCAGCTGCATTTCTTAAAACGGCGGAAAAAGTTGGTAACCACATAATGGGTAAAGTTAATTTGGTTCCTGCCGTCATGATGGTTGCGCCACCTTTGTCATACGAAGCACTGGTAATTTGCGAGTCGAGTGGCTGAGTAATATCCACATCGGTTTTGAGTAATTCTTTACGCTGAACATAGGCAATACTTAAACCGAATTTCATAACACCTCCCCAGAGAGAGAAGTTGGTCGAAATAATCGGCCCGTGATCGAGACGGTCTCCTAGCTCCATATCAAAGGAAGGATCAACTGGAACATAAGCGCGGAGTTGCTTGGCCATGAAATAACCAACGGTCAAATTTCTCATCGTAAAATTAGGAAAAAGATTGAGACGATTATGTAAAAGATTTCCGCGGTTATTTTGTAATAATTGTCGCAATCCATCTTCACTAAAATAATTAAAAGCTTCGCTTCCATTATCCAAAATATTTCCGCCGAAAGCTAAGTCTAACATGTTGTTGTTCGTTTCAATGTGCAAATTGATTAAATGCAAAGTGGGCTTGCGTACCGTTCCGAGACCAGCGGGATTGTAGAAAGCGGCCCAGGGATCATCGACCTTGGAAATGTATGCATTTCCCATAGCGAGCGCGCGACTAGAAGTGACGAATTCAGGGAACGCAAAGTCTTCAAAACGCAGCTGCGCTTTGGACTCAAAGGAAATTAAAAATAGTAACAAAAACCACTTCATAGATCGTCCCATCTTTAATTGTATAAATGCTAGGTGCTGCACTCAAGCCAAAGCAAAAGGTGCCGCCTCTGAAAAATCAATAATTTCAAGTGCTTAAATTATGGGGTGCAAAGCAAGCTTGGCGTCTGTTTAGAATTGTAAAAAAAAGCTTACAAACGCCTCATAAATGGTTGGTCGCGAATTCCAAAAAAGCCAATAATTCCGTTTTCTTAGAGGGTATTTTAGGAGGAATTTTCCGCATAACTTTTGTCCCCGAGAAAGTGTTAAAATAAAGTATTATGGGTAAAATTTTGTTACCACATATTATCCTCAGCCTAACCCTCCTCGTTTCTTGTGGAGCGCGTGATTTAATTAGCACCGCTGTTCAAGGTTTTGCGGTAACAACATTAACCGACGACGCTGTTCCAACCCAATCCAAAACTTGGAACTGGTCATGTAATTCCGTTTCAGGTGGAAATTGTCATTATCGTTACGCCATTAATACTTCTTCAACTCACACCTTCACGGTTGAACCTTATGTCTTGGCATCAACGACGGCCAATCAACCCAATGGTGATGATATTTATTATCTACACGTGCAAGTTTGGGATGATTTATCGCTTAATGAATCGGGCGTGACGAGTGTTTCGGCCATTCTCGATAATACAGCACCAACTGATCCAACAGGTGGGGCCGTGGCCTTAGCTTATACCGGCACAACTTCTTCACCGAATATCACGTGGACCGCATCCACTGACTTGAACGGTGTTGATCATTATGAAACAGCACTTGGCACTTCACCAGGTGCGAGTGATGTCGTGGCATGGGCGACGAATGGAGCGGTTTTAACGGAACAATTTACAGGTGTCGCTTTCAGCGAAGGTGTGACTTACTACCCTTCTATTCGTGCTCACGACGTAGCAACTAACGTTTCAGGCGTGCACTCAAATTTTGGATCATTTTGTTATGATGTTTCCGCTCCAACTCTACCTTCAAATCTTATTCTCACAGGGACAGCGTTTTTAACCAACTCTCCTCAACTGAGTTGGGATGCTTCCACTGATGCGTGTTCAGGATTACTTCGTTATGAAGTTTCTTTGAGCACCACGATAGGCGGCAGTAATATTATTACTTGGACTAACGTGGGAACTGCGCTCAATCACCAATTCATCACTATTACTCCTTGGTTACAACAAGGTGTTACGTACTACATGAATGTACGAGCGCGCGACAATTTAAACCTCGTTACAACTGCGGTGACATCATCGAGCTTTATGCTACCTGATGCCGTTAACGTGACCGGACTCGTGGCCGACCTTGTTCCAACGAAAGTTAAAAACTGGACTTGGAGCTGTGATAGTTTGCCTTGTACTTACCGTTACGTGATTAATACTAGCGCAGCTTTTACTTTCACCAACCAAGCTTTTGGCGCTACGACTAATGCTTCACAAGCAACAGGTAACGGAAATTATTATATTCACGTTCAGGCGCAAAACGCTGGAAATGTTTCACCAACCGTGCACATTCAAGCGCGTTTAGATAATACCAATCCGACGACTCCTGGAGTGATTGCTCTTGGAGCGACCTACACAACCAACAATACTCAGTCACCGAGTTTTACTTGGGGAGCTTCAACCGATGCTAACGGTGTTACCGATTATCAAATTGGAATTGGAACCACTGTCGGAGGAACACAAACTTTAGCTTGGACGAGTGATGGGGCAGACACCAGTGCGACCGCGACGGGATTAACGCTAGTAGAAGGACAGAACTACTACGCTACCGTTCGAGCTTCTGACCAAGCTACCAACACTTCAACCGCAAGAAACAGTTCTGCTTTCTGTTATGATAATTCAGCTCCCAATAATATTTCAGGTTTCACCATTTCTTCGGCCAGTGTTTCCACAGCGACTTCTCCTACTCATACTTGGAGTGCAACGACTGATGCTTGTTCAGGCTTAAATCATTACGAAATGGCGATTGGGACAAGTGCAGGTGGAACAGACGTGGTGGCGTGGACGAATATCGGGACCGTCACTTCACGACAAATGTCGGGACTTAGTTTAAGTCTTGGCACTGACTACTATACTTCATTACGAGCTCACGATAATGCAGGTTTTATTTCTAACGTAGTAACTTCAAGTGCGTGGCAAGTGACAGAACCAACGATTACGAATATGAGCGCTCCGGCCAACGGCGATTATATCTTAGGTAATAATTTAAATTTCACCGCCACTTTTTCGGTCGCCGTGAATGTTACCGGCTCGCCAAGAATTCCCATCACACTTGATTCGGGTACCGTTTATGCTACTTATCTTTCAGGTAGCGGAAGTACCAATTTAATTTTTAGATATACCGCGACCGCACTCGATTCTGACTCCGATGGAATTGTGATGGTATCACCACTCGAACTGAATGGTGGCACCATTCGAAACGCAGCTTTAATCAACGCTATTCTCACCTACTCTGCTCCATCCACTTCAGGTATTACTGTCAACCTCACTCCTGTCATTACTTTAAGCTGGGATGAGACGGCTTGGGATTATGGCTCGCCGGGTGTCGACGTTACCAAAACTTTTACTTTAACCAATAATGGTAATGCGACCAGCGGCGTGCTTACAATTAATGCTACCAATGCTGATTTTAAATTTGTGGTCGATGGCCCATCGGATAACTGTAGTGGAACGACGCTTGCTCCACTCGCTAATTGTACCGTGGGGATTACTTATCAATGGATCTTACCATCTGGGACAGATATAGGAAGTGCGACAGCTGATGATGGTGGTGGCAATACCGACAGTATTAATTTACAAGGAACGAGGTAATTTGTGTTAGCGCAACTTTTACTAATAGCACTTTCAGTGAACGCTCAAAATCTTTCAGAATGTTTTGAGCAAGGTAAAATTTTAGGTGACGGACAAAACCCGAATAATATTTCAGCTCAATGTTTTGAACTGGTGAAAGCAAAATCGAAACCTGAAACACGTTATCAAAGTGACAAAGTCATTGTTTACGCTCACGCTAATATCATTTTCCATGAAAGTTCTATCCGCAAAGGGAAAATTTCTGGTGAATACTCCCTGTTAGAAAATATTCATGCGGTCGACGTGGATGAAAAAAATCAAACAGTAGTCGTACTCGCCAATTCCCCAGCTGCGATCTACACCTATCCGCTTAAGTACGATGGTAACATTGCGCCTTACTATAAATTTCAATCTGCCGATCTCATCGATGCTAGTGATGTGAAAGTCATTCCAGAAACAGAAGAATTGGCGGTCACAATTAAGAGCAAAGGTAAAATCAAATTCTATGCGCGTGAAGCGAATGTCGATGGTAGAAAAAAACAAAACGCTTTAACCCTGAAGCGCGAACTCTCTGGCCTTAGAACGCAACTGATTCACCCAAAAGACGTACAATATTCTTTTACTAAAAAGCATCTCTACGTACTAGAAGCCGATAGCATTTTACAATTTGCTTTAGATGCTCAAGGAAACACAGAACCACAAAACATTATCCACGACGAACGTCTTGTCCAAGCTGTGAGTTTCTCGGTTCAAAGTCATGGGAAACTAAAGATTATACTAAAGAACGGCTCCGCGTTTGAACTTTAACGGCAGATACTTACGACTCGCGACCAACACATAAACTAATAAAGAACTTGCCATCGACATGAAAAACGGAGCTCCAAGATTTAAATAATCGCGGTACACAGGCATCGCAATAAAACCAACAATCATGGCAGAAATAGCACCCCATTCATCACCTTTCTTGTAAATCATGCCAATAATAGTAACCACTACAATCCCTGCAGTACCGAGTGATTCGGCCATCATCACCAAGTCGTAAATTCGATCTGAGCTTAAAGCAAATAAGTAAGCAATAATACCGGCCGTAACAACTGTCATACGCGCCACATGAACTTTTCTCTTCTCATTTTGAATTTTAAAAAATGGAATGAGGAAGTTATGAGTAACAAGCGCTGATTGAGCGAGAATAATACTATCAACTGTTGATAAAATCGCTGCAATCATGGCACCAGTAAATAAAATATACAAATAACCTGGAAGAAATTTTTCTGCTAATAAAGGCAGAAATGTTTCTGAGTTTTCAAGACCAGGAAGAATCTTTGGACCAATCAAACCTAAGAACGCTGGCACCGAACCAAGTGCTAAATACATGAGACCCGCTGAAAAGCTGGCCTTACGCGCGACCGATACGTTTTTTGCAGCTAAGGTACGAGAAATAAGCTCCTGAGTGAAAACCGCACCGATCACTGGAATTAACCAACGATCGACCCGCTGGATGACGTGCTCATCACCTCGCAGCAGCGATAAACGCTCGGGTTCGGCCATTATCATATTGTAAGCAGCTTCAAAACCACCAATCTGAGAAACGACTAAAATAAAAATAAGCGTGATAGTCACGATAAGAATTGTTCCCTGGATAACGTCAGAAATAATATCTCCCATTAAGCCACCTAAAAATGAATAGATAATAATGAAAGTGGCAGCAATAGTAAGTGCAAGTTCAATTGAAATCGGAGAAGTCGCATGAATAACTTCACCAAAAGCTCTTACTTGAGCTCCGGCCCAAACCATCGAGCTTGGTAACATAATCCAAACTGAAAGCTTTTCTAAGCGTGAGCCAAAATGTTGGCGATAAAAATCCGCAAGCGTCGTATAGCCACCTTTCCAAAAAGGAACGGCAACAAAAAGACCCAAAATTAAAAAGTTCAGGGTGTAACCAAAAGGATCGGCACGACCACCAGAAAGACCCATTTCGTAAATGGCGCCAGAAGAACCGATACATGTCTCGGCCCCAAACCAAGTGGCAAAGAGGGAGAAAGTGATAGGCAGTACGCCCATGTTACGGCCGGCCAGAAAATAATCTTTTTCATTTTTAATACGGAGAGAAACCCAGTAGCTTATGGATAATTGGATAAACAAATATAATAGAATAAAAACCCAACTCATAAATGACGTTTATTCACTATATTTTTTCTTCACGCAAGTTTTTTTTAAGGTTTAGGCAGATATTTTTAGGTTGATGACTTTTTAGCAAAGATAACACATCATCAACAAGAATTAAGGGAGAGAAATTTATGAAACTATTTATTTTTTTATGCTTACTTGTGGGCCCAGCTCAAGCTCATGAACTTTTAGGACGAGGTACCTCAGCTATTTGGAAGGGACATGATAGCAATGAGCTTCAGACAGAAATCTATCAAGATGCCGCGAAGATACTTTATGAACAATTAAGTGTCGAAGTTGTGACAAATGTAACAGATGAAACGACTAACTACACTAAGCATGCCAACGCCATGTTTTGCATTAAGACTGTCCAGAGATCCGATGCTAGTGAGAAATTTGCTTGTGCTTTAAGAATGAATCCGACCGGAGTTGTAACGGAATAAATTGAAATAAAAAAGCCAGTCTAAAGACTGGCTTTTTTTTGGTGCCCAGGGACAGAATTGAACTGTCGACACAAGGATTTTCAGTCCTTTGCTCTACCGACTGAGCTACCTGGGCATTATCATAGAACTTAACAACTTCTAAAAATGTGAAACTTAAGTTAATGTTTTGAAAAGATTAAGTCAATGCTTTTTGCGGACGCAGAAAAGGCGAATTTTGTGGCATTAAAAATCACTCCACACATTTTAAAATTAAAAAATTTTACGGTTCAGGCACTGAGTTTTTATTACCCGAAAGCCGAGGCCCAAAACAACAAACCCTTCCGGGCGATTTTCACTCACGGCTATACTGCTAGTAAATCCGATCAGTTAACCTGGGCAACTCGCTTGGCGGAAGCTGGAATCCCCACAATCATTTTCGACTTACCGGGTCACTATCTAAGTTC
>JAEUWD010000005.1 GCA_016786485.1 Bacteriovoracaceae bacterium | reverse complement strand
AAACTTGCACATATATTGGATTTACATCAAACATACCTTGAAGAATATGAATCACTAAAAAAAAATAACCTATTACCAGCTGGTTTTTCGTCCAATGATGAAAAGGAATTTAAACAACTTATTGAATATATCTTTCTTTCTGATGCTGAAAAGAAAATTAATCTCTATCCTGCTAGTGAAATCTACCAAGCTGCTGAAAACAAAAACATTCAACTCGTACTAAAAAATATCAAATCAGACTTGAACGAAAACCGCTCACTTTTTAATTTCGTAGAAGGCAGTATCGATGCACTTTATAAAAGCAATACAGAATTCACACCTAACGTTCGAGACTTTTTTATACTGAATCGGGAAAATTACGTAGACTTGAAAACCAGAAGAGGCTACGCAGATATTACGACCGTTTCACCAGCAAAACAAACGCCAAAAATTGAGCCAAAAATAAAAACACCGAGTTTTTTCACTCGGTGTTTATTAAAGACCAGAAACGTTTTGAAAAATTAGAATTTTAATTCATCTTTAGCTGTTAAGCTGTCTAAGAAAGCTTTAATAGCGTCGACATCGTCTGTGGTGACTTGTTCACCCAACTGATGCTTGGCCATAATTGGAATAACCATATCGAGTGTATCTAACGAACCATCATGGAAATATGGAGCGGTTTTAGTAATGTTACGAAGTGAAGGAACTTTGAAGAAGTATTTATCATCTTCTTGCTTAGTTACTTCAAAACGGCCTAAGTCTTTAGTTGGATATTCTTCAACGGCACCCAGTTTTTGGTACATACCACCACCGACACCTGCACCATTGTGACAGCTCACGCAACCAATCTCGATAAAACGCTTTAAACCTTTGCGCTCTTTTTCACTCAACGCATGCACATCACCTTTTAAGTAATCATCAAAACGTGATGGAGTCAGTAGCGTTTTTTCAAAACCTGCGATTGCGACACCAACATTTTTATAGCTGAAAGCATCTGGGGCATTTTTGAAAACTTGTTTAAAGATATCTTCGTAGCCAGCGGTTTTAAGTTTATCCATAGCAGCGCTTTCACTTGGCATCCCATGCTCAATTGGATTTAAAATAGGACCAATCGCTTGAGCTGCTAAATCCTCTGCACGGCCATCCCAAAATTGAACAAAGTTTAAACCAGCATTGTAAACAGTTGGAGAATTTCTCCCGCCTCTGGTTCCATCATGACCTGGAGATGTACGCTCGTTATCCACACCGAATTTATCCAACATGTGACATGAGTTACATGAAATCGTGTCGTTTATAGAAAGTTTTTTCTCAAGATAAAGTTTTTTACCTAAAGCAATTAATTCTTTATTTTCGTCAGCATTGATTAACTGAGTTGGAATCGCTTCGAAATGTTCAAGCGCTTCCGTTAAAAGTTTTTTGTCTTCTTCAGTAACTTCAGTTTTTTTCGTACAGCTCGCAACCAACATCACGACCATCAATGATCCTAGAATTAAACGTAACAACTTCATTCAAAACTCCTTCAATATTATTTAAAAAAAAGTGGAACAATTTCTACAGCGATAAGAACGATAATAATAAATTCCATGATCTGATTTCTTTTTTCGTTAATTTCACCATGGAGTAAAAGCGATACTTCTTTTAAATTTTCCAGTTTTTGGTCAATGCTATGTTGCCAGTCAGAGAAGCGAAACTTTTTCGATGCCGCACGGAAGATTTTAGCATAATAAAAATCACCCACTACTTTCAGCGAGTTTTCGATATTCTCCACCACTTCACTGATTTCCATATATATTTTGGCCGCTTCTTCCGACAACTTTGAATATTGGTTTGTGAGAATCGTTTTCTTTTTAAGTTTAATCGAATCGTAAAGTGCACCTGCTCGCTTATCAAGTAAATCATCGTAGTACTGCATCTCTAAAATCTGAACTACAGCGTACTCGATAACATCGGCAATATCTGTATCGTCCTGACGATCGACTAACAAGGCACTGTTCCAGTCTATAATCGCCAGATCATCTTTAGAATATTGATAGATATCACTTTTAATACCTTCAACCGTTTGATGAGAGAGCGCTGATTCATTATCAAGAATTAGCAAATTGTAGAGATCATTATTTTCCAATAACTCTTTGGTGTATTCTGAACCATGTTGATTAATCATTTGATAAATCAAATAATCTTCGTAAATCCCAGAGAAGTTTGGATTGATAGCAGATTCTTTAATGCTCTTTAAAAAGTTAACGACATATTCTTTTGAGCGGTCAAAAAGTGGATCATGATTTTCCACAATTAATGCCAGTTCGCGAATTTCTTTTAAGGTCATTTCTTTTTGAATAATAATTTTAAATTGAATTGAAATCGCACCGAAGTTCCAAATCTTAAATGAAACTTCAATTTTTCGTGCAACGCCTCCGAGTTCGAGCTCAAAAGGCTCTATCGACACCATGACCGGCGCTTCAGCGATGAAAACTGAACGATTAATCTTTTTTAAAGCAAAACGAGAAACCTTTGAATCTGTCGGACTCAAGAGCTGAGTAAGCTTGGCCAAATTAATTTCATCAGCTACATCGAAAACTCGATAGTAGAGGAAGTTTGACAAAAAATGCATGCATAATTCCTTGAAATAACAATAAACTTAGAGCGGTATTGCGTCAATGGAAGAGCAAACAAGTTGGCTTTTAACTGACCTTTTTCTTTTCAGATTCAACTGTTGTCTCATTAACACTCTGTGTCTTTTGAGAATTATCCTTATCATCGCCACGATTGACTTTGATAAATTGACCTTGAAGTTGGACCAAAACACCATTTCTTAGGACAAAAGCAGACTTAAGTTTTACCGGTTTTTTCATGCTATTTACCTCGCACATTTTTAAGATGGGAACGATTTCCATTTATGCAAGGTTCAGATAAACTAAGGACTCATGAAAACAAAAATTTTCTCAGACGAGCAAGAATTAGTTAATCATATCAAAACTCAGGTTCCAACTTTCTACTTTTCATCTAAAACCTCAACCGTTATTCCCTACGATAAAATGGAAGAATATTTATCAGTAGGAAAAGATGAAAAATATTTCTTAGGCGATCTTTCTCAAATTCCATCGCAAATAAGTCTGGATGAAAATAATTATCTAGTCGTACGAGGCGCATACACCTGGAAGGATGCTAAAGCTTATTTACAAAGCCACGGTCGAAATATTATGACCTCACCAACTGAAGAATTAGCACTCACTCTGGCCGGTGCCGCAACGTCTTGCACGGGTGAGCGATGTTTTGGATTTGGCAATCTCCGCTCACAAATCGTATCTATCAAATATTTTAATCATCAAGGGAAAGAAATCACATTGATGGCCGATCGCGACCTACCTGACTTTCCAGGTAAAGCTGCCTATGCCCATGAATTTGAACATTATAAAAATTTTAAAAATGCGCCCTATCCACGTTTTGAAAAAGAAACCGACTTAATGATTGGGACCGAAGGTCAACTTGGAGTTATCTCTGAAATGACCATTAAAACGACACCGCTAGATGCTGTTCAATATTATTTTCTCACTCTGCCTCGCTGGGAAAAAGATTATCAGCCGCATTTAGAAATTTTTCATAAAGTTCAAAAACTCCGCGGCAAAATTTTATCCTGTGAATTTTTAGATTCGAATTGTTTTACTTATCTCCCTGAAGATGATCGTTTAGGAAATGAAGAAGATGTCATTTTTCTTGAAATTCGCACCGAATATTTTGAAGATGTTTATGAGAATTTTCTCAAAGATCTCACACACATGACTGAAGATCAGATGTTTTCCATGACAGAAAAAAAATTTCACGAAGTTCGCGCCAGCGTGCCAAGGGCCGTTTTCGAAAAAAATACTCATATGGGTGTTATAAAAATGGGCACTGATGTTCAAGTGAGTGGTGATGATTATCGCGATCTTTTTGATTATTATCGCCAATGCTCATACGCAGGTGTGGGTTATAATTTATTCGGCCACTTTGGTGATGCTCACCTGCATTTTAATTTTATGCCGCTACCGCAAGACGTAAATCATTGTGCTAAATATCTCACAGATCTTTATATTAAAGTCGCTACGTGGAAGGGTTCTCCCTTTGCCGAGCATGGAATAGGACTTATCAAGCAAAAATTCATTCGCAATTTTTGGAAGCCCATTCACTTTGAGGTATTTGCTGAGTTAAAAAGAAAACATGATCCAAAAGGGCAATTCTTCCCTCAAGGTTTTATGTCGCTAACTAGCGACCAATCATATAAGGGTTAACTTCTCTCATCAGAATTGAATTATTTCCTTTAATTCCTAGAATCTTCTTCAATTCGTTA
Source organism: Bacteriovoracaceae bacterium (assembly GCA_016786485.1). Taxonomy (GTDB): domain Bacteria; phylum Bdellovibrionota; class Bacteriovoracia; order Bacteriovoracales; family Bacteriovoracaceae; genus JAEUWD01. Next base: position 49,413 of record JAEUWD010000005.1, on the reverse strand, counting down.
GCAGTTGAGACAAGATTATCGTATTTCTTGCTATAGACTTTCTTCATTTGAGACTTCAGTGCATTCAGCTTCGCTCCGTCTTTTTCATCAGAGAGAAGTGTCTCTAAAAAATATTGAGATGTTTGAGATTCTTCAATTCTTAGAGCGCGACCTTTATCAAAACCTTCACCTAACACTTTCTTAAGTGCCGTTTTAGTTTCTGGACTATATTCATTATGTGAATCGATAATAGCAAAAACGTCTGATTTAATTTCTTCGTAATGCTTATATTCATAAGTTTCGATATCGGCTTGATATTTACTTTGATGTGAACATGCACTTAAAATAGTAACTGCTAATAATGTCGTAATAACGATTTTCATAATACACCTCTGTCAATATGGCGAAAGCCTAACATCAATAAAAATAAAGAACAAGTTTTTAGCTTAGACAAAGATTTAACTTTTAGATACGAAGTATTCTAAATACTCTCCATAACCTTCTTCTTGTAATTTTTCTTTCGGAATAAATCGTAACGAAGCGGAATTAATACAGTAACGAAGCCCTCCTAAGTCTGATGGGCCATCATCAAAAACATGACCTAAATGGCTATCAGCTTGAGTCGAACGAATTTCCACTCGACGCATGCCATGAGAGTTATCTGTGACTTCTTTTACTACCTCAGATTTTACCGGACGAGTAAACGATGGCCAACCACAACCTGAATCAAACTTATCGATTGAAGTAAAAAGTGCTTCACCAGAAACAATATCGACATACAATCCAGCCTCATGATGATCCCAAAATTCATTTCGAAAAGGAGGTTCAGTCGCTGACTCTTGTGTGACTTTGTATTGAATGGGTGTCAGGCGTTTTTTGAGTTCAGATTTCATGCAGACAGAGTACAAAAAAAAAGGGGACCCTACAAGGGTCCCCTTCGAAGACTGCCGTATTAAGCAGCTTTCTTTTCAGGTTTCGCATCAGATTTTTTCGCAACTTCTTTAACACCAGGGGTTTTCTCAGTACCAGGTGCTGCAGGTGTCGTGCCAGCCGCAGCTGCCAATTCCACCACTTCTGCACCCTCCACAGGAGCGACTTCCGCCACCGGAGCTTCTGGGATTTCTTGGATACGAGGAAAGTGACATACACAAAGCGTTTTTTCTAAATCATCAACATGGAATTCAAATTTAAATTTGCTTACTAAATCTTTAACATGCACAGAATCATCAACATCAAGGTGTGCTACGTTAACTACGATTTCATCAGGGATATCCTTTGGATAACCGTAGACTGTTAATTCATTGATCTGTTGCATTACAACTGCACCAGCTTCTTTACCTTTCGCATCACCTACTAAGTGAATAGGTACGTGCATATGTGTCTTCTCGTTTTGTTTCAGAGCATGAAACGCAACGTGAATAATTTCATTACTATAAGTTTTTTGAACTTCTTCAATCGCTACTAAGTGTGTCGTTGTTCCTACTTTTAGTTCAACTTTTAGTGCGCCTGAAGCTAAACACTTTTTCATATCCCACTTTGAAATTTGAATTGGTGTTGATTTTACTTCGTGTCCGTAAACACAAGCCGGAACAAAGCCAGCTTTGCGTACACGCCCAGCTTTTACATTTAGGTCTCTTTTCTCGGCATTTAACATCTTATCCATTGGAACTCCTCCCGATTGGTGTTTGTATCCTCTTCGGGAAAATATTGCCTAGCTTTAGGAATATTAATACCTGACTATTTCCAGTGTTTAATTAAATAAGAAATGCCTGAAAGAAGTGCGCTAAGTAGCAAACAAGTGGTAATAGGAAAATAAAATCCTCCACTATCACTCTCAATTCTGATGTCACCAGGTAAGCGGCCTAAAGGAATATTGCCGCCAGATAGCTGCCAAATAACGGCCAGGACTGCAAAGAAGCAGCTTAAGCCTAAGAAGATTTTGGTAAGCGGTAGCAGATTCATGGCTTTATTCTTTCCCAACAAAAAAAAATTGTCTAGACTTTGTTATGTCTAAATTCCTACTAACTATCTTACTAGCGAGCTGTATGAGTTCTCAATCAATAAAGCCAAAACTTTCTGATCATTTTGATGGAAAACAATTTCATAATCGTCATCCAGGTTATGAAGACAAATCTTTATTCACAGTCTTGAAGTGGAAATTGACCAGCGCGAGTAAAAGTTGGCCCGTATGGGTCGAGAATGAAAAATTTCCCGCTGTTCCTCAGCAAGTAAACCAAGGCATCACGGCGACTTTTGTGAATCACGCCAGTGTTCTTCTGCAATTTGATGGACTGAATGTTATCACAGATCCCATTTGGTCTAAACGCGCGAGCCCTATCTCATGGGCAGGACCGAAACGAGTGCGTGAACCGGGAATAAAAATGGAGTCTCTGCCTAAAATTGATATTATTTTGATCAGCCATAATCACTACGATCACCTCGATCTTCCGACATTACAAAAATTGCAAAAGAAATTTCCCGACTGTCATATCCTGGTTGGTCTAGGCAATGCTTCTCTCCTAAATGAAAGTGGACTTAAAAATGTGCATGAACTTGATTGGGGCGAAGAATATAAGTTAGGAAAAAGTCGATTTATTTTTGAAGAGGCCAATCACTGGTCAGCACGTGGTGTTTTTGATAAGCGCGAAACCTTATGGGGCAGCTTCGTGATTGAATCTTCTGCTGGTAAAATCTTTTTTGCAGGAGACACCGGTTACGCTCCTCACTTCAATCGTATTGGCAAAGAATACGGACCGTTTAAATTATCGCTCTTACCTATTGGCGCTTATGAACCACGATGGTTTATGAAAGCCGCTCATATGAACCCGGAAGACGCCGTCATGGCCCATAAAGATTTAAAGAGTCAAAATTCAATTGCCATTCATTTTGGAACATTTGCCTTAACTGACGAAGGTATTGATGATCCAGCGACGGACTTACAAAAGGCAAGGTCTGCTCAAGATCATTTTTCAGTGCTTAAGTTTGGCGAAAGTAAAAGCTGGGATTAGTTAATTTCTTCCAGCTCAAGTTCTCTTTGAGAACCTTGGCTTAAGAACAATACACCTTCGGCTTGAGTAACATTCAAACTAAAGTCACCCGCTTGGTTTAGTGTAATGTTAGTGTATTCTTTAATCGTTTTAAAATTTTTAATATCGTTGGTTTTTACTCTTTGGAAACCGTAGTCAGCTTGCCAAGAAAGTTTTGAATACAGATCACCTTCAATATTTTTGAAAGTAATAATTTGTGAAGGTTTTTCGACCACACGGTAACGCTTTACTGTCCCGTCAGCGATACGAAAAATACCTTCTAAATTGATTTGCTTACGAATCTCACTTAATGAATTAGTCTTCTCTTCAGTTTGCGTTTGTGCCGCTACATCACGGTATGATTTATGCTTCGTTTGTGAACTCTCAACATGTGATAACAGAATGCTAAAAACGAAGACAAACATAAATACAATACGCATATGACCCCTTTAGTTTAAGTCTAGAGATAGCTTCCTATATGAAAGAATTATGCCAATTTTAGACTAAACAAAAGCTCTATGTCTAGGGGTAAGTACCTGTTTTTATTCATATTAATTAATGACCCTGTCTAAGGACCGAGACGGTGTCTATTTAATGACCACATTTCTTTGATTTAAGGGCCCCAATAAGCTGGATAACGATTCATAGGCATCATGGGATAGTTATTAAAACCGAAGCCTAAATTTAGCTGTAAATAAGGATTAAAATATGACTGATAAGGATTGTAGTAGCTTGGATAATAAGGTCGTTGCCAATATTGGTTTTGGTTCTGCCACTGATTCTGAAAGCAGTAATTATAACAAGAATTATTCTGTCTCGAACGATCCCAGTAAAAATCAGAATAGTCGTCATAATCATTAATTATGATTCGCTCGCGCCTAGACCGTCTAATTGAGCGCTCCTGAGAAGTCTCTTTTTCTTCTTCCCAATCATCGACATCATCGACGCCTTCTGAAAGATCCACATACTCTTCACCTTTATGAGTATCAACATTTTCTGGCGAACAAGTTAAGGTATCCTTATTATAGTCTTGGCTTACGACTGCTTCGTTAGGTTTAGATTCCATCACCTTTAACTCTGTCGGCACTGGTAGTGCAACTTCTTCTTTATGCTCAGGCGGTGGAATCAGCACTTCTTCTTTTTTCACTTCGACCGTCTCACGGAAACGATTCAAAAACGCTGTCACTTCTTCATCCGTTGATTGTTTTTTCTTAGTGGTATAAGCCTTTAAACGCTTAAGCGATGGGCACGAACGATATTGACCCCAAACATAAATTGATTTTCCTAAATGATGCCCACTGATTTCGCAATAATACAAAGTACATCGACCTTGGGATTTTTCTCCGTAATTTTTCTCAGCCGCACTATCGCTCATCGCCTTATCCACAATAGAGATGCAGCGATCGTAACGATCCTTCGATGGTTGATCATAAAACTGGGCCAAGGCCAGTGAGTGATACAATAATAAATAAAGAAAATTCATATAGTTTCCCACTCCCTTAACGGCATGTTTGGCATAAAACATGAAAAATCAGACATTTACCTGAGTATTTCTGTAAATAATACCTTTCCAACTTGTTTTTGTTGCGCATCGCATCCTTAAGTAGTATATATTGCGTTAAAATAAACAAAGGGTGTTACTTGAAAACTTTATTCATTTTAGCGTTAATGGTTTTTTCAACTGTAGGCTGGACACAATCACAGAATATTCCTGGATTTGAAAACTGGGTAAAGACCATTCAACTCCATGTTTCAAACCAAGATTTCAATGAATAAAATAAAATGAAAAACCGCCCTCAAGCCTTCACGGTAGGACCTCACGCAAACGCACTTAATATTACTCATGCTGGAGCTTTTGAAGTTCAAAAAATCGAAGAAACAGAAAGCAAAACAGTTTTTCATGTTTGGTTAATTAATTCAGGTGCTATCATTGTAGCGAAGGCCAATGTTTTTTCTGCTCGTCAGATTGTAGGTTCTGTTACTTATGAAGATGCCCCAGAAGCCATTGTTAACGTAGGTTCAGCTCGCAACGCTTATTGTACTGTAGCGGTGGAAGTTCGTAATCAAAACGGTGAGAAAATACCTCTTTCTCAATTTTCAGGGCCAGAATATAAATTCAATGTAAGTTTAGATAAACGATATTTAGAATTCGTTAATAATCCAAATTCTGATTATTTAGAGTTTAGACGTATCAAGAGTGGTGCAACTTATATCGACTTTGAAATCATGGAAGTTGTTGATGATAAAACGACGCCTTTCTTTGCTGTTACTGAAATTTTCGTTGATGAGTGCCAATCAAGTCGTCGTAACCAAGTGGAAGTAGCAAACACAACTGTTAAAAATAAAGAAAGAAACAACAACAACAATAATTCAGTTCCTTCTCGAGATGATACAAGCACTCCAACTATTCATGAAACAAACTCAGCAGCTGATTTAGCGGGTTATGTTTGTGCGGTTAATTTGGGAAGTAACCCACAAAAAGGTCTAGTCGCTGGTGCTAAAGATGCTACTTTTCCATGCAACGGAATTCAAATTGATGTGAAATATTTTGATGTGGATTTACAGAAAAACGGTAAACTTAAAATTGATTATAAAACGTTTGTTATGTTACCTCCAATTGGGAAACCGTACTATTGCGAAATCGCAGCTTACGTATGGGATGCTCAAACGGGCGAGTTCTCAGGTTTCAACACTGAAAATGGTCTCGTAGCAGGAAGTTTATTCGTAAGTGATCGTATTAGCTTATCTGGCACTCGTACCAAAGGTAAGACTTTTAAAATGAAAGGCAAAACGAAGACAGAAAAAGGTAACTTTAACAAAGCGCCTGAAATGGTTCTTGGTTGTAAGTACGGCTACGCTAACTAATTCAATTATAATTTAAAACTAGGACGCAAAATGTGGCAGTAAGGTTTACTGCCCTTTTGCTCATAGTAATTCTGATGATAGTCTTCAGCTTTATAAAATGTTTTTAATGCTTCGACTTTGGTCACTATCGGTTTATCGAAGTATTTTCCAACAGTAAGCTTTTGAATGAAATTTTCCGCCTGAATTTTTTGATCGTTATTATGATACATAATGACTGAACGATATTGAGGACCGATATCCGGACCTTGACCATCCGTCTGGGTCGGATCATGCATACGAAAATACACTTCTAAAATTTTCTCGTAAGTAATCTTTTTCGGATCAAAGGTTAACTGTACCACTTCAGCGTGACCTGTAACCTTGGTCAGAACCTGTTGGTAGGTTGGATTCTCAATATTACCGCCGGCATAACCCGAAACCGCATCCTTTACACCTTCAATATCTTCGAAAATATACTCGACTCCCCAAAAGCAACCTGCCCCAAATGTGGCCTGCTCAAATGCGTTTGCCTGTGCCATAAAAACTCCTGCCAATATGAATAATTTTATCAAGCTATTCCTCTTTGCTTAAATTCTCTCTATAGTACGCCCATGCAACAAAAAAGCAATATCGTGAAATTCAACAAAGTTGTGACGGCCGATGACCCTAAACTCCTAATCGATTTTTTGGTCAAATATGTGGAACTTTCTAAACAAAAAATGAAAACCATTATGAGTCAGGGTGGTGTTTGGTTAACGCAGAAAAAACGCAAGCGAATACGTAAAGTGCAAACATCGTTGTTACCGGGTAATCGCGTCGAATTTTATTATGACCCGAATCTCATTTTTGCCAGTGAAGATCAAATTCAATGTTTGCATGATGCTAAAACTTGGACTCTGTGGTTTAAACCAGCAGGAGTTATTTCTCAGGGCACGGACTTTGGTGATGCGGGTTCAATTCTCAGACATGTGGAAACAAAATATCGAGAAACTTATCTGGTTCACCGACTGGATCGTGAGACCTCGGGCCTCATGCTCTTTGCTCACACGGGCAAAATGGCGGCGGAACTTTCACAAAAAATTCAAAATCATAAAATTCGCAAATTCTATTTGGCCGAAGTCTTGGGCAAAGTTGAAAAAGCTGGAGAAATCAGCAAACCATTGGAAGGAAAACCGGCGCAGACTTTATATAAAGTCCTCAAGCAAAATGAACATACTACGCAACTGGAAATTGAAATCACCACTGGTCGTACACACCAAATCCGTTTACACATGGAAGGCATTGGTCATCCTGTGATGGGAGATCCGCGCTATGGTAAAGGCAATAAGAATACTGAAGGCTTGAGACTGCAGGCACATAAACTGATTGTCGACGGACAGACTTTTCAAATTTCAAACGAACAATTAATCTTTCCTCTTTAAAATAAAAAAGCCCCTCATCGAGGGGCCTTTTATTATTCTGCTTTCGCTTCAGCTGGAGCTTCAACTTCTGGTGCTTCTTTAGTTGGAACTTTTACTTTAAGTAAACCTTCCGCCACTAAAATTTTTACTTTTTCGTTAGCATTAATGTACTTACGCTGACTGTTTTTCACAGCATAACGACCATTTTCTTTTTTGTAGATGGTGTACTCTTTTGTTTCTTTAACTTTTTCCATTTTTACTCCTTAAAGTCCCAAGACTTATAGTTTACTGAAATGATGGTTAAAGTGTACTCTGACTTTACTCCTCTAATCAAGACCTCATCACCCTCTTCTTTACCTAAAAAGGCGCGACCGATGGGAGATTCCCAGCTAATCCACTGGCGCTTGGTATCGATTTCATCCACACCTACGATGGTGAAGGTTTTGTTTTCCCCATACTCATCTTCGGTTTCGACCGTGGCACCAAAGCGAATTTTTTCGTCTTGCTGATTTTCATAATGAACTACTTCAGCGTTTTCTATTCTTTTATTAAGAAAGGCCAGACGTCGATCAATTTCACGTAAACGTCTTTTGCCATACTGATAATCGGCGTTCTCACTGCGATCGCCATTGCCTGCCGCCCACGCCACCGTGGCACAAACTTGCGGACGTTCAACTTTGGTTAAGTGATTGAACTCATCAACCAATTTTTGAAAACCTTGCTTGGAGATATAATTTTTCTTTTTCATTTAGTTTTGGAAAAGAGCGAGAAGTTCTTGCGCCTTACCACGAGCGGAAGCTTTACTTGAAATAAAACGTTGAACTTCAAAATCCGTGATTTGTGCTTTGGAATATTCTTGCATGGTAAATTCAGTTTTATGATTTGAAATCAGAACAGGAATACCACGATGGCTAACAAGTTCCGCCACACGCGCGAGACGCTCCTGCTTCATTTGTGAAAAACCTTCGATTGAATAACTGGTAAAACTCGCAGTCGGACTGAGTGGCACGTATGGAGGATCACAATAGATCACATCGCCTTGAACTGTTGATAGCATGATTTCTTCAAAGTCCGCACACTCAAAAATCGCACGTTCGGCTTTCTTCATAAAGTACTGCATTTCAACTTCAGGGAAATAGACCGTGGTGTAACGACCAAATGGCGTATTAAATTCACCACGCTTATTGTAACGACAAAGACCATTGTAACAATGGCGATTCAAGTAAATAAACAGTGCTGATTTTAATTTGCGATCATTACATTTATTAAAAAGATCACGTAACTCATAAAATTTTTCTTCATTATTATTTTCTGGAACAAAATACGAACGAGCAAAATCGATAAACTCTTGGCGACTTGATTGAAGTGTACGAAAAAGGCCTATCAAATCGGGGTTACTATCGGCGAGTAAATATTCATTATAATCAGTGCCCAGGAAAACGGCACCAGCACCGACAAACGGCTCAATCAAACGATGACCAGCTGGCAAAAGTTCTTTTATTCGGGGCAAGTATTTGTGTTTATTTCCGGCCCATTTCAGGAAAGGTTTCATAGGCAGCCACTCTACAATGACAGAAGGCCACAAATCCAATAGTTTATAGGCAATGAATACATTTTGGACCGTTTACATTCTGTTAACACTAAATGCTGCAGCGCAAATCACGCGCCCTGTGGATAAAGAAGCCCCTCCACTCATCGAATTAGGTGCGGGTATCGCTTCCTTCTATTTTCCAGATTATGCCGGCGCGGAACACGGCCGGGTTTATACTTTTCCCTTTCCGACTGGAATTATTCGTGGAGAAAATTTTCGTGTGGATGAAGAAGGTGGAGCACGCGGACGTTTTGTGAGCGATCCAAAATACGAATTAAGTTTAAGTGGCTCTTTAACTTTTGCTTCGGATGCTAAAGATAACCCTGTTCGTACAGGGATGCCTGATTTAGATAGTATGATCGAACTTGGGCCAAGCATCCTTTATCACTTCAAACGCTGGAGCGCGGACTCTCAATATAAAGTAGGCTTAGCCCTCCCCGTACGTTTGGCCTTCGCCACTGATTTTAAAGACACCGAAGATCGGGGTTTAGTCTTCAATCCTTTTTTGTATATGATCAAAGAAAACCTTTTTCAGTTGCCGATGATTTTTCTTTTGGGTCTCGACGCTCGTTGGGCAACCGAACGATATATGGATTATTACTATCAAGTCGATCCGGCCTTTCAAACTGGGAGTCGCCCTGCCTATGACGCCAAAGCTGGCTTACTTCAAACTTCTCTTGTCGCAGCTTTCTCTTATACTTTTTTCAAAGAACATACGATATTCATTGCTGGCCAATGGGCCACGGTGGATGGTTCACAAATTGAAAACAGTCCCCTCGTCGTGAATAAACAAAATTTTAGCTGGGCAGTTGGTTATACTTGGTGGTTTTATAAATCACCGTGGTTAGGTGTTAGATAAAATAGCGAGAAGCATTCTTCGAAGATTTCAAATAATAATGAGCGCGTAAAATTTCTTTTTCTTCTGTCGTGAGATCACCATGCTGGCCCATGCGTTCTGCCCGTTGCTGATGAATATAAGAAAGTAAAATAGCAGCCGCGACTGAAATATTAAAACTTTGTGAGAAACCTACGGTTGGAATAATACAATTTTTATCGGCATGTTTGAGAAGCTCAGGACTCACGCCCATTTTCTCATTGCCTAAACAGATAACAGTTGGCTTGGTGAAATCAATTTCCGTCATGGGAACTGAATCAGCTTCAAGAGCAGTACAAACAATTTGATAACCTTCGGCTTTTAATTGCTCCACACATGGAGTGGTCTCTTGCCACTTACGAATCGATAACCACTTGTCCGCTCCAATCGTGATACGTGAACTGGTTTTGGTTTTTTCTGATTCGATAATATCAATTTTTTGAAAACCTAAGTTTTCCATGGAACGCATAACCGCTGCGATATTGCCGGTATCATGAATTCTTTCCACTAAAACTGAAACATTACAAGTGCGTCCATTAAGCACTTTTTCAATTTTGGCCTTACGACTTTCAGTCAGATAAGTTTCCATTTTTTTAGTGACGGTTTCGGCCGAGAAATCCTTCCCTTTAAAAACAAATTTTTCAGCTTCAATTAAACGTTTTTCCATGGGGTATATTTATTCAATTTTTTTGGACACTGCAAGAAATAATGGCTAAGATGGAAAGATGTTCTTATTCATAACCTTATTGATGAATGCTTGGGCCGATACTCCGACTTGTTTAGAGAAAACTGCTAAGCAAAGCCCGACGGTAACCATTCAAAAAGCGGCTATTTCCAATCAAGAGCTACTCACTCGTTTGGTCATGGCAGAAGGTATTTCCACCAATTATCAAGCTTCTAATGAATGCTCAGATCGTGGAGCGGAAATCTTTGAGGCCATCGCATGGGGCGTAGTTGCCCGCTTAAAGATGGGTGAAACTCATCCGACTTGGGCCAAAAAATTTGGTAAAACTATTCCTGAAGTAGTGCTGAAACCTGGTCAATTTGCTCCGGCCATTTCTGAAAAATCAGCATATTCAAAGTATTTTCTTTGTCCAACCCAAGCCCCTGAATGGGAAAAGCATTGGGGCTGGGCCAGTGTGGCCGCGGGGCAAACTTTGTTAAATCCGCACAAGAGTCCGTTTATTGATTCGAAGTATGAAAGGGCCAAGGTCCTATCGCTAGTAAGCCATTTTTATTACCCACTATCAAAACAGGCACATAAAATTCCACCACTTTGGGCGAATCCAAAGGCACAGGCCAAAAATTTAGTAGGAGAAATTGAAATTAATAATAAACGTATTCCTCACACCTGCATTCTTTTCTTCAGGCACGAAAAACCATTATAAACTAATGTAATTGCCGTTGGGTGCAATCGTCTCGGCCTTAACCTCAACCACCACTTCTTGATAAAAAGTTCGTTGATAATTATAAACTTTCATCGTGTAGCGACCTGGTTCAAGCACTTTATAAAACTCTCCACGACGATAAGGATAACGTCCTAAAGGTTGTAAGGTATTGCCGTCATGGCGGAAAAGTTCGACGTATCCACTCGCATCTCTTTGAGTGAATTTAAAGCCTGCTCCCTGATGAGTTAAGCCAGCATATTTAAAAAGTGATGAACGATTTCTTTGATAGTAACCAGCAATCATCGAATAATCTGGCCACTTCTGCTCAGAAAGTTCGATGGTCAATTGCAAGTCACCATAATAAGCGTAACTCCAATCCTGCATTCCACCTCGTACGATATACCAATCAGCACCGTTGACGATACCTCTTGGGAATTCTGTCGAGCTATCCATTTCCGGATTAAGGCTGGCGTAATCAAGTGAGAGATCTTGCACTAATGTATCAAACGGATGGCGATCATAGGTCGCGTCCCAAGGATAATTCACCACAACTGCTCCACCATGAAAGTTAGCGGATAAAACAAAGTTACGACTGTCTTGAAAGGCCATGACCAGTTGGGTTTCAATTTCTCTCGTGGTCTTGTAAGAAGATGGATCTCTCACATCTGGAAAATTTCTATTTAAATCGATAGAATGAGCATTTCCTCTTTTTTGATGAAAACTGCCATCGGGATTCATCGACGGCATAATAAAAATTTCGGTATTGTTGATAAGACTTGTAACGTAAGAATCTTGTCCATAATTACGTAAGAGATCATCGATAAATTCCAGCATTAATTCGCGGCCAGTAATTTCATCTCCATGCATACTTGAAATATATTTAAATTCTGGCTCCACTTCATCAACATTCACATTATCCGAAATTTTTATAACCCATAATTCGCGCCCTTCGTTCGAGCGACCAATGCTTTTCAATGAAACAAGATGAGGATAATGATTTTGAACTTGTTTTAAGCGCTCTGCAATTTGTTCATAAGTTGGATATTGCAAAGAATTCATTTTCAATTTTTGCGAAAAAAACTCAAGGTCAATATAAGTCACACGATTATCTTTTAACCATTGTTTTAAACCTACCGGTCCATATAATTCAAAACCTCTACTTGAAACGTGGTCGACTGTCAGCTCGCGATATTGTGAAACAATCGACAACCAGCGCAGGTCCTGAACATAAACACTTTCCGTCGTGGTAGAAGCAAAAACATTAAGACTCAAAAAAAGGTAAAAGAAAATCATGATTTTCAAAATGGGCTCCTATTATGAAGATTCTTCTATTCTAGAAAGACATTCCCAATTGGAGAAGCAGATTAAACAAGATATATTCAGAAGTAAGAAAATGTATTCATAGTAAATCTTTTCAGTCGGGATTAAATGCTATTTATTAAGCTATTTCTTTCACTAATTTTTTCACCTGCACACAGTATGCTTTTTTATGAGCTTCAGGATTTAGGATGGAGAGCAAGTGAAAAAGAATTTCGGGTGCAAGTCACACAAAATTTTTTGCGACAAGAAAGTAATACGATTTCGATGACCAATTCCCATAATGAATCTCAATTGCAAACACAAAAGCTTTTATTAAACTATGGTATTACGGACCGATTCGATCTTTATTTTGAAACCGGATATCAATCTAAGCTTATAACTCGCTCGAATGGTATGGCTTCCGATCAAGGTGTCGGAGCTACACCATTGGCCATTGGTGTCTCCTATCGGGTAATTGAGGAATACCCCGCTTATGCTAATTTTGATATCGCACTGTCTTTTTCTCCAAAATCTGATCATATCGAAATTGGAAGTCGACGAAATGTGGCCAATGGAGGAAATGTCGCCGAGTTACTACTCTTGGTTAATAAAAAAGTAACCATTAAACACGAATTACAATTCTCATATAAATTTATTCATAATTCAGAAAAAGAAATACGTATCTACACCACTCCAATCACTTTTGATCCTGCCACGAATACAGTTCAAAATCATCATTCGCTACAGTTCATTCATAACTATAAATTCCGTCCGGCTTCTTCCCTTCTTTCAAGTTTCGTTATTGATCAAATCGGTGAGAAAAAACTTAAAGTTCCAGGCATACCGATGGAGAACACGACACAAAGTTCGATGGAGCTTTCGCTCGCTACAGGTATTCGATGGAATATCGCAGAAAACCATCTGTTCAGTTTTCTAATTGGGGCAAAATGGAATGGAACCCAACGAACCACCAGTAACATTAATCCTGACGAAAAAACTCAAGACCAAAAAGCAGAGTTTATTCAGCTACAATACACTTTCGCCCATCAATTCCTTTAAAGTTGATTAAACAATTTCCGATAATATTAGTGGAGTCATTATGCTTGAACAGTATTCTTTATTTTTTGGTGCCGTTATTTTAGCTGGCGTACCAACTTGTGCTTATACCATCTACTTCGCTAAAAAAAGAAAACTTTTACCATTAGGATGTTTCGCGGGATTTTTCTGTCTACTCGCCGGTTTTTTTGGTGGTTTATTATTAGCAATACCGATGATGGGAATCAGCTTAGCACTTATCAACTTCACCTATAAGAAAAATCAAAAAAAGCAGGACAAATTGTATTCTTTACCCAACAAAGGTAAAGATGATTTTGATCAAGTCGCTTAAATTATTTCAATTTTCTTAAAGCAAAAAACTTATCAATAATCTTCGCTTCATGGGTTTGATCTTTCTCAAGTACACCTTTAGCATTCGATAACTGATACTGAATTTTGTTAGGTTCTAACTGGAAATGATACTGTTGCTCAATCACCGGGTAAGTCGCGCGGTAACCACCTTCATTTAAATAAATCAACAGCGTCGGAGGTGTGACCTTACCCTTGTCCTCCATCATCACAATTTCTGAATAAAATAAACCATTTTTACCACGGTAAAAATGAAACTTCAGATTAGGCTTATTCTTGTCGTACCAAATTCCAGAATACTGATTATTAAAAAGCTTTTGCCTCTTTACAGGAATAGACTTGGATAATGTTTTAGTATGTCGGAGATGACCCTCGTCGATTTGCGATTTGGTTGATTTGGTCATTGCTGCCTCGACTACCTCTTCTGTTTTTTCAACTGTCACTTTAGCTTCTGGTTTAGATGGTTCTGGTGTGGAAACTATTTTGGCATCAGTCGATGATTCGGGTCTTAATGTCTTAACTTCTAATTCCGCCTTTTCAAAAATCTTGAAAAGATCGAGGCTTTCGTCAAATAAAGTGAGTTGATATTTAGGGTGACCCATTTTCTTGAGTGAAGCATCTAATTTTTCATGCAATATTCGATAGAAGATTTGATTCACAACAGATGGAGTGAGCCGTTTATCATTGCTAATAAGAAGTCCTTCTTTTAAGCGCATCTCAATTTTGATATTTCCATTTTCGCTACTGAAGTGGCCTTCTTTAATCATTTCATCTGTAAAATAAATGCTTAAGTCTTTCATAACGCCACTGTAATCAGTGTCGGTCTTAACATCATTCATTTTTTTAAATTTTGACTCAAAATGAGCAGTCAAAAAGTTTTCTAAGTAAGGTCTAGGAATTTGTAAATTGAATTTACCACTTGAACTCGTAATAAACTCATCTAAGTCATCACCCTTCTTACCCTTGAACGTCAAACCTAAAATAAATTTTTCATTACTCAAAAGTTCAAGAACAAATTCTTGGTTAAACTCTATTGTTCCTGGGAAAAGCTTGAGCAAATCTTTTTCTTTTTTCTGAAGTAAAGCCTGGAGCATTGTAGGTGAAATCTCACCTACTTTAGTTTTAGTTTTAATATATGAAATATCCCAGGTTTTTAATTCCTTTTCAGTGACGATACCATCTTTGATAGAACTTTCTAATTCTAAAGTTAAATTAGCATCTCTACGTTGTTTAAAAATTGTTTCAAATGACTTCAAACTAATGACTTGCGACTTAGGTTTATTACTCATTGAAATTTTATTTAGCTTTATTTTAAGTTCATTCCCCCATGGATTGAAAGTCGAAAAGCCATTCAACAGGTCATCCAGTGTAATGGCCAAGTCTTGTTCGATCTTGATATCACCAATCCCGATCTCCTTTTCTTGACCTTCGTATTTGAAACCTGATTTCGTCAGACTGGTTATCACGTCGCCATAGATACTAATTTGCGAACGAAACTCTAAGTGATTAAGAATATCGTAGGCCCCGCTATCGGTCGTAATTTTATAATGAAGTGTGAGTGGAATTTCAGATCCTTCAAACGTTTTAATCGTTCCATTGACCTGATACTTTTTTTGCATATTGGGGATTTCAATTTCATATGTAACAGTTGATTCCCAAAAATCGATTTGTTCAGAAGTTTTTTTATAGGTGTAACCAAAAAAAGTCGTGCCTTGTTTTAAAGCTTTGTCAGATTCAGATAAAATTTTCCAATGAGAACCTACAACCATCGCAACAACGATAATGAGTAGAGTTAATAAATTGAAAATCATTTTCATATTGATTTGGCCTTCACAATAAGTATTTCACAGCTTTTAATTTGCGTCAAAAGATCATCTGGTAAATATTTGATAATTTTCTAATAAAGATGTGGCGAAAACATTCGGTTCGATTTTTCGAAGTTGAGAAGCTTCATGATAGATCTGTTCAATGGTAATGTTATCTTGCTCATCAGTTTCCAGAAACATTCGCTCTAACGGCACCAAATTTATAAGATTTCGTGTTTTACTTTCCATTTTAAATAACTTTGCTCCAAACCCAAAATAGCAGTCGAGTTTGAGAAATTGTTTTAACTCATGCTCATTACCATTAAAATCGTGCAAGAGGCACTTGCCAGAATACCCGCTTTCTTTAATCAGCTTATACAAATCTGAATAGGCCCTTACACAATGAAAAACAATTCTTAGTATTTTAAATTTCTTGGCCATTTCCAATTGAGTAAGACAAACTTCAGCCTGAATTTTGCGATCGAATTCAATGAAATAATCCAGGCCAATTTCACCTAATCCTAAACAATACGGTTTGGATAAGAGTTGCGTCAGTTGTGTTTTCCAAGTGACATCCACCTTCTCAATCCACCAAGGATGTAAACCGACGGTATGATTTTGTTCTGGTGTTTTCCCACTTAAAAAATAATCCGAATTGATAATACTTTCAACGTCTTTTCGTTGTGAATATTTATGATGAGTATGAATATCAACGTACGTGAGTGTCATGTTTAATTAAATCTTTAAGAACATGCGAAACAGCAAAAAAAGCAAAAGTTCCCGTAATAAAACTGGCCGTTCCTAATCCTGTTTGGCAATCAAGCTTAGTATTTTCACTCGTTTTTTTATTTTGGCAAACGCTTCCATCACTTTGTTGATACGCGGCTAACTCTGTCGAATAAACGCATGGAATTTTAAATTTCTTATTTCCACGCGGGTACGCATAGTCTTGGCGCAGTTTTTTGCGGATGCGTGTAAGTAACATGTCATTTTTAGTTTGTGATAAATCAGAGATACAAATTTGTGTCGGATCAAATTTTCCACCAGCAGCACCGATAACAATGAGTGGTATTTTTCTTTTCTTGGCCTGATCGATAAGATCACATTTACTGCGAACACTATCGATACAATCAATCACATAATCAATCGACGTTCCGAGAATTTTTTCCGCTGTATTAATGGTGAAAAAATCGAAAATTTCATTCACTGTACATTCGGGATTAATTTTTTTAATTCTTTCGGCCATAATAGCAATTTTGCTTTTACCAACCGTATCTTCTAATGCATGTAATTGACGATTCATATTACTGACACAAATTTCATCCATATCCACTAAAGTCAGCTTGCCTACACCACTGCGAGCTAAAGCTTCGGCCACCCAAGAGCCCACACCGCCAATTCCAATTAACATGATATGTTTTTTTGAAAGCTGTTGGACCGAGTTGGCCCCCATTAAACGTTCGATACCAGCAAAACGATTCATTAGCTTTTTTCGCTTTCGCTGAAGTAGTAACCCTGACCACGTTTGGTTTTGATCCACTCACCTGCAAATTTGAGTTTTTTACGAAGCGAACTCACGTGCATATCGATAGTGCGATCAACATTTGTGCTAGGTTTGCGTGAAATATTTCGATAGATATCTTCGCGCGAAAAGATTTGACCTAAATTTTTAAGTAATAATAATAAAATTCGATATTCGCTATTGGTTAATTCCTTAATTTCTTCTTGTTCTAAGAAAACTTTCATTTGTCCTGAGTTCACCGACAAGCTCTTATAAGTTAATTCGTGACTTTGGAAAATTTTTGGCTTTTCACTATATTTTTTAAACACAGCTTGAATAAGACGTGGAGCAATTGGCTTGCGAATATATTCATCAATACCTAATTCTTGTCCGCGAATCTGATCATCAAGAGAATCACTCGCAGTTAAAATAAAAAAACGGCATTTGGGATTGAGATTTTCGTGTTTAATTTGTTCTAAAATTTTAAAACCATCGGTCTCAATCAATTTGAGATCGATAACACAAAAATCAAAATCGTAAGTTTTAAGCAGTTCAAGTGCTTTGAAACCACTCATTTCGAAACTCATATTGAACTTGTTTTCAAAAATGTGTGTAAACAGCTTATAGACTAAAGGGTCGTCATCAATAATTAATACTTTCTTCATTTCCTACAGTGTACTCGCTTTTATGCTGTTTAGGCAATTTATAAGACTTCTTGCGTTGTAAAAGTTTCCCTGCATAAATAATTTTGTTTCCCTAGGGAAACAATCGTGGCAAGTTGCCCGCATGATAAAGACCCAACCACTCGAAATACTCTTAGTTGACGATGACGATGTCTGGCGTGGGTTATTGGCCCACTACTTAAGTTTTTATGGCAAAGTCACCACTGCCAATGGCCAAAGTAGTGGTGAAGCACTTCTCATGAGTCAGAAAAATTTTGATATTTGCTTCTTTGATATGGAGATGAATCAAAAGCTTGCAGGTATTTACCTCACCAAATTGGCCGCTCAAAAGGGTTACTACAGTGTGGTTATCAGCTCCCATGAAGAACAAAATATTATTATGTCTGCTTACTCCGCTGGCTGTCGCGACTACTTTATTAAGCCGGCGACTGAAGAAAACATCCATCGAGTGATGAAAAAATTCTCACTCTTAAAAAAAGAAAAACAAATTGATGAACTAATTCGAAAAAATTACCTTACTCAAGATATTAACTCGCTCGGCCAACTTTCGATCATTAAAAAAATCGCACTTTCTCATAAACCAGTTCTTATTACTGGGGAATCTGGTACGGGTAAAATGTTGGTGGCAGATATTATTAATCAAACCATCAATCCACTGGGACCCTTTATCAAAATTAACTGTGCCGCTTTAAACGAATCGACTTTAATGTCAGAACTTTTTGGCCATGTGAAGGGAGCCTTTACAGGTGCAGATAAAAATCACAAAGGTGTCTTTGAACAAGCCAATGGCGGATTACTATTTCTGGATGAAATTCATCTTTTAAGTATAAGTGCTCAACAAGCTCTACTCACAGCGATTGAAGATGGTATGATTTCACCAGTCGGAAGTGATAAAAAAATCAAAATCGATGTCAGAATCATTTGCGCTTCTCGTGAATATCTAGATGATTATATCAAGCAAGGTAAATTTAAAGACGATCTTTATTTCAGATTACAAGTTTTTCAAATCAAGTTGATACCTCTTCGCTTACGTCCCCAAGATATTCCACTCCAAGTTGAAGGCTTGCTAAAAAAATATTTTGGACAAGAACGAGCAACACTAGTGACAGATGATGCTATGGCGTGTTTAAAAAAATATTCATGGAAAAATGGGAATACTCGCGAGCTTGAAGCACTGGTGGAAGATTGGTTTGTGCATTCATTAGGAGTGGTGACCAAAGAACATTTACCTGCCCATATTCAGCATCATGAGCAAAATACCCAAAGTCCCGTTCTCACTGATGCTCAAATTTCTTATTTAGAAAATCAATCGTATGATGAATTTGTTCGCCTCATGAGTGAACTAGCTAAAGAGTTTGCCTTAAAAAAATGCAAAAATCTCACGAGTGCGGCTCAATATTTAAAAATTTCAAAAGGTACACTTTCTAAACATCGTAGTGTGAAGGAGATGCATTATGTCACCTGAACGTAAAAAACACGATGTCGCCAATGATACCGAAGCGATTAAAGCGGTGTTAAACCTTCTCAAAACACAAATCGAGTTTGATAAAAATCAGCATTTACTGTCACTAATTGATTCATCCTTAAAGAAAATGGATGTGATTAAACAGCAACTACTCAAGAAATAGTTAACGAACTTCCCACTCAAATTGCGCGTAATCATAATTTCCAACGAAATCATAAATGGCCACTTCCATTAAATGCTTTCCCTGGCCGAGGCGTGACAAGCTTTGAGTTTCATCTTGCACAAAGCCTAGGTTCATAAAAAAGTTACGGCAATGATAATCACCACAACTTGGTGGAAGAAAGAACTTGTTCACATACTGCTCACGACTTGCACCACCTGGCAGAGTCGCAAAGTTCCAAAGTACTTTCGGTCCCGCTTTATCGATATTGATCATAATAATATGGGGAGGAACCAAAAATTTATCGTGACCAATCAGATCGTCGGCGTTGAGGACCATGGTGTAATTTCCACTAATACTATTGCCTTCGACCACGCGACCATTTTGATAAAGTGCAATTTTGTGAATTTTTGGAGTTTGTATATCAGGTAGTGGTTTCAAGAAAAGAAACGGACTTAAATAATTTCCATCTTTATCCAGAATATTCAAATGTACGTGATGAAAATATTCGCCAAAGGTATAAACCGGCCAAGGTACAATCTCACCCATGTATTCGCCTGACGAAATCGCTGTTTTATTTCTGAAGGCATTCCAAATGGCGGTAGGAATACTGTCTTTAGCAATGTGATGGTATTGCCATAAAAAGCCTTCATTATCGAGAATAGCTATTTCCCAATAGAGGTAATTGCCCGGAATATAATTTTCGACGTTCACAACATAACCACCGGTTGAAGCGTAAATTTTATCCCTTGAAACACCTCTGATATCAAGACCATGATGAAAGTAATTTTCTTCGACTGCACCATAAGCTTGAAGTGAAGCATTACTATGGCCAATTGAGAGCACCGTAAATGGCCATGGATGTTGTGAAAAGTTTTTCTTATGTCGCAAATCTCCCCATGCTAATTGATAGTACGAAGGAGTTTGTAGTCGTTGATAATGCGGATCCGAAGCAAAAGTATGTGTCGCGAATTGCACACAAAGTGAGAGCAAAAGTGAAAACATAAAAATCCTTTTAAATGTTTAGTTATGACAATTAGAAAGGTTTCACCTAACTTCGTCAAACATGGCCGACAGTTTTTGTCGGCCAATAATCATTTGCCGTTTGGTTAGTGGACTCCTATGATTAGTTATTAATTAACAAATGAGGAATTTATGGAAGGGTTTCTTAAGTCAGCTTTATTGCTGTTAGTTCTCGTTTTTCAAGTGCTTTCACACGCACAAGCTCATAGTGTCGATCATGATTTTTCACTTACACGTCGAGTGAAAGTGGTTGTTCCCATTGGCAATTATTATCAACAAATGGCTTTTTTCAATCAAAATGGCTTTGATGTGGCAGGGGTTGATTTCAAGAGCGGTCAAATTGATTTGATTGTGACTGAAGAACAATACCTGATGCTTAAAAGCAAAGGCGTAAATCTTGAAGTCCACACGATTCAAGAAGAAGCTATGCTTGATCCACAGTATAAAAATCCAGATGAAATTCAAGCTTTCTTGAGTGCGATTCAAACTCAGTATCCAAACATAACTCAGATGGTGGAAATTGGTCGTTCCATTGAAAATCGTCCGATTTGGGCGATGAAAATTTCAGACAACGTAAAAATGCGTTTTGAATATGATGAACCAACTATCTTTTTCAATTCTATGCACCACGCGCGCGAAGTTATGACGCCAGAAATTGCGATCGATATTATTCAATACTTAACTGCAGGCTACGGCCGTGATGAAAAAGTCACTCACTGGGTAAACGCTAACGAAATTTGGATTATTCCAATGGTTAACGTCGACGGTAATAACAAAGTTTGGAATTCAAACAATATGTGGCGAAAAAATAATCGTGGCAATTACGGAGTCGATATTAACCGTAACTACCCATATAAGTGGGGGGAATGTAACGGTTCAAGTGGCTCACGCTATTCAGAAACTTTCCGCGGAGATGCTGCTGGTTCAGAACCAGAAACACAAGCGATGATGAATTTCATCAGTCAAATCCGCCCTGTTTTCAGTATTTCTTTCCATTCATACAGCGAGCTTGTTCTCTACCCAGGCGGTTGCCAAGGTGAGCGAGCTATTAATAAAGATGTCGTTGAGCCCATCGGTAAAAAGCTAGGTCAAATGCTTGGCTATACAGCTGGTACTTCATGGGAAATTCTTTATTCGGTTGATGGTGGAGATATTGATTGGATGAACTCGGAATTCCAAACGATTCCTTACGTTCTCGAAGTTAACAGTACACGCGAAGGTTTCCAACCAAGCTACAATCAGTGGCGTGACGTCACTGTTAATAAAGTTCGCGTGGCTTGGATGTACTTACTTGATATGTTAGATGGTCCAGCCGTTCGTGGTGTCGTTCGCGGAATTCATGGACAATTTGAAAATAAATATGTAGTCGATTTCTATCGTAAAGATGCACGTGGAAATTATCACTACTATCACCGCCAAAACTCTCACTGGAATGGAACGTTCCACGTTGTATTACCTCCTGGGGATTACAAAATGGTAACCATCAATACTAATGGCGAGAAAAAAGAAAAAGACATTACTGTAGAAAATTATCGAAAGAATATTGCGATAGAGTAATTAAAATACAGCACCCTATATAAATTGATATAGATCAATGACATACAACCTCTTAAATCTTTAAGATTAAATTAATGAGAGGTTGTATGTTTATTAGAATCTTTTTATTTTTTGCAGCATTAAATTTATTTCAAACGGCTTGGAGTCAAGCGATCTACAGCGAAGCACAGCTTAGGGATTCTCAAAAAAAGATTGTATACGAATATAAAAATGGTGAAGCCATTTTTTACCTCGAAGAAGCAGGCTCCATAACTAATTTAAGTAAAGTAAAGATTGCTAATCCTCTAAAGCAATTTACTAAATTTGATTACGAAGTTGATTTGAAAAAAAATGTCTGTAAAGTCACAAACGCAATCTATGATGTCAACGATAAGCTAGTCTCTTTTTTTGAAATGTCGATATTACTTTTCTTTCCAATTATGATTGTAGCTGATGCTGCGGTCGGGACAGGTTATTTAGTCGCTTTCCCAAGTGATTGGCTCAGTGACGATCATAAAGCTTATCGCAAGATAAAAAAATTGATGAAAGGAAAAAACTCAAAGGTAAATAACAAAACATTTACAAAAATGATCGATATCGCCTCAGGTTTTAATAATTGGCAGGAGCCGGATGAGACATACTGGCGTGAAAGATTTTGCGATAAATATTATTAATATGAATTATTAAGAATTTCCCCGACACCACCTGCTCCAGGAACGATGTAGTGATTTGAATTAAGTCCCTGCTCTTCCTTTGGATGAGTTCCCGGCATACTCTTTAAGGCCTTCTCAGTCGAAAAGCCACGATCGAGACGTACGGTATAGATTTCTAAATCAGGATGAAGCTCGGACATTTTACGAACGTATTCTGGCGTGATGATTAAATGAATCGCAATAAATTTTACCGCTTGGCCACCCACTTTTTGTTTATAGTGAGTAAGAACCTCATGCATAGAACTACCGGTTGCTCCCATTGGGTCAGGAATAAAAACGAGAGACCCATCCACATCGCCACCAATTTTTGAACCTGAGAAACTTGCTCCCATCACTTGATTTTGTTCATTGGTTACGCGTGAAATATAAATATGATCTTGGCGCACTAAATGCGGCGATAATAAGTAATTCAACTCTTGGTAAAAAACTTCTGATGGTTGGGTACCGGCACGGGCCATGGCAACCACCACCGCTTTTTGATTACGGTCGATGACTTCACCAACAAAACGACCTTCCGCGTGCATTTTTTTCATGCGTGTATCTTGTTCAACCACTTTTCTTTTCAAGTGATAACTTAAAATTTGCGAAGCCAAGTTGGTATAGATTTTTTTAGTAAGTTCAGAAATCAAAGGTTGTTCAGTTTTAAAATACGCTAAATCGTTTAAATACGAGACTAAAACTGGGTGATTCAGAATATGAACTTGCTTATGATACTTATGTTCAAGTTCTGAATATTGAAAGTTAATTTTTTGATGTCCAATGTCATATTTCATGCTGAATCATTTTAAGAAAAAAGTTGATAAAAGGCAAAAAATGTTTATCTTATTGATATGGTAATAAAAGTTCTTTTAACACTCGCCCTACTTCTCAATGTTTTTAATATCAAAAAAATTACCACCCAACTTTCAACTAATAAAATAGCTTGTGACTCGCATAAAGATGAAAATGAACCTAAGCCAGAAGGAGAAACTGAAAACAAGCTTGAAACTGAAATCGAAAAAGATATTCTTATGGCAGAAATCGATTTTACAGCTCTTTCAAAGAAACTAAGTCTTTCTCAATTTGATTACATAAACATTTTCTTTTCTGAATACCTCAGAGAACTACCTATAAAACCTCCGATAGCTTAATTTTAAAAAAATTAAACTTTTTTGGAGGAAATATGCTTTTCTATAATGATATCCGCTCGTCAATTGTTGTTTTTCTAGTTGCTCTACCTTTATGTCTTGGAGTTGCCTTGGCGTCAGGTGCTCCGCTGCAGGCGGGTCTACTCACCGGTATTATCGGTGGTATTGTGGTTGGTTTTCTAGGTGGTTCGAAGCTAAGTGTTTCTGGTCCAACCGCTGGTCTTGTTGCCATTATTGGTGCTGCCATTACAGAACTTGGTAGTTTTGAAGTCGTCGCCGCCGCCGTGGTTTTCGCCGGTGTTCTACAAATTGTCTTAGCTCTTTGTAATGGGGCGAAGTTAGCAGACTTTTTTCCCAACTCTGTTATCAAAGGTATGTTAGCGGCCATCGGAATTATTATTATTCTTAAGCAGTTTCCCCACTTACTCGGTTTTGACATGGACTTTATTGGGGACGAAAGTTTTGCTCAACAAGATGGGATGAATACTTTTAGTGAAATCTATTGGGCATTTAAATTTTGGCAAACAGGCCCATTGATTATTTCAGCTGTCACTTTATCTATTATTCTGATTTGGAAAAATAAAAAATTACAGCAGTATAAATTCTTTAATCTAATTCCTGGGGATTTGATCGCTGTTATTACCGCTATTATGCTGAATGAATTTGTTTTTGCCGGTACTGATTTGCAATTAAGCCAGAATCACTTGGTAACACTTTCAATGGATAAAGGGATAGAAGGACTTGTTAACTTCAATTTTATGCATCAGCTCGGGCATCTCTCTAACCTGGCCTTTTATAAATTGGTTTTCGGTATCACGGTCGTTGCTTCGATTGAAAGCTTACTCAGTGTTGATGCTGCCGATAAGATTGATCCTGAGAAAAATATCTCCGATAAAAAACGCGAACTACTTGCCCAAGGTGTAGGAAATATTCTTGCTGGCTTTTTAGGCGCGCTACCAGTAACTGCCGTTATCGTTAGAACATCTGCAAACGTCACAGCTGGAGCGAAAAGTCGTTGGTCAACTATCCTTCATGGTTTCTGGTTACTCGTTTGCGTCGCCTTCATTCCAAATATCTTAAATAAAATTCCTCTGGCGTGTTTGGGCATGATTTTAAGTGTGGTTGGTTTTCGAGTTACCAGACCTTCCCTTTATAAAACGATGGCCAAGCGTGGTTCAGCGCAACTTTATCCTTTTATCATCACCGTTTTGGCAGCAGTTTTCACCGATACCTTAACTGGTGTTGCTATCGGATTTGTTTTTTCTATTTTCTTTATTATAAAAGCCGATTACACCAGCTCTATTATTCACATCAAAGATAATAATTCACACTTGATTCGTTTTAATAAAGATGTTTCGTTCTTGAATAAGTCTGATCTGATTAAATGTTTTAATGAGGTACCAGAAAATGCTCAACTTCGAATCGATGGTTCGCGTACCATTAAAATTGATGCTGATATCTTAGACGTTATCGAAGATTTTATCGAAACTGCTCCTCACAAAAATATTAAAGTTAGTTTACAAAAATCTCCACTCGCATTGGTAGAACTCTTTAAGGGAGCGCATACATGAAAGATTACTTACAGCTCTTATTAGAAAATAAAGCTTGGGCGTACGAAAAGGAATATATTAATCCTGATTATTTCAAAGAAATGGCCAAGGTACAGACTCCACGTTTTTTGTGGATCGGCTGTGCCGACTCACGTGTTCCGCCCAATGAAATCACAGGAACACTGCCAGGAGATATGTTTGTTCATCGAAATATTGCCAATCTCGTGGTGGAAAATGATCTGAGTTTACTCAGCGTTCTTACTTATGGGATCAAATATTTGAAAATCAAACACATCATTCTTTGTGGTCACTATGGTTGTGGTGGTGTGGCCAGTTCCATGACGGATCAATCGTTTGGCATCATCGACGGATGGCTCAAAGGCCTTAAAGATTTACAGAAAATTCACGTGAATGAACTCAAAAAAGTCACAGACCCTGCGGAGCGAACCAACCGATTGGTTGAACTCAGTGTCCTTAGCCAAGTGGAGAAACTACGCAACATCAAATTTATTCAGGAAACCTGGGAAAGCGGCCAAGAACTTTATATCCACGGCTGGGTTTATGATATGAGTACGGGTTTGATTAAGGATTTGATTCAAATTGAAAAGTAATTATTTTTCAAGCAAGATCTCTTGTAATAAGTGTGGGTCGTTATCAAGCTCACCAAAAAGTGAAAGTTTAAATTCACCTTTGGTATTGAGTAAAGTAGCGGCCATCTTATCAATCGCAATAATAGCTTGAATGGTTTGAATATAGGCTTCAACTAAATCGTCGGTACCAATTCCTAATGTATTAAAATCTTTTCGGTCCATCAGCAGTAAACGCGAAGTATCTGAGTCCCAGGCTCCTTCGCCCGTTTTAACCGAAAGGTTCGTTCCTAAAACATCCCATGAAGTGAGACCTTCTGGAATTTTCTCTTCTAAAGGTTTACGCGTACGACGAGCATACAAAGCACAAGGTCTAAAGCCTTCACTGGTGGCGTAAACCATCATGCGTAAATCGGCGGCGTAAATTTTATTTTTTTTATTCGGAATAGTTCCAACATGAAAGAAGCGTCCTGAGCCAGACATCGAACTCCAAAGATAATGCCCAATTAGACTTTGAACAATAAATTGATCATACTCGTGTTCAGTCTGCATAAATTTTTCGAGTTCGGCTTCGTTTGTGATGGTGTAAACGCCTTGACCGGCATTGGAATATGGATTTTTAATAACCGCTACTCCTCCCCATTTTTTTACCCAAGCAGGCACATCACGTTTTTTTACATCGCGAATGGTTTGCGGAAAGTGGAGTTGTAAACCGGAAGCTTTTTTTTCTTCGTTAAAAATTTCATAAGCTTTATTGGCCAATAATTTATTTCGACCACCGGCCAAACAGACCAAGGTAGGATTATAAATAAATGTTTTCGTTTTTACCGGAATACGGTCCCACGGTTTTTGAGTGACGTAACGAAAAGCTGCGCGAATGGCAATTTTCTTTTTTTTTGGTTGTTTTAAGTACAAAATACCATCTTCAAAATGACAAAATTCATCACCGCCAGAATTGGGAATTAAATAAACTTTTTCACCAGTCAGATCGGCCAGAGTCGCAGCATAACCTGAACTCTCCATGTGATTTTTATCATAAATAACTGCGAGGGCACCTTCAATCAGGCGGCGTGATTTCATTTGTGGAATAAAAGAATTTTCAATTAATAAACGATAACCACGATGTTCATCCCAGTCATCGATCGGCGGCATGGATTTTTGTCCGGAAGGACAAGAGTTGGTTTCAATCACAACCATACTGCGATTACCTGTTTCTGTCGTCACATAAAACAAGTCACAGCCGCCCCAAAAGAAATGCTTGGCCTTATAATCCAAAATTTCTCTTAGGCTTTTTTCTTGGACTCGTGGATTTAAATGCAAATATCGTTGGATAATTTGCTGTTTGTGCAGATGAAAGAAATGTCCAACCATCGGATGAATTTGTGCGTTTAGAGCTTTCGCATAATAATGATGTTCCGGCTCAAAATTTTTCGGTAAGAAGATTTCGACTTCTTTTTTCATTTATTTATTCCCTAATAAGATCTTATCGGTAAGTCTAAAAAATACAAAAAGTCCTTTAATTTCAATATGTTATAGGCATAACAAGACTTTGCAAGCAAATGACAAAATCTCAATTGCAATCTTCTCCGAAATAAACGAGAATTCTAGATAGGTTTGTCTACAGGAGAAAATATGAAAAATACTTTATTAGCTTTAGTTGCAGTATCTGTTATAAGTGCACCTTTTACGGTGTTAGCAGATGATGATTTTATGAATGATGGAATTATTTTGGCACAAGACGATGAATTTGCTGGCGAAGAAATGCCAAGCGATTCAACTGGCGGAGATATGCCACCGTCAGAAGAAATGCCTGCAGAAGAGCCGGTTGAAGATTTTGAAATCGGCGAATAATTAAATACAAAAACGAAGGCCTCGCAAGAGGCCTTTTTTTTAATGTGTATGGTGAGTTAAATAAAGAGTTAAAATCCCAAGAATAAAAAAGCTTAGGGAAATTAATTTATGCTTCATATCTTCGTACTGAATCAATTCCGGAATCAAATCAGCTGCTACAATATAAATAAAATTACCTGCCGTGAAAGGAACTAACCACATCAGGTTAATATAGTTCGATATGTAATAAGCCAAAATCCCAGCAAAAAGAAATGTTAACGAACTTAAGAAATTAAAAAGCAGGGCTTGTTTTTTGGTCCAACCACTGTGAATAAGTAAACCAAAATCCCCAATCTCTTGTGGAATTTCATGAATGGCAGTTGCAATCCAAGCTGTAATTCCCATTTTAATATCGATCGTAAAAAGCGCTCCGATACCTAATCCATCCACTAAATTATGAACGGTATCGGCAATCAGAATCAAATGCCCCAGAGGTTTTTTACCATGTGAGTGCCCATGAGAATGATCGTGAGTATGTGAATGATTATGAGCTTCGGCTGGTGAACGATGACAGTGATGCCAATGAATAAAATGTTCCAGAATAAAAAAGAAAATAAAACCGGCGGTGGTGAGTAGAAATAAATCATCCAAATCTTGAAAATTCTCAACCGCTCTTGGGATCAGATGAAAAAAAGCTCCGCCCCAAAGAGAACCCGCAGCAAATGCGACCATCGGCAGAATTGATTTTCTTAACCACTGTTCTGGCAATAAAAGACTGAGTGAGCCCGTGAAAGAAATGGCACACATTAAGAGTCCGTAAATAATGATATAAGTTAAACTTGTCATAGCTTGATTTTAATCTGCGCATTATTGACATCCCTCCCCTCATTGTCAATACTCTGACCGAGGTAATTATGTTTGAATCGCTCAATGTCTTAGGTGAAAAATTAGTGCCATGTAGTTTTAATCCCAAAACCGGATTTTTTCGAGATGGTTGTTGTAATACCGCCTATGAAGATCAGGGGATGCATACTGTTTGCGTTTCGATGACCAAGGAATTTTTGGCCTTCTCGAAAGAGCAAGGTAACGACCTCTCAACGCCTAATAAGGCCTTTGGCTTTGCTGGCCTTAAACCAGGCGATAAATGGTGCCTCTGCGCTCCTCGCTGGGTGGAAGCCTATAAGGCCGGTGCCGCTCCTCAGGTCATTCTCGAGTCAACGCATGAAGAAACTTTGGCAATTGTTTCACTCTCCATACTAAAAGAGTTTGAGTATCAAGAATAGTTTTGATACCTTGCGTCTATGAACTACTTAAAATCCCTACCAGGCAGAATCGATCAAGTAAGCTTAGAAGCAGCACTGGCTGAGCGCCAGAAACTCTGGAGTTTAGGCCGCGGAGAAGTTTTTAAAGGGCTGCTAAATTCTTTGCCTCAAATCAAGTCTCAATTAAGTTTCAAAGACGGTGTAGTAAAAATCGGTGAACGCTCCGAAGTGACAAATGAGCAATTTGCTCTCATCGAACATGTGGCACAGGAACTTCGCAGTTGGAAAAAAGGGCCGTACCAACTCTTTGGTTTGGACATTGATTCTGAGTGGAAAGCGGAAATTAAATGGGAACGAATGAAGCCACTGTTACCGGCCCTGAAAGATAAGAACGTTTTAGATATTGGCTGTAACAACGGCTACTATATGTTTCGTATGCTGGAAGAAGGGGCCCGTTTTGTTTTAGGTCTAGATCCAATTCCACAAGTGAACGCGCAATTTCAACTGATGAAACATTTCTTAGAGATGCCACAACTACAAAACGAATTGTGGGGCGTGGAGCATTTGCCTTATTTTAGAGATACCTTTGATGTGATCTTTTATATGGGTGTGCTCTATCACCATAAAAATCCGATTGAACATCTTTATCAAATTCGCGATGCACTTCGACCAGGTGGCGAGGTGGTGATTGAAACTATCGGCATTTCAGGTGAAAGCGAAGTGGCACTAACACCTCGTGGAAATTATCAAAACATGCCAAATGTTTGGTTTGTCCCAACTTTAAACTGCCTCATGAATTGGTTAGAAAAATCAAAATTTGTGGATATCAAAATTATTTCACGTCACTGGAATGAAACAGAAGAACAACGACCTACCTTCTGGTCACCCAAAGACACCTATCGTTCTTCGATTAGCCCAGATAATCCTTATTTAACGGTGGAAGGTTACCCTATCCCACAACGTTTCTGTGTCAAGGCCAAGCGTAAAGGATGAAAACAAAGAATTTTAATTTCCAAAAAGCAAAAACGCGTAAACTCAACGATGCGGTTAGTGATTTTTTAAACGAAAAGAAAATAAAATTAAGTCATACAGAAATTCAAAAGCTGATCAATGAAAAAAATATTTATCAAAAGGGCGAACAAGTTTTTTTGCATCTACCGCTAAAACTGATTCAGACTTCAAACCTGCAAACTGAAATTATTCAAAAATATGATTTAGGCCCAAGTGATATTCTGTTTGAAGATGAAACGATTATACTAATTTCCAAACCCAGTGGCCAACCTTCGCAAGCGACTCTTGATCCCAACCGTGATCATATTTACGCCAGTGTCCTTCGTTATCTCAATGACAAGAAACCTGACAGCTATGCGGCCCTCTTACACCGCCTCGATGTGGAAACTTCCGGTGTCATGCTGTTTTGTAAAAAGAAATCTTTTAATAAAAATTTGCAAACTATGTTTGAAGAACGCAAAATTCAAAAGACTTATGTGGCCGTAGCACGAAAAAAAGAAGGGATAATTCCCACGGAATGGCAGGTAAATAATTTTTTGAAAAAAATGTCGGGAAAACTACTCAAGATGCAAACGGTGAAGTCCGGTGGCGATAAAGCTATTACGGATTTTAAAATCCTTCAGCAAAATTCTGATTATCTATTGATTCAGGCCACACCACTCACGGGTCGTACCCATCAAATTCGCGTGCATTTAAGTGAATCAAAACTGCCTATTTTGAATGATGCTCTCTATGGTGAAGCTGGCGAAGGGAGACTTATGCTCCACGCTTGGAAACTCAATTTCACTCATCCTAAAACGGGTGAAGCAATGGAAGTGGAAGCCCCTATTCCAACTGTATTTAAAACGCTAATGGGGCCGTAAGATTTTGCTAGAAGCACGCCATCACCTATTGTAGAAATCACCCTGTTCATTCTCCTTTCAAGTACCTGGTATCGTTTTATATGCTTATATGACATATGCTTTGGTTGAGTTTCTTTATTACCACGACATTCGCTATTAATCACGGAGAGCTGGTGGCCGAAAATGTAGCACCTCACGTGGTAAAACTTATTCATGCTGATACTCAAGGTATGCCTCAAAACTGCACGGGAGTTTTTGTTTCAAAGCGTGCCATTATCACTGCTGCTCATTGCTTTTACTATAAAATGGGTGAGGAAATAAAATTTCGCAAAACCGGATTTTATTCAACGCCAGGACTCTCAGATATAAAAACATGTCATGAAAATTGTTTTACTTCATTTAATGAAGTGGAAATCATGCCTGGTTTTATCCCTTATGACCGTGATGTCGAAAAAGACGTGGCCATCATTATTTTGGAAGATGAGGAGGCTAGAATAAGCGATAACGATCTACCAAAAATTCAAAGTGAGAAATTTATAAGCCAGAAGGTCGAGTTTTTTGGTTTTGGCGCTTCCAATACTGATAACTATGGCAGCTGGATTAAAAGAGTGGGAAAAAATATTCTCATCAACGAACCGCCGCAAGAATTTGCGGCGATGTGGGGCAGCTTTGAACATGCTAACATCTATCAGGGCAAGGAAGTTATCGAATCGAGAAGTATTAGTACTTCCAATTCGATGGACTCAGGAATGGGAGTTTTTGCAGACAATAAACTCGTGGCCATTTCAAGTTCCTATGCGTGTTACGAAATATTTAAAATCGAACAGAGAAGTCGAGAACACTTTGCTCCCAAAACACATGTCTGTCCTTATGTAAATGAAGTACACTTGTCATATTATGCTGATGTTACCAATCAGAAAATTCAGGCTTTCTTAAAAGAAATGAATGAAAAATATCAACTGAACTTTAAATTTGCTCTTTAACTTTCGACTTTCTAAATTTCGCGATATCTTTTTCTAAGAATGAAACAATTTTATCCGCAACGTTTACCTCTGAAGTTTTTTCAATACCTTCAAGACCTGGGGAAGAATTCACCTCAAGAATTAAAGGACCTTCATTCGAACTAATCAAATCTACACCTGCCACTTCCAACTTTAATTGTTTAACTGCCGCAAGAGCAATTTTCTTTTCCACGGCCGTTAGTTTTACCTTTGATGATTTTCCACCGCGGTGAAGGTTTGATCTAAAATCTCCTTCTTTAGCTTCACGTTGCATACAGGCGATAATTTCATTACCGACAACGAAAACCCGAATGTCTTTGCCTTTTGATTCTGCGATATATTCTTGCACGATCAAATTGGTTTTAATGGCAGAGAAAGCTTCTACTACCGAAACAGCAGCTTGATTGGTTTCCGCCAAAACAGTGCCCTTGCCTTGCATGCCTTCAATTAGCTTGATAACGATCGGGGCTCCATTTAATGAGTCGATTAATTGTTGTGAGTTCAACGTTGAATTTGAAATCGCCGATTTTGGAATCGGAAGATTGTGTTGTGCTAAAATTTGCAATGAGCGCAGTTTATCTCGCGCACGCCCGATAGCAATCGAACCGTTTAGACTATAACAATTCATCGCTTCAAAATGACGAACCACCGCTAGCGCGTAAAAATTATGTTCAATTGCCACGCGCGGGATAATGGCATCGAGATATTTCAAAGAACGTCCTTCATAAAAAACGTCGGTAGCATCTTTTCCTACATAAAGATCACATTTAGTGTAATCAATGTGCTCAATTTCATGGCCTCGGAGGCGGAACTGCTCCATGAGCCTACCATTTGAGTAGTTTTCTGGCTTGAGACACAAAATCCCAATTTTGAGTTTTTTCATATGAGTCCTTAAATAGGTTTACTAAACCATGAAAATTCTTTTTAATAGTAATGGCAAGTAGAATTTTTATGAAGAAAAAAGTCATTCAAATTAAGACCCGTGAAGAAGTTAAATTTTCCACTTTAGCTAAAGGGGAAATTCACCATTTTCACATGCATGTTTCCGGTAATGCCTTCGGCACCCCCTGGAAAATCCCCGTTATTGCGGCGATTGGTAAGAAAAGTGGACCAACTTTGGGAATAACCGCAGCTCTTCACGGTAATGAGTTAAACGGTATTTTTACTATTCATAAGCTATTCAACTCGATTGACCCAAAAACCCTCTGTGGCAATTTGATTGCCGTACCAGTGGTTAATGTTCCTGGTTTTTTAAATAAGAAGCGGGAATTCTCGGATGGAAAGGATCTTAACCGTTATATGCCAGGTCGGGCCAAGGGTACATCCTCGGAAATGTATAACCACTTTTTTACCGAAAAAATCGTTCGAAATTTTGATTATCTTTTAGACCTACATACCGCAAGCTTTGGTCGTATCAATAGTCTTTATATACGTGCCGATTTAAATAATCCTGTTTGTAAAACTCTGGCGTATTTGCAAAACCCACAAATCATCGTGCAAAAATATGATGATGAAGGCACGCTTCGCGCCTGGGCGAATGCTGAAAATATTCCGTGTATCACGATAGAAATTGGAAATCCACACACTCGCCAGCACGAATTAGTCGATGACACACTCCACGGATTGCTCAACACCTTAAGATATTACAAGATGATCCCTGGCGTAGTGAAAGACTATATGGAAACTTCGGTTGTTTGTGAAAGTTCAAGTTGGATTTACTCTTACACCGGTGGGATCATTGAAGTTTTTCCGGCCCTCACGGAACGTGTACAAAAAGATCAATTAATTGCTCGGGTCCACGACGTTTTTGGAAATCTAAAACAAAAGATTTTTGCCGATCGCGATGGTATTGTCATCGGGAAAAACATCGATCCCGTTTGCGAAGCGGGATCACGTATTTTGCATTTGGGTAATTATAAAGACAAGGCTTAATTCTTAAAAATTTCTTTTAAAAATTCTTCTAACTTTAACCATGAATCTTCATCAGCTTTTTTGTTATAAGCTAGTGGTAACCCGAATTTGTGAGCAAAGTCATTGGCCTTTGGATTGGTGAAAGCATGCTTCACCCCTGGGTATTGAATCATGACATACTTGGCACCAGCATTTTTCATTTCTTCTTCAAAAGTTGCGACCATTGGCTTTGATGCCATAGGATCGTCTTCACCGTTAAAAACTATAATTGAAGCTTTGATATCACCGGCCTTGGCGGGAACATCAGTGCCTAACATTCCGTGAAAAACGGCCACTCCTTTTAAGTCAACGCCAGCTCGGGCCATCTGTAGAACGACACCGCCACCAAAGCAATAACCAATGGCCGCAATCTTGGTTTTATCCACATCAGGATGCGATTTTAAAATTTCGAGGGCCTTTTCAAAACGAGTTCTGGCCAATTCTTTATTAGATAAAACTGCGGTCGCAAACTCGCCAGCTTCTTTTGGATGCTCAGCTTGTTTGCCATCGCCATACATATCAAGTGCGAGGGCCACATAACCTAAAGTGGCCAATTCATCAGCACGTTTACGTGAATGTTCATTATGTCCCCACCACTCATGAACCACAATAACACCTGGCTTCAAACCTTGCGTAGTTGGGGCCGCGATATAACCGATAAAACTTTCTTCACCAATCTGGTAAGGCGTTTCGAACTTCTGAATGGAAGCTTTTTCTTTCTTAACATCACTTTTTTGACAGGTGAAAAGAGTAAACGACAACAAAAGAGGAAGAATGACTTTCATAATTATCCTTTTTAAAATCTCGACTTGACCAAGTTCATTTGGATAAATAATACTGCCGTCATGATTTTTTTTCTACTGCTTTCATGGAATTTATCGATCGCTGATGTCTTAGATAATGAACTTCGACACTACATCTCACAGATCGGGTATCGCCCCTTAACAGAGGTTCAGATTGATTCATGGGAAATGGTTAAACTTGGTCGTAAGCTTTTTGCCGATCGCAGGCTTTCAGGTAATAACAATATTTCTTGTTTGGATTGTCATAGTCCGGCCCAAGGTGGTGGCGATGGGATTCCCCTAGGTTTAGGAGAAGGCTTCAATTATGTTAACAATGCCCGTAGACAACTTTATGGCGCTGTTCTAAAGCGCAATACTCCTCCACTTTTTAATTTGGCCTATGGAAATTTTAATATGATGTTTTGGGACGCGCGTGTGGAATATGATAGTTGGGCGCAAACATATCGTACACCGTTAGAAAAATTTAATGATTTGGCCTTAACGAAATATTTAAATGGTGCCCTTTCTGCACAGGCCCTATTCCCAATTGCCAATCATGAAGAAATGTTGGGTCAGGTAGGCGAAAATCCTTATGCCGAACTTCCAACCTACTTAGTTTGGAATGGCCTAGCTGAAAAAATTTTTAAATTACCTGATTATCAAGGTTTTTTACAAGCGGCCTTTAAAAATATTCGAAGAGCTGATTGGAATATGGGACTTCTGGCACGCGCAATTAGTAATTATGAAGCTTATGCGTTCAGTGCTATTCAAACGCCATGGGATAAATATCTTAGAGGCGATAACAATGCGATGAGCGAAGCTGAAAAAAAAGGTGCGATTATTTTCTCAACTCCTAAAGGACGTTGTTTTGTTTGTCATAATAGTGATCACTTAACTAATTTCTCTTTTCACAATATTGGCATTCCATCGATTGGGTATAACGATGACCAAGGTCGTGTCTTTGGACAAAATGCTTACCTCTTCCGCACGCCTCCGCTACGCAATGTCGCCTTAACCGCGCCTTATATGCATAATGGAAGCTTAACCACTTTACGTGAAGTGATTGAACATTACGTGAATCCAATGCATAGTCTTTATCTCTATGACATTGAGGCCTTAAATACGAAGTATGCTGGCACTTATAATGTACCACTTAAGTGGTTAGATACAGATGCTAGCGCAAATTACAAAATGGAAACGCTCAGCCCGCCCCTAAGAACACAGCTAATATTAAGTGATGAAGATAAAAATAATCTTTTACTCTTTTTAGAAAAGTCTTTAACTGATACGAGTTACTTTAGTCGACTGTGAGCTTTGTTGATGACTTCTGGTAAATCATCGAAGAAATCCCCTTCACGAAATTTCAATTGATGTTTAGCTTCGCCTGGATTTTTTTCAATACTTTCAAAATAAGTTTTCATGCGCAGAATCGGTCCCGCTAATTTTTGAGATAAACGTAAGGTAACCAACGAAGTAAAAACAATCACGATTAAAAAAGTGATTAAGAGATCAGGAAAAAATAATTCGTGTAATTGATGATCAAGAAATTTAAAGAAAATATGGTCAGCAGGAAGATTGGCATTAGTTCCAATTTTTTCGAGATCATGAAAAGATGACCAAATACGGTAACTAATACATCCAAAACCGATTAGCACGATGGCAAGGTTGAACGAAAGTAGTTTCATTTGAAATTTTGGATAAATGATAAACTTTTTGATTAAACTACGTTTGGTTTGATTTTGCATATTTGACCCTTTATTTTAATTAATACTATTTTCAAAGATCTTCTTCCAAAACTCAACTTTTTTTAAATCGAACACTTTTGCAGCTTTTGTTCCCCAAATAGGACCAGGCCACGCTCGATCGGCTTTCTGTCTGGCGACGACATGAACATGAAACTGATTTACGATGTTACCTAAGTTGGCCACATTCAATTTTTCACAAGGAGCTTTCGCTTTTAATAGCTTACAAACCAGGTCAATCTCTCGTGTCAGCTGATACTGATGCTCTAATTCTAAATCATGCCAGTCTTTCATATTAGCTTGGCGTGGGATAAGCAGAAACCAATCCAATTCGCCATCTTTCATTAAACGCAGCTGGCATAATTTAAACTCACAAATAAATTCTGAGTCATTTTGTAATCTTTCATCAATTTTCATTATTGTACCGGTAAAACTTTAGGCATTTCATTCTGCTTCTTACGTTCCTCTGCTTGTTTGAGCGCCGTCTCTTCTTTTACGAAAGAAAGATCATGAGAAATAAAACGATTAATGCCGTAAGGTGGTGGCTCTAAATACTGACCTGAAAGTTTCGAGGCAACACAATCGCCAAAAGTTTCATTTTCAAAGCCATTGCGAGTGATTTGAACCTTTAAGATTTTTCCGTCTTCGCCAATTTGCATGAGGATTTTCATGCTATTTTCTTCTATTGTAGGTTTAGTATCCAGATAAGCAAAATAACAAGCTTGAAGATTCTTGGCTTCAGTTTGTATAAGTGGATTTATCTGTTTTGCTTTATATTCTTTGGCCAACTTCCCGTCATCTGCAGGAACATGCATAGGACCTGAAGTAGATGAAGTTTGACGGCTTATAAGAATTCCCAGCATTAAAAAGACTGAAGCAGTGAGAATAATAATTAAAACATTTTTTTTATCGAGCATTGATAAATTGTATGATGATTTACTCGCCTAGAAAAGGAAATTTAGTTTTTTAAGATCAAGGACAACACAGAAACTGTCAGTGTAAGGCCAGCCGTCAGCATAATTCCCATTTTTTGAATTAAATGATTTTCCTGTTGTTCAAACTTCAAGGAAATTGATGATTCTAACTTCTCAAATCTTAAGTTCACCGCCTCAAACCGCAAGTCCATAGCATGTTTAAGGTCTTTTAAATCATTTTTTGTCGCAAAATCGTGTTTCATTTTTTTATCCAACACCTTGATCATTTCTTCGGCTTGAATCTGAGTATATCCTACTTTCTTTAAATCAAGCACTAGTTCCAAATCACTTTCGCCCATCTTATCGTCCTTTTTTTACGTTTTCTAAAAAATATTTTATGCCTGCAAAAACTAATATTTCTTCAAAAATACAACTTATCGAAATTATGGAAAATCAGAAGAGGCTCCAGAAAAAATTACCAAGTCACGGAACAATTGAAATTTTCATACATCTTTTTTATGAAAATTGATAATAAAAATGGTTTTGATAAGTGGAGTATTTCAAAAATAAATTTGATTATTTGAGACGCAGAACTCTACAAAAAAGCTCCTGGCGCGTTTAGCAGTAAAATTATGGTCCGGTCATAAAAGTGGCCGTGTAACCTTCTGATTCATTCATCAGTGAGTCGTATGAACAAATTCTGAAACTATGATTGGTACTTGGTCCAAGTAAACCATTCACTGTATATGAGGTCACGTTAGCCACATCAATTACAGAACCGGAAGAACAATCCGCTGGAGCAGTAGTACCTGGTTGGTGAGCTATAATATATCCCACGGTTAAAATACCAGCTGGTTCCCAAGAAAGAGTAATTTCGTTAGTATCTACTGCTGTCGCAATAAATTGTCCTGGCTCAAATAAGCGAGCTTGGTTTCGATAAATATACGCTGCACCTGCATTTGCATTCGAATTATCTGCTGAAGCAGTCACACCATTAGTAATTGTAGTCTGATTACTAGCTTCGTTGTGTGAACCTACAACTATCGTATCACCACTTAAACTTACACTTTGACCAAAATAATCATTCGCATCGTTGTTAGCAGCTTTAATATAGGCTTCCTGCGACCAATTCACGCCAACCCGCTTATAAACATAAGCCGCACCTGAATCAGCATTTGAATTATTAGTTGAAGCTGTTGTTCCATTCGTAATTGTTGTTTGATTACTATCTTCTGCTCTTGCTCCTACGACTAGAGTATTACCACTTAAACTTACACTCCAACCAAAATTTTGATTATGATTAGCATTTGCAGCTTTTATATAAGCTTCTTGTGCCCAGTTCGCACCACTTCTTTTATAAATATAAACGGCACCAGAATTCGAATATCCATTAAGACCTGAAGCTGTAGTTCCATTAGTGATTGTATTTTGGAAACCATCTTCACCTATTGCGCCTACCGCTAATGTATCACCACTTAAACTGACACTATGACCGAACTGATCACTTGGCTCGCTATTTACAGCTTTGATATAGGCTTCTTGCGCCCAGTTAACACCGGTTCGCTTATAAACGTATACGGCTCCTGACCACGCATTTGAATTATCACCTGAAGCTGTTGTTCCGTTCGTGATTGTCGTTTGATTACTCGCTTCTGCTATAACTCCCACCGCTAATGTGTCTCCATTCAGATTCAATTTTTTACCAAACTCATCAAAAGCATCATTGTTGGCAGCTTTGATATAAGCTTCTTGCGCCCAGTTAACACCGGTTCTTTTATAAACATAAACCGCTCCCGATTGCGAGCTTGAGTTATCACTTGATGCTGTTGTTCCGTTAGTTATTGTCGTTTGATTACTCGCTTCTAAGTGAGCACCAACTGCTAATGTATCACCACTTATACTGACGTAGATACCAAACTGATCAGTTCCGTTATTTACTGCTTTGACATACGCTTCTTGTGCCCAGTTCACTCCTGTTCGCTTGTAAACATAGACTGCTCCCGCAGTGCTTGTCGAATTGTCGGCTGAAGCTGTGGTGCCATTTGTAATGGTTGTTTGATTACTACCTTCATAATGAGCACCGACAGCAAGGGTGTCCTTATGTAAACTTACGCTACTTCCAAATAAATCAACGGCATTATT
This sequence comes from Bacteriovoracaceae bacterium, assembly GCA_016786485.1. Classification (GTDB taxonomy): domain Bacteria; phylum Bdellovibrionota; class Bacteriovoracia; order Bacteriovoracales; family Bacteriovoracaceae; genus JAEUWD01. The sequence continues at coordinate 9,982 of JAEUWD010000005.1, read as the reverse complement.
ATTAGCAGCTTTAATGTAAGCTTCCTGTGTCCAGTTAGCTCCTGATCGTTTATAAACATACACCGCTCCTGATTGAGCGTTAGCATTATTTCCTGAAGCTGTGGTGCCATTGGTAATCGTTGTTTGATTGCTATCTTCAGCATAAGCTCCCATAGCTAATGTATCGCCACTGATACTCACACTACTGTCAAATTGATCACCAGCTTCACTATTAACAGTCTTAATATAAGCTTCTTGATACCAACCAGCTTTTATTTCAATCGCGTGAGCGTTGTCGGTTAAATTAGCAGCACCAATGTTAACAGAACCATCGAGCGTGTCGCCATTTAAATTGTATGAAATCACATTTAAATTCGCTAATCCATTTGTAGTATCTGTTGGCCCTGGTGTGTAAGTAAAACGAATCGTATCTGCATCTGGCTTAGATAAATAAGTTGCCGTGCCACCCGATGATAAAGTTAAAGTTGATGCAGTTCCAGTTAGAGTAACCGCAGCAACATAATTGACATCAATCAAAATTGGTATATGACTACGCGAATATGTACCATTAGCGCTACTTGTTGTTACAGAAGCAATCGCTGTTGCATCTGTCGTTTTACCAAAAATAATTGAACCACCAGAATCATTAGATAAAGAATCATAAGCACAGACTCTAAAACTATAATTTGTTCCTGCGGCCAAACCAGTCGCGGTATAATTTAATACGTTACCGACATCCACTCCACCAGAACAATCAGCAGGAGGAACGTTTCCAACGGCCCAAGCTACCATATAACCTGTCGCCAACTGACCAGCTGAATTCCAACTAATCGTGATTTCATCGTCGTCAGAAGTGTAGGCCAAAAGCTCAGGATCAAAAATCCGATATGCATTTCGGTAAATATACACTGCCCCAGAACTTCCGAAAGTATTATCAAGAGATGATAAGGAACCATTTGTTATTGTTGTTTGATTACTATCTTCACTTACTGCTGAGACTGCAATGGTATCACCACTTATTGTTACTGCTGTACCAAAGGCATCTGATGCTTCGGCGTTGCTAGCTTTGATGTAGGCTTCTTGTACCCAGTTCACACCTGTGCGCTTATAAACATAAACTGCGCCGCTGTTTCCTGCGCTATTATTGCTTGAAGCGGTAGTACCATTTGTAATCGTTGTTTGATTACTACTTTCAAATCTGGCCCCAACGCTTAAGGTATTCCCACTGATAGCAACAGCATAACCAAACTGATCGCTTGCATTATTATTAGCAGCTTTTATATAAGCTTCTTGTGCCCAATTCACGCCTGTGCGTTTATAAACATAAACAGCACCACTTTCTAAGTTCGAATTATTTGATGATGACGTTGTCCCATTAGTAATTGTGTTTTGATTACTATCTTCGAGATATGAACCAACAACTAAAGTATCTCCGTTTAATTGAAGACTATAAGTATATTGATCATTCACATCTGGATTACTAGCTTTTATATAAGCTTCTTGCGCCCAATTCACTCCTGTGCGTCGATAAACGTAAACGGCGCCACTTGCACTCGTCGAATTATCGGCTGAAGCGCTTGTACCATTAGTGATAGTATTTTGATTACTATCTTCGAGATATGCGCCGACAGCAATTGTATCTCCACTTATACTCACGTATGAACCAAAATTATCATCGATGTCAGCGTTACTTGATTTAATGTATGCTTCTTGTGCCCAATTCAATCCTGTGCGCTTGTAAACATAAGCGGCACCACTATTACTCTTCGTATTGTCAACTGAAGCACTCGCTCCATTAGTAATCGTGATTTGATTACTATCTTCTGAATTTGCACCAACGACTAATGTATTACCACTTAAACTTACGCTAATACCAAATAAGTCACTGGCATCATTATTACTTGGCTTGATATAAGCTTCTTGTGCCCAATTCACACCCGTGCGCTTATAAACATAGACCGCACCTGCAGCACTATTTGTATTATCTGGTGATGATGTCGTACCGTTGGTAATTGTGGTTTGATTACTATCTTCAAAAAATGCACCAACCGCTAGAGTGTCACCATTTAGACTTATCGACCATCCAAAGTAATCATTTCCTTGAGCATTACTAGCTTTGATATAAGCTTGCTGCCCCCAACTTGCACCATTTCTTTGATAAACATAAACGGCACCACTGCCCGCGGCTGAATTATCACCTGAAGCAGTTGCACCGTTGGTAATTGTCGTTTGATTACTATCTTCAAATCTAGCTCCAACCGCAAGTGTATCACCCGATAAGCTTAAACTTTCACCAACTGTATCATTAGCTTCACTGTTAGCGGTTTTAATATAAGCCTCTTGATACCAACCTGGAGCGCCGTTGATAATAATATTTTTTGAATTTGATAACGAACCTGCGGTTCCTTCCGGTGGCAGTTTTAAATTAGCGTGAACACCCGAGGCATTCCTAATCGTACTAGCGCCATTATTTTCCAGCGCTAAAATGTGAGCGGTTGCGAGATCTAAATTTTGATCATCGGCTTGAACAGTATAAGCAAATTGTAAAGTATTAGTTCCCGATCCAACTCCGTTATAAACAGCGAAACGATCAGTTGCACCTGTTTCTAGTAATATTCTTGGAAAACCTGTCACGTTGACCACTTGATCAAACTGAACAGTGATAATGAGCGAATTATTAATAAAATAAGTTCCATTAGGATTGGTGGCACTGACGGTTGTGACTGTCGGCTCTACGACATCAATATAAGCACATCTAAAAGTTGTATAGATAGTGCCTGCACCATTTTCTTGAAAATTTAAATTATAAATACCAGGATTTGATGCGGTTGATGATGCACCAGAACGTTGTGCTACTGTTCCCTCGACACTGACATCGTTTGAAATATAATACTGACCAATACTGTTAGTAGCATTATTTAACGCAAGATTGGCCGGAGTCATTGAAGCCGCAGGAATGTATGAAGTTGGAGTAGCTGCTATAACATCATACCATTGTCCGCTCACGCTTGGTGACATCGGTTGATTAGCGTATGGAACAATATAATCAATCCATTCAAATTGATTTCCTGACAGATCCCAAACTGCATAACCGTTATTTAAATAATGAACTCGTCTTTCGCGGTTCCAAGTTGTCGGTGAACAACCACCTGTGACCGTCACATTAATACAAGGATAGAAATCACTACCCGCGACTTGTGCTCCAGCGCCATCAAGAGCATTACCCTGAGACAATCTATTTGTTCCACCTGGGATACCGTTTTGCCAGTTTGCATTTAGGCTTTCTATTTCACGTGCGGTTGTCATCCAACGTTCATTTGTGATTAAGCTATAGTTCGCACCGAGCGAAGTACATTCTGTTATTGCGTTCGCCTGAGTGATTGAAGTCCAAGGTAATGAAGTCGCACGCGAGACTGCATTGCCCGCGCCGTCATCTTTCATTTCAAATTTGGCCACACAGAAATCATTCCAAGTTCCGACCTCTTCGTTCTTAGCAACAGGGACATAATTATAAGGACATAAAATGGTATCAATCACAATCGCTTTAGCAGCAACGAGCGAATTTGCTGAACCAATTTTGGGCAGTGTTAAAAGCACATCATTGTTTGGAGCAGCGACGCCACGTAAAGTAGCACCACTGGCAACACGTAATGAATGCTCAGATAAATAACCTAAGTCGACTGAATTATCTCCCAACTGAATTGTATAAACACAATTGATAGTTGAAGTATTAGTTTGTGGTCCTGTACAAACCGCTTCACGCACTTTAGGTTTTGTATCTAAAGATAGATAAGCGTTACCGCCAGCTAGACTTACATTCATAGGAGAACCAGCTGAATCCACAAAATTTAAATCAATTGAAATAGTACCTGATGAGTAAGTGCCATTTGGAGTGCTTGAAGTCACACTACCCACTCTTGGCTGCTCACCTGAGGCGATGGTATTAACAATAGTAAAATAATCTTGAGCCGCGTCCCCTGCAAAATTTTCAAATGTTCCACCGATGAACATGCGACCAGTACCGTCTTTGGCCATAGCGACGGCACGCGTTCCACCTGCTGAAGCCGCCGTTCCTATCGCCGTCGTAAAAGCAGCATCATGGGCAGCAGTTGTAGCATTAACTTTGAATAAACGTTTTACGGTTGTGGAATTATACCAAGTCACGTCTCCAGTAATAATTAACTTATTTCGATCAACTTCATCCGGGAAAATTCTAAAAGGAACTTGTGAGGCGCCTGAAGCAAAAGTTGAATTGAAAGTTCCATCAGCATAAAGAGAAGAAATACGATCACGACCTGAACCTGGATTATTATAATCAGCGTAAGGTCCTTTAACATAAACTACACCACTACCATCGAAGCTGGTATATGTTCCCCATTCTGCATATCCCCAATCATTTACACCGAAGGCCACACCTCCGTTATAATCAGCAAATAATTTACTATCGTTTCTAAAATCACCAGTGGAAGAAATTCGAACCATACCCTTCGCATGGTCAACACCTTTATAGCGATACGGAGGTGTATTACTACCGTCTTGTGGGAAAATAATAATGTCGTCCGTTCCGTCATTGGTTAAAGTAAATCCAAGTGCTAGAATATTGCCACCTAGTGAATCAGTAAAACCTGAACCTAGATTAAGTGTGGCATCTCGAGTCCCGTTAGGATTGAGACGAACTAAGAGCGGTGCGGCCACTCCAGCGTATTGATTATGATTACCTAGAACCAGAACTTGGCCATTTGGTAATTGACGACTTTCAACCGCCCAAGCGCCACCAGTTAATCCTGCGCCAGCATTAGTATTAAAGGTTGTAGCAACACTTCCAGTATTAGTGATTCGAGCAATTCTTGAAGGAATCCCACCAGCATTACTAAAATTACCACGAATATAAATGTCACCTGAGCCATCATTTACTTCTTCAATCCAATTAACATAAGCATTTGGTCCAGCTCCTGTTACATTAAAAGTCGCATCTAAAGAAAGATCACTATTGAGTCTAACGATGCGATCAACAGAGGTAGAACCATACTGAGTGAAATCTCCACCAACGTAAATTTTACCATTAGCAGTTGTTGCTAATGAATAAACGGGACCATTAAAAACGGCAAGTTGTTGAATTTCAATATTCTTGTTAGAACCGAGTGAACCGGTTGAACCTGGTTTTGCCAGTGTTAGGTTCGCAGGATTTCCGGCGTTCACACCTGCAGAAGCTACCAGTGTTGCGCCAGTCGCAAGTGTGAGTGCTTGTGTACTTGAATAATCTAAATCCAAAGTTTCATCATCGGTTTGAATTGAGTAAGTACAAACAAGTGTTGTGACCGAAGCTTGCGGAGTACAAACCGCCAGTTCGTCAGTCGCACCGGTTTCTAATCTTAACTGCGCATTTCCTCCGGCCAAGGTGACCGCTTCAGAAAAGTTGATTTGAATCGTAATGGTGCTCGGATATTTGTACACCGGCGGTGAATTAGGATTTGTTGCCGTGACACTTGTAATTAATGGTGCTGTCGTACCAGCTGGAAGTAAATCAATCGTTGTAAAATATGGTTTATCACTATCACCATTAAATGCCGTAAACATACCACCGACATAGAGTTTTGAAGCGTCGTCAGAAATTTCTAGTTTCACAACACGCCCACCAGTAAAGCCTGAACCAATGGTGAATCCTGCGTCTAAGGTCCCTGTCGAGTTGATTCGCGCCAAACCTACTCGGCCTGAGCCGCCCACTGTTGTAAAGTTACCAGCAACGTAAATTTTATTATCGCCAAACGGAGTGAACATAGCATCGTCAGGCCAATTATTAAAATTAGGATTGGTGGCAGGGCCCACAACTGTTCCGGTTGCATCGTATTGCATGAAACGAGTTTTCCCGCCGGCCGAACCAGAACCAAAGGCAAAAAATTGATTCGGATTCGATGGATCTTCTAAAATCCCTTCCATCCAATCATCGGGCATTGAAACAGCAGCTTGAATTAAAGCACCAGTCACAGGATTTAGACGAACAACTCGATTAGCAACTGGGTTAACCGCTGCGATGTGGAGTTCATTACTACCATTAATCGCAACTTTCATATCATTGACCCAATCTCCTGGAACATTATTGAATGTTGTTCCGACCGAAAAACCGGCATCAATTGAGCCATCGCTGTTTAAACGTATCACTTTATTATAAGTCGAACCTTTATAAGTTTCGAAACGACCACCAATAATAATGTCACCGCTTGCATCTGGTGCTTCGAGAATATTTTTAACGAAACGATTAAAACCAACGGTTCCATTAAATGAAACACCCACGGTTGGTGCAAGTGTGCCTAAATTAAATCCCCAATCAATTGAACCATCATCGTTAAGCTTAACCAATTTATTAACTGTTATTCCTTGATAAGTTGTAAAAAAGCCACCTACAAATATATCTCCAGTTCCGTCATTAACTTCCATCACAACGTTAACACCTTTTTCAGGCAGAGCTTCTGCGGTGTTATTAAAACCAGTTCCAATATTAAATGCCGTATCAAGACTCAGATCTGAGTTCAGACGGACTAAGCGATTAACAGCAGTCAAACCGTACTGAGTGAAATCACCACCGAGATATAATTTGCCCGGATATTTTTTCGATTTAACGATAGTAAAAATAGGCCCATCAAACTGAGGTGGAGAATCGATCACAATATCTTTGTTGAAATTTAATGAACCCGTTTGGCCAGGAATTGAAAGTGCCACGAGCGCTGAGTTTCCTGCATTCGCGCCGCCAGCAGCTACAATCGTGGCACCACTATCTAAAATCAGTGAAGAAGTTGAGTGATAAGCTAAATCAGGTGACATATCTTCAGCTTGCACAGTATAAGTACAAGCCAAGAAAGCGACGTTCGTTTGGGGACCTGTACAAACCGCCTCACGATCGATATTACCTGTTTCTAATTTGAGTCTCGCTGTTCCTGTTAAACTCACATTTTCAGAAAAATAAATTTGAATATTAATGGCATCGGCTAAACCATAGGTCGCATTAGGATTTGAGGCCGTGACTGAAGCCACCGTCGGTGATGATGTTCCTGCAGGTAATAAATTAATCCAAGTAAAATAGGCCTGATTTGTATCACCATCATAACTTGTGAATTTTCCACCAACAAATAATTTTGATCCATCATCACTAATCTGAATAGTATGGGTTTCTCCACCAGCAAAACCAGCTCCAATCGTAAAGCCAGTATCGATATCACCGAGACTATCAACTCTTGCTAGCCTGTTTCTCGCGGTAGCATCAACTGAAGTGAAAGCACCAGATAAGTAGATTTTATTATCACCAAATGGACTGTAGATAGCATCGAAAACAGTATCATTAATATTTGGATTATTCGTTGGACCTGCAACTGTACCGCTTGAGTTATAACGAATCAAACGTGTTTTACCACCAGCGGACCCTTCACCGTAGGCATAAAACTGTCCGAGATTCACAGGATCAGGAATCACACTTTCCATCCAGGTAGATGGTATCGTCACCGCGTTTTGAATAGTTGAACCCGTCAGTGCACTGATTCTTGAAGCAGTAATTCCTCCTACAACACCAGAAGCCACGATGAGCTCGTTACTTCCATCGATGCTAAGTTCAATGCCATTTGTCCATTGGCCTGACACGTTTCCGTAAGTTGTCCCAACACTGAAACCAGCATCAGGAGAACCATCACTATTGATTCTTAAAATCTTATTATGACTTGCTCCGCGGTAGGTTTGAAAACGGCCGGCAATAATAACATCTCCAGAGCCATCATTAGGAAGCACTATCGATTTAACAAACCAGTCAAGGCCAACGGTCCCGTTAAAAGTCACACCCACAGTTGGAGCGGCAGAGCCTATATTAAATCCCCAATCGATTGTTCCGTTACTATTAACTCTTACTAATTTATTAACTGTTACACTATTATAAGTTGAAAATGTACCACCAAGATAAACATCACCAGAACCATCAATAGCTTCTTTAATCACGCGAACACCATATGATAATATCAACGATTCAGTCGTGGCGGGAACACCCGTTCCAACATTGAATGTACTGTCATAAGAAAGATCGGCATTTAAACGAATGATGCGATTAGCTGAGGTCACACCGTATTGAGTAAAATCACCACCGACATATATTTTTCCTGGGAAGGCGCGGGATTTTTCAATTGCATATACCGGTCCATTAAATTGTCGTTGTGGAACAATCACAATATTTTTATTTAAATTGAGTGAACCTGTTTGCCCAGGGATAGCAATGTTAACAACTGCCGGATTGCCTGCATTCGCGCCACCCGCAGCAACTATTGTTGCCCCACTATCTAATATTAGAGAGTACTGATTTAAATAACTTAAATCAGCAGAACTATCTCCCACTTGAACGGTATAATTACAAGTTATTGTCGCCACGTTATTTTGTGGGCCAGTACAAACCGCTTCACGATCAGTTGTACCTGTTTCTAATTTAAGTCGTGCCGTGCCTGTCAGTGTTACGTTTTCATTAAAAGTTAACTGGACGTTAATAACTGCGTCTGGGCCATACGTACCATCAGCATTACTAGCTGTTACATTGGTAATCAGTGGCATGCTTTCGCCAGATGGAATAGTTTCTAAATAAGTAAAATATCGACGATTCGTATCGCCTGCAAAATTAGCAAAGTTACCACCAAGATAAATTCGTCCTGTGCCATCTTCTACGTGGTTGATCACAAACGCCGATTCACCTAAGGGAATATCAGCTTGACCAAACGGTGCTACGGTATCAACTAATGCCGTAAAGGTAGCGTCCGACGTGCCTGTTGCATCGGCATTAGCACGTGTTAAACGTGCAGGCGTTGGAGAAGTATAGGAGCCTGAGTAATAAATGTCAGTCTCACCTGTTGGCATGGTTGAAATGACACCCACTCCACCATTTACAAATGGATTAAAGTTCGCATGATCACTTGTTCCATTTGCATTTAAACGGGTCAATTGTGCTGCCGCTGTATTTCCATCAAATTCTGTAAAGCCACCACCAATATAAATTTTATTTTGGCCATCGCGAGAAACGCTACATGCTAGACCATAATCCGGTGCCAGCATGGAAGTTCCAATATTTGTATTGAAAGTGTTATCTCTTGTCCCATCTGCTCTGATTCTAGCGACTTTATTCGTTGCTACTCCGGCCCAAGTTGTAAATGTACCTGTGATAATAATATCGTTACTGCCATCTTCTAATTTACAAGCGCCTCGAACTCCGCCGTCTCCACCAAAAGCTCCCACTCCCATGCCTGCTAAAAAGGTCGCATCATGAGTTCCGTTATTATTTAATCGAACTAAACCCCCTCGAGTCGAACCATTGACTTGATCAAACTGACCAGCGACATAAATATCTTGTGAGCCATCATTAATAGGAATGATCTCTCGAACAATATAATTAAAACCTGAACCTAAATTTGCATTAAAAGTTGTGTCAGTATCTAATGTTCCATTTGAATTCAGCCTTATTAGTCTATCTGGTATGCCATTCGTAAAATCACCACCAACAATAATATCGCCAGATCCATCTTGCGCAAAAACTATCGAATAAACTTCCCCGCTACCTAGCTGAGTAATGGCGTTCACGTTGGTATTAAATGCTGTATCTAGCGACATGTCTGAATTTAAGCGAACTAATCTTCTAACAGTCGCAGCTCCATATTGGGTAAAACGCCCACCAACATAAATTCTGCCTGTTCCATCATTGAGTGCTAAGACTGCTCGTACCCAGTTATCAAAATAAGGTGTCGTTACAATCACAATCGCTTTGTCATCACTGATAGAGTTTGCAGCACCTGGAGTTGCTAAGGTCAGAACCGCATTATTTAAAACCACATCTCGAATCGTTCCACCATTGAGTGTTAACGAGTTTGTCGCCACATAATCTAAGTCGGCCGATGCTTGACCTGAAGCTACCGTATATCTAAATGTTAAAGTATTCGTGCCTGTACCTGAAAAATAATTTACTGTTGCTCCCGAATTGAGTGCTAGCTGT
>JAEUWD010000047.1 GCA_016786485.1 Bacteriovoracaceae bacterium | reverse complement strand
AACAGAAAAAGAGAATATCAGCATTAAAAAGCTCAGGATATTGTTCGAGTTTTTTAAAATCAACTACCGGTGCTCTCAAAGTAGGATTGATAATATTGAGTGGGCGCCTGACGGGTGCAATAATACTTTCAAATTGATCTGACTCAATCAATTGATTTAATAAATGAGAACCGACCAGACCTGTGGCACCAACAACTATGGCTTTCATCGACTATGAATCTCTGAGATTTGTTCATTCAATGTGATCAGATCATAGAGAAGGCCTACGCCCAGTAGGCCACCGGTACATAAGTACAGTAGGCCTGTCAGAAATTTTCCCATATAAAATCGATGCACACCTAAAACACCTAAGAAAGTTAAAAGGAGCCATGACACACTATAATCAATTGGTCCTGCAACATATGTCATATCTGCTTTGCGATCCATCGAAGGAATTAAGAAAAGATCTATTACCCACCCGATACCTAATAAACCTAAGGTAAAAAAATAAACGGTTCCAGTGAAAGTGCGACCATAATAAAAACGATGTGCGCCAATGAAACCAAAAATCCAAAGGACATATCCCAAAAAGACAGAATGCGTATTCGATGGGAAATATTCTGATTTTTGCATAACTAACCTCTTTCCTTAAGCAGAAACTGTAGTATTCTTTTTACCATATGCAAGGGATTTTGTGCACGTTAATTTTTTCTTTCTTAACTCTAGGTCACGTTTACGCGATTGATCTGAGTAAAATAAAATTACCAGAAAATTTTCAAATTAACTTCGCGGCGGAAAGTGTCTCTAATGCACGTTCAATGACCCTTTCACCTACCGGTATTCTGTATGTCGGAACGCGCGATGAGGGAAAAGTTTATGCGCTCATCGATAATAATCAAGATGGCATCTTCGAAAAAAAATATACTTTAGCTGAAAATCTCAATATGCCTAACGGTGTGGCCTTTCATGACGGCGATTTATACGTGGCCGAGATTCATAAAATTCGTAAGTACGCGAAGATTGAATCTAACTTAAGCAAACCTGGACCTGGAGAAGTTATCTACGACAAATTACCCAATATTTCTCATCACGGTTGGAAATATATCGCGATTGGCCCTGATGGTAATCTTTATTATCCCGTCGGAGCTCCTTGCAACGTTTGTCTCAAAGATGGCGCTCTCTATTCCGCTCTTCATCGTTTGAATTTAAAATCCAAAACTTCTACCCCTGTCGCCTTTGGCATTCGCAATACCGTGGGTTTTACTTGGCATCCAAAAACCAAAGACTTGTGGTTTACTGATAATGGTCGAGATCTGATGGGCGATGATGTTCCTCCTTGTGAAGTGAATCGCTTGAGTTTTGTTGGCGAACATTTCGGTTTTCCTTTTATTCATGGAAAAAATATTTCTGATCCACTTTTTGGAACTAAAAAACCAGAACAATTAAAAACGACTCCAGCGGAAATCGAACTCGGTGCTCACGTTGCTCCCCTCGGTATCAAGTTTTACACTGGTTCTCAATTCCCAAGCTTGTACAATAATGGAATGTTTATTGCAGAACACGGTTCATGGAATCGTAGCAAAAAATCCGGATATAAAATTACTTTCATAAAACTTGATCCCGTAGCACATAAAAAGGTGCTACTAACTGAAACTTTTGCTGAAGGTTTTATGTTGAATGAAAAGACATCAGGACGACCTGTCGACATTCTCATTGATAAAGATGGCTCAATGCTTGTTTCGGATGATTACGCGAATGCTATCTATCGCATCACCTATAAGAAAAAATAATTACAGAAAAGTTGAGCAGTTACGATCGATTTGAAAACCCTGTTCACTCAGTGCTTCATAGACTTCGTCTGGAGAAATTCCCAGCTGCCCGCGTGAAGAAAGCATTCGTTCCCATTGCTCACCATCAAATGACATTGGAGTCGGCTCGATACTAAAAATGCGTGCGATTAATTCTGAACAATAAAGTTCTTCTCCACCCCAGCTAAAATGACGGTCAAATTTTTTACCAATATATTTAGTGATTTCGTGATCGAGATTAGGATGTTGAACCGCGGTCAAAGTCGTCACCGTGAAGTGCTCAAAACCCATTTCTTTAAAATGCTTTATTTTTTCGACTCCACGAAAGTTGTGAGCATGCACCCAACCATCTTGATAAGAAATCGCTAAGTGAAAAAAATGCGAATTTCTCTCAAGCTTTAATGGCACAAAACTTTTATCGTAAACTTTAATAAAAGCTACTTTCACTTGGGCCTGCACTAATGTGCTATAAATGAAACTACAGACTATTAAGACGAAAAACTTGTTCATGACACTATTTAACTTATCTTGTCTCAAAAGTGTACTAATGCTAACAAATTCCACTAATTACTCCAGAAAACCATGTGAAATTAACAAGTTACATCTCACTACCTTGGCATCAGTCTTGCTTTATAAAAGGCAATATTGAAGGAGTTCTTATGAAAATGTGGTTATTTGGTTTTTTTATTTTATTATTCTCAATCTCGAGCTTTGCTCAGACATCATATACCAAGTTTATTGGTGTTGAATCACTTGAATCTGCACTAAAAAGCAGAAATGCCGATGCGGCCGTGCTGGAACTTCATGATGATATCGTGAAATTAGAAACAGATACTGAAACGAAAAAAAATCTTAAACGCAAAGTTGAATTTCTTGAACGCAAAGCGATTGAAGTAAAACTCGAAATGAAATTTAGAGTTAAACAATTACAAAAAAATGGCTCATTAAATGAACTGGAATTGGCCGATTACAAATCCTTAAGTAACCAAGCTTTATTAATTGATGCCTATATTGCTTATCTGATTAAGCCGCTTGATATGGGAAAAGTTGATGCTTCAGTAGCTGAAAGCTTAAACCGTTCAGCTGTTGATCGCACAGAGATTGCTGTTTCAAATATGGTGATTACTGGTTATTTAACTGAAATCGTTATTGGGCAATTAAAAGCTGATAGTAAGCATACACTTGAAAGCATTAACCGCTTAGACAGTATCAAATATGCCCCTGACTCAACCAGCTTACGAATCAATCTCGAAGTAAAAGAAAACTAGAATTTTATTCCAGAGTTTTCGCTTCAAGTAATTTCAGGCCTCTAATTCGTCGATAAGAATTCGATGAAGAATGTCTTTTTATTATTATTGTTTTCAATACTGTACGCTTCTGGCGCTCATGCCTGTGAAGTGCCTTATGTTGTCACTTTTTTCACAGGCATCGCGATGAACGATGGTTCAGGCGACCTAGCGACATCATCCAAGATGATTAACGAACTTGAACCGAGGCTTCGGGCCAAGTATGGTGATTGCTTAAAGATACAAGTCGTCTTCAACGCTGAACCGTTAAAAAACCTTGATGAGCGTAATGAATTTAGTCAATGGAAGAGAATTCGTGATTTTTTTAAAGAAGGTCTATTTGAAGACGTTTCAAATGAGCTGTTTACGGAATTTAACGGAATTGTAACTCCAACAAATAAAATAATTACTAAAAATAAGATCACATTCATGACTGATGAAACGTATCTCAATTCAAAACTTGAAAGTGATTTGCAAATTCAAGTTAGTGCACTTCGGGAAATTGATGAAACCTCGACACACAGTCTATCAAAAAAAATCCTACAAAAAGGAAAACTCACACTTATTTATGAAGAAGCCGAGGGACTGAGCCCTAGTTATGGTACACCGTTACCAGGAGACATTACTTATCACTATCGAACTAGCTATAAAAATCATAATTATGTTCGAGTGCATACTGGCGTTAGAAGCTCAGGTTTTTATTTTATGGATGAAACAAATTATTCGGCCATGAAAAAAAGTGATCTATTTAAGAGTTTTTTAAACACTGAAAAATATCAAATTATCGGCAAGAATTTTATTAATGATGAACAACAACAAATTTATCATTTATACTTATCACAAAAGAAAGGTGAGTTGCCAATTGAGAGAGCATTTCAATCTCTGAGACTAGCATTTGAACAAAGTAAAGCTGAGCCTAATAAAAAATTTGTTTTAGTTCAAAATATTATCGATCAGACAAATATTAATGATTTAGAAATGCACTTTTTAAAAAACGACGAGCAAGAGCTTTACCAGTTTTTTAAAACAAAAGTTAGCATGGTTTTTCAAAAAAATATTCCCGCACATGAATTTCGTTCTCTTCAGTATCATTCAAAGTTTCCCTTTGTGACAGGAGACATGTCACTATCAGATGCTTTAAACATGGGAAAAATTCCTCTTTATGAAGCACGAAACCATAAACTTG
>JAEUWD010000046.1 GCA_016786485.1 Bacteriovoracaceae bacterium | reverse complement strand
AAAACTCAAATTTCCCCTAAAAAGTTCCAAAAAATTGCCTTTAGCCAAATTGCTCCTTTCGTCCACAAAAAGTATGAACTGGGTGAACAAAATCCTGATTGGATCAAAAACATGCGTGGACTTGGTGTAAAACTCCACCACGCTCGAGTAAGAAGTATTATTTTTGTCCATGGGACATTTGCTGGAAACGATCCATTAGATATTATCCATTTGATTGGTCATTTCATTCAAATCAATGACGACTTTAAAAGTAAAATTTTCTCCGGCCTCAAAAAGGGCCAAGATACTCTTTGGGGAGATCTCGGAAATTTTTCTGTGGAATATATTAAACTCTTTGAAGCTGCTATCAATCATCAAATTCAATGCCAAAATTTTTCCTGGTCATCCGGTAATCATCACCTCGCTAGAGTCAAAGGTACCATGAAACTGATTGAACAAATTTATGAATCTCATAAACATTTATCACCACATGATAAAATTCTTTTGTGGGGACATAGTCATGCTGGGCAATTATTTGCGCTGATGACACAGTTTTTTTACTCCAATCGCCTCATGCTCGAAATTTTAAAAACCGCAGGTATATCTCGCGAAGAAATAAAAAAATCGATGAAAATGCGCAAGGTAATTAAAAGTTTTCGCATCGACTTTGCGACTTTTGGAACTCCGCCTCGCTACTCATGGAAGTTACAAAGACACCATCGCCTACTGAATATTATTAATCACCGGGGAGCTGATCACCTCGGCGGTACTCCTTCCGGTGCCTTCAATACCCGTGATGGAGATTATGTTCAGCAATGGGGGATCATCGGCAGTGATATTCGTGCTGCGGTTACAGCGGACCAAGAACTTAACGGAAAGCTTGATGAATTTCTAGGCATCGGTTCTGATCTCAAATTATGGGCGCAAAATATTCAATATCGAAAAAGAATTCCCGATTTTGGAAAAACCATTCTGGTGGACTACCAAGATTCATCCAAATTTCCCAACGGTTTCAAAACCCTCTTCGGTCACGGGGTTTATACACGTTTTGAAACGATGTTATTTAATTTAAAAACGGTGGTGGATAATTTCTATATCGATCACTAAAGAACTATTTATTTGCTGAAGAAATAATTTTCACAATATCTTCAACTTTCATTTTTTCGATTTTTGCTAAATCTCTTGATTCTTCTGGAATGGTGATATTTTTCGTCCCATGCTTAATATAAAATCCGTACTTACCTTGATAAACTGCCAATTTCTTTTTGGTTTTTGGATGCTTATCAAAATCTTTAATGAGAGTAGAACCACGTTTGCTCTTCTTCTCTTCTGCTAACAGCTCAACAGCACGCTTCAAAGTAATGGTATAAACGTCATCCGTTTTCTTAAGCGAACGGAACTCACCATCATGAACCACATAAGGTCCAAAGCGGCCGTTATTGGCCTTAATTTCTTTCTTAGTATCAGGATGTTTACCTAAAATTCTTGGTAAAATTAATAATTGCGCCGCTGATTGGATATCAACATTTTTCGGATCGTAGTTTTTTGGCAACGAGGCACGTTTTGGTTTTGGATTTTCCTCAGTGACTTCACCCAATTGCAGGTACGGACCGTAACGACCAACTAAACAATAAATATTCTCGCCCGTTTCAGGATGTTTTCCAATCGGAGTTGGGCCCTTCTGAGAAATTTCGATTAATTGGTTAATATGTTCTTGTTTTAAATCTGCTGGTGCGATGTCTTCCGGAATCGAAGCATGGACTTCTTCCGTTTTCTTCTTCCCTTTAGCGGCAATGATATAAGGACCAAAGCGCCCTACTTTGACTTCCATCTCCGTAATTTGTGGCAATAGAATAGTTCGACTTTCTTCTGGTTTTATTTTCTTTTCACGCTCGATAACTTTCTTCTCGAGACCATCTTTCCCTGAATAAAATTCCTTCAAGTAAACTAACCAATCTTTCACGCCAATAGCAATTTCATCTAAAGAATATTCCATTTGCGATGTAAAATTATAATCAATTAATTCTGTAAAATGTTTTTCGAGTAACTGAACCACAGCCATTCCCGTATAAGTTGGGACCAGTGCCGTACCATCTTTACGAACATAACCACGATCTTGAATCGTTCCAATAATTGAAGCGTAAGTTGACGGGCGACCGATACCATCTTTCTCTAAACGTTGTACGAGCGACGCTTCCGTGAAACGTGCCGGTGGTTTTGTTTCGTGAAATAAGGGCTCAATCGAATCTGTTTTTAACTTATCGCCCACTTTAAAATCTGGCAGAATCACTTCTTTTTCATCTAAAGCTGCTTCTGGATCATCACTACCTTCAACATAAACCCGTAAGAAACCTGGAAATACGATACGAGTTCCTGACGAAGCAAACTCAGCATCACCCGCGACAATTCGGACACTCAAAGTAAGTTTTTTAGCTTCCGCCATTTGGGTGGCCATCGTTCTTTTCCAAATCAATTCATATAGCGCTTTTTCTTTTCCAGACAAACCGGTGTCATCTGGATGAACGAAGTCACTGCCTGCCGGACGAATCGCTTCGTGGGCCTCTTGTGCACTTGCCGCTTTTGATTTGTATTGTCTTGGTTCTGGTGAAAGATATTCTTTACCGTAAAGATCTACGATACTCTTACGTGCACCATTGATAGCTTCTTGAGAAAGATTCGGTGAATCCGTTCTCATATACGTAATCAAACCTTCTTCATAAAGTCTTTGCGCTATTCGCATCGTATCTTTGGCCGAAAGATGCAACTTACGGTTACCTTCCTGCTGTAGAGTCGATGTCGTGAAAGGTTGCGCTGGTCGAGCCACACTTTCTTTTTCTTCCATCGAATCAACGACCCAATCACTTTTCTTAAGTTCGGCCGTTAAGTTCTTCGCGGCTTTTTCGTCCAGAATGGTTAATTCTTTTTCTTTGTTCTTAGCTAATTTACCAGTCAAATCTTCAAAATCTTTACCAGTCGCAATTTTTTTATTTTTTAGCGCTATTAGTTTAGTTTCAAAAGCTACTTTGGCCGTTTTAGCGGTGGGATAAACCATCGCCTTAATATCCCAATAATCGGCTTTCTTAAACATGATCCGCTCACGCTCTCTTTCAACTGCGAGTCTTAAACCAATCGATTGAACTCGACCCGCCGAAAGACCGTAAGCGATCTTCTTCCATAAAAGTGGAGATAAAGTATATCCATACAGACGATCAAGAATCCGTCTGGTTTCTTGTGCTTTAACTAAATTTTGATCAACTTCACGTGTTTCTTCTAAAGCATTTTTAATCGCTGTTTTAGTAATTTCGTGGAAAACCATTCGCTTAACCGGAACTTTTGGTTTTAATATCTCGATCAAATGCCACGAAATACTTTCCCCTTCACGATCCTCGTCGGTCGCGAGATAGATAGCCTTCACATCTTTCATTTTGGAACGAAGCAGTGAAATAACTTTGGATTTCCCTTTTGGGGTAATATAAAGCGGCTCAAAATCTTTTTTTACGTTAACGCCAAGTTTCGTCCATTCTTCTTTTTTTAATTTTTCTGGGATATCGGCAGCCGATTGCGGTAAGTCACGTACATGGCCCATGCTGGCTTCTACGATATAATTGTTAGGTAAAAATTTGCGAATTGTTTTTGCTTTCGTTGGAGACTCAACAATAACTAGGTACTTATCCATTAGTTTCTCTTTAAAAAAATTTCATGCCCCTTTAAAGAAGTAAGGTGTTTCGTGACAAACGTCAAGA
>JAEUWD010000018.1 GCA_016786485.1 Bacteriovoracaceae bacterium | reverse complement strand
CAATTAGGTAGTCATGGTCCCGCTTATCACTTACGACATCCACCAGAATTTGCGAACTTTGTACCTGAATGCAAATCCAGCAATTTTAGTGAATGTACACAACAAGAAATTATTAATTCTTACGATAATACAATTCTTTATACCGATCATGTTTTGAAAAATACGATAGATTATTTAAAAACGAAGCCCGATTTTAATACTGCTTTCATGTATGTTTCTGATCATGGTGAATCATTAGGTGAGAACAATTTATACTTACACGGCTTGCCATATTGGTTTGCACCGAACGAGCAAAAACAAATTCCGTTATTTTTCTGGGCCAATCAAAAATTTAAACAGACTTTTGCACTAGACTCTCAATGCCTACAACAAAAATCGAATTTAGCACTTTCACACGACAATATTTTTCATTCATTATTGGGATTAACGAAAGTGGAATCTTCTTATTATAAAGAAAGTGACGATATTTTTTATTGTTATTCAAGAAAGTTATCGACGAAGTAAGCCGCGAGTTCATAACGATTTTTCAAACCAGATTTTCGATAGATGGCCGATGAGTGAGCGCGGATCGTCTTTTCCGTTACATTTCGAAGTGTTGCAATATCTTTGCTACTCATCCCTTTGATCAAAAGAAGTGCTATATCATTTTCGGTGTGGGATAGACCCCATTCTTTTAGTTGATCTTCAATAGCTTTAATAAATTGTTGCGATAATGAACGCGTTTTTTTTCTCCAAACTTCCGCATCGGTTTTTGCTTGGCTAAGTTCGGTATTTAATTGATTATTAATTCTTTTTTCTTCATAAAATTTAACTGCTGCGAAACTTACACCAACCAGGGACGATAAACAAATCCCCAGTTCTAGCATAATAAATTCAAGTTGAATTCCTGTACTGAGTTGGTGAGTTATATCAACGGCAATTAGCATGAGAGACATGAAGGTCGATGCAATAATAACAAGTAGTGTACTAGTTTGTTTTTGCTGTAGGATAAAATTAATATAACTTTTCATTATTTCGTTTCTATATAAAATAGACCATATGTTCAAAAACATTATAACTACGATTCGACATCTTTGTCCCATGAAATTTTTTTCATCTCTTTTGTTGGTTAGTTTTTGTTTAACTAGTGAAGCGAGTGTTAAAGAAGAATTGCTTTCACCAGTACAAACAGAAGCTTCGACCCCTTTTTATATTGGAGCGGGTATTACATTAACCTTATCTATTTTCGAAGATGCGATCGTGGACCCAGCGCAACAGGAAACGGTTGAAAATAAACCATTAGGTAGTTTCTCTGGTTTTGGAGATGCCATGGGACAGCTGGTTCCGAACGTTCTCTACATGACGGGAATGTATTGGCATAGCCGTTATGCCAATGATTTAGATTCCAAATCCAATGCTAGGCTCATGTTCAAGGCCACTTTGTATGCCACGATGTTAACCACTTTACTTAAATATACCATTCGTGAACCTCGTCCTAATGGTGAAGCACGTAATTCTTTTCCTTCGGGCCACACCACAACGGCTTTTGCTTTCGCTTCAGTCGTGGCCGCCAGACACAATATCTATTGGGGAGTAGGAGCTTATTCGATCGCCACGATTGTGGCGTACAGTCGTATGAACGATAATGCTCACTATGTTCATGACGTGGTGGCGGGTGCGACCATTGGTATCGGATATGGATTAGGTTTGCATTATCTCGAAAAGAAACAAGATAAGCTTTCTTATAATATTATTCCCATCTTCACTAAACAGAAATCTGGCATCTACTTGGTTAAGAATTTTTAAAAATTTTTTGGGAATTATTTCTGACAAGTCGGGCAGTAGTAAGTGCCACGTTGAGCTAGTGATATTTTTTTTACTTTGGTCTTTTTACAAAGCTGACAAGTCTTTTGCCAAAAAACGACAAGATGATTGATTCCCTGTCCACGCTCTCCTGTACTATCACGATAGCCACCTTGAAAAGTCGTTCCGCCAGAAGCAATCGCTGGATTTAAAACGGCATGGATGGCATCAAAAATTTTAGGAAACTCACTAGCTAGAATTTTTTTGCATTTGCGAGTCGGGCGAATTCCAGCACGAGCACAAATCTCATTGGCGATATAATTTCCTGAACCCGCGAATATTTTTTGGTCAAGTAGTGTCACTTTAAGTGCGCGCTCTGGATAACGTTGAATGGCGGCGGTTAAATGTTCTACGGTATAATTGGGGTCAGTTAGGTCTAGCCCTAGTTCATTTAATTTCTTTTCTGCACCAACGTGATCTAAATGGTAAATATGACCAAAACGGCGGTAGTCATTATAGGTGAGTGTAAAAGCGCCAGCAGCATTCGTGCCTTCCAAAATCAGATGATTATGTTTTTCCTTAGAAACTTCGGCGGCCGCTAGCCACACCCCAGTCATGCCTAAGTGTGATAAGAGGTGTGTCCCATCATCAAAAATAAAATTGAGCATTTTGCCTTTGCGTTTAATTTCCAGCAGTGTGCGTCCAACTAAATCAATTTTAGTATGCAAAATATTGCGTTTTAATTCAGGCGTCGTACTCATCTTTTCTATCTTAAACGGAAGATAGTGAGAGAGTTGCGAGCGTATGGTTTCGACTTCGGGTAGTTCAGGCATTTGACCTCTAACTATAAGTTATTATTAAATTTTGTCGTGGCATGGGGAGCAATGCCCGCCCATGCCCGCCATTTTACACTTTTTTAGCACGTTTTAGCTCAATAAGGGAGACGACATTGCTAAAATTTAGTCGTTCCCCGTCGTGGTGACTGCGAATATGTTGCATGACTTTTTCCGAAACATCCTTTTGATCATCCTCATCACATTTGGAGTAATGGTCGGCCAACTTGATGTCTTTGTGTCCTGTCATCGCCATAACCGCGTCTAAACCGCCTCCCACCTTACGAGCGAGCTTGGCCATCCCATGCCTCAAGATATGCGTCCCGGTGTAGGGAATGCCGCTTTTTCTTTGGGCGCTTCGATAGTTCAGCTGAATCGTACAGTAGTTAAGTGGTGCACCTTCGACATGAAAAACAAACGAGTTTTCTTTAAAAGCCTTTCTTCGCATCAGAATTTCTAAAATCTCGTCGGTGATGTAGCACACCCGAGCTTCTTTATTCTTAGGAAAAGGTTTGAGCTCTTGATAGGTTTTATGACTCATGCACCAGATACAAGTATGCTTGATGAGCATCCTACGGTTTTTGAGATCTACATTTTCCCACTGAAGGCCTGCGACTTCGCCAATTCTTCCGGCAGTATAAAACTGCATTTGGGCAAGGTCACGGTAGAGTGGTTGTAAATGATCAAAAAACGTAAAGGCATCATCTAAATCAATCTGCTTCTTTTTATCCGGCAGCGGTTTAATAAAACCTAATTGCTTGTGCTTTCGCTTTATCGGATTAGTTAGATGTAAGGCTTCTTTTTCAAACTCTTCGCTTTCCTTATACCAATTAAAAATGGTCACAAAAAGATTAAGCTCATTGTTTAAATTGCACCGTTGGGCTTTACCACGTCTTGAACTGTCGTAAGCGTCAGACTTGTAAAACTGAACCAGATGATTCACCCACGTAGTAATTTTGCTGGGTGTGATATGATCCATCGGTAGATGTTCAATTGTTTTCCAAGCTTGATAACGTCTTAGCCACATGGTTCGAGTCGTCGTGGCCAGCATCGGAAAGTGCACTTCCTGCATCTTTTGCCAAACTTCCGCTAAAGTTGAAAAGGAAGAATTTTCTTTTTCGGTTTTGACTCCATCAAAATTTTTTCGCCACTGTTTGGCCTCAAAAAGAGTGGCAAAGGTTTCTTGAAATTCGACGCCTTTGATCTTTTTTCTCGCCATGTAGTGGGAAGTTTTGTCGTGTTTGTAAACACCTGGAGTTCCGCTAAGTTTTCGGTACTGTGATTTACTCATTTTCTTCATTCTCCTTTCAGCCAAGAAAGAATGTCGCGCGGAATGAAAAAGAGTCGTTTTCCACATTTTCTATAAGGGATATTACCATTACTAACTAGGTTATAAATGGTTCCCTTTTTGTAAGTAGTAAACTTACAAACATCATCAATCGTCCATATTAAATTGTAAAAGAGCACACGTTGAAGGTTCGATTCTTCAATGCTAGAGCTATTGTAGCATTGAGGCTTCAGAATTGGATCAATTATTTCTTCAGTATAATTATGCATGATACTTCCATCCCATTTTAATTTTTTAATTCACTATTCTGATTTTAATGTTCGGCTTCTTCCTCTTTTATTTCTTTCTTCTTTCCTTATTTCATCCATATACTTCTCCTTTTTTAATAGCCCGCTAACTAATTATTTTTCTCACCCGCGTAGAATGTGACTCCCTATACACAACTTTGGTTGGGGGTGGGGAGTCACATTCGGAGCAAATATAACAAAATAATATCAATGAATTAGCGGGCCAAATTTTTAGTAGTCATCATCACTCTCTATTATTTCTACACGATTTCTATGTCACTTCACTTTGGTATAAAAAAGTCTTTTAAACTCATTTGATGACCATCGATATAAGTCACCACGGATTCAAAGTTAGTAGGTTTGAAAGTTAACTCAGGGTGATAAAAAAAGTGTATTCGTTTAATGATGTCGTCACCAAACTTTTCCAGTAGTACCTCTTGATACTTTTTCATCAATTCTTTTTGAGAAAAGACATAGATAATCTTTTGATAAAAACTACTATCAAGATATTGTCTTGCTTTCTCAGTGATACGCTGATTGCTTTTTCGAGTAAGCTCTAATTCCAGCGCAGCTTTAATTTTTTTGCCATGTTTTTCTAAATACAAGACAGCATCTGGGGTAATTCCAAAATCATTATTGAAGGTTTTTTTGTCATGAATCTGATGTTCAAGTTCTGCGTTTACAATCAAATTCTGTTCCAATAATGCCCTAACGATTTCAGAAACTTTGATGTCATGGAGTAGGGTGTCTTTTGATAGAGCATTGGTATTCTCTCTTATTGAAAGCTGTGATTCCCCAAGTGGACTTAGATAGATAAATTTCTTTTTGCTAAATGGATCGCGATAACCTTCAAGCACCTTCTTTTTTTCTAAATTTCTGATGACTCGATAAAAATTCTTGTACTTGGGAATTTGAAAGCATTCACGTCTTAGGCTTTCTAAATCCATAACTCGCCATTTTAATAGTGGACTTAAGTAATTTAAATGTAGTGAATTTAAGTGTATTAATTCAGTCATACTATTCCTTTTGAGCGTTCATCAAACGATTATATTTTGTTATATTCGTCATTTTTCTGTTTCTGATATTGATCAATTTGTACGTTACGGGGTCTTGGGTAAGTAAGATGCACTGGCCAACACCTAAGTTTTTAATAATATCCGGGTGGGCAATAAGCTCATGAACCTCCCGCTCACTTCCAGCATTTTGCTGCTCACCGTCCTCAATTCGATAAGTTTGCTTCTTTGAAATAACAGTACCAATCGCCTCAGAGAAAAAGGCGGCACTTTCTTGCAAACGCTGCTTTAAAACAAAATAATTCCCTGAGTTCTCAATGATTTGATTCATAAGGTCTGGGCATATTTTATTAATGTCAGCTGCCGCTTGCACGGCAACAGTTAGCTCTATTCCTCCACCTCGACATTTATTTTGTAATTCAATAAACTCCTTTGTGACAATTGAACCAAACTCATCAAAATAAATACTCACAGGATTCTGCTCGGCTTCGTGTTTCCCTTTTTCACTGTTAAGTGACGTATAAGATTGATTCATTAGTTCGCCTAAAAACAAACGACCTAATGCTCTCGCAGTTTCACCATATCCTTGAGTTGACAGACCTACATACAGGCAAGCTCGTTCAGCTCGTACCTTGGAAAATGTTAAACCATCCGCTTCAGCATTCAAAATCCTGCCAAAATCACTACCAACAATGTCTTCTAACTTTTCAATCAGACCGATAATGTCTTTATTTGAGCTTTGTTTTAAATAATCCAGAATGGTTTTAAGTGTGAAGGCTCGTTCATCAGCTTTAATTTGGTTTAAAGCTTTTCTTAAAGCGCTTTTACACATGGTTTCGTAATGAGGTTCAGTCCAAGTAAAGCACTCCATAATCCGATTTGTGACTTGATTAGCAGTACCGTCTAAAACAGGGTTTAGACTAATTGAATCTTTATAGTGCTCTGAAAAAATATAACAAGGCTTTTTATACTTTTTGCAAAGTGCTTGAAACGTCATAAGCGATTCATAATCTCCCTTAGGATCAAAGAAGATGATGGGTTTATTTTCACGAAGTGAATGTTCTTGTAGGATCGTTATCAGATTTGTTTTACCGAAGCCTGATGCCCCAACAATGAAGGAGTGCTTTTTAAAATCAATACTCTTTAAATTTACCTCCCTTTTTGTACGAGTATCTATTCCGAGCGCATCCTCCAATTGAGTTTGTTTCTTTACACCTAAAGCTTTACGTTCAATTTTATGATCTGCAACTTTCAGATTAAAAACTTTAGCGAAGGCGAATTTAAATAATTCTTTAAATAGATCAAAAATAATCAAACACAGCTCATGAAAGATTTCATAGAAAGGTGTGAATAGATCTAGTTGCGGATTTTGGTTTTTATTTTTCATAAGAACACTCCCATACCTTAAATAGGTCAATGATTTTGTTGCCGGTCTTTGAATTCATTTTGTTAGCTCCTTTGTTTGATAAAAACATTGGAACTCCATAAGCAATTTGGATGCCAATAATTTTGAGAATTCAGAGTTGCGTTAGTTGTTTGGAAATATTGATTTTGTAAAAACTTCACTTCATTAAAAAACTGCGAATTGCAGTTTTTTATACTGCAAATCCCAGTGTAAGTTGCGTCAAAGTGAGAATGGTTTGATAAATGAGGAAGTCATTCTATCGGCTTTCTTAAAGAATTATTGTACTCAGGCTTTGGAACGAAAAATGGGGGGCGGGTCATTATAAAAAGTTCGACTTTGGCCAAAAACTGCGGTTTGCACTATAAAAAAGTGCAAACCGCAGTAAGTGTTGAGTCAATTTATTTCAGATAATCACGGGAGGATGCAGGCCAACATGTCAGGAAGCATACTGACAACTGGAGCGAAGAATGGGGTCTCCTCATTTACTTTATCATCGCTCAATTAGTTGGTTCGTTCATCGGGTCAATACTAGTGGAAAAGGTTAATCTCAAAGATTAAATTTTTTCCCCACATTCCAACATGTCTTGAGCAAACACGTTTTGAACTTTGCTTTGTATTTTTATGTTTTGAATCCAATATTTTTTCACCATTGGGCAATAATAAATAGCGTAATTTTGATTGATATTATTCTGCTTAAACACTTCGATGAGCTTTGGAAGAAATTGGCCATAAATCTCTATATTTTGTGATTTGTTTTTTGCTTTGGCCATATTTCCAAGATTAAGAGCCTTTATCTCCTTTGAGCTACTTTTAGCAATGACCTCTCTGAGTTTATTGCTGGCTATCTCTAATTGTGATTGATCATTCTTAAGTAGTGTGGAAAATAGTTCTTGGTTTGCCTCAAGAACTTTATCTAGTTCTATTGCAAGTTTATGATTGTGAACTTTTGCCGAATGCTGATGAAATTGGGCAAAAGTGAAAGTTGAAAAAGTAATGCTCAAAAGTAAAATTAAAAAAGTCTTCACGTGAACTCCTGTTAAGAAAATAATTGAGGAAGAATATAAGCATAAAGGACGCCAATCGAGTTGATCGCTAAAGAAATCCATAGCAATGGCTTAGACCAATTTTTAGTCTCGGTACAAGCTTCTTTTTTATCGATAGGACAAGTCATTTTAGCGGCATATCTTTGTGCAAAGAAAGACAATCCCAGAAAGAAAAAGCTTAGGCCAAAGACGAGACCTTTATTTTCGGACAGCCATATAAGCTGTGGGAACGTCCCCAAGAAGGATGCTAAAGTCGAACCTAGACCTAATAAAACAAAGGCGGAAGGTAAGGCACAACATAGGATCGTTCCAAAGGAACTAAAAAGACTGAACCAACTTATGACTTTTTGCCATCGATTACTTTCTTTCAATTGTTGTAACATTGTATCCTGCCTCTATAATAAGCTCTTTTATCTTACTGTCTGGTAAATTAAGATCGTCTTTCGTTTTGAGTGTTACCACTTTTGTATTCAGGTCAACTTTCACTTCCTCGACTTCAGGTAGCTTAGAAAATTTCTTTTCGATGCCCTGAGCACAGAACGAGCAAACCATGCCCTTCACTCCAACATTGATGACGTTGCCAGCAAAAGCCGACGACATTATCAAAGACATAAATACCACACTTAAAAATTTTATTTTCATAATTCCTCCGTTAAAAATGGAACATGAGATTGATCATCCAATCTCCTTTAAAACTAGAACCAGCTTCTAAAAGTGCACTCTTATAAAAAAATCTAGCTAATGGAGTTAAGGCAAACTCTCTTGCAAGGTTAGGGTGATACTGGGCCTGAAGCATGAACCAAGAAGTAAGTTCGTTATATTCAGCTTCATATGGGGCGATTCCCACTCGAACAACAGTTTGTTGAATGTCTTCGCCAAGGGAGGAGAACATGGATTCATACTTTAATGAAGCATAATATTTTCTATCTTCTGCATCGATTTCAAAACCAACAAGACCTACAGTCCCCGTTTTGTCATTTGCACGAAGGCCACCGTACCCGCCATAAACATAAATGTTGGCCTGGAGGTCAGTTTCATTCCAACGTTTCAATAGATAATCAAATTGAGGCATGTAGAGATAAGAATCTTCTCCATCCTTCATTTGCATCCGCATAGTTCTTGCCGCGAAAGCATAATTAGGTGATGCGCTATAAACGAGCCATGTATCTGAGAGGAATGGCTGGCTCCATGTCATAAGGGTCGTTGCTCCCTTATAAGAAACTGGGTGAGCAAACGCAGCATATGAGCTGAATAACGCCATAAAACCTAGGTATTTTGGTAACTTATAGTGTTTCATTTCTTTTCTCCTTCAGGTACCTTAACGTTGTACATTTGAAACTTGTGACATGTCACAATTCTTGAACATAAGACGTTAAGGATGATGTGAGTAACCAACCTGACGAAGAATTAATGAGTGCCTATATAACTGGGGATGAAATAGCCTTTGCCGTGATTTATGGCCGTTACTCTGGAAAAATTTATTCTTTTTTACGAAAAAAATTAAAAGCTCGTGAAGAAGTTGATGAAGTATTTCAGAAAGTCTTTTTAAAATTTCATAGCACTCGAAAAAACTATAATTCATCATATCCATTACTTCAGTGGTTTTATGTAGTCGCACGAACTACTTTGTTAGACCACTTCCGGTCATTAAATAGGCAAATTAAAACAGATGAAATGCCTATCGATTTGAATTCATTAGGGCCGTCACAAGAACCACATCAAGCAACGTTAGGTGAGGAGAAGGGAGTAGGAATACTTAATAGTCTTTCTGCTGACCAGAGGCGAATGGTTGAGATGAGATTTGTTGACGA
Source organism: Bacteriovoracaceae bacterium (assembly GCA_016786485.1). Classification (GTDB taxonomy): domain Bacteria; phylum Bdellovibrionota; class Bacteriovoracia; order Bacteriovoracales; family Bacteriovoracaceae; genus JAEUWD01. The sequence continues at coordinate 3,038 of JAEUWD010000018.1, read as the reverse complement.
TTTAACTTATGAAGAAATTGCCCAAGCATTGAACAAGTCTCAAGACAGCATAAGGCAAACAATTAGCCGTGCCTTTAAGAAAATTAGAGGTGAATCATGAACAAGAAAAACGATTTTAAAGATTTTATGTTTTCAGAAGGAGTTACTCCTCCGAAAGTTTTATCTGAAAAAATTTATAAAATGGTGGACAGTGATCTTAATCCTTCTGCATGGAAGGTATTTACAAAATTGACTTTTATTCACTTTATCTCAGCGGCTTTAACTCTTTCTGTATGCCCTCAATTCGGCTTTAGATTATTTGGATCAGGAACAGGACTTATGGGACACTTTATGCATTTTGGTCATTTCGGTTGCATGATTGCTTGCGGAGCATTCTTCCTAGGGTCATCTCTATTAATTGCCAACTTTTCTCTTAAGATTGAAGAAATCAAAATTATTAGAAAATATCGTTGGGTTCAAATCGCAGCACTGATCTCTATGTCTTTAGGATTTTTTATCATGCTTGATACAGAAATTGTTTTTGGTTTTGCAGCAGCATGGATTTTAGGAAGCGTGATTGGAGCTTTGTCTGTCCTTGAACTTGGCTGGTACGTAAGGAGAAAGGTGATTGTGTGACAACATTAAGACTTAAAACTGATTTGTCTTGTGGTAGTTGTGTTGAAAAATTAAAGCATGCCTTTAAATATGAGAAGAATATTTCTTCTTGGGATGTAAATTTGAAATCTCCTGATAAAATTCTTACAGTCCAAGGAGAAGTTGATCAACCAGGTATTACGAAGTTAGTAGAAAAGGCTGGCTATCATATTTTAGGAAAGCTTGAGGAGGAAGTTGAACAAGTCCAGTCAAAAGCCACAGAAGGCAGTCCCAGCTTTGTTAGGACCTACTATCCTTTAATTTTAATTTTTACTTATATCTTGGGATTCACTTTATTAAAGCAGTTTATAGCAGAAGCCTTCTCATTCCACGAAGTCATGATTGATTTTATGGGTGGTTTTTTTATTGTGTTTTCTTTCTTTAAATTGCTTAATCTGAGAGGTTTTACTGAAGCGTACTCAACTTATGATGTTCTTGCTAAACGATCGCAGACTTATGCTTATGTATATCCATTTCTCGAATTGGCTTTAGGAGTCGCTTACCTAACACGATTTAACCTAGTGATGACCTCTCTGTTTACCTTAATTCTTATGTCAGTGAGTTCGATCGGTGTAATTCGAGCTATCACTAAGAAATCACAAATTCAGTGTGCCTGTTTAGGAACTATTTTTAAGCTTCCAATGACTTATATTACACTTTTTGAAGACCTTTTGATGGCAAGTATGGCCCTACTTATGTTATCAAGGTAAGCATGGCTGAATGTTGTGGCTTAGCTAAAAAGCAAGCAAAGGCTCTTTGGATTGTACTGATCATTAATGTAGTCTTCTTTGTCGCTGAGTTCGTTTCAGATATTCTAGCAAAATCTATTTCTTTAACAGGTGATTCGCATGTCAGGAAGCATACTGACAACTGGAGCGAAGAATGGGATCTGCTCGTTCTCTACAGATGAATGCCCTGCGTTAAGATATTCATCTGTAGAGACTAACGATTTGGCGGTCGAATTTTATTGTTCGCTGCTTGAAATCAATTTACAACTTACTTAATTTTGATAATTTGAAAATTCTTGATTTAACTTAAAAAAAATGTTCAGCTATATCTTGTATGAATTTAAAGTATTTTTTTCTACTCATCCTTTTCATAGCTAATTTTTCCACTACGGTTTTTGCAGATTCGTTACATGTAGATGTAGAAGCATCTTCTAAGGATTCTTGTACAGAACATTCAGCAAGTGTTGATAGCGATAGTAATAAGCAAGATTCATCTGAAAATTGTCCTGAGCATGACTGCTGTCATCAGGACCATGTTCATAATTATCTATTGCCTAAGATTTCAGTAGATTTAAGTATCGTTTCAACAAACTATTCATTCCCAGCCAACCCTTTAAGTTTTGCTTCGAATTTTTTAGATATCATAAAACCACCTTTAGTCTAATTCACAATTATTGTTAGAGTCTTATTTAACACTTAAATTAAAAGAGTTTAGACATGTTGGATTTATTGATTCGATATTCGTTACGACATCGCATGCTTGTAACGGCTGTAACAGCACTTATTTCTGTTTATGGATTTTATGTATTAAAGAACCTGCCAGTGGATGTTTTTCCTGATTTAAATAAACCCACCGTGACTATTTTGACTGAGTCAGGTGGCATGGCCCCAGAAGAGATTGAAACATTCGTAAGTTTACCACTTGAGACAGCCTTAAACGGACTTCCTGGAGTTACAAGAGTAAGATCGACCTCTGGCATTGGTCTTTCTGTTGTCTACGTAGAATTTGATTGGGGCACTGATATATATAGGAACAGGCAACTTGTTGGAGAAAAACTTTCACTTGTTCGCGAAAAACTTCCACAAAATGCAGTTGCGACCATGGGCCCGATTGCATCAATTATGGGTGAAATTCAACTTGTTGGTTTAACATCACCTGATGAGTCCGTTTCTCCTATCGAATTGCGTACCATCGCTGATTGGACGATTCGACCTCGACTTCTCAGTATACCTGGGGTCGCCCAGATTATTCCCATGGGTGGTGGGGTTAAACAATTTCAAATTTTAATCTCTGCCAAAAGGCTTCAAACTTATAGGCTCACATTAGAGGATGTGGAGGAACATCTATCTTCTGTCTCAGTAAACACTACAGGTGGTTTTATTAATAAGGGTGGAAGTGAATATCTTATCCGTAACCTTGGTACAACAAAGTCAATCGACGAAATTCAAGGTTCAGTGGTCGGTATTCACTTTGGAAGACCGGTTCTCGTTAAAGATATAGCTGAAGTTAAGATTGGCCCTTCGGTTAAAAGAGGTTGAGCCAACCCCCATTTTTCGTTCCAAAACTTGAGTGCTAGACTGCACTTATGATAAGGAGTGAATTATGCCAAAAAAACGATTCTCAGAAGAAGAAATCATCACCAAACTACGCCAAGCTGAGGTTTTAATCTCGCAAGG
>JAEUWD010000036.1 GCA_016786485.1 Bacteriovoracaceae bacterium | reverse complement strand
CAATGCTGCTGGCCCATCTCATATCCGGTCGATTGCGAGAAATGTCCCAAATGCCATGATTAAAGGTGCAAAAATCCCAGCTGGGTGCGTGCGAAGTCCAGCGCTCAATATTTTTCACACCCCAGGAAGAGCTGCGTCCATTGCATTCATTATGAATCACTTGGTATTTAGGATAAAAAGTCTGTAGCGGCTTGGTATAGGCGATACTAATAGAATCACCAATAACGAGAAAAGCTGGTCGCTTATCCAAGGCATCCATCACCTCCGGACAGTATGTTTCATCTTGTGCTTGCTTGTGGCAAGAGCAAACACCGACGAGGAGTATACAAAACAAAACTGAAAATATTTTCATAAGGTCACCCTACCATTTTCTTCAATATTTAGTCTTCCATGATGACCTTCGGCCCACATAAAGGTAGATCATTAAATATGGAATCTTCATCGACAACACTTTTGTTCTTCGCACTGGCGTTTTTCAGTGAAATTGTCGGAACCCTCAGTGGTTTTGGTTCATCAGTCTTTTTCGTTCCTTTGGCCGGAATGCTCTTTGATTTTAAAACAACCTTAGCTTTAACTGGTTTATTGCATATCTTTAGTACATCAGCACAAGTCTACATGTTCCGAAGAGAAATCAATTGGAAACTCATGGCCCAAATTGGCATCCCAAGTGTTCTCTTTGTCATCCTAGGCGCCACACTCAACGACAAGGTTGGCTTGAAATACGCTGACCTTTTGATGGGTATTTTTCTCACTGGCTTTGGCGTCGCATTTCTGATTAAGAAAAACCTAAAACTCCAACCATCCCGTTTTAATGCCATTGCCGGCGGGGCAATAGCTGGTTTTTTGGCGGGACTTATTGGAACAGGCGGTGCGATTCGAGGAGCAACCCTCGCAGCTTTCGATCTCCCAAAAAGTACTTTTGTAGGCACCTCTGCCAGCATTGATCTGGCAGTAGATGTAAGTCGAACCTTCATTTATCTATACAATGGTTACTTAAATCCAAGTTACTATTGGTACATTCCAGTTCTTATGCTCTTAGCTTATGCTGGTGTCTTTGTGGGGAAACGATTACTGGATTTGATTCCACAAAATATTTTCAGAGCGATGGTTCTCTGTCTCATTATGGGAGTAGGACTAACGATGATTTACAACTTCTTAATAGGTAATCAAATTATTAAATAAGATGGCGCACCCTGAGAGATTCGAACTCCCGACCAATTGGTTCGAAGCCAACTACTCTATCCAGCTGAGCTAAGGGTGCGTGAGCACAGTTTTAGCATAAAGCCTCTAAATCTGCATTATTTTTTCTTATTCAGTCGTAGTCTGCTGTTTCTTTTCAGCATTAAGCAATTCATCGATTTCTTCAATATCGAATTCGGTTAAGCCGTAAGGGTTTTCCGATTCTGGAAGGTTTTCATCCATGAATTTTTTACCTAAATTCTCTTCAATTTCTTCCAGAGATTCATCCGCTTTTGCCTTCGTTTCAGACTCAACGTTTTCGATATTTAATTGCTCTAATTTCTTATCTTCATCTAACTTCGCTTCATTGAGCATTGATTCAGCTTCCTGAATTTCTTCTTCCAATTTCTCCAGTGAGCGAAGATCTTTTTCATTTTCTTTCAGAATCGATTTTTCGCGCTCCTGTCTTTCAAGCTCTGCTAACTCATCTTCAGTGAACTTAATTTGATCAGCCTTATCCAACAACGCATCTGACATATTGTCGACGTTCAAGTCCACGTCCAACTCTTCCAATTCTTCGGCCTTAATTTTTTCACCAGCGCGTTCTTTGTTCATGTCTTTAAACTTAGTTGAACGAGCGGCTGAGTCCTTGCTCTTTGTCACGGCGATATCACCAATATAAAAGTCTAACTGACTCTGAGTTACAAGAGCGGTAGAGAAGTTATCTGAAAGCGTAATAACAGCAACCTCACCCGTTTTATAAGCTGGGTTACGTGTAATATTTTTTCCCGTTAAACGATCTTTAAAATCATAAATTTCAAAAACGTTACCAACTTCCACTCCGTCAGCACGCCCGCGGTCAAGATAAAGCACATCACCAAATGAATAGGTTTTTTGTAATGGAGATGCTCCACCGATTAGCGCCGCTTCAATAATTTGATCATTAAAAGTACGAGTGATTCTTTCAATTTTTGGAGTATAAACCGTGATTCGGTCACCACGTTTTGCGACACCTGATGAATCTGTAATTTCGGCTAACCATAAACCTTCACGTTTTGCGATAGTCTGAACGTTGGCAACAACCGTGTACTTATAACCAACACGGTCTGAATTTTTATGTGAAACTTTTCCTTCGGCCGTATAAATTGAGAATTTATCGCCAGCTATAACATTGATCGCACGATCAAATTCTAAGAAAACCTTGTCACCTTTAAAAAGGAAAACGCCTTCTTTTATGGCCGAATCGATTTTCCCAAAATCCTGAACGATGTTAGTACTTAAGAATGTTGTAAGGTAATAACCTTCTTTAAATGGGAAAACGATTTTGGCATTTTTATCAAAGCCCGAACTATCATATTGATCTTCTGGCACCTTAACTAAAATCTCTTGCTCCACCGGCGTATATTTTTTGTATTCAGTGATAAGACCTTTCTCACTAATCTTTTGAATATCTTCGACTGAATCGGCAGTGGAATATTGAACGTGAGTTCCTTGATCAACCAATTCTTGTTTTTCTTTAAACCAAACTGGGGGTGTACCATCACCCCAAGTACTATAATCAAAAATACTTCCCGTTGAACCTAGCTGATCGCCCATACGAGCTTTTTCTGAATCAGAAAATGTGCCAAGTTTTAACTCTGGGAAATTATCTGCTGACCCTGTAGTGAAAACGAGAGTCATACCAGGCTCAATTAAATGTGGATTGGTAATATATGGGTTAAGTGACCAAATTTTTGGATAATAAAAACCTGAACCAAATAATTTTTCAGAAATTTTCCACAACCAATCACCTTCAACCACGGTATAAGATGACATAGTTGAAGCTGTCGCAATTTCATCCCATTCTTTATTCGAAGTCTTACCTTGAATATACTGGGCCATTTGTAATAATTCTTTTTCTTCTTTACCTACGTCAAAAATAAGTGGAGTTGTAACTTTATTTTCTTCTTCACCATTAACAATTTTAACGGCTTCCTTTTTCTCTTCTGGTGTACTTGGGATGAATGGGTCTTTGGCTTCTTCTTTTCCTTCTTCTTTTGTCGTTATAGCTTCTGGAGCTGGCTCTTCCTTAATAGCATCAATCGTGAGGTTTTCATCTTTTAACTCTTCTACTTGGAAATCGCCAATATCTTGTTTTAGCGCCTCAAGATCATCTTTTTCTTTCTCAGAATCATTCAAAATCGCAGTATCGACATCGACAGTATCTAATTCATCGAGAATTTCTTCTGAGGTTTGAACCTTCTCCACATCTTGAGCTTCAGGCGTGGCGACTTCATCAGATTTAGGAATTTCTTCCAACAAAGCATCAATGTCGTTGGTATCTAAGACTTCTTCCTCTTGAGCTAAGGCCCAAGTAGTAAGTAGAAATAGACAAAAAAATAATTTTACAAAATTCTTCAAATTATGCCCTAAGTTCGTTCAAATATATCTGTTAACATCGAAGTATATTTTTCTTTTTTCTCTTTTAGGTTTAACTTTTCAGAACAAATAATGAGCTGACGAAGTGAATTAATAACCACGCCTGAAAAAGCATAGTGACTCAATATCTCTTCATGGACTTGCATCGCTAAATCGTAATTACCTTGTTTAAAAAGAATCTCAGCAATTTGCGCTTTAGAACGAACGCGAACTTGAGCAATGGGAGATTTTTCCAAAGTTTGATAAATCGCCAAGGCATTATCGTAATCATTGTCGCCTAAATATTTTTTACCTTTGCGGAAAAGTAGAATATCATTTTTCACTTGTTCCGAAGAAAAAGTCTCGTCACTTAGTGGAACAACATCTTTGTTTAAAACCACTGCTGCTCCACTCGCTTTCACGACTGGCTCTTGAGCAATATTAATATTTTTAGCATTCATATCTGGTGCAAAAACGTCGACTGTCTCAACTAGATCTTCATTACCGCCGCCTTCCATTTTGATTTTTTCTAAAGGTGGATTCTCATTATTAATGCTCGCAATCGCATCAGCATTAGGGACCGTAGAAGGAGTCTCAGACTCTCTCGCAGCAACTTCGTACTTTCCAACCAACTCATCATACTGGGCCTGAGGCACAGTTTTTTGTGGAATCGGCTCATCCTCTTCCATAATCGTTTTACGGGTGCTCTCAATCAATGAGCATGATGAAATAAATATAAGGACAATTAGGAAAAATAGATTTTTAAGATGAATCAACTAGTCCTCCATGACAATTTTTGACTTTCTTTATATTTTATTTTAATTCATAGTGCACTTAAGTCAATGAAATATAAAGAACTCGAGCGATGAACACTTATTTAGAAAACAAAAAACTCAACTATTACGTACTCGAAATGCCTAAAGAAGATTCATCTTTTTTCTATTTTACGCTCGAATCAAATGAAGGAATTTGCTTCTACTCGACTCTCGATTTTGAGAAGGGTGAGAAAACCAGAAAGGTTGAAGTGCATGTCCCACCGGAATGGAATCATTCTTTTTTGTCTTTGCTTGAGCATTTAAGTAAGACTATCAGCTTTAAAATTCTATAAATTTTCTTTAATGTAATCGATGATGTCGTCATGATGCGTTTTGGTATTTACCTTATCCATCACCATTTTTAATTTACCATCTTTACCAATAATAAAACTAGTTCGCATAATCCCCATATATTCGCGGCCCATAAATTTTTTAAGACCCCAAACACCATATTTTTCGGCCACGGCATGATCTTCATCAGATAAAAGGGAAAAATTTAGTTTTTCTTTAGCAATAAATTTAGCTAAACGCTCAACAGGATCAGGGCTGATTCCAAAAACTACCGTATCTAATTTTTTTAATTCTTTTTTTATGTCGCGAATACCGCAAGCTTGTACTGTGCAGCCAGGTGTCATGGCCTTCGGATAGAAATAGAGAACAACATTTTGCTTATTTTTATAATCAGCTAATGAAATTTGAGTTCCATCCTGATCAGGTAATTTAAAATTTGGCGCAACGTTACCAATTTTGGGAAATGACATAAAATTCTCCTCGAAAATTTAGTAGCATAATTTCATAAAAGTCATAAACTTAAAAGATGAAAACTACCGATATTTTTTCGAATATTTTTGTTATCTTTTACAGCATCAAAACTCTAACCGAACTTTATCTTAATTCGCGTAACATACGCCATATTAAGACTAAAAGTGGCAAAGTCCCCTATGAGTTTAAAGAGCGAGTTCCACTTACTGATCACCAGAAAGCTGCCAAATATAATTCAGTCAAATTAGGCTTCGGACAATTTTCATTATTTTATCATACAGCAATACTTTATTTTTGGCTGCCATTTGGTGGCGTGAATCTACTCAATGCTGAGATCGCAAAATTAACTCCAAACACATTACTACAAGGCTTAATCTTTTTTTCGAGCTTCTTTTTGATTTCGACTCTACTCTCATTGCCTGAAAGATTATTCAGCACTTTTGTGATTGAAGAAAAATTTGGTTTTAATAAAACAACTGGTAAAATCTTTACCATCGATCTTTTCAAACAATTATTACTGGCGGCGATTCTTGGTTTACCATTACTCACTGGAATTTTGTATGTTTATGAAAACGCTGGTGTTTACTGGTGGGTTTATACTTGGCTACTGATGACAGCTTTCCAATTTTTTGTCATTTGGGCCTACCCAACCTTTATCGCACCTTTCTTTAATAAATTTGCGCCATTGAAATCAGATGAATTGATTCTAAAAATTAATGCACTGATGGAAAAAACCGGTTTTGAAAGCAATGGGCTTTTTGTGATGGATGCTTCGACAAGAACTTCCCATGGCAACGCTTACTTCTCAGGCCTTGGTAAAAAGAAAAGAATTGTTTTCTTTGATACGCTTCTTAAGACACTGACTCCCGATGAAGTCACAGCTGTTTTAGCACACGAACTCGGACACTTTAAAAAGAAACATATCATAAAATCACTCACCATCTCACTCTTCCTTTCTCTCGTTGGTTTAGGTATTTTAGGTTATGTCAGCCAACACGAATGGTTTTATAGTATTCACTTTGTGAACACTCAAAGTTCCTACATGGCGCTTTTCTTATTTAGTTTAATCATTCCGGTCTATACATTCTTCTTCACACCATTTAGTTCATGGTTCTCAAGAAAAAATGAATACGAAGCGGACGACTTTGCGGCCATCCATACGAATCCAAAACATTTAATTGAATCATTGGTAAAACTTTATCGTGATAATGCGAGTTCGCTAACACCTGATCCACTTTATTCAAAATTCTATCACTCGCACCCAGCGGCCATTGATCGTATTACAAATCTAAAGACTAAACTCATTTCGCATGAAAGCGTGCTTTAAAAAATCGAAATAAGGCATACGGATTTTTTCGATTTCATTATGCATCTCATGATAACCTTCATCGGAAACATAAAGTTCGGCTTTCTTTTCAATATTACTGAAATAATCAATCAGAGCCTCTGGACTTACGATGCGATCTTTTTTTCCAACCGCTACATAAAGTTCTGAAGGCGTATTAAGCGGACGAGAGAAAACTTTTCGACTGGTATAAACCATATTGAGTAATAGCTTGGTGTGTAACTTCATGTGATTTAATTGATCGTTTAAATAATTCTCTTTCACGCGTTTATCATGGGATAAATAGCCTAAATCTACCAAGCCACCTAGCTTGACTGAAAAAGGAATCTTGGCCAAAGCTTCTTCTAATTTTAAAGGAGCATACTGAAGCAGTTTTCCGTGAGGCCCTGGAATCGCTACCGGGGGAGCACTTAAGAAAACTTTTTTAGCATTCTCTGGAAAAAACTTTCCTTGCACAAAGCCCGCCGTAATTAACGCCCCCATCGAATGACCAAATAAATAGTAATCATTCATCTGATATGTCTTTTTTAAAAAATTTAGAACGGCTTCTAAATCCTGATAGAAAAACGAGAAGTCTTCGACGTAAGCAGAACGGCCTCCACTTTTACCATGACCTCTTAAATCATAAAGACAGATATTAAAATCATTTGAAAACAATTTTAATAAATATTGATGACGCTCAAGATGTTCACCAATACCGTGAGTCGCAATAATCCAACATTTAGAGCCAGTCTCTCTTACTAGACAGTTCAACTCAGTCTTATCAAAACTAGGAATTTTTTTATAATCATTGATCACTCTTTCCTCACCTGTTTTTATGTTATAATCGACAAATGTATTGTCCAAAATGCTTTAATGATACTTTAAAAATCCGCTCCCGAGGAGTGGTTCGTATGCTTTTTAACGGAAAACAAAAAGATAATAGCCATTTTCTTTATAACTTGGCCAAAGATGATAATAAAGTTCTTATCACACACTTGAGAGATAAGATCGCAGAGTTTATGGAGTGGTACGGGCAGTTTAAAAACCGAACTCCGATAAAAACGTTTGATCTCTATTCGCATGACTTTGCTTGTAGTAAAAATTGCAAAATTGATCTTTCGACCAAATTCAATCTTATCGGAATGCTCTATACGGATGATGAAGTTACCAAAATCTTAGAAGAAGAGGCTGAAAGATTTCAAATTCCACTTGAACTTAACAAAAGAAAGACTTAAATCTCAAAAAAATTATTTCTTTGCCATAAGCTTTTTTCATTTCAAACGATGATAAGCCTTCGACAACTTTTTTACTCTCTCTGAATACTTCACTTTGATACCAAATTCTTCAGGCAAAGTGAAAATAGATAGGATCTCCGAAATAAAATTTTATTTCATTAATTGAATGATAGTTAAACTCAATGCCAGTCCTGCTGTCACGATGGCACCTATACGAATAGTCAGCTTATCTCCCAAAGCGTACATTTCTTGCCGCAACAACTTAATATCCGTTCGTACTTCACTTATTTCAAGCCGTAGTCCGGTTTCGGTCTTAACTAGCTCTTGGCGTAATTCATTAACGGCTTCTTTAAGATCATGTTTCGTTGCAAATTCTTGGTTCATAATATCCATCAATACTTGTAATGAAGCTTCTGCCTGATTTTTGCTAAAGCCACTATTTTCTAATTTTTCCACATAATCAAAAACGTTCACAATCATATCGTCCTCTTTTTAAGACTTTCTTAATCTCTGCAAAAAGGATAAAAGCAATCAAAATTGTAACTTGTTGATAGTATTTAAAGAAATGCAAGTTTGAGAGATATTTTACCTAAAATTGCGGAACGATTTGTTTCTCGATCAACCCCTTCACAATTTTTAAAACTTTTCGATTGTGAGGGATCATTTGCTCATCACTGATATTATCAAATGCTTCCGTCGAAACTTTCACCGTCATCATCGTCTCATTTTTGACTGTAATAAAAATTTGCGTACTAAGCGGGATAACATCTTTGTAGTTTTTAGTTGAGATATACAGATCGATCAGGGTACGCATAATAAAGTTGTAATCGTTTTTAAAAACAAAATCGACCACATCTTTTTTCGCCTTGCTCTTATCTACGTTATACACGAGATCCACGTCGCGCACATTGCAACCATCGGTAGCATCATAAAAAGGGTAATCAAGAATCACCACACTACTCGATTCTTTATTTTTTATTTTTCTAATGATATTACCGTCTTCAGTTTTACACTTTTCATAGTGATCAAGAAACTGGCGAAAAAATGTTTCAAAAAGATGAAAGGTCATATCCCCATATTCAAAATTGGTCCGAATAATTTCTGATGTTTTTAACAAAATCTCGTATGTGGTTAAATTTCGACCGCCCATATCCACCGCGAAAGTCATCGTGTCTGTACGAGCCACGCGGCCACTTAATACCGAATGTTTTTGTGCAACTACCGCCCATCCATTGATAGACGCAAACGTCATTATTGATACTAACAAAAGAAAACCATTTCTCATGCCAACCCCTATACAAAATAAGTCAGGTATATAGTTTAGATAAAGGTCTCACAGAATGGCAAGTTACCGATCGTGCGCATATGTTAAGCTTTTGTGAGAGCCGCTAACTGTTTGATTTTAATAAAGAATATTAAGTTCGTTTGATTTGCCAAAAACAAAAAATTTAATCAAACATGTAATAAATTTATAACTTCCAACAAGCCGGAGATAATGCCTTTCTCACCTGTTGCCAAGCTGGAGCCTCAGGACACACCACACAGTTAGGGTGATAAGATTTTTTTATTGGTTTAGATATTTTAATCTTACCTGGTGGCTTAGGGCGTTTAGTACTAAGTTCTTTGTCTTTACCCATCATCGCATAAATATAATCTGTGCATGCATACTTAAATTTTTGCTTGAATTCAAGCGGTACTACCGCAACATCCGGCACACCACCAGTAGGCTGTCCAGGTTGAACCAGGTTTTCAACATAAATTGCAGTCAAATGAATATACTTATACATATCTAAACAACCTGCATTCCAACTAGTTTTGCATGTATCTATATGTGCTTGCCTTGGACTTACTTGGCCATTACGTGTAGTTAACAACTCAGGATCATTAATCACTCGACCATCCATAATTTTGTCTTTTTTCGGACAATTTTCAGGATTGGCTTCGTAGTATTCTTTTTGAAGACATCGGTAATGATAGGGTCCACTTGTTCCATCACCATTTGCACCTTGATAATTTAAATGTACCTCTAGAGGCAATTTCTCTCTCTCTTTGCTATCTAATATCTTCTTTTCAAGTGATTTTAAATAGTCGATCTTGCTCATTTTGTTATCTAATTTTTGAACAGATATATTCGGCGAATTTAAAATCTCAGGAATATCTTTCTTCAATGCAGGCAAAATATTATTTTGTACTACCTTGAAACACTCTTCCGCTCTATCTTTAGATAAAATAATATTATTCTTAAGCTGATGAACAGTAGACTTCTTGCCAGCTCCCATGTAAGTGGTTGGTATACCGCTCGCAGAAGCAACACAAGAAAATCCTACTATCCGAGCATTCGGATTGGCTTTATGTGATTCCTTCAAGCCTTGAATTAATCCAGCAATTTCACTATCATCAATTTTTGTTGCGTTATCGACCTTTTCGTCTGAGCCGTCTGCATCTATCTCTTCAAAACGCAAAATGTCTTTTGGAGGCTGATTGCTAACCGGGGCAGCTGGAGGTTCATAGCCAAAAAGTTTAGCGTCTAAAATTAACTCGCCCGGAATAACTTCTTGCTTGTAGCCCACCAAATTGTAAATTGGTCCTCTAAACCTCGCATCACTGTACCATGTCGGATTACCATTTCCCTCCATTCCTGGGAATGTCAGTATAATTTTTTGGTTAACGATGCCTAAGCCATGATCTGATTCTAAATATTTGTATGCCTGATTTACTTCTGATGTCCCCGGAGCAAATTTTCTCATATGACTATTAATAAAGCTTTCATCATTTGATGAAGTAAGTATTTTCTTTTTTCTCCAGTAATCTTCTCCACCAGGAACCAAGCTTATCGTGTTACTTGTAATATCGTAACAAGTGTTACCAATAACTAAATGTAACAAATAATCTGCATCTGCTGAGTGTAAAACTGCCATTAAATCATTTTTGTATCCATCAATTTTAGCATCACTATTGAAGTCAATTTTCATTGGATATCTATTATTTTTTGCGTCATTGTAATCACTTGAAAGTTGCTGATTTCTTGACTTAAAATCATTGATAATTTTTTCAATGTCTTGTTTATCTTTACTGCTCATTTTTTGCACATAGGCTTCTGTATCAATGTCTTGTGCAGCCACGTTGTTAGAGTTAATAAAAGAAAATAAAATAATTAATAGCAGTATGAAATTAAATTTAAACATTAAAGATTTCCTTGGTTGATATAAACCCTATTAGCATTTTCCGATAACTCATAAAAAAAATCAAAACGTTAATATCGTAACATGAAAATAATCAAATTAACTTAATAACTTTATAATGGACTTTATAACTGTTTGAAATAATAAGACTCTAGTATCCGACAAAAACGGACAGGCTAATACTGCCTTGCCACATATTGATGGCAGTAAAAAGATTAAAACTATGTTGAATTTCTGTCGATAAAATAAGTGGGGTAAAATATTATCAACATGAAAACATACATTTTATATCTGATATTTGCCGCTTTATGCGTTTTCAAAAGCCAAGACTCAGCTTTTGCTGTCGAATACAATACCAGTTGCTTTAAGGCGAATGGTAAAATCAAGCGAAATTGCTTAAATGAATTTAGAAATAAAAAGAGACCCTCATCCTTTTTGACAAGCCCTACCCCAGTCGTTCCGAATTTGGTTCCAATGAATATCAGTGTAACTTACAACTTAGTTCAGAATACCTCTGAAACTTCACCTCTATCAGGGAATACGCTATTACTTGACGAAAGTTGCTTCAAGCGTAATGGGAAAATCAAACGCGAGTGTTTAAAAAAATTACGTAATCAAAATTTACTAACCGCTAATGCGGCCAACACTCCCGAGCTCCCGCAGGTAATGACTCCATCTATCAGTTTTGTTTATGATGCTCAATCAATTAGTACCGAAGATGATATTGCGACAAGCACACTGTCACTTGACGAAAGTTGCTTCAAGCGTAATGGGAAAATCAAACGCGAGTGTTTAAAAAAATTACGTAATCAAAATTTACTAACCGCTAATGCGGCCAACACTCCCGAGCTCCCGCAGGTAATGACCGCTTCGATTAGTGTTATATATGACGGTAATCCTGCGCAAAGTCTCGCCGAATTCGGCGAACATCTACTTAAGGCCAAACAGATGCAATGTGAGGCTGAGATGCTGGCCGGCGATTCAAGTAAAATTGATAAATGTATCGAAGAACGTGTGCGTGACTTGGATAAGTTAGCAAAAGACAAATTACCCAATGATGAAAAGCTATATGATGTCCTAAAACCTGCCTCTGGTAGTTTCGATAAAAATATTCTCTGTACTAATGAAGAAAAAGAAATTTATAAAACTTTATGTGAAATGAACTCTGCGATCATTATTATGTCAGAGCGTGAAAAGCCACTCTTAGACCTTATTCTGGCTTGTAAGAAAGAAGATAAAGAAAAACGCATGAATTGCTTTAAGACAGCTCTCGCAGGTGCTGAAGCGGCTGAATCAATGCTGGCTTCAGTTATTCATTTTCATTGTGGTCTCGAAGGCGCAACCAATTGCCTCACCCAAAAAATTGGTTCACTTGAGAAAATTCGTGAACTTACCAAAAATTATATTATTAAAGATGAAAATGATATCTGCAGTATCTTCGATAAGAAAAACTTTGAAAAGTTTTGTAGTAAAAACGAACCTGAAATACGTTTCATGGCACTTTTCAATGATGAAAAAAAATATGAGTTGCTGGCCAAGTTTATCGTTTGTGGAAAAATGAACAACCCTGAACAAAAAATTTGTTTCGAGGGAGCGCTAACCGCTATGAATCAATTTAACGATCAAAATCGAGCACCTGCTAGCATCAGTGAGACAATATGTAGCGACAAACAAGATATTGAAAAAGATATTTGTTATCGTACATACGTTGATCAACTTGCAGTCTTAAACGAACAATTCTATTACTATCTATCTAGCAATAATCCTCTGGCTGAAAATGCGATGTTTCCTTCAAAAATCATAGAGGAAAACAGTTGTTCGAATTATAAAAAAGAAATTTCAAAAAATAATATCTGCTTCGACAAACTGGTTAAAGCTGAAGGCAACTCACAACTTATCGAAAACCTTTTAAAATGCCAAAGTGAAGCGAAAAAAGACCGTATTGCATGTATTAAAACTGCGTACGCTGGTACGAGTGATGGTAATTATAAACCAGTTTTTGCGACACAAATGCTTTGCTATGAAATCTTTCCAGAATCCGAAGATGCAAAATTTAGCGGAATCGCTTCAAACGATGCGACTGATAGTGATGGTAAGCAGTATACATCAAATATGACTGGCGAAGTCTACACGACTACAACTATTGCACCACTCTTCACTAAATGCGACACCAGACCTATTACTCAAAGTGAAATAGATGAACAAAAAGCTGACCCAAAAAAAGGACGACTAGATCCTGTAATGTGTGACAAAATTTTTGGCCTTGCAATGATGAAATCTAATCGTGGGGCCAGAGAAGCTTGTCTTGAAGAAATTTTTGATCAAGCCATTCATTATACTGATAATCATCAATGTAAACAATTCGCAAAAGACTCGCCAGAATACAGAGCGTGTAAAAAAGAAGTTACCAAAAATGCTCTAAGCGACTCGTTTGCGGTACCTGAGTGTATGCATTTACAAGACAAGGCCAAGATTTATATGAAAGGCACCGAAGATCATGATAAAGCGATAAGTGAATATCGTGCATGTGTCGCAGGACGATTAGGTAGAAATCTACTTAATAATATCGCAGAAGAATTAGCAAAAGGTGACGATGCTTTGGCAAAAATTGCATCAATTGGACTTAGTACCGCAGCATGTATTCCACGCAACACTTTCCTAACCAATGTGAGCAACCAGCTTCACCCCGATCTAAAAGCACTTGGAGTTGATCAATATCGTCCTTGTGATGAATTAATTCCAGCTTGGCAAATGGCCTGTGTCGCAGAAGGGAAGAAAAAAGGCTGTGATGCTAAATCTGGTAGTGAAAAATGGGAATGTTACAAACAAGCACAAATTGCAGTTAATCAAGATATTCCTCTAAATGAAAAAGATGTGCATTACGCCGAAGCTGAATCAAACCAACTTCGTACTGATCGCGAACGCACGAATCGGCAACAAGAAGCGGGACTTTGTATTGCGGGTGTAGCACTAGATTTACTAGGCAAAGAAAATCCTGAAATAGCGAAGATTGGTAAAGCAGGCTTGGCCACTCTTAACTGTCTGAGACAAGGCCCTGATGGTGGAAAACCGACTCCTCCCGACGAAGGTTTAAAAGCAGAAGATCCTGAAGAGTATGACAAACTTTACGCCGAATATATTAAAGAAAAAAATGCACATCAACAACGCTCAGGAGCTATGAATGCCTGCTTGATTAATACGGCCGGTAGTTTGGGTGATCTTATTTTTAACGATCCAGATAAGGCCAAGGCCTTTAACTTTATCGCTAATTCTGCGGCCACGACAACAACATGCTTGCAACAATACAAGCCAATACCGGGTGAAAGCGAAGAAGCTATTCGAGATAAATCAAAAAATCGCCAAGCTTGTTTGCTCAGCGCTGGTATCAACGCTGGAAAAGCACTCTTCCCAGATAATGAAAATGCCCAGTTCGCGCTTGATTTAGCAGCACGTGGTATGAATTGTACTTCGAGTAGCAAAGGTGCAGAAGCACGAAACTGTTTTGCTACTCAAGCCTTATTAGCACTCGGTGGTAAAGTTGGTGGAGCTAGTCAGGAAGCACTAACACTGGCAGCGACTGCTCTTGATGTTTTTGGAAAAGGCGGACAAATTGATGATTGTCGAGATAAAAAAGATGCTGGTGATCAAGGAGCTTGCGTTGCTGCTGCTTTCTCACGCTTTCTCCCACCAGACGCCCAACCTTACGTCAATGCCCTACTTTCAGGTCATGCGCTTGTAGGTCGATTTAAGGAAGCAGTTTGTCCATCATCTAAATTTATGGCCGCCGGAGCAGCTGCAGAACTGATCGGTCAAATGGTAGCGCATATTCATCATCAAGTGAGTACTAAGGAACTTGAAGATGAGATGAAGAAAAAAGAAGATAAGGATAAAAAATTAAAAGAAAAAGAAAGACAACTTAGCGTTGCTGATGGCAGTTTGCAAGACATCATTAAAGCTGAAGTTGCTGGGCTTAATAAAGATGTTCAAGTTGAAGGATATAACTATCAAATAAAAGCGGAAAAATCGGCACTGAAAGCTATGCAGATCGAAAATACGACCATGTATATAGCTCAAGGCTTAATGACAACCGGAAACACTCTCGCCGCTTATGAAATGACTGGTATGGCGACCACCGGAGGCTGTACTGAGTATATGAATAAATCTGGCATGCTTGAAACAGTTCATTATCGTTCGACTGAATTAGAAGATATTATTCCATCAATCGCATCGGCAGAAAATGATCTTAACGCCATCATCTACATGAAAGAAAAGCAAGCTGCGATTCACGGCACTAAAAATCGCTCACTATCGATAGATGAATACGAAAAAATGCAAAGAGAAGATATTCTCGATTTTTCAAACAACCATATTTTGGTCGAATCGATGCGTGAAATCGAGCAGTATCTTGCCGAGCTAAATAATATCTTCGCTATCCCAGAAGCTCAAGCGATTGACTGGGGCGTTATTGAAAGCATAGGGATTGATACACTTGGTGACACCTTCGCAGGTAAATCTGGAAGCGGCACTTATAAAATCAACTCTCCTCAAAAATATGCAGCTGATATGATTTATCTAACGATAAAAAAAGCGATGGATAAAACCAAGGGCGGCGAAAATTATACAGGCAAGAAAACCATTGAATTCGCTGCCAAAAAAGCCACTGAAGTTATGCTCAATAAGAATAAAACTGATATCAATAAACTCTTTGCAACAACACCCGGTCGAATTGGTATCGCGGCCTTCAATTTATACAACTTTACCGAGCTAATTAAGAGCCATCAAGACGGTGTTAAAAATCAAAAGAAGAAAATTGATGATATCGAAAAAATCAAAGACGACTTTATCCATGGTCGAACAGAAACTCCAACTGGCGGTTTCATTTTCCCTCAAAAAAATTGGAAAATAGAAATTTGGGATCAATTTATTTCTGAAGCTTATGCAAACAATACCCCAAATGACAGCACACGTCTTTGTGTTACTAATCAAGGAATTATCGACGGAAAGTGCCGATGTGTTAAGGCCAATGCTTGCTTCAACCCATTTCCGAAACACCACTCAAAAGATAAAGTGCTTAATCAATTAGCAAAAACACACGGCAAAAACTTTACTAATATCTTTGGTGTCGTCGGTGGAATGTCAAAAATAACGGCCGATCTCTTTAGTGGAAGTAAAACTTTTGAATCGGTTGATACCGTAAAATTAGCCGCTATGAATGAAAAACTAACAAAAGTTAATGAAAAACTCATGAAAGTTGTTAATAAAAAACGACTTGCGGAAAAAAAGAAACCTTTTAACCAAAAGCAAATGATCAGTGGTATCGAACAAATGATGTACAAAGGCTTGGATCCTAAGCTTGTTAGCGAAATCAAAAAGATGAGAATTTCTGAAATTGGTTCTGGACTCAAACTCGATATCAAAACCGCAGAGCGTGCGATCGCAAGTATTAATGAAGTCTCAGAAACAAAAGAACAAATTACTGAACTTGAAACCAAAGAAAATAAAACGCCTGAGGAAATGGCACAGCTAGATGAATTGAAGCGTGATGTGGCGGCTAAAGAAATTGATCAAACGAAGATGATCAATGCTATGAACGAGCAGTATAAAAAATCTGACTCTGAAATACATCAAAGCACAGATGAGAATATCTTTAAAATTATCAGTATTCGCTATCAAAAAGTTTATCGTTAGCAAGAAACTCCAAGCTGTTGAAATTACTAGGAAAATTTTATTCTTTAAGCAAATTTTTCAATTTAAAATCAACACTAAATTAGCTAAGATTAAATTTATGACAATCAATCCTCTAAAAAATGCTCTTGAAACACTCAAAAAAGGCTACAAGGAAAAACCAAATGAACTGGAGCGTGATGGGCTTATCCAACGCTTTGAGTACTGCCTTGAGTTATGCTGGAAATCGGCAAAAAAAGTTCTTTTAGAAAAAGGCATCCAAGTTGATGTTCCAAAAAATGTTATCCGAGAATTAGCCAATATAGGATGGATTAACACACCAGAAAAATGGTTAGATTTTATTGATAAGCGAAATAAAGCCAGCCATATTTATCATGAAAAAATAGCTGAAGAAATTTTTGCTATCATCCCATCGTTCATGAATGAGGCTGCCTTACTGTACAAAGTTCTAGAAAAAAATTTAAAATGAAAACTTACGGCATCGATAAAAAATCTATTGAATTACTCAAAAAAAACTTTGAAAATATTTTTGGAACTGAGAGTAAAGTAAAAATTTATTTATTTGGTTCAAGAAGTAATGGTAAATATCGCCAATATTCTGATATTGACCTTGCGATTAAATCTAAAGATAAAAACATAGATTCAAAAATTTTATTGCTAAGAAATAACCTTGAAGAATCAAATCTCCCTTATAAAGTAGATTTGGTTAAGTGGGAAGATATTATAAGTGACTACCTGCCCACGATAAAAAAGCAAAAAATACCTTTTTGGTCACCTGATGAAATCGAACGAACTTCACCTTGGAGAATTTGCCCTATCGGTCAACACTGGGTTAGAAGACATGACCGTAATCTTGATACGGGCACGGTAGTTGATCGCGATGGTCATTGTCGAAAAAATCCAGGCAGAAAAGATCTATTAAATGGAGATGAAATTGACTTAATTTCACATTTAGATATCTTCAAAAATCCTAGCATCAAAGCTTCAGATAATATTCTAAAAAAATATCCTAACCATAATAAATATAATGAATTAATTTCAGGTTGGACAGCGTATTGGAATGATGTATTCAAGGACAGTAATCCTCTACACCCTAATTACGTAAAAATTCTTATCGCTTCTGAATCGGGTTTTGATTCGAACTCGAAGGCCGAGAATAAACTAAATGTAGGACAAGCCCAAGGTTTAGTTCAACTTACTGAAAAAACTCAAAGAATCCTTAGAGACCAAAAAGGCGAGTTAAAAAATCACTATGTAATTCTCAATAAAGAAGAAATTTGGGAACCCAATAAAAATATTTGTGCCGCTGTTCGATGGTTGTTTAGAAAAAAAGATATATTAAAAAAGCGAATGAAGCGTGAACCCAAATGGTCAGAAGTCCTCATTGAATACAAGGGCATAACTAACGATAAGTCTGATGAAGCATTAAAAATAAAAAGAAACTTAAATGAATTGCTTAAGGATATAAATGAATAGCTTCATGTTTTATATCTTTGTTTTTATATTTGCAACTAACGTTGAAGCCAAAAAAATTTATTATCAAACTGATCTTAGCTATATTGAAGTACTATCCAGTGATGTTACTGTTTTATGTTCAAAAATTAATCCCGATGGATTATCTTTTACCTCATTAATTGTCGAGACAAAAGATTCTATACATCATTTTATTAATAGAAGACCTTGGCCAATCGAGACCTGTTTATGGAGAAAGGCAGAAACTGAAAAAGTCCTTAGAGATAATAAAGTCCGGATTTTTGGAACCCAGGTTTATATAGATACCGACCATAAAAATAACAAAAAATCATATTCGTGGATTTTTGAACGAATCGATAATGATAATGGGAAATGCTTTAGTTATTTCGAACATGCCTGTAATGATAAAAATTTCGTATCTGATGCAGAAAAGTTCAACGGTAGTAATATTTAGCTAAAGGTTAACCTTTTTAATTTCTGGCGTTAATTTTGTTTTGTAGAGCTTGGAAATGTCCATTACATACTTTTTTATGAATATGATGAACAGACTTGGCAAAATCTCGAACCTCATCACCTTGGATCATTCCGATATCAATTAAGCGTAAAGCAATTTTCTCGATAACTTCTTTATTTGTCTGGTGATTCACCATTTCTCTCGCATATTTCTCGCCATCTTTAAGTAAACGACTAATCTCTTGCATCGTAATCGGATCATCGACTTTAACATTTCCTTCTTTATCCAAAGGTAAATCCAATGACTTCTCAGTTAGACCTCCACCTGCGATCGCTTTGACTGCTAGGTCGTGGGCCATACGTAAATCTTGGGACGCTCCATCAGAAATAATCTCTTCAATTGCTGTTTCAGCGCTAATACCTAAGTAGTTCCGCGCAAACATAATCTCTGCTTCACGACCACCTAAAACACGTCCTAAACGTGCCACAATATCCTGACGTGAAGTCATATGTTTTGCATCTGTCGGCTTAAATCCTGCATAACCTAAGTAATCACCCTTGCTTCGTACAGTAATCGTTCTTAAGCTCTGACCAGTCAATTCTTCTGCGTTCATAATGGCGTGACCCGCCTCGTGAAAGGCAACCAAGGTAATTTCGTCACGATTAACCAATGTGTGCTTATCGGCATTATCAAGAACATTGGATTCAAAAGTTTTGCTTTGACCATCACTCAAAGTCACTTTTAAAGTTAAAGTGACTTTTCTTTTTTCAGGTCGATCACCTTCAAAATACCATTTATTATAATAGCTATCACTTACTGAAATCTCGACTTCTGCACCATTAATGGGGCCAAACTTCTTCATATCGAGTAAAGCCGTTCCAACATCGGCACTGATCGCACTTTCACCAAAGCGACGTAATTTACGAGCACCTTCTTCATGACTATAAAAAATTTCTGCTGCAATTCGGTTTGTTTCCTCAGAAATTTTAAATCCTTTAATCTTATGTGCTTCAATAAAAGTCTTTTCTGTATTTTTCAAAAATTTATTTAAAGTTAACTCACGACTTTTTTGCGTAGCCGGGCCCATGATAACAATAATATCGACCCTTGCGACTAAAGGCTCAGAAAAACCAGATTGTAGTAGAATTTGATTAGCGACTTGTCTTTTATTTATTTCTTCATAGATTGCTTTACGTTCATCATCTGATGGTGCGTTTTTAAATTGTTCCTGCCCATCATTGGTTGTTCCTACGATAATATAGTTTTTAAGGTCAGCCTTTTTCCCATTCGGTAAGGTAATATAACGTTCATCAAAAACCGGATATAATTTCTGAGTAATCCCAGTTTTCGCCGGGTTTTGCCCATTGGCATTTCGATAACCAACGTTCCCTAATTCGTCCAAATTAATAATACAGCCATCTGGATAATCCATTAAGATTTGATGAAACTCCGAAATGTAATCTGGATTTCGTGGGTCACCAAAGAAAAGAACGCGAGCACGATCTTCATCTGTTATTGCAGACATATCTATTCGTCCCACTCGCTCTGGATCGCCATAAACAACTTCGGCCAAAACTTTTGTTATTTCCGTTTTTCCTGTTCCGGTTGTTCCCATCAGAATAACACTGGTGGCACGTTGAATGTCTGGATTCATAGCACGTGCTTTCATTTCTTTCGCGATAGCATCAATGGCCTGATCTTGTTCAAAAATCTTTTTCTTCATTTCAGGACCAATGTTTTCTAACTTAAATGCATATTCAGGATTTAATAAAGGATTCGTTCGCCCAACATTAGCTTTGGGCGCGGGGAATAGCTCAGATTTTCCTGTACTCTTATTCGTAATCTCAACTAATTCATCTTCACCTTTAACAATATATTTAACTTTTAAATCATCCCCTGAATCAACACCTAATTTTTCAATCGCTTTATCAATCGAAGATTCAACCAATTGCTGTGCTAAGCTTTTTATTTTCCACGCACCATCTTCGATTCGATAATTTTCTTTGACAATCGTCGGCACTAAGCTTGGATCAACTTCAATATCCATTTGCTCATTTATTTTAAGTTGCTCACAAATTTGTTTAATTTCTTTTTCAACAATTTTTTCAGCACCCTCTGTCGACAATGGCGGAAAAACAATAACTGAATCGGCCAAACCAATTAAATCTGGCGAAATAGCATTTTTGGCATTCTTAGGGCCTGCACTGTCTTTTTGTTTAAGTAGCTCGCGACCTTTAGCATCGTTAAATATTTTACGACGCTCTTCAATTTGAACTTTTGTATAAGTTCTTCCTACAGGGTAAGCCTTATTTGCACCTTTGGTGGTTGTTCCGATAACCACGCAATTTGAAAAATCCAATTCTTTACCTTTAATGGTAATTTTACCTTTCGATAAAAGCTTCGAGAATAAACCTTGGATTGATGGATCGCCCATATCCATCTTATCTAGAATAATAACACCTGGACGATCTCCATATTTGGTTTTGTATTCTTCCCATGGCGTTGGTTTTTCATGGTCTTTATAACCTTCGCGAGCACCAGTAATGGCGTTGGCGTCATTTTCAGAAGTGAGATCGTTTAATTCAATTTTAATTTTACGACCTTCGTAAGCAACATCAGCTAAAGCTTCACCTAAATCCGTTTTCGCCGTACCTGTAGCACCCAAGAAAATCACAAAACGATTTTTCTTCGTACTATTTGTAGTTTGATCACGACCGCCTTTCCAAACCTGACGAACTTGTTCCATCAACGCATGAATTTCAGCTTCTCTTTCCACGAAGCGCTCATTAAGTTTTTCTTCAATATCAGCAGCAGCTTTGTGAATATCACTTAGGCTTTCTACTTTGTATTGTGTAGGCATGAACTGCATACCAGCCGCACCCTTCGTGATTTCTTCATAACCTTCAAACTTTATATTCTTTCCGTCTCTTGAAAATTTTGGGAAGTGAAGTGTACGTTGATAAATAATTCTATTTTCTGAATTCGCTTTTTGGGCCAGCGTGGCAGACGTGTAGTCAGTGATGTGCCCTACTTGCTTAAGATCATCAAACTTAAAATATTTTTGCTGGCCAGGACTGAACAGATAAACTCTTTCGTCTAAAACGCTGGCTTCTTTGGCCTTAAATTTTATTAAATACTCCGTGCTATTATCGGCATTTTCAACGGCGTGAACTTGCATTTCTTTAATTCGTGGCTGACGCTCGCTAGGCTTATCAGCTTCTTCCACCACGTAGTCCAACTTATGAAAACGACCTGTCTTATGGAAGAAAATGTAGTAGCGATTATACATTTCAATTAAATTGACCTCTCCAGGCTTAACAGCACTACTACCTTCGATCTTAATCGTATCAGGTTTAAGAATGTGCATTGATGAATGAGTTTCATAAGTCGTAGCACTGATCATTTGAGGTGGAGACAATTCATTTTTACTAAAAGCATCGGATTGTTGTTTTGAACGCCACACGAGAACAGAGAGACCACTTCCCATGTTGGTCATAACTTCAAGCGTACCTTGATGAACTTCGGTATCCCCAACTCGATACCCAAATAATGAACTCATATCTTTATCTGAAAATTCAGCGTCATTCGGATTATTACGGGGGGAGAAAAACTTTTTCACTGCTTTAACGATAGGGAATTCGGAAAAACTCTTTTCTTTTGGAAGATTAACCTTAGGTTGTTCCTGAGCATGAAGCGAATGAATAACAAGAATAAATATGATCAAAAACCGCATAGAACTCACTGCCCCTGATGTTTTAGGGTATGTAACATGAGCAAGGACTTTTTGACACATGGCATGTAAAAATAACGCTATGCAATTTTATCTAAGATTGACTAAGTAATTGAATTTAAAGAGTTATGAGAATTAAAGTGTCACTAAATGATTAAAGAGGATTTTCTTAAATCCTCTTTAATCATCAATTTAACAATAAATTAGTATCGACCCGAGTAGTAAGTATCATTAATTCCATTTTTGATTTGAACAAAAACTTTATCGCTGACTTTGGTTACTTTACCGCGGTATTTATTTAATGCTGACTTGGTTAATGCACTTTTAACTTTTTTAGAATTTCTTTTTGCCGCTAAATGATCAGGAATATCATAGGTCGCGCCAATCGCACCATAGGCCAGAGTTTTTCCTGTCATCTCACCCGCAATAACTAAACCCTCTGCTAGATAGCGTACACCATCAACGGCAGCGGTAAATGGTAGAGTTATAACACCAACAGTTGCTCGCCAAATCTTCCCACCAACACTCCAGTCTTTATAAGAAGGCGCTACAATCAACATGGCCGAGAAACCCATGGCATGATCGGAAATATAAAAGTCATCTAGCTCTCCTTGTTCCAAATAGATACCATCTCGAACTATAAAACTTTCCTTGCGGCCATAATTATAAATGCTATTTGAAATCGACTGAATACTTTTCGAAAACTCTTTATAATTTTTAGGGCTTCCGACCATTCCTAAAACTTGTAATTCATTTTGGCCTGCACCTTCTGCAACCGCCATGAACTGGAATGAAATACAAATTTTGTTCTCATCTTGAGCGGTGCATTTTACGCCCAACATTTCCTTAGTTTTACGGTTTTTAATCAATAACCCCATCGACTCTTGCGACCACACGCTTGATGCAGAAAATGTCAAAAAAAGAAAAACTGAAATGAAACGAATCATAGAATCTCCCCCTAGATAAGTGATGTGGAATTCTAAAAATTAAAGATCATTACGACTAAGTAATTTGGAACATTTGTGTAAAATTTACAGACTGTATTATAGCAAAAGTGGTGGGCGTTGAGGGGTTTGAACCCCCGACATCCACCTTGTAAGGGTGGCGCTCTCCCAGCTGAGCTAAACGCCCACTTTTTTAGAAGTGTTTAAAATAATTTTTTGGCGGGGTTCTGTCAACCTGAAAGCAAAAAATAAGGGCCCAAAACTGGGCCCCTATCGATAAAAATTTCAATTTTAACTAGTTTGGAACTTGGTTGTCTGAGTCTGAACCAACCACTTTAAGCGAAGCCCCACTCACCACTTTTAAGAACTCTTCTGGGTTACTTAACTCTAAGGCCAACTTCAAGACATCCTCAACTTCTTTCACAGGATGTAACTCAAGACCTGACTTGATTTCGCTTGGAATTTTCAACAAGTCTTTTTTATTTTTGTCAGGGAAGATAACGGTTTTAATGCCAGCTTGTTTAGCTGCTAACATTTTTTCTTTTAAACCACCAATTGGAAGAACACGTCCTCGTAAAGTGATTTCACCAGTCATCGCCACTGATTGTTTTACAGCAATTCCCGTAATGGCCGAAGTAAGAGCTGTTGCTAACGTGATACCAGCACTCGGACCGTCTTTAGGTGTTGCACCTTCTGGAACGTGAATGTGGATATCATTTTTGCTAAACCACTCTGGACCAATACCAAGTCTTGTACTGATTGAGCGAACATAACTTAAGGCTGCTTTAGCTGATTCTTGCATAACATCACCAAGTTTCCCGGTGATATCAAGTCTTCCATTTCCTGGAACCGAAACAACTTCAATATTAAGTAACTCTCCACCAACTGAAGTCCACGCTAAGCCGTTGACTAAACCAACTTGCGGACGCTCTTCAATTTCAGTGCGATCCCATTTCTCAGGGCCTAGGAATTTCTCAATCATCTTTTCAGTTAATTTGAATTCCGTACCTTTCTTAATATTTTCAGTTACGACATCAGTCGCAATCTTACGCGCAATCGTGTTCACTTGACGCTCTAAACTTCTTACCCCAGCTTCTTTTGTATAGCTCATGATAACTTGGGTAAATTGTTTATCTGTCATTTTAATATCGTAATCAGGAGATAAACCATTCACTTTCATCGACTTAGGTAACAAGTACTTCTTTGCGATTTGTAATTTTTCAAATGGTGTATAACCCGCGATATGGATGATTTCCATACGGTCACGTAAGGGACCTGGAATCTGGCCGATATCGTTCGCAGTCATAACAAACATAACTTGCGATAAATCGTACTCAACTTCGATATAGTGATCACTGAAAGTTTTGTTTTGTTCAGGGTCCAAAACTTCTAGCATCGCTGAACTTGGATCTCCGCGGAAATCACTGCTCATTTTATCGATCTCATCTAAAAGAATAACAGGATTTGAAGAACCAGCTTTCTTAACCGCTTGGATCAATTTCCCTGGCATCGCACCTACGTACGTACGACGGTGACCACGAATCTCAGCTTCATCACGTACTCCACCTAAAGAGATACGAACAAATTTACGATTCAATGATTCTGCAAGAGAGCGAGCAATCGATGTTTTACCAACTCCCGGAGGACCAGCTAAACACAGAATTGTTCCTTTGCCTTCGCCTTCTTTTACAAGTGAGCGAACCGCAAGATATTCAATGATTCTTTCTTTAACATCTTCTAAACCGTAGTGATCTTTTTCTAGAACTTCTTTAGCACGAATAACACTGTTATCATCAGTTGTATTTTCATTCCATGGAAGACCTAACATCCAATCAATATAGTTACGAACAACTGCCGACTCGGCTGACATTGGAGACATTGATTTAAGTTTCTTAATCTCCTTCTCAACTTTTTTACGAGCTTCATCTGGCATGCTCTTATCTTTTAACTTGTCTTCGAACTCTTGAATTTCAGATTTTCCATCATCACGATTTCCAAGTTCTTTCTGAATCGCGTTCATTTGCTCATTTAGGTAGTACTCTTTCTGAGACTTTTCCATTTGAGTTTTCACGCGAGTACGAATTCTCTTCTCAACGTTGATGATTTCGATTTCACCTT
The DNA here is from genome assembly GCA_016786485.1 of Bacteriovoracaceae bacterium. Classification (GTDB taxonomy): domain Bacteria; phylum Bdellovibrionota; class Bacteriovoracia; order Bacteriovoracales; family Bacteriovoracaceae; genus JAEUWD01. Next base: position 1,273 of record JAEUWD010000036.1, on the reverse strand, counting down.
GCATTTTTTCCAATAAAATTTCTAAACGCTTTTCAACGTCAACAGCATCAAGGATTTCTTGTTTCTGTGGAATCTTCATTGTTAAATGGGCCACGATGATATCAGCTAAGCGCGATGGATCATTAATAGAGTTAATACTCATCAATAATTCAGGTGGAATACGCTTATTAATTTTTACGTAGTTCTCAAAGACACTCTTAATACTTCTCATGACGGCTTCGAGCTTCACCATATCCATGGTTAAGTCTTCGCACTTAGCAACTGTGGCCTTGTATCCACCGTCGTTACATTCGAAAGTATCGATGGTTGCACGGTACTTACCTTCGATAAGCACTTTCACTGTATTGTCAGGAAGTCTCAACATTTGGATAATTGAAACTACTGTTCCAATATCGTAAACGTCTTCTCTTTCCGGATTCAGTACACTGGCATCCTTCTGAGTTACGAGGAATAATTCATTACCATTCTTAGCGGCATGCTCTAGCGCTGCAATCGATTTCTCTCGACCGACAAACAAAGGAACAACCATGTGTGGAAAGATAATTACGTCCCTAAGTGGGAGTAACGGAAAAGCTTTTGATACAACTGCTGACTTCTTGTCCGACATAGCACCTCCTGCGCAAACGTGTCGAGCTCTCTCTATAATCTTCTCTATAATTACAATAAAACACAAGCACCTATGAATAGGTAAGAAATGCAGTCTAAAGAAATATTGATTAAATTCACCGAGTTAAGTGTCACGCTGGCACTACGACTAGAATGACATTTTAGATAGTTGGAATGGATTTTTACCCACTCAAAATACTTTGGTCCCAAATGTTTTTGGATTTTCTAATCTTTTCTTACAAGGCCAAGTAAGACTAAGAAGCGTTCTCGATCTCGCCCTTAGCTTCTTTGAAGCTAGCTTTATTTGCTTTTTTCTCTCGCTCACCTTCGATTAACTCTGGTTTCGATTTTCCAAGAATTGAATCTTTAGTGACAATACACTTCACAATTTTTTCATTGCTAGGTAGTTCGTACATTACGTCTAGCATTGATTGTTCAAGGATAGCACGCAAGCCACGAGCACCTGTTTTCTTCTTAAGTGCTGTTTTAGCGACTTCGACTAAGGCATCGTTTTCGAAACTTAGGGTAATACCGTCCATCTCAAATAACTTGATATATTGCTTAGTAATGGCGTTTTTCGGCTCCGTTAAAATTCTCATCAATGCTTCTTCATCTAATTCCTGTAAAAGCGCATTGACCGGTAATCGACCGATGAACTCAGGAATCA
>JAEUWD010000032.1 GCA_016786485.1 Bacteriovoracaceae bacterium | reverse complement strand
AGTCTTATCAATTTTTTTCTTTTTAATTGGTTTTTTAATCTCTTGTTCAGCAGTAATGGCACCTTCATTATTTTCATCCACCATCGCTTCAACCTCTTCTTTAATCGGTTGCCAGGTTGGACCTTGAGCGATTTGCACCGCCGCTGGGGCCGGAGCTTTATTTTCACCACGCAGAATTTTATCAATTCTTTTTTCAATAAAATAATGCTTTTTAAACTTCGGAAGGGTTACGCGATTTCGTACAAGTTCGGCACTGGCATCGTAGAAGCGCTTAAGCAGCTTGAAAAAATCCACCCACGTTTCAAACAGTTCCGTAACTGCCGCCACCGTTTTCTTGAATGAATCCTTGGCACAAACATAAACTGAAAAACCAAGACAGAGCAAGGTCACCATCAGAAGGATAACAGAATTCAAATAAGACTTAATTAAAAAATAAATCCCTGCACCTAACGAATCAGGAAAAACAAAATATGAAATTCCCACGAAACTGATGATCATATAAAGCGGCATAATCACATCTGAAATATCGTTTCTGCGTGAAAAGATAGCAATATAAGCCACGGCATAAGTAAGACCCCATGGAATGGTCCACTGGCCGGTGAAATAATTAACGAAGGCCAGGAAACTTGAAAAATGATAACTAAAAAAATTAATACTCGAACTAGCTTGCGAGATACGAAAGAGATTATCTGAAAAATAATCACCTAGCAGATAATGAAGAGCATTAATCGCAGCAAGAGTGATAATAATTTTGAGTTCTGTTTTTAAAATTGTTTTACGCAATTGGTACCTTAATTAGTACTATTGTAAGAAGGCTTTGGGTAAAAAGCAAGTTATGCTGACCCGGAGCGTTTCGCTAGGGCTTCCTTCACACTTTGAATCGCCAAAAATCCCACACCAATCATGATTGAAACATCGGCCACATTAAAAATATTTGTTCCGATGTTTTGGTAACCGATATACATAAAATCCACCACGTAATCATAACGAATTCTATCAATCAAATTACCAAATCCTCCCCCTAAAATGAGCGAATAAGAAAGAGTTTCAATATCTTTCATTTTTCTATTGGAAATCACAAACCAAGCAAAACCTAGCAGTGCCAAAATCGGAACAATGATAAGTAAAATGAATCGCCACTCAGGCGAAAAACTACTACCTAAACTTCCCCAGGCGCCACGATTTTCAGCATAAATGAGACGGAAAAGTCCGCCCAAGAAAATCTTATTTCCATTGATGATTAAAAAATTCTTTGCCCAAATTTTGGTGACTTGATCAAAGATCAGCACTAAAGCGAGTGGAATAACGAGCAAATTGATCTTTTTGATATTCACAGAATTACCTTTATTTTTTTGATTATTGTATGTTGAGGATGAATTAAAGGCAAAAAAAACCCCAATCGAAATTGGGGTTTAAAATTAAAAGTGCACCCTGCTATTCTAACACCAAGTTTCCCTGGCACTACCTTCGCCGCAACTGAGCTTAACTTCTGGGTTCGAGATGGGACCAGGTGTTTCCTCAGCGCTATCGACACACTCAACGACTTTATATAAAACTTTTTAATTATCCGCAAGTCTTTTAAAGGAATTTCTTACAGTTTTTCTTAAGTAAAATGGCCTGCTCATCGATATATTTGGCCTTGGCCAGCTTGGAAAAATCAAAGTGGGTAGACCAATAAAAAAGCGGTTTATTATCTTTGGCCAAGGTACCTTGATCCCAGTAATCAAGATTTACATAAAAAGCTACACCATCTCGATATTCCAGCAGACGAAAATACTGTGCATGAACATCGACCACAACTTGTCGATTTGAATAATATCCTTCACCTATAAAAATGAGTTTTCCCGTTTCAGTTGCGCGCGTCTTCGGTTCATCCGTGCCCAAAAAATTGATGAAGTGCTCTCGAGGGTCAGACGCTGACCATTGAGAACGGTTTTCTATAACTAAGGTAGTTTTATCTGAAACGACAGAGGCTTTAGCCATTCTCTCTTCGTAAGCAGCCTTGAGTTTACGCCCAATTCTTTTTTCGTAATCAGGATTTACTCTAGATTCTTCAGGTTTTGTGAAATAATCGAGAGAGCTATCTTGAGCAAAAACACTCGTAGCGGATAAAGCTGCAAGAATGACGATGCAGAATTTCAAAATCTGTAATTTCATTATTATTTCAAGGATCTATTGCAATAAACCTGGGTCTTTCGCTTATCGAGTTGAAACTTCTCTTCTGGACTAAGTTTGCTAATAAACTGCTTATCAATCAGGACTTGTTTAGCTTCCCAACTATAGTCAAAGTGACTAATGTCCTGAAACTCATAAAACTTTCTTCGGCCTCGGGTATTAAGATTAAGATCAAGAAACTGCTTTGCGCCTCTTGATTTACTCACTCCGATGATTCGATAATACTGACCCATAACATCTAATTGGATTTGATACTGAGGGACTTTATCTGAAAGTAAAAGAACTTTGGCATTGGTTAGAGCTTTAACTCTCGGAACTTCACCTTCGAAGATATTCTTAATTTCATCACATAAACTAGAAGGGATAAACTTACGTCGATTACGATTAATTCGATTCACGACATGCATATTGTTATCTTTGCCTGAAGCTTCCATTTTTTTTGCCAGCTCAAGCCACCAATTTTTATCGGTAATCTCTGGGCAATTTGGAATAAGTTCGAGATAATTCGTTACTGGTGTTAGCTCAGCAAAACCTGAAAACGAAACAAGAAAGAAAGATAATAACAACAACTGCTTCACGCTATAGCTCCCGTTTAATAACTTATTTCGACATTGTACCGTTCATAATGACTGAGTTTACTGGATCAAGGTCTAAATCTAAGATGGCCTTCTTAAAAAGATCAAGATTTCTAGCTGAATTTTTATCCAGTTTTATTTTAACAAAATCATTATCGTTTAGATTTACATACACAAAATCTGGGCAAGCTGTACCATTGAAAGCTGTCACATCTGTTTCTTCACCACTATAAACAATATCTTTTGCAGGGCTTAGAACTGACCACTGATTGGTAGCATTTTTCTTAAAAGTCGCAATTTCAGTTTTATGTGTTCTTAAAACTGGGCCCGTGCCTTTCGTTTGAGTTAATAATAATTTTGAAAGTTTACCTTCATAACAATCAACAAAAACCTCCACCGTGTTGTGGCCTGGTTTTGCGAACCACTCAACTAGCCATGGTGTGATTGAGTACTGACCTGAACCTTGTGCAAATGATTGATTGAAGTTTTCTGTTACGGCATTAGTATAACTATAATCATTCAGATAGCGTTTTACGCCTTCTTGAAAATTACCAGCTCCCACATAATAAGATAATTGTTTCAAAACGCTGCCACCTTTATTGTAAGTGATAGCATCAAACAAATTTGAACCTGTTTCTTGAGTACTCGGAATATTATTTACGACTGGTTCTTCTGAGCCATCATCTGCATCGTACGCGCTGTCCTTTTCCCAAAGATAAAAGTACGCATCGTTGAGATCTTTAAAGACTGATGAACCATGCTTCATTGCTAACAGAGGGAAGTAAGTTGCAAAACTTTCGTTTAACCAAAGATCGCCCCACCACTTCATCGTTGCCAAATTTCCAAACCACATATGAGTCATTTCATGTAAAATAACGACAGCAGCATAACGCCATTTAACTTCGCTATCTGAATCGTTAGCCGAAATAACAAATGAATCTTCCTGAAAAGTAACAGCTCCAACGTTTTCCATTGCACCCGCTGCAAATTCATTAACAATTAATTGATCATATTTTTCAAAAGGATATGGAATTCCAAAATAACTTTCATAAAAACGGAATCCTTCTTTCGTAATTTTAAACCACAATTCCGCTTGGGTAGCGACCGTCTTTGCTTGTGATTTACGAGCAAATAATCTCAAACCTACGCGACCATCATAATTTGTCGTTTCCCATTTTTTATAAGGTCCCGCGTGAAGTGAGAAAACATAAGTGCTAAATTGCTTATTGGTAAGTGGGAAAAACCAATGGTTCGATTTTCTTAAATTTTCAATTTTTGTTTGTTTGGTTGATGAAATAACTTCCCAATCTTTTGGAGCTTTAACATCAATTTGGTATTTAGCTTTTAAATCTGGCTGATCAAAACATGGAAACATTTTATTAGCAGCATAGACTTCAAACTGTGTATAGAGATAGGTATTTTCATTACCTTCGAATTTTTCAACAATTTTATGCAACCCTTCTTGCTCTTCATTTCTCACATCATATTTTTGTGAATAATGAATTTCTAAAATGTTTTTTCCCGTTAATAATTTTGAAGGTGGAATTGAAATGAAAAAACCATTGTAAGCTAACTTCTGACGACTTTCGTTAATAAAAATTTTATCAACTGAACCACCAGTAAAATCGATGGTTAAAGGCCAGTGTTTATCAAACGGAGTGTAATCAAACGTAATAGTGACTACTCCATCAAAGCTTTCTCTACTTTGAGCTTTTATGATGTCGAGGCTAATATTGTATTGAATATTATCTACCATCAATTTTCTTTTCTTGGCCTCTGAATGAGAAAGACCTGACACTGCTGGTCTGTCGTCGCCTATCTTTTGTTCAAGTAATGCTGGATGGGCTTTCTTTTCTGAAAAAGTTTTATGCTTATGTAATGAGCGATATTTCTGAATTACCTTAAGTTCTTGCTGAATTTGCTGCTGAGTTAACGGTTTTGCGAAAGCTGAAAAAGAAAATGTAAAAATTAAGAAAAGACTCAGTTTTTTCAATTCTTTCTCCCAGTGAAATTGATATTTTGACACAATAGTCTATTTTGGAAAATTTACAAGGGATCGTGGAAAACTTTCAAGGACTTAACCGTAATGTGGAGTTTATAGCTAGAAGAGACTTTTACAATCAAATAACAGGTCCAGAAGGAAGACGAGCCAATAAATTTATTTTTAGAGTTTCATAAAGCAGAGATTAAAAAAAGCAAATGGGTATTTAGTACAGGTCAGCTTAATGTCTTACAACACTTACACCTCCTGCC
>JAEUWD010000010.1 GCA_016786485.1 Bacteriovoracaceae bacterium | reverse complement strand
GAGCGCGCGCCTTATCCACTGCCACAAATGAAAATTAATCCTGCCGTAAAAAATATTTTTGATTTTAAATTTGAAGACTTTGAATTGGTAAATTACCAATCACATCCGCATATTAAAGCACCGGTGGCAGTCTAATGATAATTTCCATGATTGTGGCCTGTGATTTAAAGCGCGGAATTGGTAAAGAAAACCAATTGCCATGGAAGCTGAGTGAGGATCTGAAAAATTTTAAGAAACTTACGATGGGTCATCACATTCTCATGGGACGAAAAACTTTTGAGTCGATTGGTAAGGCCTTACCGGGCAGAACGACATTAGTGATTTCGAGTCAGCCCAAAATGAATGAAGAAAATATTTTTCATTTTAATTCGGTTGTGACGGCGATTGATTTTGCGCAAGAGCGAGGCGAAGAAGAATTATTTGTAGTCGGTGGAGCGAATATTTATCAACAAATGATTTCGATGGCGTATAAAATCTATCTGACCGAAGTGCAAACGACAGTTACAGCGGATGCATTTTTCCCAGAAATCAATTTGGCGGATTGGAAAGTTGAAATCCGCGAAAAATTTTTAAAAAATGAAAAAAATGAATATGAATCGATTTATAAAATTTTGGAGCGTCGATGAAAACTGCTTTTTTTGCCTCAACTCTTGGACTGATGTATGTTTTTTTATCTTTGAATGTTATCCGTTATCGCTGGAAGGAGAAAGTCTCACTAGGTAATGGTAGTGGTAAGGATCTTGAAAAAGCGGTTAGAGTTCATGGTAATTTTATTGAATATGTACCTTTTGCTTTATTATTAATGTTTTTTTTAGAAATTCTTTTTGGTTATGAAAAACTCATCTTAGGGTTAGGATCGATGTTACTTTTAGGTCGTATCATGCATGCCATAGGTCTTATGAAAGTACATGGGGCATCGGTTGGACGTTCGGGTGGTATGGTTTTGACCTTTTCCGTTATTATTATCAGTAGCTTATTGATTTTATTCCGTTTTTTTAATCAATAACTTGGTAATAATTTCATATTGCATTGCGTTAAAATTGTTTCGGCCCTATCATTATGAACTATGAAATACTTCCTAACTCTTATCCTTTTAACGATGAGCTCATCGCTCCTAGGGCAAGTTACAGACTGGCAAAAATACACGCTCGAGTTTTATCAAGAGCTTAACCTGGCCCGTACGAATCCACAGGACTATGCCAAGATTATCGAAGAATTGGTGTCTTCTCGTATTATAAGCGAAAGTTATGTCACTAGAGAGGTTGTAACGACGAGTGATGGTGAAAGTAAAATTAATCGAGTTCTCCTTGGATTACAGGAAGGTACAAATGCTTTTACGGAAGCGATTGAGTTTCTTAAAGTCCAAGAACCACTTGAACCGTTAGAACTTTCGGTCAACATTTCACGTGGTTCACAGGATCACGTTGAAGATTTATACAAAAATAATATCACCGGGCATATCAGCTCAGACGGTAAAACTAGTCCTATGGAACGTATTGGTCGTTATGGTTTACCTGTAGGAGTTACTGCTGAAGTTCTCATGTTTGGACCGAATTTAAGTCCGCGTGAAATGGTGGTTTTTTTGATTGTCGATGATGGAGTCCCTGATCGTGGTCATCGCTTGAATATTTTTGATCCAGCGTTCACTAAAACCGGCGTCGCTTGTGGAGAGCACCCAACTTATAAGCGAACGTGTGGAGCAAATTTCGCAGAAGGTTATTGGGAAGATAAGGAAATGGATATTGGTGAAGTGTTAATTGCTACAGATACGGTGATTTTAAATGATTATCGTGAAAAATTTAAACTGAACCAAAAAATTAACGCAGATACTAAAAATCATAAAACAAAAGTAAAAGACTTTTAAAAATTCATCTTCTCAAATTTTTTCTCATTTTATAATCCTATCATTTATCAAAAACGATTAGTTTTATCTATTGCCTCATAGAATCTTTAGATTTTACTAAAATTCTCCTCCAAGCGAGGATGCTACCAATGACTTAAATCGTAATAAAGGAGAAGAACGTGCTAAAGAAATTTTTTTTAAGCGGACTACTGTTGATGTCAACAATTATACAGTCAAGTCATGCAAATGTAACGAATCAGTTTTGGTGGCCAGAGAGATTGGATTTGTCTCCTCTGAGACAACACTCACAAAAATCTAATCCAATGGATTCTAAATTCAACTATGCAAAAGAATTTAAAAAACTCGATCTCAAAGTTGTGAAATCAGACATTCAAAAAATCATGAAGACTTCGCAGGATTGGTGGCCTGCCGATTGGGGCCATTACGGTCCTTTCTTTATTAGGATGGCGTGGCATAGCGCTGGTACTTACAGAATTTTTGATGGTCGTGGTGGAGCAGGTGGAGGTCAACAGCGCTTTGAACCACTTAATAGTTGGCCCGATAATGCTAACCTCGATAAGGCACGCCGTTTACTTTGGCCAATTAAAAAGAAATACGGTTCAAAAATTTCTTGGGCCGACTTAATGGTTTTAACTGGAAATGTCGCCCTTGAGTCTATGGGATTTAAAACTTATGGTTTTGCTGGTGGACGTACAGATGATTGGGAAGCTGATATCGTGTATTGGGGGCCAGAAAAAAAATGGTTAGAGGACGAGAGATATAAAGGAGAACGAAAACTCGATAAACCACTGGCTGCTGTTCAAATGGGTTTAATTTATGTAAATCCAGAAGGCCCAAATGGAAATCATGACCCACTTTCAGCTGCAAAGGATATTAGAGAAACTTTTGGTCGCATGGCCATGAATGATGAAGAAACAGTTGCTCTTATCGCAGGTGGACACACATTCGGCAAAGCTCATGGTGCGGTTAAGGCCACATGTCTTGATGCTGAACCAGCCGCTGCTGGTATTGAAGAGCAAGCTCTTGGTTGGAAAAATAAATGTGGTAAAGGTCATGGAGCTGATACAACGACAAGTGGTCTTGAAGGTGCTTGGACGATGAATCCTACTCGCTGGACTCACCAATATTTAACAAACCTTTTTAATTTTGAATGGGAAAAAACGAAATCACCAGCAGGTGCTGTTCAATGGAAGCCTAAAGGTGATAACAAAAATTTTGTACCAGATGCGCATGATAAAACAAAAAAACATGCTCCAATCATGTTCACAACAGACATTGCACTTAAAGAAGATCCTGAATACAGAAAAGTTTCAAAACGCTTTTTAGATAATCCAAAAGAGTTTGAATTGGCTTTTGCAAAAGCTTGGTACAAACTGACTCACAGAGATATGGGGCCAATAACTCGCTATCTTGGAAAAGAAATTCCAAAAGAAACACTTATTTGGCAAGACCCAATTCCTTCAGTCAATCATAAGTTAATCGATGATAATGAAATAGCTGAACTTAAAAGTGCCATTTTAAGAGAAAACCTAACGGTAACTGATCTTGTGTTAACCGCTTGGGCCTCGGCTGCATCTTTTCGAGGAACTGATCTTCGTGGTGGTGCAAATGGAGCACGTTTGCGTTTATCTCCACAAAAAGATTGGGCCGTTAATAATCCAAGTGAGTTAAATAAAGTTTTATCTAAAATCGAAAAAGTTCATCAAGATTTTAACAAAAAACTCTCGAACGGAAAGAAAGTCTCATTTGCCGATGTGATTGTTCTCGGAGGAGTCGCTGCGATAGAGCAAGCAGCAAAGAGCGCAGGAACAAAAGTGAAAGTTTCATTTCGTCCTGGCCGAATGGATGCCACACAAGAGCAAACAGATGTTAATTCTTTTGCAGTCCTAGAACCAAAAGCCGATGCTTTCAGAAACTACTACTCAAAAGAAAGTCTTATGTCGCCGACAGAAATGCTGGTTGAACGTGCCAACATGCTAAATCTTACAGTCCCTGAGATGACTGTTTTGATTGGGGGCATGCGATCACTTGGAGCGAATGCTGATTTATCAAAAACAGGTGTCTTCACCGATAGACCAGGAACTTTGAGTAATGATTTTTTTGTAAATCTGTTAGATATGTCGACTAAATGGCAAAAGTCTTCAGAGAGCGATGGGATCTATGAAGGGGTTGATAGAGCATCAAGTAAAGTCAAATGGCGTGCTACACCAGTTGATTTAATCTTTGGTTCACACTCAGAGCTTCGTGCTATCGCAGAAATTTACGCCGCGGAAGATGGGCGTGAAAAGTTTGTACGTGACTTTGCTAAAGCATGGAGCAAGGTCATGGATCTCGATCGATTTGATTTAATGTAAATTAAAACAACCTGCTGTTATCCTCTAATGGTTTAACAGCAGGTTTTTATTAGTGATACGCAGCGTCTTTTTTGTGATAAAAATATTTTTGATGGCCCTTGTTTTTCAAATATTTACCTATTAGTATGTGTCAAACACATGATTCAAACAAACGTTTGAATAAAAGGTAACTGTTTATGTTGCACGTTGCTACTTTGCTGCTTTTGCTATCGTTATCTGTCGATGCTCAAGATTCCTTCTCGCTTACAGAAAAAAATCTAACCCAATTATCTTTAGAAACTTCACCACAATGGGAGTCTATTGAGGCGGCGTTTTTGTCAGCGAAGTCTGATGCTGAACAGCTCAATGATGGATTTCGCCCAGAAATTTTTGGTGAAGCCCAGTACGGTGAAACCAAAGAAAAACCGATTATCGAATTCATTCCGATGTGGAGCCCATTGAAGTCAACCCAACTTGGTATCCGCCAGGATTTCCGTGGTGGTGTAACGATGAGTGCGGCGGTTTCGGCAACACAACAAAGTGCTACAACACCGACAGCGACTTATAAGAATATTTCTACTTCAACAGTCAGATTAGATCTACAAGTTGATCTTTGGAAAGATTTGTTTGGACGATTGAGTAAGGCGAAAACCAATTCGGCCAATTTCAGTAAAGAACGTGCTGAGTTTGAAAAAGATATTCAGCATAAGGCCTTTGTTGTTTCACTTCGTCGTACTTACTGGTCCTTGGTTGGAAATAATGAACAAATCAAAGTCTCTGAAGGTTTACTAAAAGCGGCTGAGCAACAGTTAACTGACACTCGTCAGCGTCGGCGTGCAGGGGTAGCAGATGACGGAGAAGTGGCACGTTATGAAGCACAAGTCGCATCAAGAAAGGGAAATATCATTTACTATAAATATCAAAGAGAAATTTTACTTAAGCAATTGAAGTTTTTATTGCCAGAGCTGCAAACGAAAAATGTTGTGCTGGCCGAATATGATCTCTCTAGCACGATTGATCAAGTTTTAGCTTGTACGCAAACGATCGCGACTCGACCCGAAGTTCCCTATGAATACACGAAATACGACGAGATTACGCAGTTAATTCGTCAAACCCAAAAAGAGCAGGCCAAGTTAGCTTCATCTTATGATGATATTGATTTGAAATTGGTGGGAACAGCGAAGACGACCGGGGTCGCGAGTGTGGCCAACGGAACAGTCAACACTGGTTCCTATGGAGATGCTTTTGATGATTGGCAAGAGAATGACCGAACCGGTTACTCAGTGGCGCTACAGTTAGTGATTCCGTTGGGCAAAACAGACACTCGTCAAACACAAGAAGTGTTAGCACAAAAAAGATTTGATGCTCAAGTCAATGAAACAGAAGCTAATATTGCTAGTACTCATCAGCAGCTCGTGCGAAGTATTCAGTTGTTGGCCGAGATGGTACAAAATCAAAAACTCAATACGATTGCTTTAGAAAAACGTTTGGCAGTACAAAATCGTAAATTTCGTGAGGCCCGTGTTTCGGTTAATGATTTAATACAAGATCAGGATTCACTTTTATCTTCAAATTTATCGGTGATAAATACTCAACTTCAAATATTAAATACACTCTTTGATTACTTAGTAGTTTTTACAGAAACTCCTTGCGAGTTTAATAGGATATAAACATATGAGACATATTGCTGACTTTTTTATTCGTAACTATAAACTAACTTTAGTTCTGATGACCTTTATGGGAGTGATTGGTATTCAAGGGATTAATCGCATGAATGCTGAATCATGGCCGGCGGTTGACTTTGCTATTGCTACTATTACTACACAATACAAAGGCGCCGCACCTGAAGATATTGAAGCGCTTATCACGAAACCTATCGAAGATGAAATTCGAAAAGTTTCAGGGATCAAAGACGTAAAATCGATTTCACAAACTGGTCAAAGCCAAATTGTGGTTCGAGTCGATATGGATAATGTCGATGAAGTAAAGGCGATTGATGATTTACAAAAAGCCGTCCAGCGCGTCTCCAAGCTACCGGCGGACTTGGAGCAACAGCCGGAATTTATTGAAATCAAAAGTGCAGAGTTTCCAGCGATTGAAATCGCAGTTGTGGGTTCAGGTGATGATCGTTTACGTGATCGTGTTGCCGATCTTTTGAAACAAGAAATCGAAGATATTAGTCAGGTTAAAGATGTGCGTCCTTCAGGTTATCGTGAACGTGAATTTACCATCGAATTAGATATGGAAAAACTTGAAGACTACAACATTGGTGTTGCCGAAGTTTTAAATAAGGCCATGGCCCGTAATATTTCCACTCCTGGTGGGGATATGAAAGAGCCTAACAAAAAATTTCTAGTCCGATTGGATGCTAAAGTAAAAACGGCAGAAGAACTGAGTAATCTTGTTATCCGTTCTAATTTTGCCGGACAAATTGTTAGGCTAAAAGATGTCGCTCGCGCTGTCGATGGAGCTGAAGAGCCACGAGCACTTGCGACTTGGAATGGTGAAGAAGCAGTTCTACTTATTGTAAATAAAAAGGCCGGAGCTGATACGATAAAACTCGCCGATGAAGTTTTTGCGGTGGTTGAGCGTTATCAGAAAAGCCATAATGAAGTAAAATTTCAAGTTTACAATAATGAGGCCAATCGTGTTCGAGCTAAGCTAGATACTTTAAATTCTAACGCTATTTCAGGTCTTATCATCGTTCTGGCCGCTCTGCTTGTTTTTATTCCAGGTTGGGTTGGTATCATGGCATCCATGTCTCTACCTCTAGCTATTCTTACCACTTTAGGCATTATGCCAATGTTTGGTATGAACTTGGACTCGATTACAATTCTCGCACTGATTATAGCCATGGGGATGTTAGTTGATAACTCGATTGTTATTACGGATAACTTTGTTGAACTTCGTCGTGCTGGTATGCAAACTCATAAGGCTTTAGTTAAAACGGTTGCCGATTTATGGGCACCGATTACCGCAACGGCGTTTACAACTATTGCAGCTTTTCTTCCGATGCTAGTAACTAAAGGGATCATGGGTAAATTCATTATGGCGATTCCGATTGTTGTTTCGATAGCGCTTGTCATCTCGCTTCTAGAATCCTTTTTCTTTCTTCCGATGCGTTTATCTTTTGTCGGAAATCGCGTGAAGCTAACCAGCCAAGGTGGCCAAGATTGGTTTGCACCCTATCGTAAAAAATTTGAAAATTTCATGCGTTGGGTAGTTCAACATCGTTACATAACGGTTGGTGGTTTACTTGGAATGGTAGTTGTCTCGATGGCGATTAACGGTATCTTTAATAAATTTATGTTATTTCCTGCGGAACATACGGAAATGTATGTCGCGCGTGTTGAGATGCCAATAGGGACTCCTATGGAAAAAACTCGCGATGCTTTAACTGAACTTAGTAAAAAGGTCATGGAAGTTGGTACTGCAGAATGGGTTCGTGAAATTGTTGGCCGGGCCGGAACGACCAAGGCCCGCCCGGATGATTCAAAAGGCGGCGAAGGTGACAATCAAGGTATGTTGATTATCTACGCAACGGACGAAGCTAAATTTAATGTTGAATATACTGATTTCCTTAAGCGTCTACGTGATGGAATCGATACGAAATCTTACGGAACAGTCATTTTTGAAGAAATGGTTAACGGGCCACCTGTTGGGGCCGCAGTCTCTGCTACCTTCCGTTCAAACGATGCTAAAAAAGCAAAAGAAGTTATTGATCAGGTGATGGAAGTTTTAGGAAAGACTCCTGGCATTCTAGATTTAAAAATCGAAGATGTCGTGGATGCAGAAGAAGTTTTTGTTAACCTCGATTATTCACTCACAGATCGACTGGGAGTAAGTGTGGCCGATATTGGAACTACAGTTCGTACTGCTATGGGCGGTCTTTTTGTTTCAGATGTGACGTTGAATAACAAAGAAGTAAATTTAAATGTTAAGTTTCAGGATTCTGATCGAAAAAATTATCAAGATCTGGCCCATATCCCAGTTATGGATCGACAAGGAAATCTAGTACCTTTAGGTAATCTTGCTAAATTTGAAACTCGTCCAGGAACTCCACAGATTAAACGTTTTGATTACAAGCGAGCACGTACGATTACGGCAAGTGTGGATGGTGTTCAAATGACTTCACCTAAGGCAAACGCAATTTTAAAAGCTAAGTGGGACGAATTGCAACTTAAGTATCCAGAAGTATCTCTCGTTCAAGGTGGAGAAAATGAAAGTACTGCCGAATCGCTACAGTCTCTATTTGATGCGATGGTATTAGCAATGATTGGGATCTTTGCGTTGATGGTATTTATGTTTCGATCGTTTTTAATGCCATTTGTAATCATGCTCACTATTCCACTGGGCTTAATTGGTTTTTTCCTCTCGTTCTCTTTACATCAAAGACCAGTAAGCTTCATGGCCTTAATTGGTATTATTGGTTTGGCAGGTATTATCGTAAACTCAGGAATTGTTTTGATTGAATTTATCAACGTACTTCGTAAAGAAGGTAAACTTCCATTAGAAGAAATTTTAGTTCAAGCTTCAGGTCAACGTTTACGTGCGGTTATTACCACTTCAATCACTACCGTGGCCGGTCTTTTTCCGACAGCTTATGGTATTGGTGGGGCGGATGCGATGTTGATTCCGATGACTTTGGCCATGGCATGGGGATTAACGACGGGAACTATTTTTACACTAGTTTTTATTCCAGCAGCAGTAGCAATTGTTGAAGATTGGATCAGCTTCTTATTAAAACTTCCCTTCTTTAAAAACTTTTCTAAATTGGGTCACGAAGTCGAAGAATCAACCGATGATTCAACCCAAGAAGGATGGGTGCAATAATGACTGATGCACAAATTCACGAAACCAAGGAAAAAATTCTTCATGCCGCGCGAACTCTTTTTGCGATTAAGGGTTTTGATGGTGCTTCTATTCGTGAAATTGCTGCTGAAGCTGATGTGAATATCGCCGCCGTAAATTATCATTTTACAAGTAAAGAGCTTTTATTCATGCAAGTGATCGAATGGGTTTTTAGCGATACCACGAATAAAATTCGTGCACGCAGGGCTGAAAATCCACAAGAAAAAGTCGAGGATCTGGCGGTTTGGTTATTTAATTTTTTCTTGGAGAGTTCAGATATTTTACGTTCCGTCTTTAAAATGATGCTTTCAGAAAAGGGTTGGGGGGAAGATATTGAATGTGACAAAGGTGACGAGAAGTTTGGGCCACCAGGCGGAATGGCTATTGCTGAGGCCATATCAAATGAAGTAAATCACACTATTTCGGAAGCTGATATGTTTTGGGCCGTGAAGATGATCTTCTGTCCAGTTGTACATATGGCCTTAATGTATTCAAATCACTTCTGTAATCTTCCTGAAGATAAATTTCCATATCATGATCGAAAAACACTAGAAGCAGATATTCGTCGATTAGTGAGAGTTGTCTTGAAAGATCTTTAGTTAAGTGAGAGGTTTGTCCCATGCTCTTCGGGACAATACTCCCGACTTCTGAGTGGTTTATCTCATTAAAAAAATCAAAAACTAAGTCAAAATTTAAAGTAACCAAGCTTGGGTTTTGACTATGCCAAAGACATTCACTGTTCATCTTTATTCATGGCAAACCATTTTGTTTTTAGCTTTGTTTAATACCATCAGCAACTTTCATTTATGGAAAATAGTAACGGATATTCCGCAAGCGGGGCCGTTTGAACAAGGACTGTTCTTGTTCAGCTTTACTCTTACCTTATTTTCAGTGCTGGTTATCTTGTTCAATATTATTCTAGTAAAGCACTTCGATAAGTTCATTATTCCTTTTATATTAATAGCGAATGCGGCCGTGCTGTATTTTATGGATGAGTATCACATCATAATTGATCAAAGCATGCTCAATAATATGCTGCAAACAGATGTTCATGAGGCCACTGACTATTTTAATCTGTCCTTTTTTGCTGCGCTCATCTGTCTTGGTGTTATGCCTTCGGTCTTATTTTTATGTGGTGTAAAAACTGAGTATAAAAAATTTGCGATCGAAAGAAAACAACGTCTGCTTTCAGTCATGGCCAGCGTGTTATGTATCTTAACTATTTTTTTTAGTTTTAATAAAACTTATACTTCATTTCTACGTACACATCGTGAAATTAAGCATGAGATTGTTCCAGTGAATTACCTAGATGCGAGTCGTGCGCTTTTTGCTGTCGCACCCGAAAAAAGACCATTAATCAAAATCTCTGAAAATGCTGAGCTATCTTCGGTTTGGCGAAATGTTAAAGTTAAAACGGTGGTGATTATGGTGGTAGGAGAAACCGCACGGGCCAAAAACTTTTCACTGCTTGGTTATGAACGTGAAACAAATCCTGGCTTAAGACAGGTGCACGATTTGTTCACTTTTTCGAACGTAAGTTCCTGTGGAACATCCACCGCTATTTCTTTACCTTGCTTGTTTTCACCTCAAACGAGAAAAGAATTTAAAACTGATCTTCATCAAGAAAATGTTCTAGATATTATTCGACAAGCTGGCTTCAAAGTAGTGTGGCGAGATAATAACTCGGGTTGTAAGGGTGTGTGTGACCGAGTTGAGTTTCAAAAGCAAATTGACTTCATGCCGTCACCTTATTGTCAGGATGATATTTGTTTTGATCAGGCGCTTTTACATGACTTAGATAAAGTCTTCAGTGGGCCTGAAGATAAAAT
>JAEUWD010000059.1 GCA_016786485.1 Bacteriovoracaceae bacterium | reverse complement strand
GGACCCATGGAACTAAAATAAGTAAGGCCAAGCATAAAAGAACTGAACCTGCTACCATTTTGGCAAGGATCCAATACCAAACGAGATTTAATTGCTTTGGTTCTTTAAAGATATCGGTTTCAGAGTTCATATTTTGCCTTTAACTTTTTAAGCTCAGTTATATTCTCAAAATTAATAACGCTCTCGCCGGTTAGATAAAATCCTTCATCAAACTTAACTTCGTAGCGCAAATTTCTGCCTAAATAGATGACCGTCCTATCTTCTAAACTAAAAAGATAACTCAACACTTTTTGATATCGACTATCATCGAGTTCATCAATAATCGAAGTCAAAATAATAATTTTGTTATCACTTAAAACGGCACGTGCCATTTCTAAACGAATAAGTTGGCTTCTTGAAAAATGATATTTTGTTTGTTCATTAAGTGGATCATTTAAATCAGTAATCTGTAACAATTCATCTAACGCTAAAGAAGTGAAGACATTGAAAATTTTTGCTTTTTCTAATTGATTATTAAAAATCAAATTATCTAAAATACTACCTTCGAAAAAGATAGGCTCTTCAATAATATAAATATTATCCATCAACGTTCTGACTGATATGTCTGCAATTGAGTGTTCACCCAGCAGCACATCACCACCATCTATCCTATTTTTTTTCGTAATAAGATCGACGACAACTTGCTTTATCGAATTATATCGATAAGCTACAAAATATTTTTTATTTTCTTTGAATTTGATACTAAAACTCACATCATAGTCTTGAAACTTTTGTTTTAGTTTTATGAACTCGAGCGTTTTGTGCGTAAAGCTATTTTGTGATCCTATTTGCTCATGTTGTGGAATATCGTAGAATGAGCCAATTTTATCAAGCGAGATAACTAAGTCATAAAAAATTTCTAGGTATTTACCTAATTTGGAAATAGAAACAAGAATCGACGTCACTATAATTTCTGAAGCGACTAATTGTCCCAGCGTTAGCTGTTCACGAATAACTAGCCAGCCGCCTAATGCAAGAATGACAGCACTCATGAGGGCGTAGATAAAAATAAAACTTATTTTCTGACTAAAAATATGATGAAAATGATACTTTCTTTTATTTAGATATTTTTCAATATGTGCTGCTGTTTTTTTTACAGCATAATGATATGAGATCTGGCTTTGAAAAACGTCCGAAGCTCTTGTCATATTTTCTAGCCAATCAACCGTTTCATACTTAGCTTTTGATTCATCATACGCCGATAGTAATGATTTTTCATAAGAAATTTTCCAAATCATAAAAATAAGAAAAATTAAAGATAAAACAAAGACAATAAAATATGGATGATAAAAAATAAGCACAATAAGTCCGACTAACAATTGCATCAACATAAATGAGCCATTGATAAGCAAATAAGAAAAATTTTTTTGAACGCTCATTATTTCAAAGTATCTTTTGATCAAGTTTGATGATTTATTTTTTTCAAAAAACTCTGAGCTCTTAACCGCATTAAGCATTCTCAACGCGATATCTCGACTAGTTCTGTAATAAAAATTTACTTGAAATTGCTCTGAAACATACTCTTGAACAGCATATAAAAAACCTGAAATGATTAATAATAAAAGAAGAATGACACTTATAATAACAATCGGTTGGTAAAGTACGACGAAAGCAATATTGTTAACCAGTGATTGGACAGAAATAGGAATGGCCAAGCTTAGTAGACCAATACCAATTCCATAAATTAAAATAGATAGATAGATCTGAGTGTCTTGCCCCAGAACCTGCTTTAGCCTGAGCATAAATTTTTCCAAGTTATTGTTCTTCAACATAACGCACGACCTTGTAAAAATAAGGCTAAACTATTATTTCATCTGTTATTTTAAATGAGTTTTAAGGATTATTAAATTTTAATCCAACTAGACAATTTCTGCACAGCAAGCTTGATGGATTATCCGACGAAGGCTGTCTGTCATGAAAGATTAATTCGCTTTCGTCTGGATTTTTTCTTTATTCGAAGATTGGTCGACTTTTAAAAGTGCTTCGATGTCTTGGTAAACCATCACAAATTCTGCCATCCCTTGGACTGGAGCGCCTATCATGCTTTGACAGCTTTTTAGGACTGATTCGATAAGTCTCTGATCATTTTTATAACGTTCAGGTGATGCATGAGAATAAAGTACTGCATGTTTAAAATAAAGCATGGCATACGACATGCCCATTCCCATTTCACGATCTGTTTCTTCCGTCATTTTGTCAGAAAGCTCGACCTCTTGAAAAACTTTTTCTCCATTTTTGATTGCATCTAACATTGCTTTCGATGGAATAACGGGTCTTATGCTGTGTTCATTTTTACGTGAATTGTAATGAAGCTCATAATAGTTTTCTGGGCCCATACCTGGAATTTTTGCCTTAAAACGATAATAAACGCTAGGGGCCTTAGGAAATTCAAAGGCTTCGTCTATCAACATGTAAGCTGGTTCAAAAACAATTTCACGCGTACGATCACCTTCATAAAATGTTAGCTTTGCAGTCGATTTTAATGGCTTCATTAATCGGCGCTGACAGTGAGAAACTTCAATTTCTTTTTTAACTAAGTCTGGACTTGATTGTACTTTTTTACTTTTTTCAGCAATACCGACTGTTTTTGTAATTTTGTGTGTGGCGCCCTCGTATGTTTTGGCCAAGAGACAATTACCATTTTTATCTTTAATGACTTCCGTAATAAAGCCGTCCTTATCAGCTTGAAAAACGGGAGGTTCAAAATGCACAATGCCTTTTTTAAATTCAGTTAAAAAACTCTCATCTAAATTTTGAGGTAAAGGTTTCCAGTAATAATTTTTATCACCAGATTTTTTAACCGCATTACTATTGGCATAGCGGTGAATATCATTACTGCTGTACTTCGTTTGAAATTTTAAATTGGCTTCGACGATTTCACGGTAACAAGCTACCTGTTCTTCACGTATGGTTTTTTTGGCCCAAGTATGACTCATGGTAAAGGCAAGCAAAAGACTCAACATCATAAAAAAACTCCGATTTTATTAATCTCTATCTTCCTTCGGAAATTGGAGCTAAAAATAAATGCTAAATACTTCTTTGGATATAATTGCCGTTTATAACGTCATCATTCTTTAAGAAAGGGTAAATTTAAAGTTTTTCACATCAATTTTTGGCTCATGCCATACACCATAGTTACCGGCCATAATAAGCTTTTGCAGGTATGAATGATATAAAGCTTTATAAGTCACTTTATCAAAATTACGAATATCAATTGTCGCTGGACCCGCTTTCACTGCCCCTAGAAGAGCGGCCAAGTAAGTCTGTCGATTTTCTGTATCGGTATTAATTTTGCAGAAACCAGCTTTTATCAAACCTTCGATTTGATCCCAGTCTGTTCCCACAAAGTTGTTCCACTTTTTCGTCGCTTCCGCCAAAGTGCCCATATCTTTAAGTTGATTCACAGCGTATTCAATAACATTTGGATAAAGTGTTGAAGCACCATGAGCAACGAAAATAATATCTGAGTTAATTTTATCTGCGATTTTTAGACATTCGTTGGCGAGCTCAATATTTAATTTTACTTTCTGACCTGGTTTTCCTTTATTCGGTCCGTGCATCGTTCCGATAGTTGGAGCAAGCATCAGAACGCCAGTCTTGGTTAAAAAATCTTTTAACTCTTCTGGATCCGTATAAGTTGAGACTTCTGATTGTGTATCTTCATCTTCCACACCGGCCAGTACACCTAATTCACCTTCAACTGAAACGCCTTTGGCATGAGCTTTATCAACGACCGCACGAGTCGCTTCGATATTTACTTCTAGTGGAGTGTGCGTTTCATTTTTATGATCAGTTGAGTTATCCGCCATAACTGAAGTCAAACATTCAATCGCAGCGTCGACGACTTTTTTTCCACTATCACTTAAATAATCACCGTGGTCTAAGTGAGTGGCAATTTTTACGTTACCTTCTTTCGCTAACATTTTTACATGTTCGCTCGCACGCGCCAAACCTTTGATGGCATCGCCATTTCCAAAATGTTTTAGTGCTGAGTTTGAAAAGGCCACGATGCCTGAAGCACCCAAAGTTTGAAAAGCATCAACTGCCGCATCGATACCTTGGTAAGTCGTAACGTTAAACGCCGGAAGCGCGTAACGAGCAACACTTTGATTTCCTTTTTTACCTTGTTTTCCTAAAAGCATGAGTTCGTGGGCCGAGGCCATATTGGTTGAAAATTTTTGATTCTTATTCAATTTTGGCGCTTGTGACATATAGGCTCCTCTAAGTTTTTGAATGAATTTAAACATACCAGATTCTCGCTACGAAGGCCCAAGTCGTCAAATGATTTGAAAAAGTCGGTGGGACTCACTATCATTAAATCTATGGTGAAACGCACTGAACTGGATAAATATCTGTCCGAACTTTTAGAGACTCGTGACTTTAAGGACTATTGTCCTAACGGTCTACAAGTCGAAGGCAAAGATGAGATCAAAAAAGTCGCGTTTTCCGTCTCTGCTACCATTGACTCAATCACCCAAGCACAAAATTTTGGTGCTGACGCGTTGATTGTGCATCATGGGCTTTTTTGGTCATACCAGAGCGGAAAAACGATCACGGGCCCTTTTCATAAACGGATAGCGCCGCTGATTAAAAACGAAATGAATCTCTTCGCCTACCACCTACCACTCGATGCTCACTTAGAGCTCGGCAATGCGGCTGGGATTGCGAATAAACTGGGTCTAACTAAGCTTAAGCCTTTTGGGGATCACAAAGGTTCACCCACAGGTGTTCAAGGCACATTTAAAAAGGCCATTACGCCGGCTGAACTTGAAGCTCAGCTTACGACCCTTTTAAACCACAAAATCACTTACGCTGGGCCTACTAACTCCAAAATTCAAAGCCTAGGCATTATCACGGGCGGGGCCAATAATGATTGGCCAATGGCACTCCAAGCAGGCCTAGATGCTTATTTAACCGGCGAAATTAGCGAGTATAACTGGCATGACGCTCAGGAAGCGGGAATCCATTACTTTGCTGGCGGTCATCACGCCACAGAGCGCTTTGGAGTACAAAACCTGATGGAACATCTACAAACTAAGTTCAAAATAAAATGTCTTTTTATTGATTCGGCCAATCCGGCCTAAAATAATTACAGTCCTAGTTGCCCTGAGTCATTTCCTCTGTTAGCTAGACATTATGAAAAATATCATCTTAAGCTTTGTCTTTGCACTTAGTTTACTTGCTTCGGCATACGCCCAAACCAAACCTGAGCGCCCCTTAGGACCTGTAGTTTCTCCACCGGAAGGCCGAGTCACAACTTACGAATGCGAATTATTCTCTAGAGGAACAGAAACTGAAGCTTCAAAGCTCCTCGGACGTGAGTCTCGTGTCTTTCCAGATTTGAAACGAGAAATGCTAGGTGTGGAGAAAAATGATGCGGGAGATTTTAGCTTTCAATCTATCGCAATCGTTAATATCGATCCCGAATGGAACAAGAATTATACCGATGCTTTTGCACAAGTAAGTGCTTCAGTTATCGATACAAAAAACGATCGTGAGACATACATGATTGGGCAGTTCGTTCGTACCGATTATCAAAAACAAATCGAAAAGTATCTTGGTGCAAGTATTCGATATCGTTTTATCCTTTCCAGCAATGAGTTCCAACTTACGTGTATCTTGAATTTTGATGCTGACCCGGCCCTCGTCCCGGCATATTTCAGACGAGTAGAATAATTTCAATTTAGAAATGTTTGTATTTTCTTTTGTCCATAGGTTTTAATAGCAGCTCGTTGATTATGAGCACGGCAATACAAACGGATATTATCCACCGAAGTTTTGCCACCTAAGGCATATGGTTGGATATGATCAAACTGCAATCTACGGTGTTCATGACAGCGTTTTCCATCAGGCAGTTGGTATTCACACTGACCTTTGGCCCTTTGATAAATAAGGTACTTCATTTTTTGAGGCAGATAACGAGAACCAGAACTTAGTTTTTCGCCGCCGTCATGAAAATACAATTTTTCATCCAACAGAAAATTCAACACATCTTCTTCGCCATAGTGACCAACTTCACTTTGATACTGCCTGAATTTATGCAAGGTGGGTTCGTGGATTTTGATATGATAAAGCGTTTTAGGTGTAGCGGCTTTTTCGTGCAAAATGTGGCGTACCTCTCTGGTACTTTTGCCTTTGAGTTCATCGACCAAGGCTTCTTTATCCATGATCGAAAGTCTGACTTTTTTTTCCTTTTCTTCTTGCCCAATAAACTTTGCAACTTGAATTAAATTGGTTAGCGAAATTTGATTGGTTTTAATCTTCGTTTCGATGTTAGTTGAACCCCGCATGAGTTTGAGTGCCGAGATACGACCATAAGCTTCGTATTCAGAATACTTTAGATAGCGAAAACAATAGTCATACAAACTGGCATAACCTAAATCAGCATAAACCCGACGACGATCAATTTCGGCCAAGTGTTTTAAGATCAAAAAAGAAAATTCCTTTTCTTTTAGAACCAGTTCTTCGGTTCTTTTGAGGATTTCGGCATCACTAAGTCTTTTTAATTCATTCATGGGCAAGGCTTAACATGGACCACGTGCTAAACCCTAGAAATGTCCTGCTTATGTTCAGGGGGATTTCAAAACTGAAAAATGATGCGCCTATTCTTGGGCGCTCAAGAATAGGCGCATCATATGCCGGCACTAGATAAAAAATACATATTTGAGCTCATTTCTTGCTCGCAATAACGCATTGCGATACAATATTGTCGCTTATTCGAAACAAAGGACTAACGACATGAGAAAACTAAGTTTACTGATTCTATTGGCCCTTATGAATACGACAACTGCGCTCGGTGCTTTAAATGAAAGTGACATTACCACCATCAAAATTGTTCAGCAAAAATTGGGCGAATCCCATGAGGTTTTTAAAAATCGTGTAGGCGAAGAAATTGAAGCACTTAAACAATCCCACAACTTCATTCATGCCGAAGTTCAAGAAAGCGATACAAAGGATTGCGGTAAAGCTGATAGTGCTCACTCGCTACATCTTTGCCAATATAAATTGCATTATAAAAAATGATAAAAGCCATACTACTTCTTTTTATTTTGGCTTCTTTACCAGTTCACGCTCATGTGGCTTCAACTCCGCAGCGCCGAGTTTTTATTCAGCATATTGAATTTCAGAAATTCATTAATCATTGGAACGATGATAGCGAAGAAAATTATTATTACGGAGCTGAAGGCAAAGCCGAAGTCATGCTCTACACTAACGATGGGATGTCAGAACTCTTTGATCTGGTTTTAAAAGAAAATGAATTTTCTAATGTTTCAGAAAATAATCATTTTAAAATCAAAGGTGAATATTCTATTTTGGACTTTGATCATACCGAAGCTTTAGATTATTTTCTCTTGCAAGAAGATGCACAAATTGCGAGTTTTGAAGTCAAAGTCAGTATCAAAAAAATTAAAGTCATCGGCCGAGAAAAACTACTTAAAGCCGTTCAAAATTTAAATCTTAAATTTAATGATGAAGACAATCGCGAAGCATTCAATGATTTTCTAAAGACTTTAGAACCGGATCAAATTTTACACAATCAAGAATTACAAATGACAGTCGAAGATATCCACAATCAATGCTTACTTGAATCAGGCAATGAATCAAATTACGTCTTACACAAAGAGCAAAATGAAGAATTGGCCATTGTTTGGGGCTGTTAATTATTCTTTAGAAACTAAGAAATATTGTTCGCCATAATACTTCATATTATTGGCCTGAATTTGCGCCTCACGGCCAAATCCCATGTACAAATCAGCGCGGGCCCGACCTTTTATAGCACCACCTGTATCTTGACCTAAGAAGAAACGACTAAAATTTTTGTAACGAACTTTTCCGGCCTCATCTAAATACGGCTTCTTTGATACGACAAAGTTTAAAAGACCTGGCTGAGAATAAATTTTTGAATCCAACGCCAATGAACGCTCTGAAGTGAGTGGAATACTACCGACGCCCATTGGTTCATCCAAAGTAATTTTAAAGAAGATATAGCTCGGATTACTCGAATAAACAGCTTCCTGCTGATGCGGATTGGTTTCAAGATACTGTCGCTGCTCTTCTAAACCTGCTTGGTTCATCGGCAAAAGTCCATTATCAATTAAGTAGTGATACAAAAATTTAAAAGGATGTCCATTGGCCCCAGCATAACTAATGTAGTGATAATCCTCACCGACTTTTACACGTCCGCCGCCTTCCACCGACAAAAGATAAAGATCGAAAAGACTTTCTTCGACATAAAATAATTCGAGATTTTTACCGTCCAATTTATTTTGAAAATCAATCTCTTTGCGAGTTAATTTTTTCAAAGCGGGATCAGTCGGTAAAGAATAAATAGGGTTCTTAAAAGTTTCAGTCTTAGTTAAAGAACCGTTGAAATCAGGACTGTAATAGGCGGTAAATAACGCTCGACCTGGTCCTGAAATATCTTCACGGCGTTGAATATCTTCCTGTGGTTTATAAATTTTAAATTTCTGATTCACAGCTTTACTAAATTCTTTTTGGCAGTAAGTTTTTTCTGTTCCAAAAGGTAAATTAAACCCCCGCATCGATTCGACACATAAGATATATTTACGAATCATGAATTCTAATTGGTTTAAACTTTTTCCGAGAATGTCGCGATCATAAGTATCATTACCAAATTTTATTTTTCCCTTCAGCGGAGCACGCGCAAAATAAGCTTTTTGACGTTCGATTGCTAGTAATAAATTTTTGTATTCAAGATCGTCATTAAACGAGATGGATTGCTGAACGAGTTCAGTTGGCGTTACCAACAGATTATCATTTGCAAAAGATTGTGGGCCCAGCATCAATGCCAGTAAAAAAATCGGAAACATCATGATTCCTACCTTGTTCCAATATTTTAAACTTTTCGTTGAGTGAATTCTATAGTGTAAGAAATTGTCAGATCATTTTTCCCATGAACAACTTACCATCACGCTCAAGTTGATAAGCAAAATTATTTTTCTGATAGAAACCTACATTGCGGGCCTTTGGTGCCGTAATAATATGCATTCCCTTCACTTTTGTTTCCTTCAGCTTGTTCACAAAAGCTTCAACCAAAAGTGTGCCAATGCCCTGCCCTTGTAGCTTTGCGGTCAAGTTCATATGGAGGTGAGCTGGATATTTTAAATACTGATCTTCAAAAAGCCCGTAGTGACTGAGAATGGTGTAAAGTTCGGTCTCACTCGCCGAGTTAACGGCCCCACAAAGGTAACCGACAATTTTATTTTCATGTAACGCCAGGAAAAAAAAATTGGGATGATGCTTGAGATAATATCCACAGTATTTCTCAAAAAAGGTCAATTTTTCCTCTGGGTTTTTGAAATCAGTTTTAGTCGAAGTTTCGAAGAAAATATTTTGAATTTCAGTGACAACTTTAGCACTCGCACATTGCTGATAAGTTTTAATGTCCATCAGAAACTCTCAGTGCTAAATAGAGTAAATATTGTGCTCGCGCTTCGGTCGGAATTTTCAAGCGTTTAAATTCATCTTCTGATAATGAAACTTTCTGACGCAATTTCTGAGCGAAACTGAAAAATTCTTTAGCATCAATTGGCTGCGAAGGACTTAGTAATTCACAAATAACTTCCAGCTGCTCCAGATCGCCAGCCAGTGGCCAAGCTAATTTATTCAATTCATTTCTTAAAACCAGTAAAGCGTTCCAATCTTTCACTTGAGATAATTCTTCAAAAGTTTTGTTCTGACATTCAGTACGGAATTTTTGAAAGGTTCCACTTTTCCAATTGGATAATAAGGTTCTGACTGTATCAATTCGTTTTACCAGTTCAAAAGAAATCTGGAGCGTCTGACAAAAAATTTGTTTGGCCGCCACACTGAGCTTGGGGTGAAGAGCGATCGCGACTAAAGGTACTTTCGCCTTTTCATTCTTTTTATAAAATTTTTGAAGACGCCCATGAAAGTCATCCAGCTCATCACTGTATTTAATCAATTCAGTAAACGCCTCTTTGAGTGGCCAGGGATGTTTGGCCAATTCAAAAACTTTTTTCAAAAAAGGAAAAAAACGATGGGATTTTAACCCTTCATTCCAAAGATAGTAGGCACTCACCTTTTCAAGGTTCATGGTCGATAACTGACCTGTCAGCGTATTAGAAAAAGCGAAACCTAATTTAAAATAAAAACGTACTGCTCGTAAAAACCGAACCGGATCGTGCACAAAATCTTCGCTACACGAATTGATTTTCTTCGTGGCCAAATCGGTCAAACCTTTAAAAGGGTCGATAAATTGTGCTGAACCTTCATTATAAATCGCC
This sequence comes from Bacteriovoracaceae bacterium, assembly GCA_016786485.1. Taxonomy (GTDB): domain Bacteria; phylum Bdellovibrionota; class Bacteriovoracia; order Bacteriovoracales; family Bacteriovoracaceae; genus JAEUWD01. Next base: position 30,197 of record JAEUWD010000059.1, on the reverse strand, counting down.
ACGCCCATGGCATTAAAAGTAAAATCACGACGCTTGAATGATTCCGTCACAGGTAATTTTGAAAAAAGTTTACAGTCAAAATCGTGATGGGATTTCTGTTCTTTTATGGGATAAATTTCTTTGCGTGGTTGAGATAATTCCAATTCATAATGTGGTAACTTAATTCGTAAGACTTCATAGGAAAGTTCTTCGATCGGATGGTGACCAGCAATAAAGGTCTTTAAATTCTTCCAATTTTGCAGACGTTCCGCCTCACTGACTTCCGTAGCATAGTGAACTTCCAAATCCATATCAGTCGAAAAATCATCCAAAAGAATAAAATCTCTAACCACTCCACCCACGAAAATCGGGGTGTAGTTTTTTTGCCATAAAAGTTTTAGGAATTCAAAAACTTCCGCCGGAAGCTCATCTAAAAAGATCTCAGTGTACTCTGTCTCTCTCATCTTGCTCTTGCAGCCTTAGTGATTCGCCCTTGATGTACTCATAGAAAGTTTTAACTTTTAACAGCTCAAATGCTTCCTGGTGATACACAAAGTAGAAGCGATCATTCATGATCTGGAACTCTTCACCCAACGTTTTAACTTTATCCTTAAAGTACGATCTTGCAAAGACGTGAGTTGGAATGACTGCTATACCTAGGCCATTATGAACGGCGTTGAGCATATGTCCAAACGAATTAACCACAATACGCGGCTTAAGATGTCTTGCCGTTGCGCCAAATTTCTCACGGCACCAACGATGGAAAAGAGGGTCATTTTCTTCAAAGAAAATTAACGGGAAACTCGAAATTGTTCGGAAATCCGTATTTTTATCGATTTGAAACTGTGGTGAATCCGGATAAACCAAGGTTGAAAACTCGGCTTCCAGCTCGAGACGTTCCGCCATGGCAGGAATGTGATATTCCGGCACAATCAAAACATCTAATTCGTTATTTTCAAATTTCTTAATCAGATTTTCAGGAAAATCCATCACAACTGACAGATCGATTTCAGGGAAGATAGTCGCAAATTCTACCGATTTACTAGCAACCCAAGATTTACCAATACCAGTCAGCGTTCCAACGCTTAAGCGCCCCATGACTTTTTGTTGCTCTTCCATGATCTGTGACATCACGAGTTCATAACGACGGAAAAAATCCTTCGCTAAATAACACATCTTCAACCCTTCATGTGTCAAAGAAACTGATTTCCCGTTACGAGAGATAAGTTTTACGCCGATTTTCTTTTCAAAATTCTTAATACTTTGCGAGATAGCCGATTGCGTAACATGCAATTCTTCAGCTGCTTTTGAAAAGCTGCGAGTCTTGTTGATAGCAACTAATGTCTGTAATGATGATGTATCGATCATAAGTGGAACTTATAGCACGCTCGCCAGAACACCGCATTAAATTAATGAGAACGATGGTTCTGATGGCATTTTCATGTAAATTTTACAGGGTTTGCCCGATTCTACGCTATGCACCAGTGCATGCTTTAAGGATTCACCCATCTTATTAAAGAATCCCATGATCTGGCCAAAATCACGCTTTATATCACTTGGTATTAAAAAAATGAAAAGGCAAAAAAAAAGGCCCCGATAAGGGGCCTTTTTTTAATATTATTCGTCTTTCGCGAGTTTCTCTGCGCGAGCTTTCATAACGTTCTCTTGGATATTTGGAGGACACTCACGGTACTCAGCAAATTCCATCGTGTATCCAGCTTTACCAGCTGAACCAGAACGTAAAACAGTTGCGTAACCAAACATTTCTGAAAGTGGAACAAGTGCGTTAATAATTGCATCACCTGTTTCAGTTGATTCAGAAGCTTGAATGATACCACGACGAGATGACAAGTCTCCGATAACGAAACCTTGGAACTCATCTGGCGACTCAACTTCAACTTTCATATATGGTTCAAGAATAACTGGACTTGCATTACGAATCGCTTGTCTCATCGCTTGACGAGAAGCAATTCTGAACGCCATATCTGAAGAGTCGACATCATGGTAACGACCGTCGTTGAGATCAACTTCAACGTTGATAACCGGGAACGCTGCCAATGGACCTTTATCCATAACGTCTTGGAAACCTTTTTCACAGGCACCAATAAATTCATTAGGAATCGATCCACCCTTAATGTTGTTATTAAACTTAAAGATTTGATCTTCTTTCTCTTTCTTCTCAGTTGTAAGAGGACGAACTTCACCGATAACGTGACCGAATTGACCAGAACCACCGGTTTGCTTCTTATGTAAGTAATCAAACTTCGCTGGCTGACGAATGGTCTCACGGTAGTTAACCTGTGGAGCACCAACTTCAGCTTCTACTTTATACTCACGCTTTAGACGTTCAACGTAGATTTCTAAGTGTAACTCTCCCATACCTGCGATACGTGTTTCACCTGATTCTTCATCTGTGAACAAGTGGAAAGTTGGATCTTCTTTACGGAAACGTTGAAGGCCTTTACTCATACGAGCTTGGCCGTCTTTATCTTTCGCTTTTACTGAAAGTTCGATAACTGGAATTGGAACATGGATACCTTCACACGATACGTTTGCCCATGCATCATCACCTACGAATGTATCCCCTGAAGCACAGTCAACACCGATCATCGCAATAATGTCACCAGCGCCTGCTGATTCAATGTTCTCACGATCGTTAGCATGCATGCGCACTAGACGACCAACACGAACACGCTTCTTTGTTCTCGTGTTAATAACTGTATCGCCTTTATTGATCTTACCTTGATAAATACGAGTATAAGTTAACTGGCCGAATTGCTCGTCAGTAATCTTAAACGCCATACATACTAATGGTAGTGAATCTTCTGGTTGAAGCGTTATTTTTTCTTCTTTGCCAGCTACTTCTTTTTTAGCAGTCGGTTTTTCACAACTTACTGGTGAAGGCAAGTAGCGAGCAACGGCATCAATTAATAATTGAACACCTTTATTTTTGAAAGCTGAACCTAGGAAAACTGGAGTCATCTTTAAAGATTGAGCACCAATTTTAACCGCTTCATGAATCATCGCCTCAGGAATATCTTTACCATCAAGAAGCATTTCCATCATTTCATCAGAGAATTCTGAAATGGTATCTAACATTGCTTCACGGTGCTCTTGAGCTTGATCTAGCATATCAGCTGGAATGTCCGCTGTTTCAATTTCTTCCCCGTTTTCACCATGGAAGTAATAAGCCTTCATCTTGATTAAATCGATAATCCCTTTGAATTCATCTTCGTATCCAATTGGTAATTGCATAAGGACAGCATTGTGATTTAGTTTTTCACGTAGAGCTTTAACTCCGTTAAAAGCGTTAGCTCCCATACGATCCATTTTATTTAAGAACGCCAAACGTGGAACACGGTATCTTCTCATCTGACGGTCAACTGTGATTGATTGTGATTGAACACCAGCAACCGAACAGATAACCAGAATCGCACCATCAAGAACGCGTAATGAACGCTCTACTTCTACCGTAAAGTCAACGTGTCCCGGAGTATCGATAATGTTGATTTTAATATTCTTTTGGTCACCTTCAGCATAAGGAATTCCACCATCAAAAGCACCGTCCCACTGAACAGTCGTTGCAGCTGAAGTAATTGTGATCCCTTTTTCACGCTCAAGTTCCATGTGGTCCATGGTCGCACCAGCGCCGCCACCTTTTACTTCTTCAATTTTGTGAATTTTATCACAGTAAAAGAGAATTCTTTCTGTCAGTGTTGTCTTACCAGAGTCAATGTGGGCCGAAATCCCAATGTTTCTAGTTTTCGATAATTCTTTGCTCATGAAGGCTCCAAAGTTTAAGTCTTTTTAGTACTATTAATATGTATGAATTTATCTGCTGGCATCATAGAAGAATTACCCGGTAGAGTCAATGAGTTCCTCCGAACTTAGAAAAAATTGAATAACCACTTGCCAACTATTTCCTGCTGGATATTATTGGAAGACATGAGTCGAAAAGATCTGTCCAAAGCTGAGCTGTACGAAGCGGTAAAAACTCTCGTTGAAACCGACATCAACCACATCCATTTGTGTCAGCAGAAATTATTCACGTTGTTCAGTATTGCCTTCCAATACTTGCTCTATCGTTCAACCAAAGACCCAGGTCACTATATTATCCGCGTTGAAGACAGTTATTTAGCAGATAAATTGGCCCGCAAAGCAAAAGATGAGACGACTCGTAAATTTACCCAAAAATTATTGCTCCCAAGACGACTTAAATACCAGGCTTCAACCTTTCACTTGGATTTTTTCCACTTAAATACTTGGAATATTACGAAGGATTTACCACGTGAAAAGGTTATCGCAGCCCTCATCGTAAAAAATACTTCAAACGCTCCGCTAGATGATAATGTTTTTATCGAAAACCCTGAAGAAGCAGCAATGTTAAGTGACCTACCTAAGGATTATTTCCTTCACTCACTGACTGAGTTTGTTCCAAAAACCATTACCATCGCTTTTAATCAGACTTTCGAGGGCCTTAGCGAAGTTAAATTTCCATTTATTAAGGAAACAGCCGAAGTTATTAACGGTGTTAGAATCGCCGCTGACATCAACATGAACGATCTCGACTAATCAACCATTGTTTTTAGTTCTTCATCTTGTATACTAAAAGTATGCGATTTCTCATATTCGTATCACTGCTGACTCTTTTTGCATGCCGAGAGTACGCTTCTTTAGAAGAAGCTAAGGGTGTCGCTTACATTAAAGATTTCAGCTCCAAAATTGAACGAATTGATGTCCAAGAATGGAAGGTGGGATCTTTTCGCAGCAAGGTTGTTCATAGCGGAATCTTAGTCGCCGTCAGCGTAACCCCACTGAGCGAAGTTGATGCTCAAAAAGTGATCAAGACTTACGGTATCGACTCCGTCATTATGCGCGTTCAGAAAATCAACAATACAACACCTGAGGATATTGGTTACTCCTACATCCCTTTTTTCACTAGCAATGCTCGCACCGGCCGCTCATTTGTCGAAATCGTCCAGATTACTTTTAAAATTAATTATTCTGCGGCAGTTTCAGGCAGTCTTCGCCGCTACCAATGTCCAGCTCATAATCACCGCGCCATCATGACCGATTATGAAATTCGCTCACTCAATTTTGGCAAGGCCACACTCAAAACCACTCCTATACGTGACGTCCGCAAAGTGGTTGAACGCAATCAGTTGATGCCACCAGTTTTCAATGGCGGTGCTTCACTGACGGGTGATTATCGAGTGGAAGTTGCCTTGTATGATTCCGTGAAGAAAAAAGTTTTCGGAGACTGGGTCAGCTCCGACGGTATAGTCAAGATTGGTCATGAGAAATTAGTCGAGATGCCGGAATGTGCTGGTGTTCATGAAGAATTCGAGAATGGAGTGCCTAAGAAGAAATTCAAATTCTAAAAATGAGTTTCTGACCCTGGATCCTAACTTTTTTGAGTGAATGTATTGAGGATTTTTTGATAAGTTGTCACTTTCGTAACAACTTCGGTGATGGTTGGGATGTAGAGGGGGGACAAAAACTTTAGGTTTGTCTCCAGGGTCAGATAAACATTATTTATCCTCCCAACCTTGTTGATTAACCTAATTGCAGGCTTCGGGCCAAGTTTGACTAAGGCCAACTACATGAAATCTCGATGAATTAAGTCGGGCATTTTGCCACCAGTGTCGGTGAGTAGTGTCAGAATTGTCCTAGATAGGTTCCTAGAGCTGATTTTACTTCTTTTGGGGCTGACCTTCGCGATCAAAATACTGCCAGCCTTCAACCTTAGCATCTTCTTTATACACGCCTTGGGCCTTCTTCTTGCCGTTAGAGTGCCAAAAGGTCCATTCGCCTTCTTTAGAGCCACCCTTCCAGTTTCCACGGGCCATAATAACGCCGTTTTCGTAGTAATGAACCCATACGCCTTCGCGATTGGCCTTCACGACTTCGCCTTCCGCTGCGGTTTGCCCATTTTCAAATTGCAAAATAGTGTGACCTTCTTGTTTTGCACCAGTTTCTTCTTTCAAAATATGCGCTGGAGGGAAATTCCAGGCCTTACCATAAACGTATTCTTGCTCTTGCAGATCACGAAAAGTCTTCACTAGCATGTAACCAGCAGCTTCTTTCTCACCTTGCTTAAGATCTTTGAGCAGATTTAATTCTTCTTCAAAATCTTTTGCTAAACCTTTTGGCAGAACAGTGTTTTTAATGAAATCAATTTTTGGAGTTTTATAAAATGCCTTGGCCAGTGTGTTGATCGCGTTCGGTAACGTTTTGATGAAGGCATCAATATTATCATTAGCGTAATTGAGAACTTCATCTGGAGTTGCCATATTTTTGAAAGCGTAAGTCATATAGACCGGATCTTCCAAGATTGCTGACTGCATGATTTCTACACGACGAGAAAGCGGAGTAGTTTCAAGATTTCGTACGAACTCTTTAAAACCTTGATATTCTTTTTTCTTAATTCTTCTAAGTATGCTTGGCATTTCTTAATTATACTAATTCTTGAAATTCTTTAAAGAGATATTTACACGATTAATTAGATCAGAAACTTGTGATGAATGAAAATCAGGCGCAAAAGAAAAACGTAAACCGCGATCGGCTTCCTGTTCATATCCCATTGCTAAAAGCGTTTCACTGCGTTTTAAATTTCCCGAAGAACAAGCCGAACCAGAACTGACTTCAATCCCTGCTAAATCCAGGGCCGTTAATAAAACATCAGCTTTATGCTTTTTGAAAATAATATTCGAAGTATTCGAGTTGCGGGTACCTTTTTCTCCGACAATTTCAATTGCCTCACCAAAAACCGCCTTTAATTGGGCCTCAAATTGCTTTTTCGCCTTAAGGTTCTCATCATACTGATAGGTCGATTGTCTCTCGGTTAATGCCAATTGAAGCGTATAAACCCCCATCGGATTTTCGGTCCCAGAACGCTGACCTTGCTGCTGACCACCCCCATGAAAAATGGGATTGAAAGCTTCCAGCTCCTTCACAAAACTAAAACCAACGCCTTTTAAACTGCCAAATTTATGACCGGAATATGTATAGAAATCGAGATCAGCTAAAAGCTTTTGATAATTTTTAATTTTGGCCACAGACTGAACAGCATCCACATGAACATAACACTGGGTCTGGCGCTTAATTTCAGCTGCCGTCTCAAGTTTCCACTCCACCCCTGTTTCATTATGCACCCAAGTGAAGTTTAGTAATGTCGGCAGCGTCGATTTTTTTATGGTTTGAATCACTTCATCCAAGTCAAAATTTCCATTTTGATCGATTTTAAGTGCCGTTGTCTCATGGCCACGTGACTTTAACCAAGCCACGTTTCCTGTCACCGCAGCGTGATCACTTAGGAAATAAAAAAAGTGAATTTTTTTATTTTTGGCCGCAAAACCTTTAATACAAAGATTGATGGATTCAGTGGCGCCTGAATGAAAAAGTACTGGATGTTTAATCGAAAAAAAATCTTGCAGAAACTCTTTGGTTTGATTGATTTGTTTGCGAGCACTTTTACCAGAACTGTGTGGTGATGAAGGGTTTGCAAATAAAAAATCTCCTCTGGTGAGATAGCTTTTTACACTATTTGCCAGAGGAGATGTTGCATTATAATCGAGATAAAATCTATCAGAGCTCATTGGCTACTTATAGACTCTCATTTGGAGGTTGTCTAGCGAGACTACGTAATCAGAATTACTGATTAATTTCCCCAATTGATGATCTAATAGCTGAAGAAGCATTGCTATTCACACTTGATGAACTTGAAGAAGCTGAACTAGCATTTGCTGAACTAGCGTTCGCAGTGTTGTTGTTGTTCACACCATGAGTAGCTGCAAATGTAGATTCTTTACCTTCTCTGAATAAGTCACCTAGTGAAGTCGTAGCAAGGTATTCTTGCATAATTACGCCAAGGTTTTTGAAGTAATTTTTAGTAAGCGCAAACTCAGTTGTATTAACTTTGCCTTCGCCTAAAGTTGCTGGGTCAATACCAGAACTTGGGATACCAAGAATATCTTTAGCTGGGTTGATGTTCTCACCAACACACTCAAGAATGTCTTTAATTGAAATTTCGTCCATTGAGCGAGATAGAACATATCCGCCGCCTGGTCCGCGAACTGATTTTACCACTTTGCCAGTTCTTAGTTTTCTGAAAAGTTGCTCTAGATAGTGAAGAGAGATTGCTTGTCTGGTAGAAATCTCTTGTAGTCTTACTGGGTTCCCACTTGAGTGGAAAGTTAAATCCAGCATTGCTCTAACTGCGTAACGTCCTTTAGATGTAAGTCTCATTTCATCCTCCATAATTTGTTAAAACGTCTTACTAATATTTTCGAGAAGCTTGGCTTGGGGTAAAACACTCCTTGCTTACACCTCTAAGATATCTCAGTCTTTCCACGGCTCAATTTCTTTTTCACCATTTCAGACCAAAAGTCTCTCCCAATTAGTATGACCTTATTGGCTTATTCTCGTCAACTAATTCTTCAACAAGTTTTTTTTTAATTATTTTGGACGTAAAATTAGGTGACAAAAAGACTCCAGCACCGTTTCGATATCTTGGAATTTCGAGATTTTATCTTGCTAGTGTCACAATGCTCCAGGATGTAAAAAAAACAGGAAAATATTTTGGTCGGAAATGTTTGCCACTCAAAATGCTTAAGAATCAATGTGAGATTGAATAAAACGAGAAATTCCTAAGCTCATTTTCGACTTCAATTTGCATCAAATAATGGTGAAAATTTTCAGGTATGTCTTGGCTTAAACGTGAGTAATACTTGGCCCCCCACTCAACTAACAAGTACATCTTTTCTTCCAAATAAAGGGGTAATTCCAGGTTCTCGATCTCACTTGCTGATTCCAGACGATAAAAATCCGCATGGAGTGCCTGAGAAAGATTGGTCACGATAGAATACGTTGGAGAAAAGGTCTCTTCGCCCTTAAAAAGGGCCTTTGCAAAGGTGGTTTTTCCCGCGCCCAAGGGACCTTCCAAGAGAATTAAAGCGGGTAATTCCATCAGATCTTTCATCTCGTGGGCGATGTACGAGAGATCATTCTCGTAGACTTTTTTCCAGCTTCTAATCAGATTCTTATTCATAGTTTAAGCGTTGATTTGTTCTAAACGATTATCAATTTCTTTAAATACTAGAGGGAGATTATCAATGATCGAAGTTGCAATCATGGGTCTTACCCCTAAGTTCTCGGCCGCTATTTTACCCGCCAAGGAGTGGATAATAACCGATAGGGCCACCGTTTTATCAAAGTGTTCGTAAGCATTAAAAAGTGAACCGTTGCGCTTAATCGAAGGATCCTGACCTAAAAGGCCGCCTAAAATCCCGGCCAAAACGTCACCTACACCACCCGTGGCCATACCATCATTCGGTGAATAGTTAAAATAAATCTGACCTGAACTTAGACCAATATAAGTACACGGTCCTTTTAAAATAATCGAACAATGAATGGTTTCCATACATTGTTTTAAGTGATGAACCGGATTTTTTTGCAGCTCTTCATAAGCAACACCGGTGAAACGACAAAACTCACCAAAGTGCGGAGTTAAAACCGTCGGTGCATTTCGAAGCGAGAAAACTTTTGCATCTTCTTTCATCGAAAGCACATTAATAGCGTCAGCATCCATCACCAGAGGACCAGAGAAATTATTGAGAATTTCTAAAACTAAATTACGTGAACGAGCTGAACGACCTAAACCTGGACCGATAACAATGGCGTCATACTTATTAATCTCTTTTAATAAACGGCCCCACATCTTTTGTTCCATCGGGATATATCCTGTCATAACTTCAGGAATGAGACGGGTAATAAACTCGTTGTATTGATTTTCCCACGTTGCACCCGTGACCAAACCAGAACCCACGCGCAAAGCCGATTGGCTGGCCATAACCAGTGCTCCAGTCAAACCATGCGAACCACCGATAACCAGTGTATGTCCAAAAACTTTTTTATCGGCGAACTTATCACGCTTTTTAACCTTCTCAAGTACGTCGTCGATATTTAATAAATGCTTATCACCATTAACTAGTAATTCTTTTGGCAAACCAGCGTTGATAGTGACGACTGTTCCACATAAACGTGCTCCGTCGCCCAGGTAATAACCAATTTTTGGTAATCCCACTGCTAAAGTCACATCCGCATCGATGGCATTCCCTTGAATCAGACCAGTGTTTCCTTCAACTCCTGAAGGCATATCAATCGAAACAATCGCTTCGGCATTTTGATTTACGAAATTGATCACATCATAATGAAATTGAGAAAGTGGTAACTGTACGCCAGTTCCAAAAATGGCGTCTATCACAAGCGTACTATTTTGATTTTCTGAAAAGAAGGCAACTAATTGTTCAAAGTCGTGAATCCAAGAAACCTTCACCCCGAAAGCGCGCGCCATTTCCAATTGTTCGAGTAATTCGCGCTGACAATCTTCTTTTGGAAAGAGCACAAACGCTCTGACGTTTTTATCATATTGTGTAAGATGGCGAGCAATCGCCAGACCGTCGGAACCGTTATTGCCTTTACCGCAAAGAACTAAGATGTCGTTGATATAAGTATTTTTGAGAAGCTCTTCACATAAGTATTCTGCGCCGGATTTTCCAACATTTTCGACAATCAGTTTTTCATTGTAATGATATTTCTCAAGGGCGAATTTTTCGATATCGCGCATTTCTTCTTTGGTTACTATTCTCATCTGACCCCCTGGGATAAAATCATTTTTTTCAAATTGGTGACGACTGGACCTAGGCCTTCAAAAACGGCCTGGCAAATAATCCAATGACCAATATTATATTCACTAAACAAATTTCTTTCGACTAACGCCATTAAACTTTTATCGGTCAGCCCATGACCGGCATGATAACCGTGTCCAGCCGACTCAATCGTTTTTTGAAATTGCATATAAGTTTTTAAATACTTTTGGAAGTCATTACCTTGGTTCACCGCATGAGCAAAATCACCAGTATGAATTTCAACCGCATTCATCGGCAAGGTTAAAGCGGATTCAATAATGGCATCTTTAGCTTCGATAAAAAGTGAGATCTTAGTTTTAGGATTGGCACTCTTTAGTTCATTGCAAGTGCGTTTCAATTTTTCATAAACGGTTTTATCCAAAAGATTCAAACCACCTTCGGTGGTTTTTTCTTCGCGTTTTTCTGGAACCAAACAAACCCAATCCGGCTTAGTGACTTTAGCAATTTCCAGAATATCATCGGCCGTACCCATTTCTAAATTCAGTAAGCCTTTAAGTTCTTGTGTGACCAGTTTAATCGCTTCCACATCAGTATCCTGAATATGACGGCGATCTTCGCGTAAATGAATCGTAATTTGATCCGCACCATTTTTTAATGAAATCTTCGCGGCTTCGACGAGACTTGGATAATACTCATCCCTCTGCTGCCTTAGCGTGGCCACATGATCAATATTTACTCCGAGTCTTGATTTCAAACTTGCTCCTTATTTCAGTGATGCTTCCACAATCTGCACTAACTTTTGGCACGACTTTTCGACTAGGTCTTTATTTTTGCCTTCGATCATAACTCGTGCTAGTGCTTCGGTACCTGAGTAGCGTAATAAAATTCGCGCCTCATCGCCTAACTCAGCTTGAACTTCAGCTAAACCCTTTTGAATCGCCGGCACATCTTCAAAAGGCGTTTTGGTCTTAACCTTCACATTCTTTAAAACTTGCGGATACAATTCCACTTCTTTGGCCAAGTCATGGAGCGAGCGATCAAAATATTTCATACACTCGATAACTTTTAGTGCCGCTAAAATGCCGTCCCCAGTAGTTGAGTGACGATTAAAGATTAAGTGACCAGAATTTTCACCGCCGAAAACAGAACCACTTTCGCGCATACGTTCAATGACGTAACGATCGCCGACTTTAGTGCGAAATAAGCTTAAGCCTAATTTTTTCAGATAGATTTCAAGTCCTAAATTGGACATGGCAGTGCCAACCACTTCGTTCACACCACCTAACAATTTTTTCTGAAATAAAAATTTCGATAAAAATCCAATCAGTTTATCTCCGTCGATGACTTCGCCTTTTTCATCAATCACGATCAAACGATCAGCATCGCCGTCCAAACAGATTCCCATATCAGCGCCAACTTCTTTCACCTTAGCGGCACAATTTTGTGGATGAAGGGCACCACAATTCTCATTAATATTTTTTCCGTTCGGTGTATTACCTAACACAATAATTTCAGCGCCTAATTCTTCAAAAATCATGGGGGCTAATTTATAGGCAGCACCATTAGCACAATCCACCACGAGCTTAATCCCTTCGAGAGAGTAGCTATTATCAAAACATGATTTCGCGTGTTCAATATAACGACCGATAACTTCGTCTAAACGACGTGCCCGACCTAAGTTCTCAGTCACATTGGCCTTAAGTAATTCTGGCTGAAGCACCATTTTTTCTAATTCATACTCAACGTCATCAGGAAGTTTATAACCATTGCGATCAAAAATTTTAATGCCGTTATCGTAATATGGGTTATGTGAAGCCGAAATCATAACACCAGCATCGGCGCGCATCGATTTGGTAACAAACGCGACACCTGGAGTTGGCAAAGGACCAGTAAAAATGGCGTATCCACCTTGCGAACAGACTCCAGCAGAAAAAGCATGTTCAAAGGTATAACAACTTAAACGAGTATCTTTACCGATAATAATGAGAGGTTGTTTAGTCGCTTCTTTTTTTTGAAAGTAACTCGTCACTGCACGACCTAAACCCATGGCAATTTCACAAGTCATTGGATGGACGTTGGCCTTACCACGAATACCGTCAGTACCAAAAAGTTCACGTTTTTCGTTTTTCATAGATTTTCCTAGATGAATTTACTTCTTCTAAATTAACTCATCTAGTTTATAGTGACAAATATTCTATTTGGGCGAATTTCGAGTAGCAGAAGACCCTGCGGCATAATGGCCTTTAATTCGATTTCAACTTTACCGGTATGTTTTTCGGAGATTTCGGCAATGACTTCGATTTCATCGGTTAGCGACTCTATCTTGTCCAAATCCTCAGCGTAAACTAATAATGAAACAGTGCGTTTACTAACTGATTTTATCAGACGACTGGAAAGAAATTTAATTTTTATATTTTCGATGACTTTATTGGCCTTGGTTGGCTTAACCGAATACTGATAATTCACAAATTCGTCATCGAGCAAATGCAATTGCTCAAACGGTAAATGCAGACCAACTTTTAGTTTTCCTTCACCGGTTAAAGTGCTAAGCGAAATGGGTTTTGTTTCGAGCGAATGCAACTTATTCATCATGGATTCAGGTCCTTGCACACGAACTTTGGGCGGAAGGACTTGTTCATGAGCAATTTTTTGATTATCAGCGGCGACGCCAGTCAGAATGGGCCGAACATAAAGTTCTTTCGTCACAGCTTTTTCCAGGTGAATCGTAAGTTTTTTCGGTTCGATACGACCGACTTTAATCCCAAATGGCAGGCTTAAATCTTGAGGATTAAATTGAACTTCAATTTCATTTGGATTTTTAGTCATGTATTTATTCAAGTCGATGGTAATAATTTCTTCGCGTTTTTCGATGTTACGCATGAAAGCGCGCGGGCCAGACAGATGGTAGATAGTACTTTTCACATCGGTATCTGTGATAATTTTATTTTGCGGTAAAATATAGCGAATATTAACTTCTTTTTCGACTTGCATATCGGCGGTGCCAATAACATAAAGCCATAGGAAGAAAGCAAAAACGACTGAGAATAATTTTAATCCGTACTTTTTCATCTTAACCCAACTCAGCTTTTAATTCAGTCAACGCCTCTGCCGTATTATTAAAAATAAATTTCCTTAGATACTTACGTAATTTGGCCTCATCACTCATGAGATAAAAAATACCATTAAAACAAATATTAATTTTCCCAGACTCTTCACTCACGATAACGACGACGGCATCAGTGATTTCACTTACTCCCAGAGCGGCTCGGTGACGAGTCCCATAGTGACGATCGATTTCGATATTTTTTGAAAGCGGAATAAAGCAACCGGCAGCGAGAATTTTCTTATCTGAAATGATCACGGCACCATCATGCAGAGGTGAATTATTTTGAAAAAGTGAATAAATAATATCAGAATGAATATCACAATTGAGTTTGGTCCCGGTTTCTGTGAAGTTCAAAAGACCGTTGGTTTTTTCGAATAGTATCAAGGCACCAGTACGTTCCCGGCTCAAGGCACCACAAGCGGCCACAACTTCTTCGATTTGTTCATCACGAAGCGTCGCTGTTTGACGGCGAAAATGATAAGCGCGTCCCATCATCACCAGCGTATTGCGGATTTGATCCTGGAAGAGAATGATCAAAATCAAAAAGAAATATTCAAAAAAATGTGTCAGCAACCAATTAAGAGTGTAAAGCTGGTAACGAATACTACCAAAGTAAAGCAGACATACTGAAACTAAACCAATGATAATCTGAACGGCGCGAGTACCTTGGATGAGACGGAAAAAACGGTAAACAATTATTGACACGACAAAAATGTCGAGAAGATCAGTAAAGGAAATATTCCCAACAAAACTGAGAATTTGCTTCATTCCGCATCCGCCGTCTATATCAAAAAAACTAAGCTGCTTCTTTTAAATCTGTGTCTTGATCTTTTTCATCGATCAATGTTTCGATTTCCTCAACTGGACCTTCAATACCTGAAAGTCGTTGGAATACTTCCTGACTCTGGAGTAATTTTTTACGAAGCGCTTCGCGGGAAATTCCCATGCCTTTGGCCGCTTTCGATTTATTACCCTTATTGCGTTTGATCTCGACTAAGATCATTTCACGCTCAATCAATGCCACGCGATCTTTAAGGGCAACCTTAAAGTCGTTAGCAAATGGAATATCGTCAAAAAGTTGTAATTGTTTATTTTTTGTATCAAACAGTGGCATCGATCCCGTTTCAATCGATGAAATAATATGCGCCTTTGGATTATAAAGTACTAAACGATGAATCGCACGCTCCAATTCAGCTACGTTACCTGGCCAATCATAATCATTAAACATATCAATCACAGCGGGAGAAAGTTCTTTTAGTAAAAGACCTTGCTTTTTACATTCTTTCTTCAAGAAATAGCTAACGAGATCTTCCATATCCAGTTTACGACGACGCAAAGGATCCATTGTGACTAAACTCGAAGAGATCAAATCGAATAATTCTGGATAAAACTCGCCCGTTTCATCCGCCATTTTTTTGATATCCTTGCTCGAAGAAAAAATACAACGTATGTCTAAAGTTAAATTACTACCTTCGATCTTGCGATTTTTTAGCGTATTAGTTAATTTGCGCTGAAGCTCCAATGGCATGAAACCAATTTCATGGAAAAGAATCGTTCCACCCTTGCATTCTTCAAGTTTGCTCATTTTTGTTCCATCTCCAAAAATTTCTTGTTCTAAAACTCTTGGATCAACGCCATCACAGTAAACTTCTAACCACGGATTAAGTCCACGCTTACCTTCAATGTGTAAAATCTTAGCGTAAAGACTTTTACCAACGCCAACTTCACCGGTAATTAAGAGTGGAGAATCAATATCTTTTAATTTCAGAATCGATTGACGTAGATCCGTAATTGATTGTGAACGACCAATAATAACGTGTTCACGATCATATGGAGTACTAAATTTTCGAATCAGTGTATTTTCAGAAAGTGGATTAAAATTATGAAAAACTGAAGAAAAAATAAGGCTTAAAACCTTCATCGTTTTTTCATCTTCCTCGGTAAATCGGTCTTCATTTCTTTTATTCAAAACCTGAATAACCCCAATCGTTTTATCTTCACGATTATTAATCGGACTGCAAATAATCGATTTGGTGGTAAAACCTGTAATTTCATCCATTTTTTGTGAGAAACGAATCTCATCAGCTTTAGTATCAATGTTTAAAGAAACCCCTGTCGTAAAAACTGAGCCCGCAATCCCCTTACGATAATCAAATTTTAATAATTTTTTATCGATACCTAGTGCTGCAACAGCTTCTAGTTCACTTGACTCTGGATTAATTAAAAAGATCGAAGCTCTTTGAGCGTTTAAAATGCGAATGACTTCTTCTAACATCGCATTAACAAAATTTTCTTGGTTTCCAAATTTCGTAATGTCTTTATAAAGGTTTAAAAGCAGACTGAACATTTCAAAACCTTCAGTTGCACTATTGTAACGTTCTGAAAGCGCCAACTGAACAAGGCAATCACGTGCTCGCTCAGGCGTAAATGATGAAAGATATTGCTCGATGAAACGCTTCATATGCCCTGTATCTTCTTCATCAATCTCTGAACCATAAATAATTTGATCATCTTCAGGATTAGCAGAAAAAGCGCGAACCACAATGGCATTTAAATCAAAGCGGAGCTTTTTAAAGCTAATCGAAAAACGCACTGATTCACCAATGGAAAAGCGATGCTTCGTGCAAAATCCGATTCCGTTTAAACTAATATCCACTAAACGAGATTCTTTCACGTAAGCGAATTGCCCACTTTCGTTCTCACATTCCACCAGAAATCTAACGTCATCGCTAGATTCAACAGGGATTCTAAACGCTTGAAAGAATTTGAACTCTTTTAAACTGGTAAACATACTTTAAACCTCTTCTCTTAATTCTTTTCGAAGGTTTTGAGTAAAAAATTAAGTCAAATGGCAAAAATAATTGTCATCTGTCATAAAGACGGTTTAATATTGCCGACAAAACAACTCGGAAAATAAGAAGTTTTTTTCTGTCAGGACAAGAAAAAAAAATTCTAATATGATAGATATTGAGTATGAAAAAAGTCTTTATATTATGTCTTTTAGGTATTTTTAGCTGTTCTCAGCTGTGCGAACGTTCGTCACATCATTCAAATCGCGATAAATTCACGGTCATCGAAAGTTATGATTCAAAAACCTTTGAACCAGAAACTGAAGCTTCAACAACTCTAGTCAGTGAACAAGAATCAGGGGTTTCGTCCGAAACGGTCAAAGCTCAAGAACTGACGCCTAAACTTAAAAAATATTGTGGAGATATTGAGCAATCTTTTAAAAAATATAAATGGGGTAAAAGCAGTTGCGAAGATTTTTCATGGCTCCACGTTCGTAATTCAGTTTTAGGTAAACCGCTTATTTGGATAGTCTTCGGGAACGAAACACTCATCGAAAAACAACCGATGAATACGACAATTGTTATGTGTGGTGTTCATGGTGATGAAATTACTCCCGTGAAGTTTTGTTTTGATCTGATCCATGATTTACAGAAAAATCCAGGTCAATTAGCGGAGAATGAATTACTGGTAGTGGCCCCTATTGTAAATCCTGATAGTTTCTTTATTCAAAAACCAACTCGCACTAACGCTCGTGGCGTCGACGTGAATCGCAATTTCCCGACTAAAGATTGGAACGCGAATGCGATTAAAGAATGGAAAAAAAGGCATGCTTCAGATAAACGTCGTAACCCAGGTAAGCGAGCTGGTTCAGAACCAGAAGTCACTTTTCAAGTGAATCTGATTAAGCGTTACACTCCAAGTAAAATTGTTTCTGTTCACTCTCCACTGACCATCATCGATTATGACGGCCCAAGCATTCGTAGTGACAAGGCCAAAGATCTTGAACACCATGCGATTGAAGCTAATGAGCTTCTCTATATGATGAGTGAAAAGGCCAAAGGTTATAAAGTTTCAAACTACCCACACTTTCCGGGTAGCTTAGGAAATTGGGCCGGAAAAGAATTAGAAATCCCTACTTATACCTTAGAACTGCCCTCTTCAGATCATACTAAAACCAATGAATATTGGGAAACATTCGGCCCAGCAGTGCATTACGCTATTAAACATGACATGCGTATGGCACCAAAAAAACAAGCTGCCAGAGATTAAAGCAGAGATTAGACGATCTTTTTATTCCCTAATTTTTTCATAAGTAAAATCGGATAAATAATAATCGCGGTGCCGATAATATAAGTCCATTGCGAACCATATTTCCAAAAAATGAGACTCGCACAGGTTGGGCCTAAAACTCTCCCTAGAGAACCGAGCGAGCGGAAGATACCAAGACTCTTCCCCTGTAACTCTGCTGGTGTATAAACGGAAACTAAGCTGGTTAAAGTTGGAATACTCATGGCCGAACCAATCGCCAAAAAGAAAAGACCAGCATAGAGCAGTCCGACGTGGTGGGCCCAAGCAATGAGTAAAAGTCCAGGGATTAAAAGAATGAAACCTTGAATCGCCATTTTGACTTCACCCACTTGATTTGCTCGACGCCGTACGTATCCACCTTGCACCAGCGCAATCATTAAACCAATAAAGATAAACATGTAACCGTTTTGAAGCGAAGTAAAACCCAGTCTTTCAACCGCCAAAAAAGTCAGCGTAAATTCCATACCTGAAAAAGCAAAAATAAAAATAAAATAAGCGAGGTTCGTAATATTCACTTCACGAATAGGTAACGGCTTAAAAAGTTGTAACGGATTGGCAGAACGAAAAATCTCACCTTTGCCTCTTTTTTCGATAGGCAAAGTTTCAGGGAATAAAAACATGAGTGAAAAACAATTATAAAGAGTCAGCACTCCTGCGAGTAAAGCTGGCGCCGAAAATGGGTTTACACCATAGCTTTCAAGACTTGGTAGCATCTCAACTAAATTCAGCATGGATAAAATACCACCAATCGCGGGACCAAAAATAAAACCTAAAGCAAAAGCAATTCCTACCACCGCCATGGCACGTGAACGATTTTTTTGTTCCGTAATATCGGCCACCACTGCTGAGGCAGTTGAGATACTTCCACCCATAACACCACCGATGAAGCGACCGAGGATAAGAATCGAGAACGAGCCGGCAAAAAACCAGAAGATATAACTAATAAACATCCCAAACATGGTGAAAACTAAAATCGGTTTGCGACCGTAACGATCCGATAATGTTCCCCAAAGCGGCGCCGTTAAAAATTGTAAGAGTGAATAAAGTGCTCCAAGTAAACCTCCAAAGAGAACTACCGACTGTCCGTCGTTAGTGACAGCATTTAAACTTCCTAGCATTAGATTTAAGAACACATTATTCGGATCAACAGTAAGATAGTATTTCGCTAGTGCCGGAAACAAAGGAAATATAATCGAGAAACCAACGATATCAAGAAAAATGGTAGCGAATAAGATTTTCAAAGTTTTTTTCGTCGATGGAGAAAGTTGATTGGTATCCACTTGTTTCGGTAATTCCTGCTGCATTTTTTTATCCTCTACGCGATATTCAAGAGCTTGTTGCTCTGAGAGTGATCCGTTAACTAAAGTATTAATGTATTGAGCATAAGCATCTACCCACTCATCGTCATCATTTAAACAAGGAATCTGTACGATCTTGGCCCCAACTTCATGAACGGATTCCTGCAATTCATATCCGATTTCATCCGTGGTTTCCAAACAATCTACTGTGAAGCTTGGGCAATAGACTGCGATTTTTTTCGCTCCAGCTTCTGCCAGCTTATGGGCGATAACTTCGGTATCAGGACCTAACCAAACTTCGCTGCCAAAACGGGATTGAAAAGTGAAATGAATCTTTTTAGCGTCCAGAGTAATCTTTTCTTTCAGCAAACAAAAAGTTTCAAAGCATTGCAGATAATAAACATCTTTTTTCTCGATTACTCGACGTAGAGGAATGCCATGAAAAGAAATTATGAGCTCTGAAATATCCTCACGCTTTAATGTTTCATTAATTTTTTTTGCGCCTAAATCAATAAAGGCCTTGAAACGATGATAGGAACTCACAAATTTCAAACTAGGAATATTCACACGACGGGCAAGATCGGCATTCACGACATCGTTCACACTACCCACGGTGCTTTCGGCGTATTGCGGGAACTGAGGCAAAATCACCACACTCGAAGCTCTCGTTGTGACATCTTCTTTTTCCCAAGCATTAAAAATATCTCGTACTCGCGGTGAGCTTAATAAAAAGGCCACATTGATTTCAATATTGGGTGCGAGTTTCCTAGACAGCTTTTGCGCAAAACTTTGGGTAATGCGGATTAAAGGAAAAGAGTTTCCATCCCAAATACGCTGATACTTTTCGGCTGAGGCCTTAGGACGGAAAGGCAGGACAAAAAGGTATAAAATCAGCTTCCAAAGCCAAGGATTGATATCGACGACCCGCGGGTCCCCTAAAAACTCTTTTAAAAAGGTCCTGACGTCACTAACCTTCGGTGACTTAGGCGATCCTAGTTGAGCTATAATAACTTTGGTCTTCATAAAACCTTGCAATGCAGCAAATTGTCTTGTATACCCTCATTTGTAACAAAAGATAGCTCGTAGGGCCAGATGAAGGATATGTGTTATGGCAAAAAAGAATCATAGCCGAAATGACAGTGAACTCAAAGGTGTTAGCCATTTAGGATCTGAGACAAAATATCAACAGACTTATTCACCGGATTTACTAGAAGCTTTCGTGAACAAAAACCCAGAGTATGATGCTTGGACCACCTTCGTTTGCACAGAGTTTACTTCTCTTTGCCCGAAAACTTCGCAGCCAGATTTTGCTAAAATTTTTATCAATTATATTGCTGATAAAAAGATGGTGGAAAGTAAATCGCTGAAGCTTTATCTCTTTAGCTTCCGCAATCATGGTGACTTCCATGAAGATTGTGTGCAAAAAATCTGTAATGATATCGCAAAATTAATTAAACCACGTTACCTCGAAGTTGTGGGGGAATTCACTCCTCGAGGTGGCATCGCCATTTACCCTTACTCAAGCTACGCCAATGAATCAAAAATTTTTCAAGAATTAAAGCACGAACGAATGCTCAACTATGCGCCAGGCAAGTATTCAATGCCGCTTTCTCGTATCTACTAATTGCCAGAGCCGGCACTAATTGTTAATCTCCTATTATGTTTGGACTAGGTTTTGGTGAAATTCTTATTATTGGTGTGGTAGTGCTATTGTTCTTCGGTGGCAAGCGCTTACCTGGTCTTGGTCGTTCTCTTGGCGAATCGATAGGTGAATTCAAAAAAGGCCTGAAACAAGGCGAAGACAAAGACGATTCAAAAAAATAAATCTATTTCCAATCCCACAAAACAATATTCCATTCATCAGTCTCGTCTTTAAAAGTATGAATAATTTTAAAACCAACTTTTTCATGCGCCCGAAGCGAACGAGGATTACTAGTCGATATTTCGGTTAAACAAACTTCATATTTTTTCGAATAAACACGCTTATGTTCTGCATAGAGTTTTGCAAAAATTCCTTGGCCTCGATACTTTTCACCTATACAGATTTGTCCCATCACATAATAGCTAAAATCCTTTAACAAGCGGCCCTGGTATTCAATTTTTTCAATCATCGCAAACATGGGTTCAAGTATAGGTATCAAGCTCCTAAATTCGACTGGCATAACCAAAGCATAACCGATAACTTCCTGTCCAACCTTGGCAACCACCTGCTTCGCTACCTGGTTCATTTCATTCAATAATTTCAAATCATGCTTGAGGGTCACAAAGCCATCACTCTGCCGTTGTGCTTGAGTTAAATTCTTGGGTAGGCTTAAGCTTTGTAAGCTCAGTATTTGTTCGAACTCACTTGAGTCATTACATAAATCGATAACAATCGGTGTGTCTTCTTTCATTAAAACTTCTGGCGTAAAGAAATCAGACGTTGTTTGACTTCCTCATAGGTATCGGGATGATTAATCAGGTCGTCGAAAAAAATTTTCACCCAATTAAAATCTTTTCCTTTAGGCCAGGATTGAAATGATCCATCCAACTTGTGCATCATCAAACCTGTGAAAACACTTAAATTCACTTCCACCGATAATTTTGAACGATTTAGATAGTGATCCCATAATCTTTCAATGAGCTTAGTTGTTTCCAATTGAGCTTCAGCACTTTGCGTGCTCCAAAAGCTCGCCATATCTTCGCTCATGATAACCACCACCGGTAACTTTGGATTGATATGCTTGTCACAAGCTTTGGTCTGATAGCAGACTAACAAAAGCAGAATAGTAAGAATTTTCATTTAGCTGATCTAGTCTATTTTCTTGAGTTTCTCAACCACTTTTAAAACAATTGGTTCACTGGGACCAAGCTCTTCAATCATTTCAAATGAAGCATACACAATCTCGTCATAACTTTTTTTGATTTTCTGCTCAGAAAGCATTTTTTGAATATAACGAGTACTGCGATCGATGAGTTTATAATTACTAGGTCGAACCCAAGTCATAATATTTCCATTGAAGCGACCTAATCTACCCATAATTAAAGTCGAATGAGCATTGAGTAGGACTTTAATCGCAAGGTGAATACTTAAAATAGACTGTTCTTGCAAATTCAACTGGGCCCGGCAATTATTCAAACGGCAGTTAAGAACCATACCATCTTGATAAATCTCAAATAGGTGCTGTTTAGCGCCTACTCGCTCTGCTCGTTTCATCTCTGACCCTTGACCAATATCAAAACCAAGAAAGCGTTTCATACCGATCGTACCATTAAATTCTGGCCACTCTAAACAACGTGGCCTTCGACCTAAAAGTTTTAACCATCCCTCTTCACTATTTTTCGCATCTTTTAAACAAAGGTAACTTAAACTTGGAATAAGGTTAGCATCCTGTTCATTTTCATAAGGAATAAGACTGAAGGTCGGAGAACGTTCAGCAGTATCAGTCAAAATCGAAATCCCTAAATGGGCCTGTGTCTTATAGAGAATATATTCTTTGCGAGCATAACAAGCCGACTCTTCTTCGGTAAAAGCTTTTAGCACTCCATAATCGAGACTATCTAAAAAATTCTTGGTTTTTTCATATTCAGCTTGAAATAGTTCAAAGGCAGGATAATCCCCCATCAACCCTAAGCCCACGCCCATCATAAGAACCGTGCTTGCCTGCATGCGAGTACTACCAGAAAGAGCCATCGGACCAGTGCGAATTTCAATTTTCTCAATTCGAGGATTTTCAATCACTTGGCGACTACGTTCCACCAGCTTCGAGAGTAATTCCATTGGGTTACAGAAAAGAAAATAAGGATTATTTTTTGAAATTTTTAAACTTTCCTCGGTTGCCCCGATAACAAATGGAGTTTCTCCACCTTCAGTACAACTAATGAGCAGGTCACCTTCTGAAAAACCTAGTTCCCGCAACTGTCTGGCGCCGTAATCCACCTTATCTTCGAAGCTCTCGATGGATTTAATCAGTGCCACGTCCCCGCCGGCCATAAAAGAGATGACTTGAGCATTAGGGTTTTGCTGACGACAAAGGGCCTCGAGCGCTAAAGATAGCCTACCGGTGGCACCACAACCACAAAGAAAAATTTTATGCCCATGCTTAAACGTTGCTTTTATTTTTAAGTGAAGCGTGTGGAGATTGCGTAGTACTGGTTGCATTTTTTCAATCGCATCTTGATCAATTTTTTTAAGAACGGTGTAGGCTTTTTTCAAATCGGTTTTCGCCCATTCTGAGAGGAGATTTGTCTCAGGGTGAAAAGATTCTGTCTCAAGTTTCCCAAGATGAAACTGAGGAGCAATAGCTAAGAAACTATCGGCTTTATCGTGACTGTTAGACATGCTTGAATCATATGAAATTAAGTTGAGATTGAAAATTTAATTCGCCTAAAAAAGAAAGGGAGCCCCTGCATGGCTCCCCAACTTGTCAGACATCCTGTCTACTATCGGCAACATCCTGTCACCTACACTTTAATTATACCCAAACTGAAAATAATAAAAAGTAAAAATCTTGGAAGGAATTTTTTTCCTTCAATTCCCGACAAAAACTTCGAGATTAAGATGATAGCTATATTGCTGTTTTTTCTTTTCGATTCCAGTTATTATAATGATAAAACAGATACTTATACAGGAGGCAAGTTTTGAGTTTTTTAAATCTAATTAATTCTTTCATCCCCAAAAGCAGACAAAAATACTACACGATAAAAACCTTTACCTACTTCATTCCGGCCCCTCCAAACCGTAAAAAGGGCTACCAAGAAAAAGAATTTGATAAACTCACCTATGAACTGGTAAAGCACGGTCACGAAATAATTTCGATTTCTACCCAGGCGATAGCATCGTCGACCACAGCTGGGATGTGGGTTCTGTGTACTTTAGGAGCGACGACGAAAAAAGCAGCAGAGCTCGATTTAGATTTCTGCGAGAAGTTTGGTTTAGAATCAGCTTCTGAAGATAGTAGCGTGGTGATCGAACTCTAAATGAAAAATCTCATTTTTTTATTCCTATTTTCCGCGTGTACTTTCTTCAGTGACAAGGTTCAAACTGAAAAAGCAAACGAACTCGACTATAAACGTAACGAAAAAACTTACTGTAAAGTTCCTACGAGCGATACCGTGGTAGTTGGCTCTAATGAGCTGATTCAAAGTTTGTTTTTAAACTTCTTGAAAGATCTTAAACAGCAGGAAATTCAGTTAAGTTTTGTAGAGACATCGGTCCTATGGTCACTATTACAAATTAACCTGCGACCAGATCTCTCTTCACCGACTGCTCGCTTTCAAGTCATTTACCAAAATGGGAGCAAGCCCGTTTATCTCGACTACTCTCCCCAACAAAAAAGTAAAAACACTTATGCCTTTCTCTATGGGTTAAATGATATTTTAAAAAAAAATTCCCCTCAAAAGAGCCTAAGACAATTAAATCAACTACTTGATCTCTACTTCCCGGACCAAATGTACGTCAGCGAAGAGCTCGCCAGCTTCTTTAAAAGCAACGAACTTGCCCTCACCAACCTCGAATGGGCCAAAACCCCTTTTACCCGTGGGGACGAGATGCTTAAGAAAGGTGAGCGTTTACCAAAAATTCGTTTTGAAAACTTGAATCGCCTACTTGAACAAACGACGACAGACAATATTAAGATTAGTACCCAGCTCTACAATAAAAAGATGCCAAATGACCTCAACATGAACTGTAACTTTGAAGTTTCTGTTTATGAAAAATCCCTTTTTCTCATTTCAAAAAATGATGTACAGGGAAATATGTTTGGTCTCTCTAAAGGAAAAGCTTTTTTCCTCGCCACCACCAACCAAGATATTAGCGAACTTAAAAATATTCCTGAGAGTTTTTTCTTCGACGGAAATCCCAAAACTCGCATGCCTGCGGTTTGCCAATTTGAACAGAGCAAGCAGTATTCAACCTGGTTAGTTGCTAACCAAAGCCGAGATCCAGGCCAGCATCTGTACCACCTTTATCAATATGGAGTGAAAAATATCCACTCGACCGAAGATATGACGAGTATTTTAAAATTCTCTCGCCACCTCTTCTTAACTGATCCACTACGCTTGGTATTTGAATCACAACGAGGTTCAAAGCAACAATTGGACGAATTACTAAAACTGAATGTTCCGATCTATCACACTTTCACATTAGGTAACGTTTGGGGTCATATTCAATTTAATAATGGCATTAGACAATTCTTCGTTGACGAGCGAAACCTCGGATACCTCTCATGCCAATGATAAAGGTTATGGGCAAGGCCAGCGGCAAATGTGTACGCATTCTTGATTGCCCTACACCCATTCCAAAAATAAGTCTGATGGCATTTCTTCATTCCCACTCTGTTCGTATTGCATCTTCCTGTTTAGGTGAAGGGGTTTGTCAGAAGTGTATGGTCAATGGTGATTTGGTATCATGTCAGATTAGCTTAGAAGATTTTGTGGCATTAAAAGAAGACGTGGTGGTCGAATATTTATAAAGGGAGAGATTGGGGTCTCTCCCTTTATAAAAAATCAATTAGTACATTTTATACTTACCATCACCAGTTACGTGGATGACGATATTTTTCTCAAACTTTTTGAACATACTTCCACCTTTATACTGAAGCGTGACCAGCGCACCAGCGATAGGATCGGCGACACTTCCGTGGTTTTGAATGCTTTGGAGTCTGAAAGTAGAATTTAACTCGAAACCATAATCGACAAAAACATCACTTGGGATAATCTGAACACCAGTCAGATATTTCCCCTTATCAAGGTACGATCCTCCGTAACTATAGAGGATTTGAAATTTCACACCAATCGCTTTGGTTCCCATCTTGCTTTTGATGTCCAAGCTATACTCTTTCATTTCAGGAAATGACCAGCCGGCCGTATCTAAAATAACCGAAGCCGGATCACTCTTATTAATAAGAGGCATAACACTGATAGCAGGAAAGTCACTCTGGATGACGGGTTGACCTAACTTCACGAGTTCGTAAATTTCGCGACCGAGGGCCACAAGGTTTCGGGCCATACCAATGACATCACCGTAACCACCATTGGTGGGAGGAAAAGGAAAACCACCACCCGGGGGAAAGTTCGGATTGGGCGGGAACGTGGGCGTAGGAGGAAACGGATTGTTGGGATTTTGTTGTCCTGGCGTACAATCTGGAGGACAAGCCATTTCAGAACTTAGATGTACAACTTCACCTTCTTCATGATGAGTAATGTCGCGCAATTCAACTTCGCCGATATCGAATTCCATGGGAATCGCATCGTCGGCATAGGTTACTAAATTGGTCTGAGTACAAAGGAAAAGGGCAAAAATCCATTTTTTCATCTTCTCTCCTTGATGATTGATCAGATTGATCGAATATAAAAAAAGTACTTAACTATTTTCTTACAGTAAAATCTCATCTTCTTACGCTCTTTCTTAACAAGACCATCTTGACGCGTGCAACAATGTAAGAAAATTAATTTAAATACCTGATAGAATTGGCATTTTATTCCTTGTCAGTCCTGAAAAATAACGGTTGAATTGATACAAAGCATATTAGCTGAGCTAATTATTTCTTAAACTGTATCTAATACTAACGGAGAAATCGCTATGAAAAATCTACTCGCTCTTTCGTTGCTCGTGTTCCTTTTTCAATTTAATGCTGAGGCCACTTTCCGAGCTGGTAGTTACAACATTAGAAATTTTGGTAGTGATGAAGCCAATCAACCCGACACTGACAAAGTTGAATTAGCGAAAACGATTGCTGGTCTCCAAGTCGATATGCTCGGTGTAGAAGAGATAGTTGATAAACAACAATTCACTCAGTTCGTGGCCGGATACTTTCCATATTATGCTTTGGCCCTCAGTCAGTGTGGGGGTCGCGGTCGCCAACATCTAGGCATTATGTACAATCCGCAACGTTTTAATCTAATTGGCCTTTATGAAGATATGCGTTTGTCGGCTTCAGGTCCGAATAGTCAAATAGATTGTTATCAAGGTTTAAGACCTGCACTGATTGGTTACTTCGAAGATAAACAAACATCGAAAAAGTTTATTTTTATGGTACTTCACCTGAAAGCTGGTGGTGATCAAAAAGCGATGGAAACTCGTTACTTCCAATATGAAGTTCTTAAAGTCGTTTTGAATGAGTACCGTGTCAGAGGCTATAACGACTTTATTATCGTCGGTGATTTAAATTCGACGGAGTACAGTTTAGGGCCAAGCAATCCCTATTATCAGGCCTTCAAACAAATTATTTCGAACTTAGGTCTCTACGATCTAACACAAAATCTACCATGCACGAATTACTGGCACGGTGGAACTCGTGATGGGATTGAAGAACCTTCGATGCTTGATCATATTTTAAGTTCACCAAGTTTCGTATCACCAAAAAACCCACCAGCGGCTTACGTCGGTGCTCATTGCTTGGCCAATCGTTGTCAAACCACTCGAGCTGATCGATTAGGTCGAAGTTATACGAATGTTAGTGACCATTGCCCGATTTTGAGTGATATTTAATCTCTATGCGATATTTGTCATTTGATATTGAGGCGACAGGATTAAATGAACACGATTTGATTATTGAATTTGCTTGTGTGCCGTTTGATACAAAACTGGGGATTGAGAAATCTTTGGCTTTTCATTACTTTATTCAATGCCCCGCTTTTGAAATTCTAAAACCTCGTCTTGATCCTTGGGTGATTCAGCACAATGAAAAACTGATTCGCAAAGCAAATGAAACAGGACTGACCATTCCGGCCTTTCAGAAAAAAATAAAAGAGTATCTGGAATCTGAAGCCATCACGACTTATTTTAACAAAGAAAAAGTGGTGCTGTTTGGAAAATCGATGAATTCAATCGATCTGCCTTTTCTCAATCGCGATCTGGGTTGGGATTTTATGCGCAAATATTTTCATCACCGTATGCTCGACCTGACTTGTTTTGCTAAGGGCTTAGTTGACTTAGGGAAACTCCCTAAAGATGGTGACTCTGGTTCCGTATTGATGAAACATTTTGGAATGGGGGCCGTCGCTCACACCGCACTGGAAGATGCCGTCAACACCGCTGAGCTTTATTTAAAAATTCTAAATACTGTTAAATAAATTATTTTCGACTAGCTAAGCTACGAACCGGACGACGAAAGTATTTCATAGGATCAAGTGGCGTCTCACGATTTCTAACTTCAAAATGTAAATGATTTCCACTCGCTTTACCCGTTTTGCCCACCCGAGCGATAAGCTGTCCACGTTCAACTCGCTGACCTTTTCGAACTAAATTTTTACGATTATGAGCATAGACTGTTCGAATATGACTTCCGTGATCGACAATCACCATATTGCCATAACCGCGAATACGATTTGAAGCGTAGACAACCACGCCATCATCAGCAGCAATCACGGCCTCACCTGAGTTACCTGGAATATCAATACCATGATGAGGACGCCCCCAGCGTTCGCCATAACCAGAACTAATGCTACGATTAGAAGGAACCGGCCAAGTAAATTCTCCCCCATCCCAAACGCCATAAGATTCATTTGAACGAAAGAGCTGAGCAATTCCTGTATTACTTGGAATAAATTCCCATTCACCATTTTCATTCATCACGTAATGACCAGAACGCATGTGACTACAAGCCGATAAGAAGAGAAACCCCAATAGGATGAACTTGAACTTATTTCTCATATACATACTTATCGTTGAATGGTGGATTTTCTTAAATCGATAAAGCATGCCGATATCCTACAACTACAGACT
Organism: Bacteriovoracaceae bacterium; assembly: GCA_016786485.1. Classification (GTDB taxonomy): domain Bacteria; phylum Bdellovibrionota; class Bacteriovoracia; order Bacteriovoracales; family Bacteriovoracaceae; genus JAEUWD01. The sequence goes on along the minus strand of JAEUWD010000059.1, from coordinate 1,361 downwards.
TAAGCTGCTCCAAGTTGATATTTCTATATGAATCTTCAACACTTTTATTGATGAGCAATTCTATAGAATGGAAATTCAGAAAATCTAGCATCGACTCAGGGATATTAGATTGTATCGGCAGGCATAAATTAAAATGTTTTTTATGAACGTTCTGGTCATTCAGCGATTTGAAAAAGGTATAGAGACTTCCATCTTGAAACCAGTCGATTAAATCTTTCAGTTGAAAAATAAAACCTTGAAAATTTGGTGCATGAAAGAATTCTTGGTAATTCATTTTGGTCGAAAAATGCCAATAATAGGGAACGCCAAATTGTTCATAATACTCAACGTCTTGGGTATCTGAAAATTCCAGGGAAACTTGTTTTGAAAAATCGAGCACTGGGCTTTTTTTCAAGTCCGCCAAAATCTTCTCTACCACATATGTTTTTTCATTCTCAAATTGGATTAGAATTTGTTCATTTGGAGTTACATAAGTTTTAAGAATTTGATGCAGTTTATATTCCTGCAAAAAATTTAAACTCAAGGGTCTTAGATCAAAGCAGAATCGCTTAATTCCTAAGTTCATGAGCAAATGTAATGATTCAGGGCCATAGACCCCAGAAACCGAGAGTTCCATCTCTCTATTTTATACGAAGAATTCCTTTAGAGGCGTAAAGAAGACAGAAGGGTAAGTTGTACCTATTGATTCCGGATGAAATTGATAAGTTAAAAAAGATTTCGCCGAAGACATACAAAACACACCTTCATTAAAACCCAAAAAATATTGTTTATTCGCTATACTGATTTCGGTTTTTTCCGATGGCATTTGTACCATGAGAGAATTGTAGTGCTGGACCATCATTTGCTCGACCGGAGCTTTTAATAAGCGTTTCCAACGCTGATTCAAGCGTAATTTGAAGGCCACGCCATGAATCGGCTTAGCTAAATTCACCGTCGGATAACCCAAAATGTCCCACAACATTTGGTGTCCCAGACAAATACCGACTAAAAAAATCTGGTCTAGCTTTAACCAAGCTTTTAAGTACGGATAAATTTCTGAATAGTCTTGTGCTTTACCCGGTCCAGGCCCCAGGATAATGACTTTTCGCTCAGGTGAGAGAATTTCATCTTGGTATTGTGCAATGTCAGAATAAGGAATGACTTTGAGTTTTTGCGAAACTTCACGGTAAACAACTTCCGCAATATTAAAGGTAAAACTATCATTGAAATCAATAATAATTACCATACTTTCTCTTTAATGTTCTGGCCGGTTTGCTGCCGCTTAAAGGTGTTATCACCAAAATTCAGAATGAGATTGAACGAGATTCGATCATCGGCCAATGTCCGTCGATAGTTCAAGTTGAAAATATAACAATTATTAT